>JBAZVN010000033.1:0-4849 GCA_041660815.1 Gallionellaceae bacterium | reverse complement strand
ACTGTTAATCCGCAGGTCCCTGGTTCGAGTCCAGGTCGGGGAGCCAGACAGATAAAGGGTTGGTGCTAACGTGCCAACCCTTTTTTCTCGCCCAAAATTTGTGTTCGGCAAAGTCGATATAGAATCCCACTCAGGTCATTTGCTCGTGCATTCAGGAGCTAGCCAAAATTCTCACCATTCATCACAAGTCAGGAATATCCCATGCAACACATCGAATTTCAATTGAACAGCGAATATGTCGAACTCAACCAACTGCTCAAGATGGTCGGCCTATGCGACAGCGGCGGTGCAGGCAAGGCGCTGGTGGCTGAGGGCGTCGTCTCTGTCGATGGGCTACTGGAGCTGCGCAAGACGGCCAAGATACGTGCAGGGTCGGTTGTGACGCTGGGTGATGTGCAGATCAGTGTGGTGGCCTCTGTGTGATGCACAGGGGTTGATGTGGCCTTTCAGGAAATATTTTCCCAGATACACCTGTCGCAATCGACGACCTGACGCCGCTTGCCTGATTGGAGGTGCATTTCCGCGTCGATGCGTCGAGTCCGTCATGTGCCGCCTTGATGTAAAATGCGATCTGAAATTTTCTGACCACGACGCCAATACCGAGCATGAGCCGATCTGACCTGATATCCCGTTTGGCTGAACTGCATCCGCAACTCAAGCTGAGTGATGCAGAGCTTGCTGTCAGGGTGGTCTTTGATGCGATTTCAGAAACGCTGTCCAAGAATGGGCGCGTCGAAATACGCGGGTTTGGCAGCTTCGGTCTGAACTACTTCAGCATATTCCTTTTCTAGCACCACAACGTTTTCTGCTGAGTGAATTTCGCGTTGGTACTAGCCCTATAAGGTGATGGCAAGATTGGCTTATCTGAGTAATATGGTGCAGCATATTTTTAGTTTTCAGTTAGCGTGCTGTTGTGCATGCATCAACATCCATTGTTGTTTACTTCGATGGCGAAAATAATTCGATATTGCCATTTTTTTTAAACATTATTTGGGATGTTCACATGATTTTTAATCACGGTATCAAACTCGCAATTGTTAGCTCCGTCCTGCTGTGCGCGTGCGCTTCACCAACAGTAGTTCAGGCGGTAAAGCCTGGCGATGGTGGTCTGAGTTGTGCACAACTTCAAAATGAATATGCTGATGCTGAGCGTTTTAGGGTTGAGGCAGACAAGGAGAAAAGTGTGACGGGTGGAAATGTGGTCAGGGCTTTGTTGTTCTGGCCAGCGATTCTAGGTACGGCAGCAAATGCAAATGAAGCAATTGCTGCGGCCGATACTCGTAAAGTGCATCTTGCAAATCAGATGAGCCAAAGAAACTGTGGTGCACAATCTGCATCCCAGTCTGTTGATAGCTCTTCTGCAGCACCTGTTCAAGTTGCTTCTGCTACTCCTCAAAATAAAGAGGCTAAGCTTACAGAGTTAAAGCAGTTGTATGAATCTAAACTGATTTTGAAAGAAACTTACGAGGCAAGACAAAAATCAATTTTGGATAGTCAATTATAAAATTCGATATGAGACTAACATGTTCATCGCGTTTATTTTTTACTCTTGCGATGTTGAGTTGCGGTGCGGCATGTGCTGATACGCAGCCAGCAAGGAATAGTGGCTGGGTCGCTAAAGAGAATAATCTTGTGGTTCTCGAATGCATTACAGATGGATTTTCGAATATTGAGCAAACATGGTTATTCAATCATCTGACAATTCAAAAGCGACGTTCTGATAGCTGGCAAATAGAACTACGAGGTACGGTGGCTTCAAATTTGGTGATTGGTGCGTTAGTCGGTGACAATGGTTTTGTCGAGGTTTCTATATATTCCAGCACTGCCGAATCACGAAAGGGGTTGGTCGTATTTTATGCGTGCCTTGATAAGTATGAAGTTCCTAAGCCAAATTTTCTGCCGTAGATTTTAAATTGCCTCCCCACCCACCCCTGAATTTTCTGCCTTCCCTTGCCGGGAAAATTGCATGCGCAGAAAAAACTCCCCCGGAAACCCGTCGCACCCGACGCATCGACGCCAGCCACTTGCCGCAACGGGGGACTATAGGGGGTTCTGGCGATGCAGTATGGTGCCGAGGTGCCCCAGAAACGCACCCAGTGGGAGCTGCCGAGGGGCCGGGATGGCTGCCCCCATCGGGCGGGGTGGCGGTGCGAGATGGGGCAAATTTGGGATGCAGGGGGGCGGCGTCGATTGCGCCAATTCGTCGGGTGCGGATGTGAAAATCTGAATTTCTGAAAATCTGGGATGCTGCGTGGCGTCGATGCGTCGAATGAGTCAGGTGTTTGCGGGAATTTTTTGGATGTGCAGGATGTGGTGGCAGGTGTAGTATGTGGAGGTGTTGCTGTTCTTTTTGAGGATGTCCTGGATTTTTTTAAACGGGTTTTCTTGGTGCTGTGGCATCCGATCCTCTATTTGGATATTAAACCGGTTTAGCACAGTATTCCAATCTCCTTAAATCCAAAAATTATGAATGAACCTGTATTCAAACTGTCACGTGTTAAAGGCTCTCCTGTTTCAAATGAAGAGCTAATAATCGATTTGCAGCGTGTAGCCCAGCTAAATTCTGGCGTATTACCACAAAGGCAATATACAGCCCTTGGACAGTATGACTGCACAACAGCTATTCGTCGATTTGGCTCTTGGAATGAAGCTCTTCGACTCGCTGGTGTTGCCCTATCAAACGAACATAATATTTCAGACGAAACGTTATTCGAAAATATTTTGGTGCTGTGGCAGCATTTAGGCAGACAGCCTCGCCGTAGTGAATTGGCAGCACCCCCATCAACAATTTCACAGTCTCCTTATAATCGGCGATTTGGTTCTTGGACGGCAACGCTCGAAGCATTTGTGGATTATGCAAACGGGAATGGGGTTGAGTCCATAGAAACACATGCAAGTGAAAATACCACCCGTCGAGCAACAGGGCGTGATCCCTCTATTCGTCTGAGATGGTTTGTATTACAACGAGACCGATTTACTTGCCGTGCCTGTGGAGCAAGTCCCGCAATATCGCAGGGAGTCGAACTTCATGTAGATCATATTCTTGCATGGAGCCGTGGCGGAGATACTGTGTTAGAGAATTTGCAAACCCTCTGCGCTGTCTGTAATCTGGGAAAATCAGACACCTAATATAACGCACAAGCAGCCTCCCATAGGTGTACGGCATGGCAGACCATTCACAATATTCCGCATCAACAATGATATGATCAAACGGTTTAGATAATGTTTTAGGCCTGCCATGACTCCAGAGCAATTTGATTTAGCCATTCGACTTGATAGTATCTTCTCCCCCAATGCGCGGAAGCGTCGAAATGAGCTTTATCAAAAGAAGGATCGAGCAAGATTTGTTCACTACACTCCGGCAGACGCAGCTCTGAATATTATTAAAACCAAGCGGTTATGGATGCGAAATGCTATGTGCATGTCGGATTATCGCGAAGTTAGTCACGGGTATGATTTGTTCAGAGGGTTTTTCTCCGATAAAAATAATGCGGATAAATTCATTAACGCACTTGATATATGCGCACCAAATGTTGCGAGTGAGGCAATCAATCTTTTTGATCAATGGTGGGGAAATATTCAAACCAGTACCTATATCGCATCAATTTCAGAACATGATGACGATGAAGATTTGCATGGACGACTATCAATGTGGAGAGCATATGGTGGTAGCTCAGCCCGAGTCGCGATTGTCCTAAATGTCCCATGGTATACAGGGGCTGGTGAAAAATTAAATATATCTTTTAGTCCTGTGGAATATCCTGCAGCAGGGGCGGTTCACGCAACAATCAATGCAGTTATTGATAATGTGTTGGAGAATCAGGCATTTTTAAGTTCCGTAGATCGAGAAATGTTGCTTGGGACTGTCTTTAACATGCTATTGGCTGGGGTTACTTGTCTTAAGCATGAAGGTTTCAGGGAGGAGCGAGAGTGGCGTGTCCTTTATTCTCCTAAGCTTCGGCCTTCTACTTTCGTGAAACCATCGACAGAGACTATTGGTGGTGTTCCGCAAGTATTGTATAAATTACCACTGGATGCCGCCGTTTCGGACAGTCTTGCTGACCTAGATTTCGCGCAAATATTCGACCGCCTTATTATAGGGCCTTCCCCATATCCTTTTGCTCAATATGAGGCGTTTGTGGCAGCTCTTGAATCAGCGGGCGTTCAAAATGCAGCAGAGCGTGTGTTTGTCTCTGGTATCCCGATTCGTACTTAATTGTGCTGTTTTGCTGGATGAGCAAAATTATTTTCTAAATATTCGTCGCACTTGACGTATTGACGCAATTTGGCTGACCTGAGGTGCATTTATGGCGTCGAGTCGTCGATTGCGTCGATCTGCCCGAAAAATTAATTCCCGGCGTTTTCTGTGTGCATCAACTGCACCATACCTTCCACGATGCGTATGTCTCTGGGCGAGAGCTTCAGTAACTTGTCCAGGAACGGCGCAAGTTCAGCATATTCCTTTCCCAACACCACGACACTTGCTTGTACCGGAAGGGGCTGATCGGTCTTTTCCACAGAGCCATACCGTAACCATTGCGCCGACACTCCCAGCCATGCCGACAACGCCAGTAACTTGGGTTGCGTAGGTACTGTTTCAGCATGTAGCCATTTCCTGACCGTTTGCGCACTGACAGGCTGGCCTGAAAAGTGCTGGTTGAATTCGCGTGCAATCTGGGTTGGGCTTCCGACAGGCATACCCATTCGCTTCAGCTCTTGAGTGAGCCTTTGGCTGAAATCAATTCGTTGCTGTGCGCTGGTCGTTTCCATGATCGAGAAATTACCAATGTTGACAGTAACAAAATAGTTCCAATTTGTTTGCGACGATAACTGTTTGTTGTTATTGTGT
>JBAZVN010000032.1:0-6411 GCA_041660815.1 Gallionellaceae bacterium | reverse complement strand
ATTACCTCACAGTTCTTGTCAAGTATGTACTCGCTGCCCCGCGAACGCTTGGTCAGCATTAGCAGGAAAACCGGTTTCCAGCCTGTGGTAATGCCTACAGTTCCCGTTTTGACTTCGCCCCACGAAAAGCGCACCTTGATTCTGTATGGTGTATGTAGCAGGTTAGAGAATCGCTTGTCAAGTTCAGATGGGTCAAACTTATCCCCGTATTGCTGTTTGCGACGACTAAGCATAGACTCATATTCTGTCATGGTATTTTCTCCTTACAGTGTGGCGCGTTGCGCCAGTTCCGGCGATATGATGCCATTCTTGCACATAGCGCCAATCCAGTCTACCCACACGACGCGGGTATCAGTGGGATAACAGCGCATATCACCCATGCGGACTACGCGCCGATGGAGCAAGGCAGGGAATTGACGCCAGAACTCGCGTCGCAATTCCCGTTGATTCGTGATGGTGTACTTGTCAGTTATCATTACAATCTCCTTCCCCACGCGATACCTCGCGCGAATTCACTCAGTTCTGCCAACAGTTGTTTATTGCAGCGAATGCCAGGGAAAACATAATACGAGAATTCTGTGTCATGGGCATCTGCCGTTAACAAATATGGCGCTTTACAACCGGCAATGCAGCGTAAACCTGCCAGAATATCTTGTGCTTCGGCCCATGATTTTGCCACATAGGTTAGTGCTTTGTCGTTCATACGCACCCCCAAATTTCCCGCGTGTTACCGTTACGATAACGCATCAGTAGACTGACGTTACCATGGTCACTAACGCTAACACACAGTCCACGATAATTTTCTGCCACGTTGTCAACGTTTGGCAAGTCGCCATCCTGCATAGCCCATTCAACTTCACTCATGTTCGGCACAACCTGTTGCCAACCTGGTTCAACCAACCTGGTTTTTGGTGTATCTGCCAGTTCACAATACATAGGCAGAACCTTGACGGACTGCGGTCGCTTTGTGTATTGCCAAACCTTCATGTTAATTCTCCTCTGCCTTGTATATGACTCGTTGCAGTATCGTAAAAGATGTGTTCATGTCGTGTCCCCATGCAATTTCTTGTGCAACCCACTTGCAAACCGATAATAGTTCTGGCGCGGTTGCTATTAATAGCGCATTAGCCGCGCTTTCACCTCCGCCTTGCATTGCAATACGTGCTATCAGTTTCCCGCCGTCAGCAGCAATAGTATGAGGGGCATCTTCCCCCTCATATACTACACCGTCGCGCCGATTGCGCACATACCAGAACCCTGCCGTGTGTTTTGCCATTGTAATCTCCTTGTGAATTATTGCACATCAGCCGTTGCCGCGGCTGTGACACCGCGGCACGTGACCCGTTATACAATGTCCTCGGCGTCTATAGCATTAATCTCCCACTCACGGCCAACCAGACTAACGCCATAATACACATTGCCGGTTGCGGTATTAATACCCTGTACGCCGCGGAAGATACCGACCACACCAGCTCCGCGTACAATTTCATGCCGCAGAGTAATGATGTCTCCAATGTTAATGTTAGTCACCATGATCTTGCCTCCTTGTCTACTTATACGCCAGTTCAATCCCGCTGCGGATTGCGCCGACGGTTGCGGCATTCCACTTGTAACTTGCCGCGTCGCTATACAGATTTGCCAGATTGCCCGACTTGCCCGCGGGTGCATACAATGTGCTAAGAAAGTTTTCAACTGCAATTTTCTTGACATCAGTTTGGCTTGCCAGTTTTGCGATTTCTACGGCTGTGAGGTTACGCATTTTACCACCTTCCATCGGGCGACTGTGCATACAACATCTCGTCAAGTGCTTCGTCTGACAGGTCATCATCGGCCAATGCCGCTTTAGCACACTTAGGACATAGGTCAGGATGTGTCCAATTGCACCAATACTGAAAATGAGCGAAGTTATCCGTAGCTGTGGCTTTCCGCTTGTCAAAGCCGCAAATGGGCATACCCGCAGCGATTCCCGTTAGCGTGAGGTGAATCATCGTGACAACTCCTCTGTATCTTCGCCGGAAAACCACCGTAGCAGCGCGGCGCGGCGGTTTAGTTCCGCTAATACATCTTCGCATCGTTGCATACGTTGTTTACGATTGGGGCGACTTTCCGATTGTGTGAATCGCTCTTGCCATCGGCCAATTTCGCGCATTGTCTTTTGCAGCAACTTATCTACTTCCTCTTGTGTTCGCATGGTGATAACTCCTATTGGTTTTCTGGCAAGTACACAATACTACCGACTCCAACCTGCCAATTTTTCAGACGCGTGACTGACCGTTCTTCGACTGTCACAGTCACAACATCTTGGCAGCGTGCACTAAACTTGCGAATTGCCAGGAACGCCGTTTGCCGCCGAACACACAATACTACGCCAGTATCATCAGGGAAGCGTTCGGCGCGGCGTAACAGGTCTGTGGAGATGGACAATTGTGCCGCGCGGTCTTTAGCGTGTTGCGAAGTCATGGTATTACCCCCCTTGTGATTTATGCTACCACTTTTGCACTTGATAAATAATCTTGTACTTTCCAGCGTCTCCGCTCCGGTGTAGTCTGTCAGGCTACAACATTTTATGACGCATTATCTACCATGTTTGGCAATCGGAGTTACACACACATGGATCGTGTCAAGTGCAAAAGTCATAGCACAAACCTTAGAATGTGCGTTGTCACGGATGCGCAGCCCCCGCCAGCGTAAATGACAAGCGCGCTGGATTTCCGCAACTATTCCTGCAAACCGGCAAGCGCCAGCTTGACAGACAGATGATTGTACACCGCGCCGTCGGGCGTTTTGTCGCCAGCAAAGTCACGCATAAACAACCGCGCTGCCTTGCCAGCATCCTGTTTGCCGCGCTTGAGACAATCTAGCGCAAAATTGTACAACCCCTCATCATTGTCAATCCACAGACTGACATTCCACGCATTCCACGAACGATGACCATTGTACGGTTTCATTGTCAATTCTCCACTTCATAGCATACATCAGTGATAACATACTCACTGCCGGTCAAGCACAATTGACCCATTTTGCCAGCATACCACTGCACCGCGTTACACGCGCTGACCGTTACCTCATCACGCACGGTCAAACCCGCCAATGGGCCGCTAAGAATCTGCCTGCGAAAGTAGATGTGTACCATGATATACCTCTTGTCACTTGCAATTTACGTTGCCAACTCCGCAACCAATAGGCACGCTTGACATTATCCGCGCCGCCGATGGTCTCAACCTCCACAGCGCGGGCCAGGGCTTTAGCCGGTGTAAACGCATCCAACACGGCATACAACCGTGCCCATCCCGTGTCCGTGTCAACTTCGATTGCCTTGCCTGTGGTAGCGTTCACAACTTCAAGAATTGCCATTTTGACCTTCCCCGTTTTCGAGTGCGTATTGTGCATCACTAACGCGCAACTGCAAATGTTGGCGAACATTCGGTTCGTCACCATCATATGCGGTCAATTCCAGTACTGCCTCAGTGTATTCTCGCTGATACCTGTTATTGGTAACGACAAACCGATCCTCATATTTGTCTGTGTCTTCGCAAAACTTTGTGTAGTCTGACATGTTTTTCCCCCGTTAGCTGATGCCGTTAGCTGATGTATGCCGCTTCCACTACCTTCCTGCCGTTTTCGCGTTCATGCCACATCATGCAAATCATGTGCTTGTCGTCAAGTGGTTCTGTGATACTGCCATCATGCCCACAGTAAAACGCGCTCAAAGCCGCCGACATGACCGGATGGATGCCTGACGCCGCGTCAAGCCAATCCTGTAAGCTCATATCATTCGGTAGCTTGTAAAGCGCCTTTTTGATGCCGTTCAGAGTTGCTTTGTCAAGTTTCATTGTAATCACCTCAATTGCTGTAAGCGCCGCCAGCATAACCCGCGGCATCCCGCGCATAGTAGTTCTCGCACTCCGTTACAGATTCGCTTGACGTAGACATGTCTGCCGGTATCCACGTTTTCTCAAAGTGACTGCCGTCATACAATTCAAGCCAATCACCGTTGGCAATCTGTTTGTCGAAATCATCTGCAATTGCCGCCGCTTGCGCATAGGGCACATGTAAGCGCGAAACGATGTAATCGCGCATCAAACCACTGACGTTATACCCGTAACCAGCCTTGCTTGACATAACTCCCCCTTATTCCATATAGTGGGATTCCAGTAGTGCGCTTTAGTTAGTTACTATCTTTTTGATAGTGTCCCAATCATCGGATTAATATGATTAATCCGATTAATGATACAATGCTACAATTTTCGTTTGTGGGCAATTTGCCAAACCTGATTACAGTCTATTGCCGGTCAGACTGTCGCGGGTCAAGCTAGTCCGGTTATGGCACGGACTAATCAGGTCCGCCAAATTGCCAGCAAACTACACTGGCAAAATGCCTAACGCCATTGTCGGGCGCGGTTTGTCGCTTTGTCTCAACCGTTCACGATCCACTTGCTACCGTGACAATTTTGCAAAACCGTATTGATTAGCTCAATTTCGCTCATGCCCGAGCTGGCATCCAAAAACGATTAGCGTATTAGATACGAGAGTGACAATGGGGCATTACCTGTCATGTATCGTTATAGGCTAACCGGTGTAATTGCCCTAATCAAAGTAGAGTTGACTACTGACTCGATTTGCTGTATTGCCGCGGGTCATGTGATACTGCTGTGTTGGGTTGAGATGCGACTGGGAGGGGTTGCGTTTGTCTACCCTATCGAATACACGCGAATTAGCTACGTGCTAGATTGACAACCGCATTACTACCCTTCCCGTTATCTGTAACCAAACAAACCATAAACAATCAGACTAATGTCACCCGTATAACCTGCTGCTGTGCGCTCAGTCCCAAACATCTCTGGTATCCCTATGAGCGTAGACGCTTACGCAAGTCCAGCCAGCCGCTGATAATGGTCTGTATGGTATTGTACCTGGAAGTTGCTATTCCCTTGCGGGTTAGTGTCACAGATGGGAGGTTTGGCAGAGACATTGTAGGCCGCTCTTCTCGCAACGGAGTTTATAGGGAGCGTATGACACACACTGCCAATAGGAGCAGTGTAACTTGCAGTCTATCCTACTCAGTATTATCCCGCCTTAGCATTGGTCTGTCAAGCAACTGGGTTGCGGATATAAAGTGCTGCGGTGGTTCTGGCAATCCGTAGACTGTCAGCCGCTATTGTGTCCCATGCCAGCCTGTGGGGGCTGGCCCGCGACGGGCACCAAAGGGACTCCCGTCAAGCATCAATCGGTAGCGTTGTAATGCTGATGATTGTTCGGTCGTGGAGTCGCATCCATTCGCGAATGCCGGTAATTATACGATCCACGGCCGCGCGAGAGTTTACGACTGTAGACGTAGATGACTCCTCGCCATTACTGTACTGGAATCGAGTAGTAATCTGATAGTGCTGGCGCTTCATGGTGTAGCTCCCTGTCTGTGATTTGGTTCGTCGCTCAACCTGCCTGCGACTTGCCAGCATCATAAAGCATTCGCCCGCAAGTTTCAAGATGTGATAAAAAGAACTTTAGCAACTTTGCCCCGCAAATGATGATTATGCGAAGGATTCACCCGAATTGCTATGTCTATACGAAGAATTGTAGGTATAAGTGATGAGATGGCCTATAGTACACAAAACTTGAGCGGCATTGTGGCGCGTGGACGCGTGGAGATGACAGGATTGCACTAGACGGCCAGGGAGGGGCAAGGGGTGATTGCGTGGGGATAATCAAATATAAGTATGGGCATACGCAGAATCGCCTACAATGGCGTAAATAGGCGTCAGGATAGTTTGGGGCAAACTGGCAAGTGGAAGCATCCTTAGACTCGCAAGCGCGCGCGTTGTGTAGGCCAGCCATCCACCTGCTAGTGATCCAGCCCCACAGCGAGCCACCCGCTAGTGCAATCCTTCACAAGCTAAGTCCATGCTGCCAGCAAGCACGGTGACAAGCGCGGCGCAATGGCCCGCAATGTTGCGGCGCACTCGCACATCATACTTGGCATACGCTAGTGCAGTCGTCATCCCGCCATGCGTAGCCGGCCACCTCCCTGTCAGCGCCAGCCCACCATACTTGTGCAATGCTTCACAACTACAATACCACCCTGCACAGCGCCGGCATCCACATGGACTATGCGAAGTTAGCACGCCTATACTGTCCAACGCTATAGCACTTGTCATACTCACTCATACTCGCAACTCCCCTTGCCATCCCCATCTGTCACATGTCCGTAACCCTGTCCACGCACCCTGCCAACCATGCCACATCCACCCCTCATCCCGCATTCACAATCACATTTTTTGTGGCATCCTCCCCCCGCCCGTGCCCCACCCGTGCCCCGCCTGTCTGCAACTTGTACTGTGACATGCCCCCGCACATGGCAGCGCACTGTGGCAGGGCAGTGTGACACATTCACCGGCGGGTGGCAATTTTCTG
>JBAZVN010000031.1:0-7045 GCA_041660815.1 Gallionellaceae bacterium | reverse complement strand
TGATGATACTTGTGTTGAATTTGCCGCGTGCCACCCACGGACAGCAGGCGCGCAGTACACCATTGTCGCGTTGTACCGTCTTGCATAGTACGCCACAGGGTTGACCGTAAACCACTCATGGACTTGAGAGCCTGTAGAGCGGTTTCAAGGGCTGCCGCGGTGGTGCTAACCTGTGAAGCCTGATAGGTTAGTTCGTAGGGTAGCCGTGGCGCGGTATGTTCTGTACCCGACGCGTCAAAGACACCACCTCCCAATAGGGGTAGAGTATCATTGATACTTGGCCCCGTACCGATGGGAAGTTGGGGCATCCCTGTAGGTAATGTAACAGTATCAAATTGTGTTAGTTTCCAAGTCATTACGGCAACCCCACTCCATGACCAGAATTACCTCTCGGTTGTTTTGCCATGATTGCAGTAACCATAGCATCTACTGCATTCCATAGTGCTCCACTACTTTTAGCCGTATCAATCAAACCCGCCTCAAAGGTGCTCCAATAACGCTTACCAGAATTGCGAATTTCTAAATCACGATCTGCTACAGTTTGGTTGAATGCACCCAATAGCACGGTAGTCGCATTATTAGTAGCAGCAGTCATTGCCGCCATATCAAAGCCAAACAATTGATTGACAATTTCAGCATTAGCAGGTAATGTTTTAGCCTGTGCCACAATCGAGCTTTGTACTGCTGCTAGTGGAATGGTAGGTACAGCAATTGCGCCAGTTTGATCTTTACCAAACCCCAAAACGCTTAGAGCCACTTCCTTACTGATACCGCTGAGACCTAACTTTTCGGCTAAGGCTTTTTGCGATGCTTCCGCAGCCATCTGCATTTGCGCCAAGTTGACCAGTTGTCCTTCGTTGACATATTTCATTACATCGGCGTCAAAAAGACCCATCTGGAATTTCTTGACAATTTCTGCTGCGGCTTCGGGGGTTAGACCATACATGGCGGCCCATTTGTCCGTATCTACACCTTTACCGCGCGTCTTTGACATGGCAATGTCTTGAATACGGTAGATTGCCTCAAATGGCCCATTTGCACCAGCGGCGATACCACCACCACCAGGTAATTGCAATAAGTCACCAAGACCTTTAGAAATGTTCATACCTTCGGTAAGATAACCCTTAATCCTACCACTAGCCTCTTGGAAAGCATCTTTCCACGCAGCAGCACTTTCATTGGCCGTTGTTTTTTCTGACGCCAATAAAGCATCTATTGCTTCAGTTCTGCGCTTGATAAGGTCTGTTAGTACTTCTGCCGCTGAATCCATGTACGATTTTAGACTTGCTTCAGTTGGTGTTGGTGTATTACCCGTAATGGCATTCCAGTATGTCCCATAATCGCTTAGGCCCGCAATGGCTGTACCTAATGCCAAACTCAAGGCATCAGTCTTATTCGTAAGACCTTGTGTTGCTAGGGCAATACCATTAATGGCATCAGTAGTAGATGGTGTAACTGCAACTAAGGTTGCTAATTGTTTCTGTAAATCAGTTTGTGGCTTATTAGTATTATAGGTTGCTTCTGCTAGTGCTGCTTGAGCCTGTGCAACATCCATCGCCCTAAGTGCCGCTTGTTCTAAATCACCATTACCAGTACGCAAGGCTTGATTATATTTCTCTGTGGCAACGGTCATATTCTGCTTGGCACTTGCAGCCATAGTGTCTGCCACTTTCATGCGCGCAGCATATTCTAACGCCTTAGCTTCTTCTAGTGCGTATTTAGCAGCTTCAATGCTCTTGGCATTACCACTAGCAAGTGCCGTGGTTAGCCCTTGTTGTGCTTGGGCTGTTCCTTGTGTGGCTATGGTTAGCCGATTACGTGCATCTTCTAATAGCAGGTCGTAATCTACACCTTCCTTAACTTGCATGGTTAATTCGGACAAACCACGCGCTAACACATAAATGCTTGCTCCAAATGCCAGCGCGCCAACTAAACTACCAATACTAACGGCCAATAAACCACTAAGTTTAGCTAAAGCACCCAAAGCGGTATTTAGAATATTAATAGCAATACTAAGCCCAATTAGGCTAGGCCCTGCCGCTGCTAAAGCCAATAGCGAACGTAGTGTACTCTGAATTTGTTCATTAGGTAATGCACGCAAATTAGCGATTAGAGGACGTAGATTAACATTAGCAAATTCAATTAGCGCAGGTACTAATTGTTGGCCGATTTGTAATGCCAAATCAGACATAGTGTTTTTTAGATTCTTAATTTGGGCATCCCAAGCACGTGTTTGCTTATCAAACACATAATTAACCGTTCCCGCTGATTTATATAGACTCTGGACATCACCATTGAACATCTGTAAGCCATCAGACGCTAAAGCAAATACACCACGAATCGCCCGCGCTTCACCAATTAAATCTACTAAAGTGTCTTCGTTACCTCCTGTGGCTTTTACCAACTGATCCATTGCGCCTGCTAAACCAAGCGTCTTAAGCGTAGTTGCAGACAGCGTAATCCCTAATGATTTAGCTAGTTCTTCTTCTGATTTAGTGGGTTTGAGATAGGCCAGCATGATACGGTTCAACGATGTTGCGGCTTCCGCAATCGGCAAACCCTTCTTCGTCATCGTAGTCAACGCCGCCATGACCTGTTCAATGGGTATTTGCATCATGCCTGCCGCGGCAATAAAGTCACCCATTTGGGTTGTCAAATCCTCAAAACGGAAGATGCCAATATCCACCGCGCGCATCATTACATCAGTATAGTGGGTTGCTTCATTGGCCCCTGCGCCATAAGCGTGTAGAGCCATTGCTACAGCTTGTGCAGTTTGTCGTTGATCCGCAAGACCCGCTGTAGCAGCTTTTGTTGAAGCATTGAGGATGGTTTGTGCATCTGCGCCATAGAAGGCCGCGGATTGAATTTCATAAAACGCTTCGGCTAGTTCTTTGGGCGATGCCACGGTCTGCCGCAAATCGGTGGACATGTTGCGGAAACCATCACCCAACGTTTTTATTTGGTCATCAGTTTGCTTACCAATGGATTGAATATTACGCATGGACTTGTCAAAATCTATGGCAACCTTAGAAATCATTGTACCCGCGGCCACAATAGGCATGGTTAAGCCCGCGGTCATCATTAGACCCACAGATGACATGTTTTGTGCTAAACCAGTAAGACTAGCACGAAGGTTATCTACTTTGAGTTTGGTTGCAGCTAAAGCCTGTGCCTTCATTTCTAAAGCACGTTCTGCATTATGAGTTGCTACAGCCATGTTATTATTAGCAATAGCACTTTGGTTAATAGCAATTTTTTCAGCAGTAACGGCTTGAATATTAGCTTGTGTGGCAACGGATAAGGCTTGACGTTCTACGATGGATTTACGTGTTAAACCAATATCCATATTGGTGTTCCATAAACGCCGCTTTAGAATAGCTTCTTGAGCGGCTTGATCTGCGGTTAGGCTACCTGTAGCACGTAAATCAGCAAAGTTTTCCAAACGCCGCACAACGTCTAAGCGTGAAGTTTGTAACTTATAAACCCGTTGTTGTGCCTGTTCAGTAAATTGTATAGCACTACTACTAATTTGTTTTATTTGTTGAGCAGACGCACTGGCAAGGGCAACATTTTTCTGAACTAATGTGGCAGATTTGGCGTTGATCTTATCAATGTCAGTGCCATGTGCCTTGATTGAAGTGCCAAGTTTATTGAACGCGTTTTGCGTGTCACGCGCGGCTTGTTGCGCGGGTTTACTAAGTAAGTTAAGCCCCCGAATTTCAATAATACCAATAGCTAAAGCTGATGTCATATCACATACTCACTTAGTAAAAAGGCGGTATCAGCCCTCTGCCAATACCGCCTATGATTTAGGCCGCACTTCTTCATATTTAGCCAGTGTTAGCCACATCTGTAACGTGTCACCCGCGGGCTGCTTTCTAAGTGCATCCAACGTCCAACCAAAACGTTCACAGATGATCCCTTCAACTAACGGCCACGGCGCATTGCCACCATAGGCGGCCTGAATGATGGCTTGCTCTAGTTTGGGGAGAGTGTTGATAACTCCGTGACATACTTATTCGCAATCGCGGTAAGCAGGTCTAAAGGACGCTCGCGGATGACTGTCGCATCAGGCGGGGGAAGTTCTACCCCATTTTCATCCACGAAGTTCCAACCGCGCAGTATCTTGGCAAGACCTGTCACAATACGATCAAAGTCACCCGATGCCACATCCCCAAAGGCACTGATGGGCGGGTTGGTGCGCGCGCTAAATTCCCACCCCTCATACTCGCCTTCCAGACTCATTTCGCGAGTTTTCACTGGCTCTTGTCGGCCAATTAGTTTTTTCATAGTATCCTTTTATTGATTAAGCCCAAGTAGTACGCGTCAACGATCCTGACCTTGGGACAAAAGTCCCAGATACTTGACCAGAGTCATTAACGCCAAACTTCATATTGTACTTACTAAGTACGGCACTAGCAGTATAGCTAATCGAACCCGATGTTGAACCTGTTGGGCCAAAATTGAACCGCGTACTTGCGCCGACAATGTTAAACAGGGTAGCATCTACACCAGTTGCCCCCGTCTCAAAGAAGGCGTCAAAGCTCAATTCCCAACTCTTAATCCCATCGTGAAGGTTCTGTTGGGTGTTATCGCCAAAAGCCGTTACTTCGGGTGTATCTGCGCTATAGTCCAGAGTGATGTTATTAGTCATCCCCGAAATCGGCGTACAAGCCGCTGAACTATTGTCTACGCCAAGACTGGCATTCCGTGCATGAATTTTAGGCATTATAATCTCCTTAGCTTGCGCTAGTAATCACAAAGGTTGCACATGGACTTGTGCCCTCTAGTTCTACCGCGACCCGTCGGTAACGGGAGGCGGAGAGGGCGCTAGTCATACAGGCGCTAATCAAAGTTGAAAGATGGGCGGGAATGATGCTACCCGCAGTATAAATAGTTGTAAAGGATGAATCATCATTGCTGTGTTGAATGGATGCCGAAAGTTTGGGCGTTGTACCAGTCAAAGAAATGACGTGTAAGATGCCGTAAGTCACCGCGCCATAACCACCAAAGTCTACTGAACCCAAGTTAGACGTACCGACGGCACTGACCGTTGTACCTGCTAGTACTTGACCACGTAGCACACCCGCCGTACTGCCACCTGATACAGTTAGGCTCATACCCGCGGCATCATTGACCCCAAACTTCATATTATACTTATTCAACACACCCGTAAATTCATAACCCGTTTGGGATGCCGAGTATAAGTAGGGGTAGAAGCCTGTCAATACTGGTTGCGCTACCATGTCATATAATTCTGCATCTACCTGCGACGCGCCCGTTGAAAAGAAACCATCCGAAGTTAGTTCGTTAGCCTTGACCCCACCATGCAAGTTCTGCACCGTGTTATCGGCAAACGTCGTGACTTCTGGCGTATCCACCGTCAGGTCTAGTGTGATGTTATTAGTATGTCCTGAAAAGTCACGCCCACTAAGAAGTAGACGTGCGTTCCTTGCGCTGATTTTCGCCATGTGCTACCTCTTCCAGCAAACCTGCTGCTAGGGCACTCTTGATTTCCGCTACAGGCCAGTCTAGCGCGGTTTCTGTACCTTCGGCATAGACCACATCTGTAGGATTATTTTTGGCATTATGCCAAACCGTAGTAAGAAAACGATATGTCTGTTTTTTCACAGACTTAGCATAGCATGTTTTGTTGCGTTTGTCAATAGGCTGTACCATGAGTTTTACAATTCCGTAACTTCTACATTGAAGTCCATTGTAAGCCAACGCGCGCCGCCTACGTCTAGGCCACTTTTAGGATCATGTGTACCTGCGATTTCACTCAAGCTGTCGCACGTACCTTGGAGAGTATCATCACTCTCTAAGGATGCAATCACAGTATCAGTAAGTGACCAGATACGTGTTTTGAGTTGAATCGGATCACCTGTATCTCGAAGAAAACACTCGATATTGAAATTCCAAGTACGTTCGCGGTCGCGCGGATTACCAAAGGCACTTGGCGTAGAACGTAGGCGCGTCCAGTGTACCATTGCCGCTTGACATGCGCTCGATTCTAAAATTTGGTAACTCGTCTTACTAACGCGTCCTGTACCAAACACACTAGCGGCACTTAGGTTTGTAATAATTCCATCGGCAATAGCACTTGCACTCATACTACCCTCCAAAGTCCATCGGTACTTGCATACTTGGCCCGCGTGTGGCAATACCAATAACAGTCATGTCTGCAATCACTTGCGCGTGCCTTACATCACCGCCCATAGTATCGTAACGGCGGAAAGCACGTTCGATGAAATCGTTTGGCGCTGTACCAGGATGGATTTTAGTATAAGGAGGCCCTACCCAACGTACCGGATGCGCCAAACCAGGCCACCACAATGCTTTCCTAAACAAAGGATGAATGTAATGCGGACGTGTGCCCGTACTAATAATTGACACCTTGTACGGCGTACTGGTAACAATCGTGCGTGTACCACTACCCTTGATATAACTAAACGAATCTCGCACCTTGATTGGATGGCGCGGATCAGTCCGCGTCTGTGAAGGCGCTTCTTCCTTTAGTAAGTTGACGCGTTCCCGCGCAGCCATTGATAAGCGCCATTCAAGTAGACGATGCACTTCTTTAGCACTCCGTTCAATGTTATTTGCTACACGTAACAAATCACTGGAATCAATAGTAATAATACCCGCCACATTTCACCTACCCATGCAATTCACGCAACCACACGGCAATTCGCTTGTAAGCCTGCCCATCCAATACGCCAAGATACTTCTGCACAAAGGCCTGATAATCCGGTACTGGTTGTTGCAAACTTGTGCGAATTACGTTTGCTATTTGCGTACTGTCTGCGCCACATTTCACAACTACTGGATCAAAGCTAAATGCCATTGCATCCCCGACTACTGCTAAGTGTGAGTTGCCCAATGTCGCCTGTTCTAGCACCACATTACTTGGCCCGTAGGAAAACATCACATCGGATGCATTCAATACTACGTCTAGGTGCTGGTCAGTAACAGCACACTTGACACCTAACTTTTCCGCCTCTTGCACATGCCACGCTACATTGTTGCCCCGCGGATGACACTT
>JBAZVN010000030.1:0-7288 GCA_041660815.1 Gallionellaceae bacterium | reverse complement strand
ACCAGAGAGTTTATCCCACTTCTGCTATCGCCCCGGTCCGGACCAGAAGTCGGATAAATCCTCCACCGACCTCGCCTCCGCCCTGTTCTACTCCCACAATTAAATCTCGGATGCGCCAAACTTCAGGGGAGAGAGCTTCGCTCCCTCCCCTGCACCCCTCCCTATAAATCTTTTTATCCTCCCAATCCCCCAACCCTCTGCATAACTAACTTTCACGCTCCCCCTGTCCAACCAACCGGAGCCACCTCAGCCCTCCCCTTGGTAATCGCCATAACCGGCCGTGAGATCGGGTCCATATACTTTCCACCAGCGTTTGTTATTACTCTCCACCGCTATTTCCAAAAACTCCACCTGCGGGTCATACCAGGACTTGACCACATTTTTGTCGGGATCGGTTGCGCGGTGGTTTTCGTCCACATACGTCGTCCAGATACGGCGCCCCAACGGATCATAGGTAGCCGTCCAGGTGTAATCTGGATATTGTTTACCGGTCGTGCGGCTATCGGCCTGCACCACTTTCAGCAGTTGGCCGGTGGCATCCCACGTAAAGGTCTGCACGACCTGCCCGCCGGCCCACGTCCGCGAGATCAAACGCCCGCCATGGTCGTAGCTGTTGCTGCGCGCCGATTGCTGGAGGGAGGTGCCGATCGTAAAGGTGTTGCTCTGCTGCGTGGTATACGTGCTGGACGCCGACGCGTGGGCGGCCGAGGCCTTGAGGGTATATTGGCCGGGCGCGAGCGTGAGCGGCACCGTCCAGTTGCCGGTTCCGGCCGCCGACGCCGGATACACCGTAGCCACCGGCTCCCACGTGGTGGGTGCTGCCCCCTTGCCAAGCAACAGGCTGAACTTGCCCGGCCCCACGGCCGTCCCCGAGGCCATAAAGGAAAATAACTCGCTCGCTTCGGATTCGTTGGCGAGGCGTTTGAACACATCCAGACCACCGGCATCCGGGTTGGGCGCCTGCCACACCACCACGTTGTCGGTTTCATTCTTCACCTTCGTGCGCACGCCCAACTTATCGGAGTCAAAGGCATAGGAAAGGGTTTCCATCGGCGCGGCGGTGGCCGGATTCGGCTTATACGTCTCGGTGACGAGCCGTCGGTTCTGCGGATCATAGGTATACCCGCGGGCTTCCGCATAATTTGCCCATGAACCGCCCGCACCCGTGGTATGCTGCACACTGTAACTCAGGAGCTTCCCGTCATCGGCACGGGGGAAAGCTTCCGTAAACGCAACAACCTCCACCCCTTGAGTGACAACCGATGTAGTTCTGGAAGTAAGCCGCCCACGAACATCATACTGCGCGTTGTGATATGGCACTACATGGGTATCCGTGGCCTTACTCCAGTAGGGTGAAGCCGGACCGTAGGTAAGCAACGTAGAGTAATTCAAAAGCCCATTGCTCTTATAATCATAGTCGATTTGCCACACGTTGATGCCAGCGTCCTTATAAATCTGCCTAGGCTTGCCGGTCGGAAAATAACTGAAATTGATGCAGGGATTCCAATAATCCTTGGGCGTGATCGACGGGCCCATTTTTAGCGCAGCGCGATGACCGTCCACGTCCCAATTTTGAATCAGATGACTGTGAGCCTCATTAAAAGCAAAGCCCGAACCGATACCCGAGCCGGTGGTCGTAAGCTCGTCGAATAGCTGGCCGTTGCCATCCACCAAACGGCTCACTTTGACGGATGGAATAAGCGCCGGGTCCGAAGGCGAACCCCGGGTCAGACTCGTGGTGATACCCCGCCAATCAAAGGTGCGTGAAAGCGTAACCGCCGGGTAGCCGGCCCCCGTCGACGCAATATCCGTCACCCGCATGGCCCCGTCATAGGTAAAGACGTGCGTGATCGCATCGGCCATGCCCGGGTTTTCCTTGCGCTCGGAGAGCAGGCCCACATCGGCACCATTCTCAAAATAGCCGTATTCCACACGTTTCGAAACACTCAGGTCGGTGCCCTTCAATTGCTCCCAAGTCATGCGATTGGCCGTATCATACTCGGCCTCCCATTCGATGCCGCCCGGCATGGCGCGTGACGTAAGATTACCCGCTTCATCATAACCCAAGGTTACAACCGAGTTATCGGGCTTGGTGGTCGTGTGCAGACGGTTGCGCGCATCATAGGTATATTTCGTTTCGAGACCCAATTCATCGAAACTCGACGTAAGATTACCGGCTTTGTCGTAAACATTTCGGGTGAATTTCCCGTCGGCAAACCGGGTAAGAATATTATGTCCGTCATTATCGGCGTAATGCTCAGTCACCATCGTCTCCCCTCCCACACCGGCGCTATCCCGGAACACCCGCTTGCTTACCATAAGGTTCACCGTATCGGCATAAAAAAGGCGGTTTCATCCTCCGTTTTGGAGGTGGTGGTATTAACAGAAAGCGACTGAGACAACTGATCTCGGGGACCGTAAGACTGGCTCCGTTTTATCACACCGGTAAAGGCTACCACGGCATAATCGCCACTACCGTATATATGGTCAAATGTCGTTATCTGCTGTGCGGAAACCGTTTCACCGGTATCGGGGTGCGTCTTCGCCGGAGGGCCGGCCTTTCGCACCACCCGATTCAGCCCGTCATAATCGGTATCGAATACATAGGACGATACAGCCGCCGCGAACTCTTCGCGTTTGACTGCATTATGGCGCGAATCGTAGGTCGTGATTTGCTTTGCGAGGGTTGTTGTCCCCATCGCATGCTCTTGGGTCTCCCGCAACAGCTTGTCCTCGTAGGTATAAGTCAAAACTGAACCGTTAGAGAGGGTGTAGGTTTTTAAGCGACCATCCAAGTAGTAGCGCCATTGCTCGGAACGTCCGTCAGGCGTGTTCGTTTGCACAGGTTGCCCGCTATCCGTGTAAAGCATCGTGGTTTCCCCGCCTTTTGCATTAACGTGGAAACGCACCTGGCCACCCGGTTCATAGAGATAGCTTTCAACTGCTTCGTCAGCCGTGCCGACCGCAACAGTTTGGGTGGTGAGTTCGCCCAAGGCGTCATAAACCATACGGCTTTCGTTGCCCCGCGGATCGATTTTAGAAACCAGATTCCCAAAACCATCATATTCAAAGTAGGTGATACTCTGGCCCAGAAACGCCGTCTGGTTCGGAACTTCTTCCACCCCGGTGCCATCCAGCTTGGCCTGTGAACGCCAGCGCACTTCAGCAATGGGTCGGCCGCTGCCATCATAGTCACGAAAAATATAATCTTCGGGGAAAGTATACACGCCATCCTCCCAAACCACTTCACCATTCTGATTATAATAATTAAGCCGCCAATCGACAGCCGACGGCGCGGTAGCAGACGCGTAGCGAATTTTGGATGTAGGGCGCCCCATCAAATCATACTCGTAGACGCAGATACGGCCGGCCGGATCGGTTTCTTTCACCAACTCCCCTTTTAAGTTATATTCCAATAAAGTGGTGACATCAGCCGTGGTAGTGAACGTCTTTTGGGTGCGACTGGTCGGGAATCCACGGGAATTAAATTGCCAGTTCGTCTCGGTTTTATCGCTCGAGTTCAAGGGCGAGGATGTGGCCACTTTTTTCAACAGACCATGGGCCTCAACTCCGCCAAGGAGTTCACGTCCGTAAAAATTTACCACTTCAAGAACCTTTTCGCCCGCAGCGGGTTCAATTTCATTGAGCGCGGCACTTAAAACCGAATAAGTCGCGACTTTTTGAGGCAAATAAGCATAGAGATAGTAATTCGAATTAATCGGATCGACCACCGAGTTTGCGCCGCCTGCGATGGTCGGATAGGTGTAATAGGTGACCCGCTGGGGCAGGCCGGGAGCCGGCAACGGTTCTATCACTTTTTTTAACAGATAACGCGTTGTATCGTAGTAAAGATACGTGGACGCCGTTACAGTCGATCCATCGCCGGTCAAATCGCCTTCCTTGGTCACCTTTTGCAGGGAGCCCTTCGCATCGTATTCATATCGTGTGATCAAACCTCGCTTGTCTTTAATCGACTTCACGCTGCGCGGATAGCCGTTGGCTTCGCCGACGGCATACCAGTCGTTGCATATGACATGATCCAATGAAACGTTGCCAGGCGCAAAACCACTCGCGACCGCGTCGGCGATATAATAGTAAAGTCCATCCTTATGGACATAGGTCGTCGTCAGCCTCCCCTTGGAGGGACGCACATCGCTGTGCACATAGGTAACCTCAAAACCCGCAGCGACCCATGGATCGCCCGCCGGACTGTATTCAAAATCGGCAAATTTGATCGGCACCAAATCCACACCCACAGTGCCCCATTGTTCCTTTACGCGGCGGTATTTAGCCTGCGAATAAGTAACGTTCTGGGGATCATATAATGGATCGTAAACATTTTCGAGCACACGTCCGTCAGGCTTCCGCTCTTTCGCCAACAAATGCGTCGAATACGGGGTGTTACCATTGGCCGCATCGGTTAAAATTTTATATTCGTAGGCCGTGGCGGCATTGTCCGGCAAGGTGACCCCGACCAGATCACCATATTTATCATACCGATAGGACACCCGCCGACCATCATGCGTGAAAATTTCCGTCACCAAACCCGTGGCATTATAGCGAAAACCCAGATAACTCCCATTGGTGCTGTCGATGCGCCGGAGCTGGCCGTATTCGGGATCGGTGGACGTTTCGTAATAACTGAATGTGAAATAATTACCCAAAGCATCCGACCACCGTTCCAAGTAAGGACGCTGGCGGGTAATGGTGCTGCCACCGGATGTGATCGGGAATGAACGGACCCGATAACGCGCCGTGTTTCCGTCCGGCTTGTAAAGCGTGTAGATCGTATCGGCGGCTTCCGTTGTCTTTAGCACATAGGCATTGAAGGGATTTTTTTGCCCACCCATGTTTCCGCCATTGTAATTATTGAGCAGCGGGTTGTCCGCAATCGACGGCTCCCACCTCTCGGGTGTGCTACCCGCCACTTTTCTATACGCCACCACCGATCCATCCGGATCTGCCGCATATACCAAGCCGCCATCTTGCGTAACGTTTATGTAAGGCGTGAGCGAAAATTTCCATCCATACCCCAAAATATTGAGGGCTTCGTTTTGCGAACTGTAATTGCGCCTGATTTGAAGCGGGAACGGTCCCGGCAAGGTAAGATCCACTGCATCCACGTAAAACTCACCGTTGATCACATTAACCGGGTCCGAGACGAAGCTATTACCCAATCCGCCCATATTATGCCATGACGGGGCCCCCAGCCACCCCTCGGAATAAACAGCCGAACCCACGGCACCCAAATCAGTTGAGGGTCCATGGCCGAGCAGATCAAAGCCGACATTCCACGCCGTCTCAGAAAATGAATCGATAAATAGATTCCCCAACGAAATATTATTATAGTAACTTATCAGATCATTATTACCCACACTCGCGACCAAGAGCCCGAAATCCAGATCACTAAAATCCACCAGCTCATAACCGCCATCCAAATTGAATGAAAACGAAAGATTTTGGAAATTCGACGTGTTAAAAATGTCGGACTGAAACTCCTCCCCCACTCCTCCGCTGGCCTGGCCATCAATCAGCGCGCCTATCTTGCCCGGCACCACATAGAGCAGGCCCATTCCATTGTAGGCGGGGGCTGCCCCCCCGCTGACCTCCATCGCAATATCAAAGGGAGTTACATAGACCATTTCCCAGCCAGACGGAACATAGCCGCTTACCCCAATTTGCAGGGCAGTATAGGCCGCAGTCCATGCAGCGCCCGCTTCGGCCTTCAACGTGGCGTAGGCAGGATCGGTATTGGCGGCTGCAAACTCACTTCTAGTAAAAGAGAAAAAGCCCTGCCCGTTATTGCCGGCTGTTGACGCATGGCGTGAATTCGCGAGGCGAAGCAACTGCACGGTAGAAACAGACTGCTCCTTACCAAAGAACGAATTCAATGCGTAATGCTCATTCGCCGAGCCGACGCCCGCCTCCAGGAAATAATCGTCCTGCTGAACTTGGGCCTGGGTTTGCGAGGAGCCGGGATGAATTGAACTATTGGATAGCAGGTTTACCCTATAGGGAACATCCAGCCTGGGTATGCGCCATTGACTGTTACCCGAACCGGGTTCGGGCGTTATACTGGCAAGACAAAGTCCATAATCAAAATACGTGTAGATCTTATGCAAATCACGAACCTGTTCCAATTCTTCGATCATGTTAGACCAAAAACTCATGCCCGTCGTAAACATGGTCACGCCCACGTAATCCTGCATAGGCGGCGCCGTCGTCAGGGACTGCATTTGGCTGAATTTACGGGCATGCACATCCAGCATGTCCTGCGTAACGTGCCCGGCATTAAAACAGATGGCAGTTAGAGAATTGACATCAAATGGACGGGTGAATTCCGTCCCAGTGAAACTCACGCTCTGATTAAGTCCCGCTATATCGATCTTGATTTGCAGAGGACCACTGGGGGTGGTAACTTCTTTGTATTGCCTTGCAATGACTGTGGCCGACGAAAAAGTTCCTGCTGCAAGACCGGCATCTTCATCGAAGGCGCAAGCTCCAAAGCGATTTTATTTTCACCCGGCTTATAAAACGCGTAAAATCTCCGATTATGCAGATCACATAACTTCATCGCCTGCGTCGTGATTTTATTGGTGCCTCCGCTTACTGTTTGAATTCTCAACTGAAGCGTCGCGAACTTCGAGGCATCACCACTGTTCTTGAGGTCATTTGTCTTTACGGTTAAAGCACCGGTCCAGGTGCTGGAATCGACTTGGCCGACAACATACGGTTTCGGAAAATCCGACCAATTACTATACTGATGCTTACGATTATATTTTCTAACGCCAAAGTCTTCGACCGAAAGACCGGCTGCGGCCACATTTTTATCGATGTAGCGACGAAACAGCTGCCCGGGCGTGTCGCGTCCCCCTTCGGGAATCAGGCTGTTAATCTCAGGAACATTCGTTAAATATTTCTGCATCCACTCCCGTCCCGAGGCATACCCGGAAGGCAGATAATCATATTGGTTCAGCCCCTCCTCAACCACCGTGTCTTTTATCCACGGGAATAGCTGTTTCCACTCCCCACCGGTGCCGGTCTTGGTCGTATAAACTATAACCCAAGGAAAGTAAACATCCCCGGAGCAAGCTCCGGGGCATTTGATCAAGACAGCCCTAAATCCAACTGCCCCTTGTGCAACGTTCGATACTCACTCTTACGGTATGATCCGGACCTAGGTTACAAACTATCCGGAGACATGGGTGACACTTTATCGAGGTAGATTTGGTAGTCGAGGCTGGTTGTAGGTGGTGTGGTGGAGGGGATCGGAGGTCGCTCGATGTAG
>JBAZVN010000029.1:0-8205 GCA_041660815.1 Gallionellaceae bacterium | reverse complement strand
TAGCAAAAAATGGACGATGCCAATCCGTGATTGGAAAGCTGCGCTAAATCGGTTTACTATTCAGTTCGAGGACAGGATGCCTCAGCAGTAACGAAATTCCGTTTACACAAAATTCAGGACACCCTCGGGCTTTGTGAGACTTTTAATAATGGCGCCGGAGACTGCAGCCTATTGAAAAAATAAGTTAATTCAATCTACAGCCTATTGAAAGCAAGTGATCAAGTACGCAGTGGGATAATTTCAGCACCAGCTTCCACTTTATCAAGATACTCCGCCCACTTCTGCATGACCCCGCGACGCTCTTCAAAATAAGTAGTGCGGATATATGCGGCAGCAGTTTGGTTCGGTATAGCGTGAGATAACATCGCTTCTAACACTTCCCATCGGTAGCCCATTTCCCCCAATGCTGAGCGGGCTAAACTTCTAAATCCGTGACCTGTCATCTTGCCTTTGTAGCCGATGCTCTCGATTATTTTCAATATTGTATTTTCACTAATAACTTCGCCCGTTTTGTTTCGGTTGGGAAATACAAATTCACACTCCCCTGTAATCGGATGCAGTCCGCGCAGTATTTCGACAGCTTGTTTTGATAAAGGAACAGCATGATCTTTGCGCTTGCCGATTTTTCCTTTCCGCCCCTTCTGTTCCGCAGGAACAATCCATGCACCATCATCAAGGTTAAAATCTGACCACTTGGAATATCTCACTTCGCTGGTGCGAGTTGCTGTCAACATCAACAAACGAAAAGCTGAAATTGCAATAGCAGAAACTTTCCCGCGTTGCTCATATCCCGACACCGCACGCAGGAAGTCAGGTGTTTCAGCAGTGGATATGCAGGGGTAATGATTTGTTTGTGGGCGGTCTGCCAATGCGATGCGAATATCTGCAGGATTCGTTTTAGCCCTTCCCGTTGCCATTGCGTATTTAAAAACCGCTCCAATGGCTTGCCCTAGCCTATCGCGTGTCTCAAAGATTTTGGCAGCCTCCAATCCTCGCAAGATGCCGACAATTTCCATTGGATCAATTTTGTCTATCGGTTTATTACCAATAACGGGGAATACATAACGCTCCATATATAGCATCCAGTATTCTGAATGTCTTGCCGTCCACATTGGAGATTTCATCTTGTGAAATTCCTGGGAAAGCATCTTAAAACTGTTGGCCGCTTCTAAAAGTTCGGCTTTTTTTACATCCTTTTTTACCTCACAAGGGTCGGCACTATTTGCCAGCAGTTTGCGCGCTTGTTCGCGCCGATCTCTTGCATCAGCTAGGCTCACTTCTGGATATACGCCAAGTGCCAGTGTTTTGCGCTTGCCGCCATAACGATAATCCATGCGCCAATACTTGCCACCGTTAACATGAATGTACAAATACATACCGCCACCGTCAGGCAGTTTTTGCGGCTTATCAGTTGCTCTCGCCTTGCTAATCTCAATTGCGGTCAGAGCCATCACTACTCCCTATTTTGACGGTATATTAAATGACGGTATATTGTATACCGTCGAATATACCGTCAATACCAGTAAGATGCAATGAGAATGAATAAGCCCGTATAGGCGTAAAAAAACCCGCTAACTCTTGCTGTTATCGGGTTTTTGAGATTATTTGAGACAGGATAATAACGTGACTTGGTGCCGAAACTGAGAATCGAACTCAGGACTGAGCGTTACGAGTGCCCTGTTTTACCACTAGAACTATTTCGGCTGCTTTAAAACGGGGGCGATTATAACATCGGGATTCGCGACTGAAACACACCAAGAAATATTTTCTCGGTTTTTTCCTGACTTACGCTCAATTCCAGCGATAGGCGGAGACATCCAATGCATGAGTTTTCCCACTTATTTCGTTTAACAGAATTTCCACACTTGCCGGTGCCATGGTTACGCCATAGCGAAAATGTCCGCTATTAATAAACAGGTTTTTTAACTGAGGATGACGGCCAATGCTGGGAATATTAGCGGGAGAGCCGGGGCGCAATCCCGCCCAATGTTTAACTAATGGCATATTTTTCAAGGCCGGCAGAATTGCAATTGCCCGTTCTATTAGCATTTCGTAAGCGGATGAAGTTGTGTCTTTTTCAAAACCCGCATCTTCCAAGGTGCTGCCGATCAACAAATGACCATCACGGCGGGGAATAAGGTAGATATCTTTTTGCAAAACAATATGCGGCAACGGGGGAACATCAAATTTGTATAACAGCATCTGCCCGCGAATCGGTTTAATATCAAGCTGCAAAGCCTGTTCACCCAGTATCGATTTACTCCACGCCCCCGCGCAGACAATATAATTTTGCGCGGAAAATTCACCCTGTGACGTGCGCAATTTATTTACCTTATCCTGCCCGGAAACAAACTCTTGTACCTGACAGTGCTCCACAATATTTCCGCCCAATTGCATCACGCTGGCGCGCAAGGCTTGCATCAATCGCGGATTGCGCGCTTGCGCCACATCGGGTAAAAACAAGTTCCCGTCTTTGAATTCAAAGCGCACCTTATGCAACTCACACCACTGTTGCGCGGCCTGCTTGTCAAAGGGCGGCAGGATCAGCATTCCATGCTTTTGATATTCCGGATCTATCCCCGTTTGCTGATGCAGTTCAGCAGACCAGGCTTCAAATAAAACCGCACCGCGCGCCGCAAGCTGCGTAACCACTTCCGGATAATCCCAGGGACACAGTGGACACAATATACCGCCCCCCGCCCAAGATGATTCTTGACCAACCTTTCCCTGCTCCAATACTGTAACCGATGCTCCCTGCTTCAATAAAGCTGCCGCGCCAGCCAAACCCAGTGCACCCGCACCGATCACCAAAAAATCAGCGTCACGATTATTTTCTTTATAATCAATCATTTACAGCAAGCGCCTTGGGCAGTGGGAACGTGACATTTTCAGAAATGCCTTCCACTTCGCGCACGCTGAGCGCACCCAATTGTTTTAATCGGTCAATTACTTCTTGCACCAAGACTTCCGGTGCCGAAGCTCCAGCCGTAATTCCCACCGCGTCCTTGCCAGCCAACCAATCTGGATTCAATTCATTGGCGTTATCCACCAGATAGGCAGGGA
Organism: Gallionellaceae bacterium; assembly: GCA_041660815.1. GTDB lineage: Bacteria > Pseudomonadota > Gammaproteobacteria > Burkholderiales > Gallionellaceae > PALSA-1006. Next base: position 5,142 of record JBAZVN010000029.1, on the reverse strand, counting down.
CTTGAAGATTTTCAGCCACTTCACGCAGTCGATTTGAATTGGAACTATTCGGGGAGCCAATCACAATGACCAAATCGCATTGTTTGGCTAAAATTTTTACTGCATCCTGGCGGTTTTGCGTGGCATAACAAATATCATCCTTCTTGGGGCCGGAAATTAAAGGAAAGCGTATCTTTAGTGCGGCAATAATGCTTTTGGCATCATCAACAGATAAGGTAGTTTGCGTGACAAAGGCCAAATTATTTTCATCATTGACTTGAAGTTTTGCAACATCCGCAGGGGACTCAACCAGATACATTCCCCCGTTAACCTGCCCCATGGTGCCTTCAACTTCCGGATGTCCTTTATGGCCGATCATAACGATTTCTTTTCCCTGACTACGCAAGCGCGAAACCATTAAATGTACTTTTGTCACCAAAGGACAAGTGGCATCAAACACCGTCAATCCGCGTGTTTCTGCTTCGCTGCGCACCGCTTGAGAAACACCATGCGCGCTAAAAATCAGAATGCTGCCCTGCGGAACCTCGGCTAAATCCTCGATAAAAATTGCCCCTTTGGCTTTCAGGCCTTCCACCACAAATTTATTGTGCACCACTTCGTGACGCACATAAATCGGCGCGCCGTGCAACGCTAAAGCGCGCTCGACAATTTCGATGGCCCGGTCAACTCCTGCACAAAATCCGCGCGGATTAGCCAGTAATAGATTCATTTGCTTTCTCCGGTTTTTTCTTAAAGCTATCCCAAATCAACAAGGCGGCTCCCACGTTGATTGCCGCATCCGCCACATTAAACGCGGCAAAGTGATGAATTCCCCAATGAAAGTCCAAGAAATCAACAACATAACCATACATCATGCGGTCGATTAAATTTCCCAATGCCCCGCCCAAAATGAAAGCCAAAGCCATACAAAATGTTTTTTCCTGCGAATGTTTGCGCAGCAGCCAAACAATCCAAACAGATGCAAGCGCGGCAATACCGCTAAATAACCAACGTTGCCAACCACCGGCATCACTCAACATACTGAACGAAGCGCCGGTGTTATGCACCAAAACAAAATTGAAAAAATCGGTAACGGTAACACTTTCAAGATAGTAAAAATTGGCACTAATCCATAGCTTGCTAAATTGATCGAGCAAAATTACCAATGCGCTCATGCCCAGCCATTTTTTCAAAAGCGCATCACCTAAACCAAAGCGATTAAGCATAATGGCGAATTTCTCCAGCGCCATATAAATTGCTCTCGCAACGATTGCATAACGTGGGGTGTGCCTCACTACTACCCACTTCTTCGCGATAATGCCAGCAACGATCGCACTTGACATGCTGGCTAGGAGACACTTCAAAAGCAATATCACCTTCGCGCAGATGCAAGGTGGCGCGTGACGTGATGAAAATAAATTTCAAATCCTCACCCAACCCGGCTAGCGCCGCATGATGTACACCGGATGCAAAAATATCCAACTCGGCTTGCAAAGAAGAACCCAAAAGATTTTGCGCACGCTTTTCTTCGATGGCTTTATTCGCAAGCTCCCGAACCTCGCGCACTGCCTGCCATGAATCCAACCGGTCTTTATCCAACGCATGAGCAGGCAGTTCATACCAGACTTTTTCAAACACACTAGATTCGGTATCGCCCGCCAAGACTGCCCAAACTTCTTCACTGGTAAATGAAAGCACTGGAGCCATCAGGCGCACCAAGCTGTGCGTGATGTGATGCAGCGCATTCTGCGCAGAACGCCGCGCCAGTGAATCCGCACCAGCGGTGTATAAACGATCCTTGAGAATATCCAAATAAAAACCGCCCAACGCTTCCGAGCAAAACGCCTGCAATTTCTGTGCAATCAAATGGAATTCATAGCGCGAGTAATCCGCCTTAACGTCCTCTTGCAACTTGTGCGTCAATTCCAAGGCGTAACGATCAATCTCCAACCATTGCGCTACCGGCAAGGCATGCTTGGCATGATCGTAGTCGGCGATGTTCGCCAGCAGAAAACGCAAGGTGTTGCGGATGCGGCGATAGCCTTCCACCACGCGCTTCAAAATTTCGTCGGAGATGGTCAGCTCACCGGAGTAATCGGTAGATGCCACCCACAAACGCAGAATGTCCGCACCCAGTGTGTCCAGAATCTTTTGCGGCGCGATGACGTTGCCCTTGGATTTGGACATTTTGTGCCCCTGCCCGTCCACCACGAAACCGTGCGTGAGCAAGGCATCGTAAGGGGCGCGACCATTGATGGCGCAAGAGGTCAACAACGATGACTGGAACCAGCCGCGATGCTGGTCGGAGCCTTCCAGATACAAGTCTGCCGGGAATTTTAATTCCCCGCGTTGCGCCAACACTGCGGCATGGGTCGCACCGGAATCGAACCACACGTCCAAGGTGTCGGTGAGTTTTCGATAGTGCGCAACATCGTCGCCCAACAACTCTTTTGCATCCAACGAGAACCACGCCTCAATGCCCTGCTGCTCAATACGCTTAGCCACTTCTTCCAATAGTTCCGGGGTACGCGGATGCAAGGCCATGGTTTCTTTGTGCACAAAAAACGGCATCGGCACGCCCCAGTTACGCTGGCGCGATACGCACCAATCGGGACGATTCTTGATCATCGCTTCGAGGCGTGCCCGCCCCCAAGCGGGGAAAAATTGCGTATCCGCCACGGCTTGATTTGCCAAGGTGCGCAACTGCTCGCCCCCCACATCGGCATGTTGTTCCATGCCAATAAACCACTGCGGCGTGGAACGGAAAATGATGGGGGTTTTATGGCGCCAGCAATGCGGATAGCTGTGTTTAAGCTTTTCCTGATGCAACAAATGCCCGCTGACTTCCAGCGCTTGCAGCACGATGTCGTTGCCCTTCCACACGAACACGCCAGCCAACGGTGTGCCGCCGATATCCGGCGTGGTGGAAATAAATTTGCCGTCATCGCCCACCGGATTATCGTTCGGCAGATTGTATTTTTGTCCGACAAAATAGTCGTCCAAACCGTGCGCGGGAGCGGTATGCACCAGACCGGTACCGGCTTCCAGCGTGACATGCTCGCCGCAGATGATGGGTACAAGTCTGTCTTGGAATGGATGGTGCAATGCCAAATTTTCCAGCGCCCCGCCCTTGCATGCGCCAACTAGTTCAGCATTGAATTGATAACGCTGCAAACAACTATCGCTTAATTCTGACACTAAAATTAAATAAGCAGTTTCAGTTTTTAGAAGCCGGTATTCAAATTCGGGATGAACACTTACTGCCTGATTCGCGGGCAGTGTCCACGGCGTTGTCGTCCAGATCACCGCATACACTTTGGCATCAGCAGGCAAATGCCCGATAGCGAAAGCTTTCGCCAATGCCGCTTTGTCCTGCACCTCAAATCCGACATCTACCGCAGTCGACACTTTATCTTCGTACTCCACCTCGGCTTCCGCCAAGGCAGACTGACAATCCAGACACCAATTAACCGGCTTGCGGCCTTGATACAGATAGCCGCGTTCGTAAATTTTGCCGAGCGCGCGCACGATCTCCGCTTCGGTTTTAAAATCCATCGTCAAGTATGGATTGTCCCATTCACCCAATACGCCGAGACGGATGAAATCTTTTTTCTGGCGCTCGATCTGCTCTTTGGCGTACTCGCGGCACAGCTCGCGAAACTGCGCGGGAGGAATCGCCTTGCCATGTTTCTTTTCCACCTGCAACTCAATCGGTAAACCGTGACAATCCCAGCCCGGTACATAAGGTGCATCAAAACCGCTCAGCGTCTTACTTTTGACGATGATGTCCTTGAGAATTTTGTTGACCGCGTGACCGATATGAATATCGCCGTTGGCGTAAGGCGGGCCGTCGTGCAGCACAAATTTTGGGCGTCCCTGACTCGCCGCACGAATCCGTTGATAGCGTTGTTTGGCTTGCCACTGTGCCAGCATTTGCGGTTCGCGCTTGGCAAGATCACCGCGCATTGGAAACGGGGTATCGGGAAGATTGAGAGTGTCTTTGTAATCAGTCGCCATTTTGTATAAACCAGTCCTTTGCCTGCTCGACATCGAGCGCTATTTGTTGCGTTAAACTTTCCAAATCCGAATACTTTATTTCATCCCGCAGCTTGTGCAGGAAATCCACATGGAGATGTCTGCCATACAATTCATCATTAAAATCAAATAGATACACTTCAAGCACGGGTTTTCCGTTTTGCTCAACGGTGGGACGTACTCCCAGGCTGGCCACGCCATTGAGTATATTGCCGTTTTCAATCCGCGCCTGCACCACGAAGATTCCGGACAACGGCGCACGATTGTGCTTCAGCTGAATATTGGCAGTGGGATAACCCAACTTGCGCCCCACTTTTTTACCGTGTTCAACATGCCCGCTAATACTGTAAGGCCGCCCCAAATAATGCTGCGCCAAAGCCAGATTTCCGTCGCTTAATGCTTGTCGTACCGCCGTGCTGGAAATTCGCACTCCGTCCAGTAATACGCTGTCCATTGATTTTACAATTACCTCCTGCTGCAAAGCCATTTGTTGCATCAGCGCAAAATCACCGCCACGGGCATTGCCAAAACGAAAATCGTCGCCGATCAAAACATATTTTGCCGCCAGTTTATTGTAAAGCGCATCGATAAAATCCGACGCACTGGTACGCGCCAATTTTTCATTAAACCGGCAAACATGCACGCGATCCAAACCCAAAGCGGCAAAACATTCCAGTTTTTCGCGCAAATTTGTGAGTCTTGAAGGAGCCTGTTGCGGTGTAAAAAATTCACGCGGATGGGGCTCGAAAATAATGACAGCCGTGGCCAAATTGCGCGCACGGGCCGCCCGCTGCAATTGTTCAAGCAACGCCTGATGCCCAAGGTGCACACCATCAAAATTACCGATGGTGAGCGCAATGGGCTGGTGATCTGAAGTGGAAATTCCTCGGAGGATTTGCATAGCGGCGCGGATTATACCGTAGGCCGCGCATTTAATAGGGGACGGAGCCCGATTCTTTTTTAAACTCGGATGTTATCTTTAAGCCGCCAGCGCATCCATCAACGCGGCTTTCTTGGTTTTACCGGCGCGCGAGGGCGGACGGCAAATTCCGCACACATAATTTTTAGTCAGTTCGTCGGTATGGGTAACGAAATGTCCACCGCATTCGGTGCAGGTGGTCAGTTCCA
>JBAZVN010000028.1:0-8352 GCA_041660815.1 Gallionellaceae bacterium | reverse complement strand
ACCTCATCCAACTGGCAATAAATGACAATACTGCCACTTCAGGTACCGGCCGCGGACTATATCTCGAAGTCGGGGACGGAACTGCATCTCTCGATAGTGCTCTGGCTATAAACCACACCGATACCGGTCAGGCTTTAACCTCAGGTATTACCATTACCGGTGCCGCCTCTACAGCTATAACCACCGCCATAGATTTGTCCGATCCGGAAATTGCCTCTGCATTATCTACCGGCCTCAACGACCTTTCCGGTTCTAATTGGAGCATCACCGGAGCCTCAGGAAACATCACTTCCGGCACCATAAACGGTCAAACAATCTCTTCCACCGCCAATTTTACCGGCACCGTTCAGGTAGTCACATCGCTTACTTCACCACTGTACACCGGCATCGGAGCTGTAACTTTATCTTCTGCCGGCGGTAACGCTTTAACCCTGGACTCATCATCCGGAAATGTGGTTGTCGCTTCAGGGGATACTCTTCAAATCCAAAGCGGGAACATCTCTTCGAATAATACAGCCATTTCCATCGACAGCGGTTCTGCCAATCAGGTCAACTTGGGTGCTTCTGATACCCTTAGTAACGGTACCTGGACCATTACAGGAGCCGGGGCAGTATCCGGTGTAACGACAATTTCTGCCGGCACTAACGAAACTATTAACGGTATTGATATCTCGGCCGGAACAGTCTCCGACGTCGATAATCTGACCATCAACACCGGTGGTGATTTGACCATCGGTTTAATCGGCTTAAACGATTTGGGTACATCAAACCTCAATTCCGGAGCATCATTAATCGGTGCATTCGATGAATTTGCCAATTCCAATTCCACCAACATTCAGGATGTGCTGGACGACTTTGATGCCGCTATCGGATCCGGTGCATCCAAATGGACTGACTCAGGAACCTTTACTTACCTTACCAGTGTCACAGATGATTTGGTCATCGGTAGTACCACAGTCGCAGCCGCCTCGCTCTTTTTTGATGAATCTGCCGCAGATTTATTTTTAGGTACCAATGAATCGTTAAGCGGTCGGTTGACTCTTTACTCTTCCGGAGTCGGTATTACAGATCCTGTCATCACTGTCGATACTACCGGAAATTTAATTACTACCTCCGCCAATTTCAACACCACCGCCACCGGGATCAACTCCACTGCCGTTGGTGCAACCACCCCTTCTACAGCAGCCTTTACTTCACTTTCATCTACCGGAGCTACTACCTTGGGTAACAATACCGCCAATGTCACAGTCAATTCTGACATTTGGGATATCACTGGTGCCGGAGTAGCCTCAGGACTTACCGGAATCACCTCTTCCGGAACCATCACTTTTTCCGGTTTATCCACGACCGGTATTGTTCACAACAACGCTTCCGGTGTTTTATCAACATCCGCTATTAATTTAGCCGGTGGTGCTTCAGAAATCACCGGTATTCTCCCGGTAGGAAATGGTGGAACCGGACTAAACACCTCAACTGTAACTGATGGCCAGCTTTTAATCGGTAATGACACTGGAAACGGGTTTTCTTTAGCCGCGTTAACCGCCGGAAACGGAATTACGGTAACTAACGGTGCCGGTACAATTTCACTGGCTGCAAATGTTTTAACTACTGCCGATGGCACCGGTTCCAGTTCCAATAACTCCGGTTTGGAGTTCGCCGGCGGCAGTTCAAATCAATTGGCTTTATTGCAAAACTGCAGTGACGATTTTATTCTAAAATGGGACGAGGCTACTTCCACTTGGAACTGTGAAGCAGATGCCGGATCCGGTACTGGATCATCAAAGTGGACCGACAGTGGCGGAGTTCTCTATCCCAACACCATTGCCAACGATTTGGCAATCGGCAATACCACTGCCGCAAGCGCCGTTTTCGGTGTGGACACTTCCGCCAACACAGTATTTGTTGGTGACGGATCACTGGCCGGATCCACTACATTAACTTTTAAGTCCGATGCCGGCGCCGATACCGGTAATTTACTTTACAACACCTCTGATCAATTTCAATTTTCCGGCGGTAACGTCTTAATTGACCAAACTCTTTTGCTTTCCACCGGAGCCGGAGCCGGAATTTCCGGCGGAGGTTTATCCGATTGCGACGGCGCCACTCAAAAGCTGGTCTGGGATGTCACTACCGAAGAATTCGGCTGTGGAACCGATTCCGGATCAGGTGCGGGAGGTAGTAAATGGACCACCGGTTCCACTTCAACTTACTTGACCGATACCACATCCGACCTCACTGTCGGAGCCGGAGATACTTTGACTGCTCCGTTTTCCATCGACGTTTCCGCCAACCGCATCCGCATCGGTGATGGAGCAGATGATACTAATACACCGGGAATTGATTTTTATGCTTCCAACTCCGGCCCCGATACTGGAAGTCTTATTTACACCGACTCTGATCAGTTTGATTTTACACTCGGGGATGTTCTTATAGATCAGAAACTATCTCTGCCCGCTTATTCACTGACAGCCAATGGTTCCAGGTCAAGTCAAACAACTACTTTTGCTACCACCACCGCTTCCCAATCGGTTTACGGTTCCAACCTGGATATTACCAACTCCCCGGTTACCAATGCCAATACTGGATACGGATATTACGCTACCATAAACGACTCCGGTTCCCTGGTCAACACTGTTTACGGCGGATATTTTGATGCGACTACCACCAATTCCAGTGATCTGGCATATGGGTTAGCTGCCCAGGGAGATACCGCCGATATTTTGCTTTTAGGCGGAAAAATAAACAGCAACAATATTGCCGTTATTTTAGATTCTGGCAGTGCCGATTCCGTCACTTTGGGCAGCAGTGATGCATTGAATATTTCGGGAAATTTCGCTCAAACAGGCGCCACAACTCTATCCACCGGCACCGGTACAATTTCAGTTAACGGCAATACCACCTTCGCCTCCGGAACTACTATCACTCAAAGTGGCACCGGCCAGGTGTCATTCGGTGGCAATGTTAATGCCACAAACGGTTTGGACGTTACCGGAGCTGATTTTACTGTCGGTGGCAGCAACTTTAGTGTCGCACCGGCCACCGGCAACACTCTGATTTCCGGAACATTGGGTGTCACAGGTTTAATCACGGCAAGCGGCGGTATCACCCTCCCTGCAAACCAAAATCTCACCCTATCTTCGGGCACCGGAACTATTTCCCAAACCTTTGCTAATACTACCGGTTCTGCTGCCACATTTTCCGTTACCAATTCCGCCGCTTCCGGAACCAATACGGTTAATGCCCAAAATCTGGTGTTGGCCGGAACCGTTACTTCCGGAACCAATACTAATAACGGTTTAAATTTTGCCGACGTTACCGGTCAATCTAACAACACCTTTAATGCCATAAACATCGGTACTGGTTATGACAATTTTCTGGTTTACAACAACGGCGGCTTCACCGGATCTCTCCGTGGTGCCGCCCTCACCGGCAATCGAACTTATACTTTACCCAACGCCTCAGGAACTATTTGTCTGGATTCCAATAACTGTACATTTGTCTCCTCATTTGATGTTTCTGCAGAAGCCGGACCGAATCAAACTATCACTTCCGGAGATACTCTGATTATCGCCGCCGGAACCGGCATTGATACCGTAGCCAGTGCCACCCATATTATCACTGTATCTGTTCAGGCCAATTCTCTGGACTTCACCGAATTCCAGGATACTCTTGACCTCGATGCTGCCTTAACTCTGAATCAGGGATCAAATAGCTGGACCCAAAATTATTCCGGTACGGGCAATGGTTTAACTTTAGCTGCCTCTTCCACCGGTACTCCCCTGTCACTAACTTCGTCTTCCACTGGCAATTTATTAAGTTTAACTGCCACCGGAACCGGAACCACTGCAGCAGGAATTCAGATAGCTAACACATCCACCGGTGCAATTACCACCGCCATTGATATTTCTGATGCTGAAATCGGAACTGCTCTGGCCATAGGGAGTAATGATGTAACGGTTGGTGGTGCAACAATCGCTTCTTCCGAATTTGCCATCCTGGACAACAATATTTCTCTCACCACCGAAGTAACAGGCGTTCTCCCTGTAGGAAATGGCGGTACCGGTACATCCACTACCCCCACTAGCGGTCAGCTTCTCATAGGTAATGCTAGTAGTGGTTACAACGTCGCCACTCTCACCGACGGTACCGGAATAACTATTACTGAGGGTTCGGGATCCATAACTATCGATAACTCCGGTGTCCTGTCTTTAACCGGTACAGCCAATCAGGTAAATGTATCCGGCGCCACGGGTAATATCACTCTTTCTACTCCCCAAAATATCCATACGGCAGCTACTCCGACATTTGCCGGATTAACCCTGTCAAACACCACCAATCAAATCACTTTGGGTACCACCAATACCACCACCATTTCATCAATTGCTCCCTCTGCTTCCCGAACATATACCCTGCCCGATTTCGGCAGTAATGATACTTTTGTCGGCCTGGCTGCAACCCAAACTTTATCCAATAAATCTCTTTCCGATGCCACCACGTACTTTGTCGACAGTGTCGATCCGTCCAAAATCATGCAGCTGGAATTAACCGGTGTGTCACCTGCCACTACCCGGACTTTGACCGTTCCCGATGCTTCCGGAATAATTTGTATTTCCACCGGAAACTGTGCCGGTTCAACCGCTGGCATTGGCGGTTCCGGAACCGCAAATACTTTGACCAAATTTACCGGTACCTATACCGTGGGTGATGCCAGCATCACCGATACCGGCAGTTTAGTTACTTTTACTACTGATACCGACTTATCTCTGGCCGGAACTGAGAATTTGGCCTTGTCGAACTCTTCCGCTTCCACCGATCAGCTATCAATTACCGCTTCAGGTGTCGTAACCGATAGTGTGAGCGGCGCCAATATCGCATTTACTCAAGCCGATGATGCCGATGCCACAGATACCAACTCTGCACTCCGACTTGCGGTCACATCTTCTTCCGGAGACGCAGATGCCCTCTATGGATTAAATATTGCCAATATTACTGCCGGTACGGCCAACGAAACCGCCATCAACATCGGAACTGGTTGGGACCAGGCTATAAATGCAGGCGGCACAAATATCTCTTTAGCCGAATTACAAATTCTGGACGCCAATATCAATTTGGCTACCGAAGTTACCGGAACTCTACCTGTTGGAAACGGTGGCACGGGCGCCACCTCTCTCACACTCAACGGTATCCTATATGGCAACACTGCCTCTGCCATTGGAGCCACTGCCGCAGGAACAAATGGCCAGCTCCTGGTTGGAGTCTCTTCTTCTGCACCGACATTTGTCACCATGTCAAACGATGCCACTATTTCAAATACCGGTGCATTGACTATTTCAGCAGACGCAGTGGCCTTGGGAACCGATACCACCGGAAATTACGTCGGCTCAGTTACCTCGGGGTCAGGTATTTCGGTATCCGGCACACCGGGAGAGGGTTTTGCGGAAGCCGTATCTTTGGGATCTCTTACCGCAAATTGGAGCCAAACCGGTGCCTTTGATATCGTACTTAACAATTCCGCCTCTGAACTGGGTATCAGAAGTTCCGACGGCGCAGCTTTCTACGGATATCTGGATGTAGCTGCCCTGGCTGCAGACAAAACTTATACCCTGCCTACTTTCACAGGATCATCGGCCGATATCTGTTTATCCACGGGAAACTGCACCGGATCCAGCGCTGGTATCGGCGGTACCGGAACCGCGGGTGAAATTGCCTTCTTTACCGCCGCTCAAACAATCGCCAGCGAAAACAATTTTAAATGGGATGCCACCAATGACGTCTTAAGTTTAGGCACTGCAGCCGCCGCTCAGGATACTACCGCTTTGTTAGACATATATGGTGAATCCGAATTTTTAGTCCTAAGGCCTGCTGATATCACAGTCGATTCCGATACCAACAATTCCTCGACACTCCGTCTCCGCGGAACATACGATTCCAATCCGGCCGTCGGACCTTTGACTTCATCTAATTTCAATTTCGATATCAAAAATATCATGACTGCCGCCGGTGCCTCCCCAACCTCCAAACTAAGTTTTATTAATAATTCAGGAAGTGAAGTATTAGCTCTTACCAGTGACAGTATTCTCAGTTTAAGCACCACTGGTCTCATTGATTTAAGCACTATTGCCCACGGATCAACCGCCGTCATGGGTCTTAAACTTCCCCAAACTGCCGCCCTCTCAACCGGACCTTCAGCTGGTGAGGGCTTTTTGGCTTATGAATCAGGAACTAACCTCATAAAACTTTGGACTGGCGCTTCTTGGGAAAATATTTCCGGGGCATCGACTACTCTTCAACAAGCCTATGACAACGACGCAGGATCCGATGATGCTATCATCCTTACCGATGCCACGGGCAATATCATTATTCGTACTATCGGCGGTGCTACCGACACTCAGTTTGCAGTAACCGCCGCCTCTGCTCCTGAAATAGACATTGTGAATTTAACCAATTCTGGATTTGGCACAGTCACTAACAATGTCGATGCGCTTGCTTCCTCAATCTTTACGGCAGCCGGAACAGGCGCCAACAACTCGGCGATTCATGCCATAATTGGCAACGCACCGGTTGATGCCTCAGACGTTATCAACGGAATCGAAATCACAGGCTTTGCCCAAACTGTTGCCTCAACCACCCAAAACTTGCTGTTTATTGACGCCGCATCATCCGGCAATACTGCCGGTAATCTTTACGGTATTGCCATCGACTCTATCACAGCCAATACCGCAACCGAACATGCCCTCCGAATTGGCACCGGTTGGGATGATATCTTAAATTACAACGGTACAACTGTAATTAATGGTACCGGCCAAATTGTTGCCGGACAGATAACCGGAACATTATTTACAGCACAAACAGATACCGGGGTAGGTGGCGCATCAGCCATAGTTCAGGGAGATACTCTAATCGCTCAAGGTGACACAAATGGAATTGATGTTACCAATTCAGGTGATACCTTAACTTTTGCCTTTGACGGAACTGAAGTTGGAGCCGAAACTTGGGGTACAGGAACCGGATTTACCTGGACTTTTGATGCAGGAACTACCGATCCAACTCTGGCATTCGCCGATAACCAACTGACCATTGGTGGTGCTACAACTTTAACTGCTACAGCGGTAACCGATTTTGACTGTACTGACTGTATCGACTTTGATGATATCGATGACACTTTAACATTGGACGCATCGACATCTATCTCTGTTGGAGCCAATCAATTGTCTTTTGATCTTGATGGTGCGGGTGGTATATCTTACAATCTGACCTCATCGGGAACTGTTTCATACTATGGATCTGGCCAAACTTATCTAGGGTTTGAACCTGACCAAGACATCACATATTCTCCTCTTAATGGCGGAGAATTTACCATAAGTCCAGACCTGTCAGAAAATAATTTGACTGGGGACTTTTTCACTATCACCTTGAACAGTAGTGCGCCATATAACAACTCGGGGAACTTAATTCAGTTATCCAATCTAGATGTTGGATCAACTGCTGCTCTTATAGACATTTCGCAGGCTTCCACTGGTCAAGCCATCTTGTTCAATACCTCTTCAACAGGTGATTTTCTTGAATTAAATTCGTCTGGAGCGGTAACCACAGCCAATGGAATCTTAATAGAAGCTGATCATGCTTCTGGAGTAATAACAGATGCACTGGATGTTTCTGATGCCGAAATAGTTAATGCACTAAACATCGGAGCAAATACTATTTTGGGAACAACAGGTGATATTAATCTTGATAACTTTGATGTAACCGGTGCTTCAGGTAATGTAAGCTACGCAGGAAGATTGGATGCCCCTGTTCATCAAAACAATTCCGGACTGAATCTTCCCACCAATGCCGGAGCACCTGTGGGAGTTACCGGAACCGCCGAGGGGGATGTTGTATATGACTCTACCGGTAATGCTTTGTATGTATATGATGGTGCAGCATTCACTCAAATTGGTGGAGGCGGATATTCAGGATGGAACTTGGATGGTGATGATGCAGATCCAGTAGAGCTAATATCAAGCGGAGAAACAGCACTCTTTGCCGGAGGAACAAATGGGATTGATACAGATATAACCGCCGCCAATACTTTGACCTTGAACCTTGACTACACAGAAATTACAACAGCTACATTTGGAACAGGATCCGGTTGGACATGGACATTTGATGCAGGGACAACCGATCCAACTCTGGCATTCGCCGATAACCAACTGACCATTGGTGGTGCTACAACTTTAACTGCTACAGCGGTAACCGATTTTGACTGCACAGATTGTATTGATTTTGATGATATAACTGACTCAGCCACACTGGATGCATCAACTGCCATAGGCTTTGGGGCAGGAGCATTAAACTTAACATTCACCAACG
>JBAZVN010000027.1:0-12193 GCA_041660815.1 Gallionellaceae bacterium | reverse complement strand
TAGGTGGTACGCTGGCTTACAGCGGCACCTCACAAAATGCAATTAATGCGGGCAGTTATGTCATTACGCCCGGAGGCTTAACCTCGGGCAATTACACCTTGAGTTATTCCGATGGTGCCTTGACGGTGGGCAAAGCCGCCTTAAATATCACCGCTTCCGCCGCCACTAAAACATATGATGGTTTGGCCTTCACCGGCGGCAATGGCGTGAGCTATTCGGGCTTGGTCAACAACGAATCCGCTTCCATGTTAGGCGGCACACTGGCTTACGGCGGAACTTCACAAAACGCCATTAATGCGGGTAGTTACCTCATCACACCAAGCGGTTTGACTTCAAATAATTACACCCTGAGTTACACCGATGGAGCCTTGACGGTGAATAAAGCAGCGCTCACTGTCACTGCTAAAAATGCGACTAAAACCTTTGATGGCGGTGGCTTTAGTGGCGGTAATGGGGTGATTATTAGCGGGTTCGTGAACAATGAAACTGCCATTAATCTTGGCGGTGCACTGAGCTATGGCGGCAATAGTCAAGGCGCTGTTCTGGCTGGCGATTATCTAATCACACCGCAAGGGTATAGCTCGATAAATTATTCGATTCTTTTTGTTGATGGCTCGCTGTCGATTTCACCAGAAATTCCTCAATTTGTAGCGCAAACATTTGTGACGCAAAATAGCACTCAAGTTTTAAATATCATAAATATCCCGCCTGCACTGGTGATTGAACCGCTGACAATCCCAGTACCTACTATTGATCCCGTAGTCCCCACAGTCAGCCCGGCGACAACGGCAATTACCGCAGGAAATCTTGCAACGCCTGCGACTCTATCAACAGAGGTGCCGGTAATAGTTCCGACTGCATCTATTGAGCCCTCGCCCACAACCATTTCTGCGGCACCTGAGGCGCCCGTGACAGCAGCAGTTGTGCCTTTGACTAACACCACCACGCCTGGCATTACGCCAATCGACCCTGCGCCAACAGCTGCCGCCCCCGCTACACCCGGCATTACTAGCCAGTTGCCCAACAATGTAATAGCCGGCGAACGCACTGCTTCGCCTTTGAATTTATCACCCCAAACTGCGGCACCAGTGACAGCCACGCTCGAACCCGCGACGGCGACCTCGGTCATATCACAGCCAACCTCCAGCGACATGCTGCCCGAGCCCGCCTTTAAGGCCGCTGTAACCACGATTCAGCAAGGATTTTCGGGTGGGGCCGAACCAACGGCTTCACTGGATGCCCTCACCAATAGTCAAGTGACAACCGCCATTTCACGCGGACTGCCCGCCGCACAGGCCGAGCAAGCAAGTAAAACCTACCAAGAAGCCTTGGTCAAAAACTTAAGCAACGGACTGCCGATGAGCGAGGCAGTGGCCCGTGCCGAGCAAGTGTTTAAAGCAGAAGCCAGTTTCCCCGCGCCAAAATCTGCTCAAGAAGCAGCGGCTAAAAGTGTGCTGAGTTCCGGCGGCGATGTGAGCACCAAACTAGATAGTTTAGCCAACACGCAAACAAGCTCTGGTACGAGTTCGTTTGATAAAGCGTTGGGAGTTGCCCTGCTTAAAGGGATGAGTTTTGATGAGGCGGTGAAAGCAGCCCAAGTTGCCGGACAATCGGCAGACGTGTCGGCAAAAGCCGATACATCGCCGATGAGCGGCTTATCGGGCGGCGGCGATCCGGCAAAACAGTTTGCCAATACCACCCCCGGCTTTCAAAAAACCTTGAGTGCTTTGCTGGCCAAAGGTATCCCCCTTGCACAGGCAACTGAGAAAGCAACAATTGCGGATCAGAACGCTACGGCAGCCGCAAATGCCGATGCCAATAATCTTTCCGCCGGACTATCTTCTGGTAATTTTGCGGTGTTAGAAGGTAAACCGCTTGAAGGTTCTTTTGGCAAAGTATTGAGCGCTAATCTGGCTAAGGGGATGCCGGTTGAAAAAGCTTTAGCCCGTGCCATTCAAGTGGATGCCTTGGAGCAGCAGGGTATTCAAGCTGATGCCAATAGTCCGCTGGCAGGTTTGTCTAACGGCAGCGGCGAAGTGCCCGCTGGAAATGCAGATTTTGATCATGCGTTGGCAGTTGCCATTTCGCGCGGCATGTCACCCGCCGACGCAATTATTAAAGCAAAACAAACTGTTACGAAAATGCCGCCTGAGGTCAAAACACCGAGTACCGCTTTAGCTTCGGGAAATAATATTGATTCCTTGTTAGCTTCGCATGAAAACAGTACGATTTTTAAAGCGGCACTAGGCAATGCCTTAGCCAAAGGGGTGCCGGTTGAACGAGCACTGGCGATTGCCTTGAAAGCAGAGAAAGCATATCAAAATCGCCCTTCAGTATCTCAAGCACCGACGCCCGTTAAGGGAGGGCAATTTAAAGTCACCCTGCCTGATGATGGCAGCCTTCCAAAATGGTTACGATATTTACCTGCCACCGGCACTTATATCGCGTCCGAAGTGCCGGTGGGCAAAAATCCCATTGCGTTGGAGGTGAGTCCTTCAGGCAAGCTGACTATGGTGGTGATTAAATGAGAATTGGTTTAATACTTGAAAAAGCAGATGTCACAGATGTCGCAAATTTTGGGGATTTTTTTAAATCTGCGTTAATCTGTGTGAGCTGCGGATAACACAGAAATGTTTCATGGTGGGCTGCTTCAAACACCCTACACAATCAACACTTTTTAATTTTTTACTAAGGTTTAAATGATGATGAGCAAACTTAAGTTGTTTCTCCAAAGTGGACAAAAATGGAAAATTTTTGGTCTGATTTTAATTTCCATTGTTGTTTTGGGAACGTTGCTATCTTTGCTAACCAAGATGACCTTTATCCGAGATGATGAGGCGACACGACCACGTATTGCTGCGGTGGGACCGATGACCGGCTCTCAGGCAGAACTTGGCTTGGCGATTAAACAGGGGGTAGAACTTTATGTTGAAACGATCAATAAACAAGGCGGAAAAAATGGTCGTTTGGTTGAGGTGATGGTGGTCGATGAAACAGCGCAAGCCGCCCAAACCATTGCGGCAGATAGTCGCGTCGTCGGCGTTGTCGGCTATGTTTCACCGCAACTGCTACGCGAAGCAGCGCCACTGCTTCAAAGCAAAAAAATAAATATCATTACACCGCAATATCAAGCAGAAACACTGCCGGGCGTGATTTCACTTGGGTTGGATACTAAAGAACAAGCCCGCTTTGCGGCTAACTATGCTCGCAACGTGGTGCAACAACGCTTGATGTATGTGGTGCGAGAAACCGGCCCCGAATTTGATCCGCTGGTCGAACCCTTCATGGATGTTTACAAGCGCTTTGACACCCCCGTGCAAAAAGTATGGAATATCTCTCCCGCTGAAAATACAGAGGCACAAGTATCAAAAATACTGAATGATATCAAAGAGATAGATATTGGCGCAATTTACCTGGCGGCCAATCCAGAACTGTCTGCACGACTCGTTCAAGGGATTCGCGCCACCGGAAATGCACTGGAAATATTTGGCCCGGAACAACTTGCCACCGCCGCTTTTAGAACAAGCATGCAGACGTTGACCGGTAAAAATGCGGCAATGCAAATTCACGGTATTGTATCCGCCACGCCGGTACTTTTTGATACCGCGAATGATGAAGCGCAGAAGTTTCAAACCCGCTATCAGCAACGGTTTAATTCGTCTCCCGATTGGTTGGCAACGTTATGTTTCGATGCGGTCAAAGTAGCCTTATCAGCCAAACCGGGCGAAGACGAGGTAAAGGGTTTAAGTGGTTTATTTCGTTTCGATCATTATCAAGCCCAATTACCGATTCAAGTTGGCATTTATAACGGAGACAGAATTATTTCCGCCCCCGTGCAGCTATTGCCCATTGCCAAAGGGGCGAGCTTTAATTACATCGAAGCGTTGCGCCAAGGGCGCGTACTGTACGTCAATGACCGTTTCATGTTCAAAACCAACGTTGTTTATACCGGCGTGCGCCTGAATGAAATCAGCGATCTTGATTTGCAAAAAGAAACGGCGACCTTGGATATGTCGATTTGGTTTCGCTATCGCGGCAATTTTAATCCTCAAGAGTTATTGATTGACAATTCCGTCGAACCGGTCAAATTTGACACGCCGGAAGAAAGTAAATCGGGTGACGAAGTCCAATATCGCCGTTACCGGATCAAGCAGAAGTTCAGACTCAACTTTACCGACGCCAAGCGCGCTTACGGCCAGCATATTGCCGGCATTTCATTCCGTCATCATCAACTCAATCGCAGCAATTTAATCTACGTGGTCGACGTGTTGGGCATGCCCACCGGCAACGATTTGGTGAATGAATTACTGCGTCAAAAAGTGGTAAATCCCAGCACCGGGTGGGAAATGGATAATGCTTGGCTATCTCAGGAATTGGTGAGCGAACAGAGCGACGGAGCGCCGCAATATGTCGGCTTAACCGGGGAACAACCGCAGTTTTCAAATATTACTTTGGGTGTTTTGCTTAAACCTGCCAGTGCCAATGCGCGCGATGTGATTCAAGCAGAATATTTTATCTATATCGCGATTTTTGGACTGCTTGGCAGTGTGTTTGCGCTGATATTGGATCGCCGAAACTTAAACCGTTATTGGGCGGTGCAAGCGTGGTTATTAAGAGTCATTTTTTGGCCGTTGATTTTGCTCTCAGTCGGCAATATTGTTCTCGATCATGCATTCACCCATTTCACGCAAAGCACCACACGGACGCTGGTAAACGTGTATGAAAGCCTGTGGTGGATTATTGGTGCCTGGCTAATTGATATTGCCATTCGTCGTTTTATCTGGTTTGGCTTGGAAGAAAGCACCCAACGCAAGGTGCCGAATGTGATTAAGTTTTTCACTTCATTCATTCTCTTTGCCTTGGCTTTTGCCGGAGTGGTTGCCTTCGTGTTTAATCAAACCTTAACGAGCTTACTGGCGACGTCAGGGGTGTTGGCGATGGTCATTGGCTTGGCAGTTCAGGCGAATATTGCCAACGTATTTTCCGGCATTGTGTTAAACATTGAGCGCCCCTTCCGCGTAGGTGATTATATAAAAATAAACAATACGTTAGGTCAAGTTATGGATATCACTTGGCGGACGACACGGATCGAGTCCAACGACGGGCAGATGGTCAGTTTGGCTAATTCGAAAGTGTCGGAAGCGGAAATGCAAAACTTTAGTACCACTCCGCACGGCATTGCTGCTGAAACAGTCTTTCATCTGAATCCGGATATTGATCCGAGTATTGTGATGGGGATTGTTAGTGATGCCGTGAACGAGTCAAAGTCTATTTATTTGAAGGACGATCCGATGTATGCGCCGATGGTGCGTTTTAAAGGGATTGTGTGTGACAACGGCTATTGGGTGGCGGAGTATTCGGTCGGTTATCGCGTTAAAATTTTACCCAAAAAATCGAAGGCAAAAGAAGAGTTGTGGACTTATTTAAGACAACAATTCAAAGCCCGTGATTTTGAGTTGTGCCCGCCGTCTCTGGCACGGATTCAGGGGAATACTTCGCCTGAAAAATTGATTTCACAAAAATAATTTAAGGGGTTATATGAGACATTTACCGGCAACGATTCTCGGAATTTTTTTCGGCATTTACTCACTCGCAGTAAAGGCGGATTCACCTGCCGGGTATTCGGCGTTGATCGAGCAATCCGGCACGATACTTTGTTCCCCGGACAGTTCGGTCAATTGTGATTTATCTGCTGTTGCATGGATTAAAAATACTCAAGGAGGCGAGTTAATTTTTGGCAATGACAAGCCTCCGAAAGCGGGCAAAGAATCCAGTGTGTTTACGATTTCCTATGCGGGGAAAGACTTTGCGGCAACTGCAAGCAAAAACTTTCTAAATTTCCCCCCATTTTCGCTGGTCAGCAAATTTGAATCCATGTCGATTACGCCGGATGGCGCGCAACTGGTTGCGATGACGGCTTTTAACCGTTTTAGCGAAAATGATCCCAGCTTAGATATTTTTAATGAGTTAATTTCATGGCCGTCGAATGCCCCCCCAAAAGGGACAATTGTTGCCGTCACCGAGCGCGAAGGTGTTCAAAGTTCGATCACTTTACGCACCAGATTAGCCAAAGCGATTCGTGCGAAATTCGGCGATCAGGCAAACTATTTTAAAATGGAAGGTCTGGCAATGTTGCCGGGCAACAGAATCATTTTTGGCATTCGGGAGATCGGCCAAAGTTATACTAATTTTGACTATCGTGCGGTATTGCTGGAAGGCAAATACAGCCTTAACAATGGTGTGTTTTTGCTTGATGACACAGCAGAGCTGACGGTGATTCGTGATTTTTCAGAAAATACCAGTCAAGCTGTTGGTCGCAAAGTGGGCTTGTCTAGTATTGAATATGATGCATCCACTAGGCAACTGTATATCCTGACCTCCTTCGAAGATAATGAAACAAGGCAATTAGGCGCTTATCTATGGGTTTTACCGGAAACTAATGGAGTATTGGACAATGTAATTCATCTTGTCAAAACAAGCGATGGTGCGCCCTTTGTATTTTCACATAAAGCCGAGGGAATGGCTGTTTTGGGCAAGGGGCGTGTGTTTATTATTCACGACGATGACCGCAATACGACCAATGTGCGAATTCAGGGTAAAAATGGCGGGCAGCTTCGTTCCAGAAAGCTGAACGAAGCTGCGTTCGACATTTTGCAAATCTGTTCAGATCAACAAGCAATACCAGATTGCGCAATACAGCATTAATATTTAATTTTTAGTTGGAGAGCGAGTTATGAGCGACGAATCAAAATTGGAACAATCCGAAAATTATCAGATGAAGTGCGGTGTCACCCTGGGTATTTTGGCGGCGATTATGGCTGTCAATAGCATCGGTGGTGGACGCTGGGGCGCAGAAGAAATTAAAGGGAGCAATGAAAAAGGGACCGCGTATGCGTGGTATCAGGCTAAGAGCATCAAAGAATCCATCATTGAGGGGCATCGCGATTCTGTGTTGGCGCAGCTTAAAGGCAATCAAGCTCAAGGTGTCTACAAAAACGAACTAGAAAAGGACCTATCCAAATTAAACAACACGTTAAACCGATACGATAAAGAGAAAAAAGAAATTATGTTGGGCTCGAATGGCGTAGGGAAGGAAAACTGGGTTATCGAGCAAAATGGGGCTCTGGGAAATGTCACTGGCGTTGAAGATTGGCAACGAAAAGTGAAAACCTATGAAGAAGTGGGCGATATTTTTGATATGTCGGCGATGTTCTTGCAGTTATCTTTAGTACTGGGTTCGATTAGCTTACTCCTCAACCGTCAATCAGTTCGCAACGGTTTTTATAATGGCATGATTGTACTGGGCGTGATTGGTACCTATTATTTAGCGCAAGCTTTTTCGATGGTGGGATGGTAATGTCAAAAATACCTTAGCAGATTTCATTATTACTGAGCCTCTGGTGTAGAGCTATGACACCAGTTACTCAATAAATTCATTTTGAAATTGCAATGACCGTCCACCTAGCGCCAGATAGGCATTCCTATACCTAATGACAGCTGTTCATCCTGTTGCAGACTTTCATGCTGAAATCAAATAATTGACGGTAGGTGGACATTGCGGTCATTGCAAAAAATATGATTTTTCATGCATGGGTTACTTTGATTTGCCATTAGCCGTCATTTAAAGTTGAGAACAAGCAGGTAAAAAGCAGCCGTTCCAATTATAGAAAAAGTGCGTTAAGTTGTTATGGATTGAGATTTATTTAAGCGAGCTTCTTTATTGGCAACCTCAAGGTAACGCTCGTGCCTGTATTGTTAGAAACCCATTTAATCTCGGCACCGATAGCTTCCGCGCGGCGCATCTGGTTAGACAGACCCTTGCCGCCGCTCTTTAGTGCGCTCTGCACCGCAAAGCCTTGTCCGTTGTCGGTAACCTTCACCATCACGTAATCGCTCTCTACTCCCGTTGCGACGCGGATTTCCGTGGCATGGGTGTGCTTGATGATATTGGTGAACGCCTCTTGCAAAATACGCAGGATATGTAGCGCATTCTTGGGATCGAGCCAGTCAAGTGGAGGTACATTCTCAACTTGCCAGAGCAGCGTAATGCCCGTGCTTATGAGTCGCGGCCCCAAACGGAAGCGCAGAGTCGCGAGCAACAGCAGCAGATCGGCATCCACCGGCTCCATCGAATCAATCGCCAGCTTGAGATCGTCGATGCAGCCCTTGAGGACCTGCGCAACTTCCGCCTCGCCCATACGCCCATGCTCCACCACACGCAATGCGCTGACGAGCGATGAACCAAGACCATCATGCATATCCTGCACCAGGCGTTGCCGCTCCTGGCTCAGGGTTTGGCGATGCCCAATCTCGCGCAACCGCTCATGGATTTCTGCCAACTCGGCCTCGCGGGTCTGCAAGCGCTGCGCGAGACTGGCATTGACCCGTTCGACTTCGCCGATGGCACCTACATAGCGCCGGTACATGATGACCATCATAATCACAAAAAGTCCGACGGTCGCATAGGGCGCCAAATAGAATCCTTCGATGTTGAGTTGATACTTTCTATACAGCCCATCGTGAACGCCAAACAGCAGCGCCACTAACATCCAGCTCACCAATAGCTGCGCCTCTCGTGAACGGCTGTGCCAGGAATCCCAAGAATTCACCGCGATCATGGTGATCGCTGCAACAATCGGGAGTATAAACATCAGGTTGAACGGTACGATGCTCTGCGGGGTAGAAGACCAGGGCAACGTCAGAATGGTCAATGTAATAGAGAACCCGATCAATCCGCGATTAAGCCATGGGCGTTTTTTCTGGTGCAGCAAAGCCATAAAAAATTGCAGTGCTACGATTTGCCACATCACGGCATTGAAGGAAATATAGGCAAACCACTGGTCTGAGATGAGTAGTTTTTCCAGTCCGGTAAAGTAGTACCAGCGGCGGAGCGCGGCTAACATCGCGATGGCGAAAAGCAGAAAATACAGCGGCTCGCGCCGACGGACTATCCATACCGCCAAGGCAAAAAATCCGACTGCTAAAAATGCCGCGCTGCACATGAACGCCAATTGATTTTCGAGCCAATCGCGCACCGTATAGCGCGAGTACAGGGCATCGGTGTCACCGACATAGAGTGATGAAATTGCGCCCCCCGCGCTGGGCAGGCTGTCCATGCGAATCAGGATCAGGTTGGGCGGTGCGGCATCGGCTGTCTGATTCAGGGGAATCAACAGCGCCGGATTTTTGATGGCGTTCCACGCTGGAGTGCCGATAGACCGGTACAGAAGATGCCCGTCGCCGTACACGGCGAGTTGGCCGGCGGTTCGCCAATGCACCAGATACAGATGAGCACTTTTGTTCGGTTGCAGAAGTCCTTCCAGCGATATCCGGTACCAAGTGGTCATCATGGCCGCAGTGTCACTTGTCCCGGTCGTTGGGATTAGCGCGGGTATCAACGCCCCCGCAAAATGGTGCGGCAGATCAACCTGTGTCCATGCGCCAGTCAGGGTTCCCGCATCTATCGTTGAACTTGGCGGACTGAACGAATGGACATTCGACACCAGCATTTCCGCAGAGATGATGTGGGAGACCAATCCGGATTCCTCCCGGGTGTCGGCCCAAGCTGCAGCGCTGCAAGCGCCCAGCAGACAGGCCGCCAACAGTACGCTACTGCGCCAGTAATCCTTGATTGCGTGCTTCATAAATTGCTTCGGTTTTGGAATTGACTTCCAGTTTGGCGTAGATGCGGCGCACGTAGGTTAACACTGTATGGCTCGACACATTTATTAATGCGGCTATTTCATCCGAAGTAAATCCTTTGGTAATGTATTCCAACACTTCTTGCTCGCGCGCGGACAGCAAGGCTCGGGGCTTGGTGGCAGAAGGTTTTTTGGGGGGGAGTTTTTCAGATTTATCCTGGGGGCGGAAGCGCAGCAAAATTTGACGCGCAATCATCGGGCTGATCGGGCTGCCACCGCCATTTAGGCTGCGGATTTCATCCAGCATGTTTTGCGGATCGCTGTCTTTAAGCAGATAGCCGGAGGCGCCCGCTTCGAGCGACTGCATGACATGCAACTCGTCGGCGAATGTCGTGCTGACCATGATGTTGCAAGCGGGCCACCTCGCATGCGCCGCACGGATCACATCGATCCCGGAACCATCCGGCAAACCAAGATCAACCAGTAACACATCCACCTCGAATTTATTCAGTGCCTGCAGCCCGAGCGCCTTGGTACTCGCCACATTCAGCAACACCATATCGGGCGCAGTCTCAATCGCCTCCCTCAAGGCGTTTTGAAAAATGACATCGTCCTCCACCAGTGCAACGCGAATGAGGGAGGTGCTTGGGGGGTGCCGCATAAAAAATCCGCTTTCTGAATCGTTGCTAAATTAGACGAGCGTGCCGATGCATTAGTTGCCGGGCAGTAACGGAACGGATAGTGCCATAGATCCACAGATGCTTTGTAGCATGTTCTGGGGACATACAAATGTTTTCGCGACATTTACTATGCTGACGTGTTTAGCGTGTGAGTGCCTGCGCTCTACCTGTCTTAAATAATGGTGCCGATAACTAAGGGAGTTTGAAAATGAAAATATCTATTCTGATTGGTTTTGCTTTGGCAGTGGTCTCATCTAGTGCGTACGCGTGGACGAAGATTTCCGCGGAAAAAACAGGAGTTTCAATAGGAACTCCAGGCGCTTCAGGAGAGTGGACGGATAAAATAAAGTGCAATAATAAAGCTGAAATAATAGTGAATCACATGGAGCCACAGAGCGGCTTTACGTTTAATGGATTCCATGTCAAAAAGTCAGCGAATATTAATGCATATGGCATGACTTATTACAGCATGGATCAAGCCGCAAAAGCCGGTTGCAATGAGAAATAATTAAGTCATAAGCATCAATTTCAACGAGCCTTCTTCGCCTGTCTTATGTCAAAAACATTTCGTTCAATATCATTAATTAGGAGCTCACGTGAATATCAACAGCCTTATATGTCCTACAAAAATATCTAATCATGCAAGTACCGAACAGAGCATAACAAAGCTGCGCCAGCCTATTGCGGTGGCGCTGTTATTGCTGGGGTCGTTGTTAGCCGCCCCCACGGCGACAGCTGAAGCGTTACCTGCTGGTTACGTTGTCAGTGGTGGCCTGACCTGGACACCAAATAATATTCTTGCCCTTCCTTGGGGGGCTGCTAATAGTCATTGTGCCGATTTATCGGCGGCCGGCAGTAGCGATTGGCGCTTACCCTCTGATGGTGAGTTGGTGGTGTTAACTAGGGGCGTCGGTAAGGAGTCAATTAAACAAGCAGGGTGGGCTATGGCTTTCACCTGGTCTTCCCAGCTTAGTGGTCGTGGGCATGCTACGAGAACTTTTAAGGATGGCGCAGCTTTTTCCGGTTCAGGCTCTGACTCTGATGGGACGCCCCATTTGGTGACTTGCGTTCACTAAAGCTGATAGTTACCAGAAATGTCCATTATGAACATTAAATCCCTGAGACGACTAATGCTGGGACTTGCCCCATTGGTGCTGGCGGCATGCTCGACAGTACCAAGTGGGGGCGGCGATGCTGATCGCGGAGCAAGCGCTTCCAAAGCCAAAACTAATAACGTCGATATGTCGTCGAACCCGGCTCGCAAAACAATGCAGTCGGGTATTGATGCGCTTAATGGCGGGGATGCCAAGCGTGCCAATCAAATATTCACGCTGGCGCAGAGCCCCGGATTGCATGTTGACAGACCTCGATATTGTAACATCCGCGCTTATATGCTGTCAATCACTTGTCGTCACTAGTTCTGGGGACATACAAATGTCAGGTGAAGAATTAGTATCGGGTTGAAATGCTTTATTCAACTCAACTCACTGCATGGCTTTGTTTAACGGGACCCCATTACCTATATGAATAATACTTCTCGCGTGCTACGGCTTGGAATAACCGCGCTTGGCCTAGCTGCGCTTCTTTTCTCGTCAACCTTAATCTGGGCGAAACCCCAAGAGAAATCTTTTGAGGAGATGATCAAAAAGTATTCTTTGGTCCCTCCCGGCAAGCCCGAATCTGAAATGCTGGCCAAAGCGGGCAACGCGGTCAATTTCATCAGGAAAATGGAATTGACCAAGGCGAGTAAGGCGATTAACGAGGCATTACAGCTAGATACACGCAACACCTATTTGCATTTTTTAAACGGATTTATTTATCACTTGCAGGCGCGCCAAGGTGATTCGCAAAAAAACGAAATGGCCATAGAAG
>JBAZVN010000026.1:0-15521 GCA_041660815.1 Gallionellaceae bacterium | reverse complement strand
GAGCCTTTGGCTGAAATCAATTCGTTGCTGTGCGCTGGTCGTTTCCATGATCGAGAAATTACCAATGTTGACAGTAACAAAATAGTTCCAATTTGTTTGCGACGATAACTGTTTGTTGTTATTGTGTTCCCCGAGGTCAGCAGGGGTATTCCTAATTCAAACGGTTTTCCTGAAAGGATGGTTGAGCACATGTATGAAATAGTAGTCATGAACGAACCAGACAAACGTGCCTTTAGTAAGGCCGCCGAGTATGCCAAGAAATTATGTGCAGAAAATCAATGGGCTGTTGGTGTAGGTGAAATGGCGCTGGGCGCAGCAGTTCTCGCATGGGGCGTCCAAAGTGGACACATTCACATGGGAACAGATGTTGCGGGAACTAAATTGTCTGATGGTGGATTATTCGGTGCTACTGCTGGAACCAGTCTCGGTGGAATTGGTGCATCCATTCTAGGATCAATCGGGGTGGCTGGCGCAGTTACATTTGGCATACCGGCTCTGGCATTGATCGGTGGCGGCGCAGCTATTTTTGGCTTGGCTGGCTACGCAGTTGGAGATATTGCACAAAAATTCTTCACCCCTCCTGCTGGATTTGGCGATTTTTTCTTTGGCGCATCAATTGCAGCCGTTGGAGTCGCCTTGATGATAGATGGGGCAAGACGGGTTGTTACAGATAAAAAGGTGCTGGCATTGGCCTCCAGTATCAAGGATGGCGTGATTCAACTTGCTGGACTGAGTGCCGAAGTGATTGCAAATTCTATGGATGAGTTGCAGGCCATCATCGGAAAATTGCAACTTGAACTCGAAGCCATGATTAAAAACATCGCAGCTCATCCTGATGCAAAAGATGCGGCGCTGGGCATCACGACTGCTGCAACAGCGACGGCAGGTACATTACTTGGTGGTGGACTTGCAGCAGGTTCCGTCACAGTGCTCGGTTCGCACGGACTGGGTGCTGTTGCTCTTTCACTTGGTCTTGTCGCGGCACCAGCTTGGCCGGTTATTGCAGGTGGAGCGGCAGGTCTGGCTGTCGGATTGGCTGCATGGAAGGGTGTGCAGCATTATCGTAGTAAATAAGGTATTGATTTTAGAACAGTAGCATATTTAACAAAAATATAAGGAAATTTATGAGGAAAATATTTGTGCTGATTTCTCTTGTGCTGATGCTTGCCGCTTGTGGTGAAGGATCAAAAAATAAGGAGGATATTCGTAGCAACTTAAAAGATTCCGGAGTGGCAAAAGAGATAATTTCATTTAAGGGGATCCCATTAGGAAAATCTAATGCTAAAAGTAGTTTGCTGAAGCTTTGTGAGGAAGAAAAACTTGAAACAGACTGCTCTAGGAGTAGTGAAAAACTGCTTACAACTTTTGGTAAGCTTGAAGTATATTGGGGGAAGGGCGGCGAGAGACTTGAAAAATTACACGGAAAGATTATTCCTACGTTTACACTTAATAGCAATGATGAGATTGATTTAATACAACTATACGGGATAAAAACGAATTCAATCTTAGAGACGATTTCTTTGCTTATTGAGAAATATGGGAAGCCTGAGAGCAAAACTCAGCATGTGCAAAACAGATTTGGCTCTACGTTTGAACAGAAATTCTTCAAATGGATAGATGCTCAGGGAAATACGTTACAGGTATGGTCAATTAATGAGAAAATTGATGAAGGCTTTATTATCTTCCGTTCAGCAGCAGAAGAAGCAAGAGTGATTGAAAAAGAAAAACAATCGGAAAAGACCGCAAAAGAAAATTTGTAATTACCAGTCTACCTGCATACTTAAATCGCCCTAGGTTATCTGGGGCGTTTGCTTTCTGCTTCACCCATCAGCCTCGGTCATCTCGATCGGGGCTATTTTTTTTTGCCCATCAAAAAGGAGAATCACCAATGTCAAAATTCCGTAACCAAGCCGCACGCAATTTCAAGTCAGCCGGATGGAAGGCCGCAAAGGCAGGGGCCAGAACAGCGGACAATGCCGCATCTGGGCTATTCAATTGGATGGTGACTGACCACTCACGCGTCGGTATCAGCATGCCCACGGGCCGGGGTTTCTTCGGCACAATCTGGGACCTGTTCATGCAATTGCTCATTGTCTCCCTCGGCGCACTTGTCGGCGGTGTCCTGATATTCCTAGTCATTGCATATGGCATTCCGGCATTTATCGTAGGTCATTTTTAGCAGAGCACAGCAGCAGAGCATCAATACAGCGTATTTCACACAGGCCCCTTGAGGGCTTTTTTTTCGTCTATCGAAAGGAGAATCACCATGATCAAAATACGATCCACCGAGGCAGTCACCGGCATCACCTCGCCGGATATCCAGCAACTGATTCATCAACGCATAGCCGAAATCACGCAGGGCCAACCATACGACGCAGACACATACGGCGAATTTGTCGTGGTCGAGGCCGGGGACACCGTACCTGAGATCGAGGCATATCTGGGCCGGGAAATTGTCGGCAATTTTGAATGGCTGGTCGAATGGCCTTGCTGTTTTGAGGCTGTGTTCATCATGTCGGACGATGGGTATGGCATTGACCTGCTGATTCCCAAGACCGGAGGCAATACAGCAGGCATAGATGCTGACTTGCTAGCGATCTGTGAGCAATGGGCTACACCAGCATGACCAACTACCCGTTTCACTTCCCACCAGAGCCATCGCTAATCCCGGTGGCTTTATTTTTTTCAGGAGGCAGCAATGGAAATTCCAGTGCATCAAGTCGTAGCAAATTTGCTCAGCCAACTCGATGCCTGTCAGCAAGAGGAATTTGAAGAGCGTGCAGGGATCATCGAGGCCAGCATGAAAATTGATCGTGGTCATGCCGAATGCCTAGCTTTGTTGGATCTGTTCACCAGCTACCCGGTTGTTGTGATCACCAATAAGTCAGCGCCTGATATTTCGGTCAAAACTGACAAAAGTGATTTGCGATCAATGAGGTATCTTATTTGAAACGTTAGTTTCAACCATTCAGTAACTCAGCCAAAAAGGAGTATTGCCATGTCAAAAAAGAAATCAGCATCACCAGTGCCAGAAGTATCCGCCACACCGGCACCCACAGTGCGCATCATCAAGATCGGCACATGTTTGTCCCTGTCGGGTAAGTCGAATTTGACCTATCACGTCGGCCATGTCATCGCAGAGGAAGGGGCTGAGTCGTCGGACTGCAACATTCATGTGCGCGTTTATGCCAACAGTGGACACGGCTTCTTCAGTGATGAATGGGTGGCTATGTCGAGCATTCAGGAGGTATTCGACAAGCTCCCCGCCGGTCAGCCCATCACCTCGTACATGCTGTATCCCTTGTTTCGTGGCAAGTCGCTAAATTCTCCGGGGTTCATGCTCGCTGTATTGCAGGATGCTGGGTTTGTGCGGCACATGCAGGACCGTAGGCGCAACTATGAACTCGGCGATCCATCAGCATTCATGGCGGAAATGGTGGCGTTGATTGATGCAGGAACGGATCTGCGAGGTGATGTTAAACCGGCCAAGGTCAAATCAGCATCGAAGAAGTCGAAAGCGGCAGCCGTGCCAGTTGATGCAGTTCCGGCAATGCCCGACGATGCCAGTCAGGAGCAGTCAGAAAAGTAGCCGGTTTTCTGTTCGACGTAGTTGAAGTACGAATTTCTCGCCGCATCCTCCGCAGTAACTTCAAGAAAAGTAAGGCAATTTTAGCTTCATCAAAACGCGTCGGCGCAATACCGAGCGTATGCCGAACTTCACGAGCAATTTCCCCTTCGATTTCCCACAAAAAGGACTTACCTATGACCGCAACCATTGCCGCAATTCTTCTCGTCGCTGCCGTTCTGTATCTGACATTGGAAACAGTCGTCTGGATCGTGCTGTTCGCGGCTGCTCTGCTCGCATTGCTCAAACCGCTGCTGATTGCCTCACTGCTAGTCATCGGCGGAGCCATTGGCGCAATTCTGTATTTCTCAAAATTCCACAAATAACCTCAAGGAGCAACAACATGGACATCAACACAATTCTCGACACACTGGATCAACTTTTCTGCTGGGATATGCCGGAGGACGCAATGGTTGAGACTGTGCAAGCACAAAACAGCAGGCTAAGTTCAGATGAGCTGGGGTTGCCGTTCTGTCTGGACTGATTCGCCTGCAGTTCTTGCCGTTCTCTATATCCGCTTTTCCTGCACCACTCCCTACACTCACTCTCTACAGACGACATACAACGTCCGGCTACATGCGGAGGCTTTGTCACGTCTGGAGGAAGTGGGCCGGGAGCCTATTTTTTTCCAACAACACAAGGAGTATAAAAATGAGTACATCAAATATCACACGCCAGCGCATTGCGACGAATCAGCGTGTCAGTCATACGGTCCGTTTGTTCGGCCTGAATTTTCCCATGCGCCTTGAGCCTGCCATTTTCAGCATCGCCGGGAGTCTTGCAGCAGAGTATGACGGCGGCTACTGGGAGTTCTACAAGATCAGCAATGGTGGGTTTTACATGGCACCGGTGTCGGAACAGCAATTCAGCGTGTCTGCGGACAATGGCTTTGAGGGCAGTATGTCGGGCGATGCGCTGGGGATCACGGCTTGCTTGTATGCGTACAGTCATCTGTCGTTCGGTGACGGCGCGTTTGCCGAGATCTGCGCGGAACAGTATCACTTGTTGCGTGAGTTTGCTTTGGATCATGCCGAGGTAGGCAGCATCATGCAGGCGATCGATTAGCTGAAATTTTTAAATTCACTCGACGAATTGACGACTCGACGACCCGACGTATCGACGTAATTGTCGCCTCCACGGAACCCTTGTGTTTCATGGAATGGCGTCAATGCGACGAGTGCGCCGGGTGGTTTGGGGAATTTTTTCGGCAATGCGATGGCCGCGGTTCCTCTCATGCAAATTGGTTTTCAATAGTCATCAGGCTCGTCCCATCGGTAATGCTCTGTTTCGATTTCCGGCTCTTCCCAATCTTCCACCGTGAAAAGCTGAATTTTTGGTGACTTCTTGACAGGGGCAGGCTTGTAATGTTTGTGTCGCTCCAGCATGTTGTACACCGTACCCAGCGAAATCTTCCTACCCAACTTTTCCTCAATGAGAGGCTTGAGTTTCGATGCACTGCTACCTTCTGCTATCTGAGATAAAACCTCAGTTAGTATCTGCGCCTCTTGCTCTGGCGTGGCAATTGCCCGGTTACGCAACTCTTGTTTCTGGCGTGGCGTGGCTTTCTTGGACTTCTCTAGGATGGCGATGTTTTTTCGCATCTTGCAGGTTATGCCAACTGAGCGACCAATCGCCGTTGCTGTCTGATCGATGGAAAAGCCAAACATCAGAGGGAATGCGATAGCCTGCGCAGTGCGTAATTCGTCTACTGTCTTCGCCTTTTCCAACAATTTCTTTGCTGCTGCCAGATGCTCCATTCCGCCCGGTTTACGCGCCATGTCTGCTCCTTAATTCAAGATCACATTATTGCTTTCTCTATTTGTAATTGCAAGAAATAAATTCTTTATTTGTCAATGAGTTACAAAACCGGTTGAATTTACCCATCCCTCACGATGGAAATGACCATTAACGAAAGGAATAATTATGGACAGTGAAAGCAGTAATCCGGCGGAAATTTCTGAACACAAATTTAGCGATATTGCCGCTATATCAGTCGAGCCGAGTGAAGTTCAAGTAATCCCGAAGTCCAAACGCTTCCCGGACAACCTTTCGGAAAATCTGAAGATTATCCTTGGGCAAAATGGCAAGGCCTATGCCACGATGCATGGCGCGGGCAATGCTTACGTGCTGGCAGTTGGGAGCAAGGCTCTCAACAATTACATTCGTCAGTTGGGAATGAATGAAGGCCACAGACTACGCAAGAACGACCTGTCTGATCTCAACCACTCACTTCAGGCCGAAGCTGAGATGGCAGGTGTTCGCTGTGATGTATTTAACCGTGTAGCTCCAACTGAGGGCGGTATTGTCATAGCTATGGGCGATGAGAATCATACTCACGTAAAAATTACACCCGGCTTTGTCGAGTTGCTCAGTTCTGGATCAGATAAGTTATTCAGTCGTTCTCAGGCTTCAAATGCGATGGTAATGCCTGCACAAGCTGGCAATCTCCGTCTGCTTGAAAAATACTTGAACTTGCACCCAGTTCAGGCGCTACTTTTCATCGCATGGATTTCATATACGCTGGCCCATCCCAAGGTTCCGGCAAGTAAATTTGTCATACTTGTCCTTCAGGGAAATCAGGGGAGTGGGAAAAGTCTACTCTGCCGAATCATAAAGCAAGTGATTGATCCGAGTATTGTAGGGTTGCAAGTGATGCCGTCCAACCCGAAGGATATTGCGATTGCTGCACACAATGCCCATGTGCTCTGTTTTGACAATTTGCGCACGATCTCTCAAGGCATGTCGGATATTCTTTGTACGACGTCAACTGGCGGTGCATTAAGCTCAAGGCAGCTTTATTCCGACGCAGACATGAGCATCATTGAGATGCATGTTGCTTTGGTTCTGAATGGCATCCATGCGTTTATTGAGCAGCCGGATTTGGCTCAACGTTGCCTGCCTTTGTGGTTGCTGGCGATAGGCGAAGATAAGCGTAGGTCTGAGGCTCAATTTGAGCGTGAGTTCCAGCAGGATTTGCCTGCAATCATGGGCGGTCTGTTTCAGCTAATCTCCAATATCTTTGTTTACTTGCCTACCGTGAAGGTGACGCACCCAGAACGCATGCTGGATTTCGTTTACTGGCTCGCTGCGATGGAAAAGGTGGACGGTGTTCCTGCCGGTGTCTATCAGGCCGAATACAGCAATCTGCTTAATCAGGGGCAGCTGGATAGCTTGCAGGAGAATTTGCTCGCGTCTGAGGTATTGGACTTTGCCACGCAGTTGAATGGCAGCGAGTGGAGCGGTACACCGGCAGAATTACTTAATCAGCTCACTCTACAGGCGTCAGCACAAACACAGCGCTCACGTGAGTGGCCGCAGAATTCTATTGCTCTGTCGAAGCGTTTGAAGCCCTTGGCCGCAGGGTTGAAGACGCAGGGTATTAGTCTCGAATTTACGCGTGGCAAGGAACGAATGATCACCGTAAAGAAAGATGGCGTTGTTGATGGCTATGACGATCAGTTTTAATTGAAGTGGAAATGTGATCGTCAGGTAATACAACGCGATTGACGAAGATGATTCCGGCTAACCCTTTGAAGGATTTGGGTAAACGTCGGGTCGTCAGGTTCGTCAAGTAGTTCGGCACAAACGGTGTGGTTGGTCGTCCCGAGTGGAAAGAAATCGGGATTCACCGTTACCAAAATAAATTTTCCAAATGAATCGGCGCAATCGTCGCCTCGACGCGAATCCATGTACTGCATGGGGCGGCTGGCTGCTGCCCGGCGTCGAAGCCGTCGGGTCGTCGGGTGTGCGGTCGATTTACGCGGAAATCAGCATTCAATCGCAATAATTTTTGAAAGGTCTTGTATGTACAAATACGTTGAATCATTCCAATACGCAAGTTTTGATTCGAATCATCTTGCCTGCATGGAAGGGCAGTTTACTAGGGAAGGCAAGTATGGCTACGTGCTGGTCAATGATCATCTCGTCCCTTTCTCATTCATTAGTCGCATGAAGGATGAACTTGAAGACGTCTTTTTTGAATACAACGAGGTGCATGCTCTGGAAGATGCTTTCAGTGATGAATTTCTGGCGTCTCTCGATAGTGTTGAGCGCAAGGTTCTCGGTGCCTGCATGCTACTTTTAATCGAAGAAGGTGATTTCTCTGTTGTCAGTAGCGATGGCGTTGCTGCATAGGCGATTGGTTTAATCAGGTGGCTGGCGTGAAAGGATGCCAGTCACAAATCCATTTCAATTTACAGGAGATTAGCCATGACTATTTCACAGCACTATCCCGGCTTCAAACGTTCTTCATCGCAATCAAATCCACGCAATCTTGAGCGTGTCCAGAACTTGCTGGAGCAGCTTGACCCCGACCTGCCGTATGCGGGTTGGCTACGGGTTCTGATGGGTATCTATCACGAGTCAGGCGGCAGCGAGGAAGGGTTTGAGCTTGCAAACGCGTGGAGTTCGCTGGGGCAGAAGTACAAAGGCGAAAAGGAAATCCGGAGTAAGTGGCGGTCGTTTACCTTGAAGCTGCGCAGGCCCGTCACGATCGGCACATTGATCAGTATGGCCAATAACCAGCACTAAGTTTAATTCCACGGATCGGCGGCCATGAATCTGTTGTTGCCGATTCACATACATATAAGGAGCATGAGATGCCAATAGTCAAGTTAACTCAAAGTTTCATCAACAATGATCTGCACGTACCGGAGGGCAAGGCTCGATCTGAAATGTGTTGTTCCGATCAACCCGGCCTGTACGTCGAGGTGCGCGCCACCAGCCAAGGGCAGGGTACGTTCTACTGGCGGTACAAGGACAACACCGGGAAGACTTGCCACCAGAAAATCGGGCGCACCTCTGATATTACCCTTGCAGATGCACGCAAACAGGCCAAGACGTTGAAGGCTGAAATTTCTTTGGGTGCAGATCCACGGGCAACAGCGAAGGCTCAGCGCGCCATCCCGACGCTGGGCGATTTCTTCGACGAAACCTATTTGCCCTATGCCAAGGTACACAAGCGGTCGTGGAAACGCGACGTGCAATTGTTCTCGCGCATCAGGGCGGCATTCGGTCATCTCAGGCTGGATCAGGTGCAAAAGCAGAAGGTCGCTGTGTTCCATGCCGGACTGATGGAAAATGAAGGCCTGTCGGCAGCATCGGCAGACCATCACCCGAAGCTGTTACGCAGGATGTTCTCTATGGCTATTGAATACGACCTGATCGAGAAAAATCCGCTGTCTAAGTTTAGCCTGTTCAACCACGACAACAAGCTGGAACACTACCTGGACGACGAGCAACTGGGCCGGTTGATGGATGTGTTAAGGACGGATGCGAATCGGCCTGTATGCAATATCGCCATCCTCTTGCTGGGTACTGGTTGCAGGCTCAACGAGATACTGAGTGCAAAGAAGTCGGACATCAGCATTGAGACTCGGACATTGAAAATTGCTGCGATCAATGCGAAAGGAAAAAGGGTAAGGTCGGTGCCGTTAAATCCGGCATCAATCGACATCATCCTGAAGCAGACGGAGGATACGAAGGGATTTGACCATCTTTTCATTAACCATCAGACTGGCAAGCCGTACACCACTGTCATGAAGGTCTGGACGAGGTTACGGGAAAAGGCTGGACTGCCGCATCTCAGGCTGCACGACCTGAGACACAGCTTTGCATCGTTCCTTGTGAACTCCGGGAGGACGCTGTACGAGGTCCAACAGATACTCGGCCATAGCCAATCCATCGTCACCGAGCGGTACAGTCATCTGAGCACGAAGACTTTGCAGAGTGCAGCGAACTGCGCCAGTGTGATGATTCAGGGTGCAATGCTGGCTTCGGTGAATGCGGTGCCTGAGTTGCCATCCGGTACCTTGCAGGGGGATGTGGTTGATGTTGTGCCGGTGGCGTTGCCTGAGTTGTTGAAAGCAGCGTAGTCAAAATTTTAATTATAAATGTCAAAAGGGGAAAATGATGCCGAAAGAGATGCTAGAGCTATTTATTAGGATTGAAGAAATGCCTGTAGAGAATGAACAACAAATATCACACCTTAGGAGGATACGGTCGATAGCAGCGGACGGACTTGAGGTCTGTAAAATATGCCTCCAAAGACAAAAAACCATTAATAAATATCCAGAACTTGCTTTAGATGATGATTTTGAATCTGTGGAGCCATTTACAGAAGAGGATGTTATTGCTTTGAGAAAGGCTATTGATGTGAATAAAAGGATAGTTAAGCGTTTGTACGCTCTGAAAATGGCAAAAAAATACGCTGGTTCAGGTGGTTCTGTCACGGAGTTGTAGATTGATGCGTACCTGAGGTGGTGTCTTGCAGGGTGACGTGCTTAATGTTGTGCCGATAGCGTTGCAGGCGGATGTGATGCGTTTGGCTGCGTGATCTGGTAGGCAGCAAGTGATTGTTCCGGGGTGGGCGCTGGTTTGGCCTGCTCCGGGGCTGTTTTTTTTGGGCGGGTGCCGTTGTGGTTCCCATGTAAAATGGTGGTCAACTTCTCAGGAATACAAATGAAAATTTTTTACCGAATAACATTGGCACTTGCCTTGGTGACCATGCTCGCTTGCTCTTGGATTGGGCCTATGGATTCGTTTGCAACTGAGCGTGTGGATGCTGGGTTGAAACGGGCGCTAATTAGTTTTGCATCAGCAAGAGCGTTGAATGCAGTGATTTCTGTAGTGCAAGGCACGGAAGTGGCGATTGAGCCCATGGGTGTTGGTGTGAGTTTATCCCTTGGGCAAGTTCTTGATCCTATCAATGATCTGATTGAACAATTCTCTTCACTGATGTTGATGGCCTCAGTCGCGTTGGGTATTCAACGGGTACTGATTAGCATTGGAGGATACTGGCCAATATCACTTGTGATGACAGTCGTAACTTTCGCTTGGTCATGGCACTATTTTCGACATAAACAGCCGCCTGCACTGTTATCAAAAATTATTTTGATTCTATTTATGATCCGATTCACCATGCCGATGGTCACCATAGGCACGGATGTATTGTTCAAGCAATTCTTGAAGGACGATTTAAATGCAAGTCAACTGGCTCTGGATGCAGCACCTAGTCAAGTAAACACTCTGGTATTACTAGAAAATAAAACAGTTGCAACTCCTGAAATTCAACCTGTTCCAGTTCCACCGCAAAATATTGGTGCTTGGGATGCCTTGAAAAATGTTGTTCAAAATGGTGCTGCGAATGTTGTAAATGTAGCGAGAAATTCTTTTCAGGTAGTGGCGCATCCAAGAGAATTTTATGAACAACAGTTTAAGAAAATATCTGAAGCGGCACAAAAATGGACTGAGCATATCATTAAGCTGATAGTGATTTTCTTGTTGCAGACTTTGATAATTCCGGTTCTTCTTGCTTGGGTATTGTACGCAGTTGCGAGAGGTGCATTTGAGCGGACTACATTGAAGCAGACTCTAGATGCGTCCAACTAAAACCATGCTGAAATACATGCTGCTGGCAATTGTTCTACCTTGCTCTGTGTATGCTGAAACCCAACCTGCACTGAAAAATGGTACTGAGATTTACCCTGTGAGGGCAGATGGTCAGAGAGATTGGCAGGCTAATCAGTATCGCGTTGAGAATGGTGATGCCGTTCCAATTCGCCCTGATGGTCAGCGAGACTGGAGTGCCAATATTTACCGTGCCGAAGGCGATCGTGTTGTTCCTGTCAGGCCGAATGGGCAACGGGATTGGCAGGCTCCGGCAATACAAGTAAAGGGAAAGTGATTGCCGCTGGACGGTTGAATGAGTTTTTTGCAATTCACTTGTCGCACCCGACGCATCGACGCGAACCGGTTGAATTAACAGGGACCCTTTAGGGGGGGGCGATCAAACTGCACCGGGTTGGCCCAGAAACTGCGCGAGTCGGCCCCGGTTTCAGGTCGTGATCACTGCCCCAACCGGCAAGGGGCCGGGTCCGAGTTGGGCAGGTTTTGACTTTTGGCGTCGATTCGTCGGGTCTGTCGGGTGTCAGGAATGATACATATATAAGGTGTACTGAAATTGAAGATTGCTTCGTATAATTTACATTTTGGTGGCGATACAGGCGCTGACAATCATTGGCAACGGTTGAGCAGTGAATTTCTGCCTGACTTTATTTGTGCACAGGAATCCTTGCATCCATCCAAGTATTTTTCGCCGGAAGCATTTGCTGAGTTCAAAGGCTGCATCCACTCAAATGTCCATCATGGCCGTTGGGGTAGTGCCATTCTTTCGCGATCACACGTACTCGAGGCGGTAAATCTTGGTCTGCCTGAATTTGATGGTTGGGTTGTGGGTGCGATGGTGCCAGACTTTGTGATTGGCGGAATATCTCAGTCAGTGCTGATTCTAAGCATACATGCTCCGTCACCGGGGTCATATGAGCCGCGTGTGGCCCGGATGCTTGAAGCGATTTCGCAGAAATGGGGCAAAATCCCTATGATCGTTGCTGGCGACTTTAATATCACCACTGCGATCCGGCAATATGGTGAGGAGTTGCAAAACACTGCCGGGGAAATCAAGATTCTGAACAGAATGAATAATGAACTGGGGGTGTTCAATGCATGGCAGCATCTGCACCCAAATGATGCCTTGCCTCAGACATTGCGCTGGTCCAACAAGCCTGAACTTCCTTATCACTGTGACGGAATTTTCTTGAGCGAAAGTTTTCTGCCGCATTTGGCTGGCGCTGAAATTGTTGGCAGCGGTGTATGGGAAAGCATGAGCGATCATAATCCAATCGTTGTTTCACTTGATTAAAGGTGTGTTATGAGTGCATTTACTAAATGGCTATGGTTTGTTGTGCTGTGTGTAGCTAGCTGTATCGCTAAAGCTGAAGGGTTTGATACGTTCGGCGACCATCAGAAGTTGGCAGACCAAACTATTGTTGCCAGCGGAAACATTAGTAGTTTCTATTTTGGCTCGGGTTCTCTAGGGACGCTGCCGCTATTCGGAAGCCAGAAAGCAGCGGTATATCAAGTTGGACAGTTTTGTTTTGCGTCATCCGAGGATAATTCTGGAAAAGCGGGGCTCTTGCTTGTTGACCAGAACTCGAGCGTATCGGTTGCTACATTCTCAACAAATATTTCATCCATTAAGGTAAACATTTTCAATGTTGCGATTTTGGACTGTGTGCAGTTGCTAAAGCGGGCCAGCGAGAACATTCAACAAGATTTCAACGATCGACAAGCGCAAAGGGAAATCGAGCTAAATAAAATGAAGGCGATCGTTGAGGCGCTAAAAAAGCAACAGGGGTCCTTAAAAAATTCACAGTGAAGTTAAGTATGTCCAAACCTAATGACTTTGATTTTGAGGATTGGCTGAACCGCTGGGATATGCAGTCGGCTCCGGACTTCGATGACAAGGTCCGAGAGTGTGAGTTCTTCTTCGAGCAGCTTGCAACTGAGGTAGATAGAAACAAGTTTAGGTGGCTTTTATCCGGGTTTCTGAATGCGGCATACAGCTTCTTTGAGTCAACCGCATTGGCTGCGCATTTTCGATTCACGGATGCCGATGGCAACCCATACCTAGATGATGCTGGGCTGGCAGTCCTTCGTCTCCATGTGAAGGTCGAGCAGCGGAAGAACAATCCGGAGTATGTCAAAACCGCAGCTCTTACACCTCTGACCACACAGCTCTATGACATTCGCAAGAAGTGCACACACTACTCCCCGCTTTCAATCATGGTGACAGGAGCTTCGTTGCCGGAAGATTTTCATCTCGGAGGTATGCGGGGGGAAGGAATTCCAATAATGCCGCTTTGCCGCGAGATAATCCGATTGATTCGGAGCATTTATGCGGAAATAGATTGGTAAGATGTCTGGACCGGCACAATCCATTATTCCCCGGACCTTGCGCATAAAGTGGCACAGGCCGGTGATTATGAGCGTCGAACGTCGGTAACGGTTTGCTGCCTGTCAGAATTTTAGGAATTAAGTCCCACCCCTGAAACTCTGGCGTGAGTCTGAGGGGTGAATTTTACGGTTGAAATTAATTTTTGCCCGGAAACCCGTCTCACCTGTCGCATCGACGCCAGCCGGTTAATTTAACGTGGGGACCCTTTGGAGGGGAATGCGCAGGCAGGTTGCACCGGGTTGGGCCAGAAATGCACCCAGTGCGAGTCGGTTGTTGGGCGCGATGACCTCCGCCATCCGGCAGGGGAGGGGGCCGAGTTGGGCCATTTATTTGGCCGGTCGGGCGGCGGGTCGTCGGGTGTGTCGAGTGAATTGGGTAGGAAAAATCAATTTCTGGAAACCTGATTGTGCTGGCGTCGATGCGTCGAGTCCGGCGGGTGTTCACGGGGATTTGACACAGAGGTGTAGGAAGCAAAGATTGCCGCAGTGTAACCTGGCGGAGTACGCCCAAGCCAAGTCACCATGAGGAATACAGAGTCATGACATCACCAATAACGGTTTTATGGGGTAATATTGTTCATACATTTGAGAATGTAGATGCGTCTTCACTAAGAATGCATCGGGCAGTTACACACTCTGGGAAATTGTCAGAATCGATCAATTATGACAATGGAAAAGAAAAAGTCCGTCCGCCATCTGCTGATACTAAAACAAGAGAAATATATGTACAGGAAACTTATTTGGCTCACCTATGGGCCTATATTTATTCTGTTTTTGTAATGTATGAAGAAGGTGTTCAAAAACCGCTAATAAATAATACATTTGATGGCAGTTTAACGTTTGAGACTGAGTTGCTTGAACGAGCAAAAACGCTTTTTGATTGGGCTGTATCTTTAACAAGAGAATATTCAGAATGGGATGAGAAATTACCAAATCCGAGGACGCATAACTCGGATAAAGAAAAGCTTTACGCTGAGAAGGTAAATGGAATATTTCAACATGCTGTTACCTATTTGATGTTTCATGAGTTTGCGCATTTGACGCAAGGGCATGACTCATTTTTCATTGGTATGGGTGATTTGAGTGATGCAGATATTGCAGAGCGAATTCAAATTGAAAACGAAGCAGATCAATACGCTTTTAATATGCTTATCAAGGATCATGGCGATGAAAAGCAACGGTGGACAAAAGGACTTTCTATTTTATTTGTGATTTTTTCTGCACTATTAATAACATCAAAAGCACGAAACATTAAACAGAAGTCGCATCCAGACTTAGATAACAGAATACTCAATGTACTTCATGGTCTTAATCTAAAAACTGAGGAAGCTCAATTTTATTGTTGGTATCTATGTAGCTTTGCAGTTAAATTTTTTCTTTTAAAACATAATATTAATGTGAGATCCGGTGAATTCGAAACGGCACAAGATGCTTTCTTCTATTACTTAGATCTGCTTGACGAGATTAAGAACGGCAGTGCGATATAACATGAAATTCAGGTGCGTTTGTCTGATGGGCGAATTTCACGGCACAAAGAAATTTCCCCCGCCACCCGACGAACCCGGCGCATCGACGCCACCCTGTCCATTTTCGGGGGGATTTAGGGGGGGGTGAACCACTCCGGCAGGTACCCGCCTTGCCCCAGAAACTGCCCGACTGCGACCCGTTTTCGGGCCGGGATCACTGCCCCCATCCGGCAGGCCACCGCGTCCGCCTTGGGCCAAATTTTGGGCCGGTGCCGATTTTAACCCGTCGCCCGGTGATGCCAAATCGACGCCAGTTCTGTGCAGTTCTGTTTTCGTTCGGTGAAAATTTGTCACAAGCCGTTGACGTTGTTCGGGAAATATTTTGGCCAGCAAGTCGGTTCCGAAATTCGGTTCGGGATAGGTTCGGTTGGTGAATTTTGACTGAGCAAGTATTGCAAAATTTTGTCTGTTTTCTTCAACTTTATGCATAAAAACAAAGACTTAGTTCTGTACTGTTAATCCGCAGGTCCCTGGTTCGAGTCCAGGTCGGGGAGCCAGACAGATAAAGGGTTGGTGCTAACGTGCCAACCCTTTTTTCTCGCCCAAAATTTGTGTTCGGCAAAGTCGATATAGAATCC
>JBAZVN010000025.1:0-20150 GCA_041660815.1 Gallionellaceae bacterium | reverse complement strand
AGCCAGCCAATAGTTGGTCAATTAAATCCGGCGAGGGGGTTCTTTGTGTTGCGGTCATGTTCACTCCTTTCAAAGTTATGGCAGTTTCCCGCCAATTGACCGTTTACACAAAATTTCTTACACCCTCAGACTGACTGATTTTAACGGTTTCATTCCACCCCTTATTTAAATCAAGTTGATCGCAATTTTGCAATTAAACTACTGACGCAAACCAAATTACGAATCCTATTATTCTTATTGCTCCCAGTTTTGAAGGGAGTTTCACATTCACTGCGTTGCGCCTACTAAATCAGCTCTACCATTTCGCCCGAAACAAAACGGGCGAAACTGTAACCGAGCGCACTTTAAACTGTCAAGATATTTTAAAGTGTCATCAATAATTATATTTACTTATTAATAATCATATAGTTATATTACCTTACTGAACTACCACTCTTCCATTCTCCGGAATAAAGAATACTATCATCCGGGTTATAGAAAGTGCCCCGGCCTTCAAATCTTCCATCCTTCCAATCCCCTTCGTAGCGTTTTTTTCCGCCTACCGCAAAAAGTATTCCCTTGCCGTTATATTCATTATCTTTCCAATTACCTTGATAAAGGATGGTGCCGTCTTTGCGGTACTCCTTGCCCTGACCGCTCATCTTTCCCTCTTTCCAGGAACCCTGATAAACCCGGGTACCATCCTTGCGATAAGCATCTCCCGTGCCGTCAAATTTGCCATCACTCCACTGACCTTCATACATTTTTTTTCCATCAGGATAGTACATAGTTGCCTGTCCGTTGAGCTCCCCTTCGCTCCACTGCCCGACATAAAGCTTGCTTCCATCAGAATAGAAATACGTCCCCAATCCCTCCATCCTGTCGTCTTTCCATAGCCCGTCAAAAATCTTAGCTGCGGTTTTCGCTTTTCCATCATCCGCTTTTCCTTTACCTTTTACCGCTGCTGACTGGTGTAAGAAGTTAAAGGCTATCTTAAATGCGTTATCTTGATTGGGAGCATACAAAATACCCTTGCCGTTTTTTTTGTCGTCTTTAAAGAGACCTTCATAACGACTTCCATCAGCCGCATACAAAGTCCCCTGCCCTTCCAATTTATTATCTTTGCGCAATCCATCGTATAGAAGACTTCCATCTGGCGAATAGGAGACAGATTTGCCGTTTAGCTTGCCTGCTTTCCACATCCCTTCCGAAAGTTTGTTTCCATTGGCGTAATACAGGGTTGCATTCCCTTCCAACGCATTCTCTTTCCACTGACCATCGGCTAATTTTTTCCCGTCCATGTAAAAATAAACGCCCTGCCCCTCCAGTCGGTTATCTTTCCACATGCCTTCATACAGTTTTTTACCGTCGGGGTAAAAGTAAGTCCCCTGTCCTTCCATCTTGTCATCCGTCCAAATACCCTCGTAGAGTTTGGCAATGCCTTTTACGTCAAAAGGATTTTTATATTTCTTGGAATCACTAATAATTAAATAATCAAATACATGCACGAAAGTATTTTTATTGGCCTCGGTGAGGATACCGAAGTAAGCCCCTTTGCCATTTTTCTTGTTATTTTTAAACAGGCCTTCATAACGGGTTCCATCCGCTTTAGATTCTTTTCCCAGCCCGTCTTTAACATCCAGCTTCCACTGACCTTCGTATTTACTGCCATCGGGAGATATTTGAGTACCTTGCCCGTCTTTTTTGCCGTCAAGCCATTGGCCATCATAGAGTTTGCTGCCATCTCCCGCGTACCAAATCGCTTTACCATTCAGCTTGTCATCTTTCCACTGCCCCTCATACAACTTGGGTAAGACTTTAGCTTTCTTGTCATCCGATCCGAAAAGAGAGCCGAATAAACTGCCACCGGAACTGCTTTGCGCATATAAAATTCCGAGGCCATTTTTCCGGTTATCTTTGAACTGCCCCTCGTATTTACTGCCATCTGCCTCATAAGAGATACCCTGGCCGTCTTTTTTGTCTGCTTTCCAATCCCCCTCGTACAACTTGATCTCATTAGGACCGTAAGAAATCCCTTTGCCTTCGCGTTTGCCATTCAGCAACTGGCCGGAATACACCCGCACATCGTCTTGCCACAAACCAGTCGTGGGCTGTGCTCCTTCGACCTCGTAAAATTTACCCAAGCCATTTTTTTTATCATCCACAAATGGACCTTCATATATTCCGCCATCCGGCTCGTAAAATTTTCCAACCCCGTCTTTTCGGTCACTTTTCCATTCACCCTCGTAGATAATATTGCCGTCGAGTCTGAATAAAGTACCTTTCCCGTGATATTTTTCACCCTTGAATTGGCCTTCATAAATTTTTTTATTCTCAGCCGAATACAGCGCCCCCTTGCCATTTATGCAGTCCCCATCACATGAGTTAATCGCAACAGCACTGCTTGCATAAATTGAAGCCCAGCAAATAACGATGGTCAATATTTTTTTCATTTCTATCCTTGTTTTATGGAAAGTAAATTTGTGCCGACTAAAATAATGCGGGATATTGTGGTCATCGTCAAGTTGACCGTTATCCGCAAAATACACTTCCCTTTTGGAGGGCTCTGGTATGACTGCGCGGTTTGAGCGTTACGCAAAGTGATAGCGGCGTCGTGCCGCTTCACTCCAAATTGATATGCGTCGCGATAATTAATTTTCGTCAATAAAAAAGCGGGGATTAATCCCCGCTTTTTTATGTTACGGAATGTTAAATTCTATTTACTTGATCGGATAATCCCCTAATTCCGTTGACATTTTAAAGCTTGCCACAATTACTGGCTCACTACTTTGAACCGAAGCTACAACGCTTTGATTAGCACTACCTGCGGTAGCCACCGAACTGCCACTCACCATCAGGAAACTCAAACTCATCACCAATGAGGCAGCCAAAGCGACTTGGGATACCTTGCTGATAAAACTGGTTTTGCGCAACTTTTTAAGCAGAGTACCGGCTTCAACTTCGGATTTGATGCGATTAAATTGCTCACGCTCTGCCTGAGTCATTTGACGATCCATTTCCTCACGTGCGCTAATCGAGCTAATTACTTGTTTATGAACAATAAGCTTTTCATTGGCAGCTTCTTTGGCAAATATTTCGGCGCTCAAACGCTGTTGTGCAGCGGCGGCAGCCAGCTGATCCGCCTGGATACGAGCCTGCATTTCTGCCAACGCTTTTGCTTCCAATTCAGTACGATTTTTTGCGGCTTCTTGAGCGCGAATTTCTTCGGTCAGCAATTTTTCCTGAATTTCAAGCTGTGTCATTTCTTCACGAACGCGTTGCTCAGCCACTTCTTTTGCCTGAACTAGCGCAGTTGTACGTTGACGGGTTAGCTCAGTATGTTGTGCTTCAGCTTGAATCGCATCTTCGGCAGCTTGATTGGCAATCGAATCAAATTCACAACGTTCTTTGGCGATTGCCAGCGCACGCAAGTCAGTTTCTTCTTTTAATTTTGCAGAAGCAGTGGCTTGCGCTTCCGCACTCAATCTTT
Organism: Gallionellaceae bacterium; assembly: GCA_041660815.1. Taxonomy (GTDB): domain Bacteria; phylum Pseudomonadota; class Gammaproteobacteria; order Burkholderiales; family Gallionellaceae; genus PALSA-1006. The sequence continues at coordinate 16,681 of JBAZVN010000025.1, read as the reverse complement.
CTTTAGCGATCGCTACCGCGCGTACTTCTGCATCAAGACGAACTTTAGCTGCCTCCCAAATACGATTTTCATCAATCACTTTTTGTTGTTCCAACTCAAGTAATTTGGCCTCATCCCTGCTACGTTCTTCAGCCAATTGTTCTGCTTGTTTAGCCGCTGAAAGACGCTGGCGTGCCAAGATTGCCGCACGTGACTCCGCCTGCAGCAACTCTTCTTCTGCTTTGGCAGCTGATCTTTCTGATTCCAAACGCAATTTGGCCATATTTAAAGCGCGCACACTAAATTCCTCGTGTTGTTTGGCCAAGGCCACGGCTTGTTGATTGGCAGCCAATTCGGCTTCCGCAGCTTCTTGGGCTCTTACTTCCAAAATGATGCGTTCATTATCCGCTTCGATCGTATGTAACTCGGTTTCCATGCGTGCAGTAATCTGTGCCACTGCTTTTGCTTCGATTTCACGCTGCTCGTCGGAAACACGTTTTGCTTCAATCTCAAGCGCAATACGTTGTTGCAAAACAACGTTGGCGCTCTGATCCGCTTCAGCACGTTGACGCATTTCTTCGGTTAGCTTGAATTCCAGCTCAACAGCTTCACGCTCCGCTTGCACCAGCGCTGTTTCAGCACTTAATTTGGCTTGTTCAGTTTCACATGCTGCCAGCAGTATAGTTACTCTCTCGTTTGCCAAACTAATTTGTGCATTTAGCGCATCCAATTTTCCTTGTGATGCTTGTTGGGCTAACACTTCTTGTTGCGCCAAAGTTTGCTCAACCAGAAGCAATTGTGCATCAGCTTGAGCTCGCTCTTCAGCCATTTCCCTGGCAAATTTAGCAACTTCATTTTTCTTATTAGCTGCCTCAATGGCTTCCGCCTCCGCCTGCAACTGTAACTCGATACCACGTGCGGCGCGCATTTCGGCTTCGGCACGATGCCGGGCCACATCTACCAAATCACGCTCAGCCTGCAATTTGGTTTCTGCCGCCTGTTTCACTTGAGTTTCCGCAGCCAAAAGATCACGCGCTTCAATTTCAGCTTGCTTGAGCAAGGCATTCGCCTCCTCACGTTCTTTAGCCGCAGTCTGCTCCACTTCAACACGCTCATTCAACAAACGTAACATCTCCTGCTCAGCTTGAAGTTTGCGCTCCACAGCAATGCGGCTTTCCTGTTCTTTTTGTGCCGCCACTTTGGCAATTTCGGCAGCTTGCAATTCAGCAGCCACGCGAGCACTGGCTTCAGCTTGAGCATGCTGCTCAATGCGTACACGCATTTCTATCGTTTCGGTAACCTTACGCTCTTCTTCTGCCCGGGCCATTTCGGCACGTTCCGCTTCTAATTCGGCAGCTACCCGGGCTTGTATTTCAGCGAGGGCGCGTGCTTCTGTTTTGGAACGAGCTTGATTAGCTACCAGCGCAGAAGCCTCGGCGGTAAGTTTTGCATTGACCAAGGCTAGTACTTCATTTTCAGCATTTAACTTTTCTTGGGAAATTTTGGTCAAGCGTGCTTCGGTGTGCGCTTTTTCTTGAGCGGCAAGTGTCGCTTCTCTATCCAAATTTGCGCGTTCCTCAATCAATGCACGAGCTTTTTGCTCTTCTGTAAGTCTTTGTTCCAATTCGGCTTGGGCTTGTCTTTCGGCAACAAGTTTGGCTTGCACCGCTTCGGTCAAAAGTTGTTCCGTCCACAATTTGGCACTGGCTGTTTCAGATAATTGATGTTCGAGCTGCAGGCGCGATTGAACTTCGCTGACCAATTGAGCTTCGGTGCGACTTCGTAACTCGATCTGTTCCGCTAATTCGTTTTCCTGGCGAACTTTGCTTTGCGCAATTGCCCGGGCATGTGCTTCGGCTCTGGCTCTCACTTGCGTGGCCAGTTGTGCCTCAATTTCTGCTTCCACACGACCGCGTGTTTCCTGGATGGCTTCTGTTTCGCCACGGTTTTCATCGGCCACTAATCGAATTTTCTTTTGCGCTGACATGATCTACCTCATTCACGAAATAACCAGTAATCTGGCATGACGCTAAGATATCAGCAGACTGTTTTTACTAAATGCTGAAAAGAGGGAGAAAAGCTGCTTATTTCAGGAGGAAAATTAAATTAGGCGGGACTTGCTGCGCTTAACGCCTTAAGCGCAGCTGCATTTTTTGCGATGCTGGACAACAGGCGGCTGGGCGCCAAACGGGTTCCGCTCAACTCGCCCACCCCAATAAAGCAACCATTTGAATATAAACGAATTTTTCCATCGCCAGCATCCAATACCTTGCCCAAACGCTGGCCTTGCGCCATACGTTGCACTTCAACAGCATCCAATTCTAAGCTGGGAAATTCCTGCAGCATGCAATCCACCGGCATCAGACAGGTATCTTTTTGCAGATCATCCATCGCTTCCAGTTGCGCCAAAGTAAGCGCATTCTCGATATTGAAGTGGGCAATACTGGTGCGACGCAAAGCAACTAAATGACCGCCGCAACCCAAGGCCAAACCGATATCTTCACCCAAAGTGCGTACATAAGTACCTTTGCTGCAGCGCACCACAATGTCGATTTCGTTAACGCCAAATCGCTCCATCTCCAAGTCGCGAATAAATACCTCGCGAGTCGGACGCTCAATGGTTTCACCATTGCGAATATACTCGTAGAGCGGCTTGCCCTGATGCTTAAGAGCGCTATACATGGGGGGGAGTTGTTGAATCGCGCCGAGAAATCGCTGTAGCACTTCCAGAACTTGTGCTTCAGTCACATTAACCGGACGGGTATCGAGTATCTCGCCTTCTGCGTCACCTGTCGTGGTAGTTTGCCCAAGGCGTATCGTTGCACGATAAGTTTTATCGGCATCCAGCAAGCCCATGGAAAACTTGGTGGCTTCACCAAAACAAATCGGCAGTAAACCGCTGGCAAGCGGATCCAGGGTACCGGTATGTCCGGCTTTTTCAGCTTGAAATAGGCGACGGACTTTTTGTAGTGCGGTGTTGGAACTGAGTTCGAGCGGCTTGTCGAACAGCAAAACACCATCCAGCGGGCGCCAGGTACGGAGTTGAGTGTTTTTATTCATTACAAACGAAAGCGCCGCAGATGAGCACGGATGATCACAGATAACTCCGCGTATTGAATGAGAATGAGGTTGAAAAAAAATCCAGAAACAACGTATTAATTATCCGTACCCAAGGGCACAAGAACCTCTCCGGTGTGTTCATCTGTGGCTAAAAGCTTTTATTCCGGACGATTTGTATCGCTTGCGACAGCTTGATCTATCAGTTGGGACAAATGGGCACCGCGCTCAATCGATTCGTCATACACAAAATGCAATTGCGGAATAATGCGCAGCTTCATAGCATGAGCTAATTGGCTGCGCAGAAAGCCGGAAGCACGCTCCAGACCTTCCTGCAATTGTTTGCTGGTGCCGTCCAGAGTGGTGTAAAAAACCTTCGCATGGGAATAGTCATTGGTAACTTCCACTCCAGTGATCGTCACCTTTTGCACGCGCGGATCTTTTACCTCCAGACGTACCAGACTCGCCAATTCGCGCTGAATCTGCTGGGCGATACGATCGGTTCTGGCGTAGTCTTTTGCCATTATAGTGCGCGTGCAACCTCAACGATTTCAAACACTTCAAGTTGATCGCCCACTTCCAAGTCATTAAATCCGCGCAGTGATAAACCGCATTCAAAGTTGGATTTAACTTCTTTGACGTCATCTTTAAAGCGCTTCAGCGAATCCAGTTCACCGGTATGAATCACCACGTTATTGCGCAACACGCGTACTTGGGAACCGCGCTTAACAATACCTTCGGTGACATAACAACCGGCGATGGTGCCGACTTTGGAAATGGTAAATACTTGACGAATCTCCACCATACCAATGATGCTTTCTTTTTTGTCCGGCGCCAGCATGCCGGACAAGGCAGCTTTAATTTCATCGACCATCGCGTAAATGATGTTGTAATAACGTACATCCACACCGGAAGATTCAGCCAAGCGGCGCGCTGCCGCATCGGCACGCGAGTTAAAGCCGATGACAATCGCTTTGGAAGCCAAGGCCAAGTTAATATCCGATTCGGTAATCCCACCAACCGCACTATGGATCAAATTAACTTTAACTTCAGGCGTTGAAAGCTTCTGCAATGAACTTGCTATGGCTTCACAGGAACCCTGCACGTCCGCTTTGACAATGAGTGATAAGGTACGTACTTCACCGTCCCCCATTTGCTCAAACATGTTTTCCAGTTTAGCGGCTTGTTGTTTGGCCAGTTTTACATCGCGGAACTTACCTTGACGGAACAACGCAATTTCGCGCGCTTTCTTTTCATCGGCCAACACAATAAAGTCTGCACCGGCTACTGGAACTTCTGAAAGCCCTTGAATTTCAACAGGAATTGATGGACCCGCTTGATGAATTGATTTGCCATTTTCATCCAGCATGGCACGCACACGACCGGAAACCGCACCCACCAAAATCGCATCACCGCGCTTCAAGGTGCCGGATTGCACCAGCATAGTTGCCACGGCACCTTTACCTTTATCCAAACGCGCTTCAATAACGATACCTTTGGCGGCAGCATCCTTGGGCGCTTTCAGTTCCAGCACTTCGGCTTGCAGCAAAATACCTTCCAGCAAGGCATCAATGCCCTGCCCGCTCTTGGCTGAAACTTCAACAAACATCGCATCACCACCCCAATCGTCGGGTACCACGCCTTCGGCAACCAATTCTTGGCGCACGCGTTCCGAGTTTGCATCCGGTTTATCAATCTTGGTGATCGCCACCACAATCGGCACTTCAGCCGCTTTGGCGTGGTGAATTGCTTCCTTGGTTTGCGGCATCACGCCGTCATCCGCGGCCACAACCAGAATAACAATGTCAGTCACTTTTGCACCACGGGCACGCATTGCGGTAAACGCTTCGTGTCCCGGTGTATCGAGGAAAGTAATCATGCCGCGCGGCGTATCAACGTGATATGCACCGATATGCTGGGTAATGCCGCCCGCTTCGCCGGAGGCCACGCGTGTGCGACGAATATAATCCAGCAGCGACGTTTTACCGTGGTCAACGTGTCCCATCACCGTAACAACCGGGGCTCTCGGCTCGGCAACCACATCTTTGTGATCAGGTGCGTCTGTCAAATACGCATCAGGATCATCAGCCTTGGCTTGTTTGGCGATATGGCCAAATTCTTCCACCACGATCATGGCAGTTTCTTGATCCAGCACTTGGTTGATGGTGACCATGCTGCCCAACTTCATCAAAGCTTTAATAATTTCTACCGCTTTGACTGACATTTTTTGTGCCAATTCGGCCACACTAATTGTCTCAGGAACCATTACCTCCTGCACAATTCGTTCCGTGGGCAAGGAAAATGCATGCTGTCCAACCGGTGCAACTTCTTGTTTTGCATGTTTATCATGACGTCCCGAGCGTACCGGTCCTCCGGCACGTACTCCCACACCCGCTCTAACATCTACACTGCGTGAAGGCGGACGTTTTTTATGGCCCGCTTGATCCCAGGGACTGTCTTTATCTGCCACTTTTTCAGCTTTTTTGGGCTTAACCACTTTGTCGCCCGGCTTGAGCGTAGGCTTATGCAAGGTTCCATCCGCAGCTGGAACTGCCGCCGCCGTCGCCGGGACATCGGCAACCACCGCCGGTTTTTCTTCGACAACCGCTACCACCGGCTCAACAACCGGCTCTGGCGTAACGACCGGAGCTGGCTCATTCACCGGAGCTGCTTTACGTTTTAAGCGTTCCTGTTTAGCTTGAACATCTGCGGCTTGACGTGCGGCCAATTCGGCTTGACTGCGTGCTTCAGCATCTCGAGCTTTTAATTCTTGCTCATCGACAATCCTGGCAGTGGCAACTACAACAGGAGCGGGCGCAGGAGCAGGAATGGGGGCTGCGACCTCGTTGACCAATTCGGCAGCACCGGGAGCAATAGTGCGTTTTTTGCGCACTTCAACTTGAATCGTTCTGGACTTGCCAGAGCTATCAGATTTTTTAATGGCGGTAGTTTCACGTCGCACCAGCGTAATTTTGTTTTTACTGGTTCCATGTGCGCTACGCAGATGTTCGAGTAACTGAGATTTATCCTGTTCCGATACGGGGTCTGTCTCCTGCTCTTTAGCGACACCGGCCGCATGCAGTTGTTCCAGCAGCAGTTCCACCGGCAGACCCAGCTCTCCGGCAAATTGCGCTACATTCATTTTTCCCATTACAATCCCTTAACACCAAAACTAGACAAACTCGTCAACAAACACGCTTTTACTCAACAACTTAACTAAATAATATTAGTATCAGGCAAACCAAGGCGCGCGCGCGGTCATAATCAGCTGATTTGCTTGATCCAAATCAATTCCAGTCATTTCCACCAACTCTTCGCCATCCAGATCAGCTAGTTGTTCTTGCGTACCCACGCCTTTAGCAGCCAAAGCACGTGCAATCACTTCATCCATACCGTCAATTTTGAGCAAATCTTCGATGTTATGCTCAACCACTTCCTCATTCGCAATGGCGGCAGTTAACAGAGCATTGCGCGCACGGCTGCGTAACTCGTTCACTGTCGTTTCGTCAAAAGATTCAATCGAAAGCATTTCTTCCAGAGGAACATAAGCCACTTCTTCCAGCGTATTAAATCCTTCCTGAACCAGAATATCAGCAACCTCTTCATCCACATCCAGCTTCAGGACAAATAAATCACGAATCTTGGAAAATTCTTGCTCATTTTTCTCGGTAGATTGTGCCACCGTCATCAAATTGATTTCCCATCCGGTCAACTCACTGGCCAAACGCACGTTTTGACCGCCGCGACCGATGGCTTGCGCCAGATTTTCTTCTTCCACCACCACATCCATGCAATGACGCTCTTCATCCACCACCACACTGGTCACTTCGGCAGGCGCCAGCGCGTTAATTACACTGGTGGCTGGATCTTCCGACCACAAAATAATATCGACACGTTCACCGGCCAATTCGTTGGTCACCGCCTGAACGCGCGAACCGCGCATACCGACACAGGTGCCAATTGGATCAATACGCTGATCACTGGTGCGCACAGCAATTTTGGCGCGCGAGCCCGGATCACGTGAAGCACTGACAATTTGCAGCAAACCTTCTTCAATCTCAGGCACTTCAAGCTCAAACAGCTTGATCAAGAATTCAGGCGTAATACGCGACAGAATTATTTGCGGGCCGCGTACTGTGCGGTCAACACGCAACAGATAGGCGCGCACACGGTCGCCCACACGCAAATTTTCTTTGGGGATCATTTGATCGCGCGGCAACAGCGCTTCGATCTTGCCGAATTCAACGATGGCACTACCACGCTCGATACGCTTAATGGTGCCGGAAACCAAATGTTCACTGCGCTCCATGAAGTCAGCCAAAATTTGCTCGCGTTCCGCATCGCGAATTTTTTGGAAAATAACCTGTTTGGCCGCTTGTGCGCCAATTCGACCGAAGTCGATAGACTCCAAAGACTCTTCAATGAATTCATCGAGTTGAATGTTGGGCTGGCGTTTTTGCGCTTCTTCCAATTTGATATGCAGCTCAGGCGTTTCAAAAGTTTCATCATCGGTGACTTGCCAGCGACGGAAAGATTCATAGACGCCAGTTTGACGATTTATGCTGACACGAATATCAGTTTCTTCATCCGCATAGCGTTTTTTGGTTGCCGAAGCCAAAGCGGACTCCAACGCACCAAATACAATTTCCTTGTCCACGTTTTTTTCACGCGCTAGAACATCCACCAACAACAAGACTTCACGACTCATTTACTGTCTCCCACCGAACAGGCCAACAATCAGCCCCGGGTTATTCAAAATTAAAATACCGGCACTAAACGTGCCTTATCTATATTGGTTAGCTCAAGTGCAACCAAGCTTCCATCCACATCCAACTGCAATACTTCACCTTGAAGCTCACCCAAGATACCTACAAAATTTTTCCGGTTATTCACCGGCACGCGCAATTTAATTTGCGCTTTTTGACCGTTAAAGCGCACAAAATCTGCGGCTTTTTTTAGATGTCGATCCAAGCCGGGCGATGAAACCTCAAGCCGGCCAAAATCCACATTTTCCACGGTAAACAAACGGGTCAACTGATTACTGACGCGCTCGCAATCCTGGAACGCAATACCTTCCGGCTTATCAATAAACACCCGCATCAGCCCGCGACCGGAAACCTCCAGATCTACTAACTCATAACCCATACCGGTTAGCGTCGTTTCAACAAGCTTTGAGACATCCATATTTGCACCCACAAAAAAAAACGGGCTCGAAGCCCATCCACAAAACGGCGCGGATTATAGCAAAAATTAGAAGGACTTGGAAACAAATATCTGGATTGCTTACTTATTCACGCGCACCCAGCTGAAGAAAACAAAAAAGCTCTGACAAGTCAGAGCTTTTTTGTTAGTTAGCGACAAATGTGCGATAAATCCTTAACCTCAAGAGAAATTAAATACCCTTAACAATCAATGTATTAAATTACTCCCACTCGATTGTGGCGGGTGGTTTTCCTGAAATATCAAACACCACGCGATTAATTCCTCTGACTTCATTAATGATGCGGTTCGATACTTTGCCTAGCAACGAATAAGGCAATTCAGCCCAGTGCGCGGTCATAAAATCTTGCGTTTGCACGGCACGCAACGCGACGACCCATTCATAAGTGCGTCCATCACCCATCACGCCGACACTCTTGACCGGCAGGAAAACTGCAAACGCTTGCGAGGTGAGGTCATACCAGGATTTTCCGCTGGCATCTTTTGTATTGCGCAGCTCTTCAATAAAAATAGCATCCGCACGACGCAATAAATCCGCATATTCTTTTTTCACTTCGCCCAAAATTCTCACCCCCAAACCCGGACCGGGGAACGGATGGCGATACACCATATCGGCCGGCAACCCCAAAGCCACGCCCAATTCACGCACTTCATCTTTAAAGAGTTCGCGCAGCGGTTCCAATAACTTTAGATGCAAGGATTCGGGTAAGCCACCGACGTTATGGTGTGACTTGATAGTGTGGGCTTTTTTGTTTTTAGCTCCGGCAGATTCAATTACATCCGGATAAATCGTGCCTTGCGCCAGCCATTTTGCATCCTTCAATTTGGCCGATTCACGCTGAAAAACTTCTACAAACTCACGTCCGATAATTTTGCGTTTTTGCTCTGGGTCAGTCACCCCCTTCAAAAACTTTAAAAATTCCGCACTGGCATCCACGTGAATTACTTTTACCCCCAGATTCAGCGCAAAAGTTTCCATCACTTGCTCGGCTTCGTTCAAACGCAACAGCCCGTTATCAACGAAAACACAGGTCAGTTGATCGCCAATCGCACGATGCAGCAACGCGGCAGCAACCGACGAATCCACTCCGCCGGAGAGTCCTAAAATAACCTCTTCGCTCCCCACCTGCGCACGGATTTTTTCCACCGCCTCGGTAATGTAATCCGGCATATTCCAATCCTGCCCGCAACCGCAAATGTCATGCACAAAGCGTCCCAACAATGCTTTTCCCTGATGGGTGTGCGTCACTTCGGGGTGAAACTGCACGGCATAAAAACGCCGCGCTTCATCTGCCATCGCGGCAATAGGCGTTGCCTCATTCGAGGCAATCACCGAAAATCCTTGCGGCAGTTGGGTCACTTTATCGCCGTGACTCATCCACACATCCAGCAAGCCGTGCCCCTGGGCATTACTTTTATCTTGTATGCCTTCAAATAACTTGGAATGCCCTTGCGCGCGAATCTCCGCGTAACCAAACTCGCGCACTTTACCGCTTTCCACTTGCCCGCCAAGCTGCGCCGCCATGGTCTGCATCCCGTAACAGATTCCCAACACGGGCGCACCAAAATCAAACGCCACTTGCGGTGCTTTCGGCGTTTCATCTTCATAGACTGAATTGGGGCCACCGGAAAGAATGATGCCGGAAGGGGCAAAGGCGCGAATATCCGCTTCGGTCATATCCCAAGGATGCAATTCACAATACACATTGGCTTCGCGCACGCGTCGCGCAATGAGTTGAGAGTATTGCGAACCAAAATCGAGAATGAGAATTTTTTTGTGCATGATTTTTAAGACCTGAGAAGGAAGACGAGAGAAGGGATCGCACCTGCAGTGCTCAAGGGTGAAAAGACTCCGGTTTTACCCTTCCCTCTTCCCCCTCTGCCCTTCACGCAGTTAGTCAATATGATAATTAGGTGCTTCTTTGGTGATCTGTACGTCGTGTACATGCGATTCACGAATGCCTGCAGAAGTAATTTGCACAAACTCGGCGCGTTCATGCACCGCCTCAATACTTTCGCAGCCCAAGTAACCCATGCTCGCGCGCAATCCCCCCATCAACTGGTGAATCACGGCCAAGACAGTGCCTTTATATGGCACCCGACCTTCCACACCTTCGGGTACCAATTTATCCTGATTACCTTCATTGTCCTGGAAATAACGGTCGCTGCTACCTTGTTGCATAGCGCCCAAACTGCCCATGCCGCGATAGGATTTATAGGAACGTCCCTGAAACAATTCAATTTCGCCGGGTGCTTCTTCGGTACCGGCAAACAAACCACCCAACATCACGACATGTGCACCGGCCGCAATCGCTTTGGAAATATCACCGGAATATCGCACTCCGCCATCTGCAATCAAGGGAATGCCCGTGCCGCGCAGCGCGAGCGCCACATTTTGAATGGCCGTGATTTGAGGTACGCCAACCCCGGCAACAATACGTGTTGTGCAAATCGAACCGGGACCTATACCCACTTTCACACCGTCCGCACCATGATCAACCAAGGCCCGAGCTGCAGCTCCTGTGGCAATATTGCCGCCGATCACTTCAATGTTGGGGAATTGATCCTTCACCCAACGCACCCGATCCAACACCCCCTGCGAATGCCCGTGAGCGGTATCCACCACAATCACATCCACACCCGCTTCAGCCAACAAAGTAACGCGCTCCTCTGTCCCATCACCCACACCGACAGCGGCGCCAACGCGCAAACGTCCCTGTTCATCTTTACACGCATTGGGATGCTCGGTAGATTTCAAAATATCTTTAACCGTCATCAAACCGCGCAATTCAAAGGCATCGTTAACCACCAATACACGCTCAATTCGATGCTCATGCATCAGGCTGCGCGCCTCTTCCAACTGCGCATTTTCTTTGACGGTAATCAGACGCTCACGCGGCGTCATAATGGCGCGAACCGGTTGATCGAGGCGCGTCTCGAAACGCAGATCACGATTGGTCACAATGCCCACAACCTGATTTCCCTGAACCACAGGCAAACCGGAAATTTTAAATTTACGTGTTAAATTAAGCACTTCACGCACAGTCATGTCAGGCGTAACCGTGACCGGATCTTTTACCACGCCACTTTCAAAACGCTTCACCTTGGCAACTTTATCTGCCTGAGCCTGCGCAGACATGTTTTTATGCACGATACCAATGCCGCCTTCCTGTGCCAGCGCAATCGCCAGACGCGACTCCGTCACAGTATCCATCGCTGCGGATAACAGGGGAATATTCAGGGAAATATTGCGGGTCAATTGGGTGCGTAAACTAACGTCACGCGGTAAAACATTGGAATGTGCCGGAACCAGCAAAACATCATCGAAAGTGAGGGCGGTTTGAATAATGCGCATGAAGATTATCCTCTGCAAAGCGCGCATTATATCAAGTGAAAGTCTAAATATTCAATTTTCTAAAGAGACTGAATAAAAATATTTTGGATTTTATGCGATGGTGCGAAACTGCCAATCGAAGAGCGCCATACAGGCCTTGAGGTTAGAAGGTTTACCAAAACGACATAAAAAATATACCGCCATTTATACCGTCAATCATTCGCTGATTGCAAAATATTTACTCACCACACCGACGAAGTGTTGAAGTCAATTTATTATGCTAAAAAAGCTCAAGATTAACGGTACTGATGAGGATCATTTTTTTGTTGAGGGTAGTGACATTTGCCAATCCATAACATCAGATTGTCGCCAGCGCACTGCTCCCGTTCCGATAGATACAGAGTTTGGGAATTTTCCAATTTTCATTAAACGATAAATTGTTGCCCTACTTAAACCGGACAGCTTTTCAACAGTTTTCCTTGGCAGAAGAAAGTCAGTCATATGTCCGTTAGTGGTTGGTTTTTGGGTGAGTTCGGTTTGCATAATATTATTCCTTAATAAACAAGCTTAATATGCTTAAGTTTTACAAAAATGGAGTGAGCTTTTATTCACATTTACCAAGAGCACGCCCAACCAGCGAGCAACCCTTTCCCATCCCACACGAAGCCTACCGAGCCACCGGATGCATCCCTTAATTTATCGAGAGCAATATCTTCAATCTTGCGATCTAAGCGAGGAGAAATACTAAAGCACTCCATTGGCACCTGAATGTTGCGCGAGGAGCGGAATCGGTGCTTATTGAGCTTCCTGTCACCTGTTGCGAAGGCTTTGACCAAATACTTTCCGAGATATTGAACAAGATACAGCCGTTGATCTTTGCGTGTGCCTTTGGGGGCACTAACGTCAATATTTCCTTCTCCTACGATTTCGCGCCAGACGGTACGAAGTAATTCAACATTCTGGCGACCACGAACTGCCAAATGCCAGTGCCATGCGCCACGCTCCTGCTGCTCGGCGACGGCCACATATAGCCAGTCAGGTAAATGAAATTTCATTTTGCGCACGAAACGATTTAAATCATCAGATGCTTGATTGAAATCTGTGACGTTGTCGCGGTAAGTAAGCGTGAGTAAGTGATTGAGATTCGCGCCCAAAACGAGTTGGCGGAGACGAGATTTTGCACGACGAGCGGCACGATCTTCATTCTGGGTGCGTTGAATAGATGAGCCGCGAGCCGCTTTGTGCGTTGGACTCAGACCAACAAAAGACCAGCCAATTTCAGCAAGTCCATTTCCATAGTTGCGCAAAGTGATACGGTTTTTGACTTGATTGTTTGTGTTGGAATATGTCCTCTTTTCAAGTCTAAAAGCGGCGGCTTCGCCGCCCGAGGACACTTCACCTGACTGAGTAGACAGAATGGATGCAATTGCCCCCTCACCGTGCATCCGTCCGTCCGCCTCGCGCGGTGCGCGAGTACGGGCGGGCGTCTGCTCGGCTCCGGCGGCCCCAGTAAAACCTTCTAGTTTTTGCTTCATGTTGTGCTCCTGAGTTGTTGAAGGAGCACGAATACTGTGTCAGAGAACTAGGCGAGAAAATTCCCGTTGAAGTGAAAAATGATATTTCTAGAGGATGGCGGGTATTTTTAGGCCGCGTCGTTATTGGGTTTTATGCTTTTTGGTCTTCCGGGCTTTTTGACATCAGGTGGAGCCACCTCACTGAGCCAATCGCGGAGAGTGTTTTTTCCTGTGTAGAGTTTCCCGTTTCCATGTATCAAAATTCCACGCTGCTTAATCATTGCAGCGATAGTCATCTTCGGATGGATTTCCCACAGGGTTTTAGCGACTGCTTGGCAAACTAGTTTATCTATTTGAGAAGGGCGGAGCGGTTGTACCTCCGCCAGCGCTTGAACTGGTTCAAAATCATCACAATCATCGTTCATTGAGTTGAACGCAGATACTCGATCAGTCCAAAAAGAAGGAAAATCTAAACTTGAATTTGTTCCGCTAAGTTGACTCAAGCAATAATCGAATAAATTTTCAGCCTCGACAAAGTAAGCGTTGAGGACATTCTTATCGTACTTTCTATAAAGAGCATCTTCTAATTCAGAAGGTATCTCGTTTACATGGTACTGCCTGATTTCAGAACGAAAATATGAGCCATCAATTTTTCCATCGGATGACATTACTATTAGTTCAGAAATTCCGAGCTTTCCATTCAAGACGCCTTGGCAAAGATATCTGATTGTGTCTTGGATATTTAGTGGGAGGTCTGTTGGATCAGATTTGTCAGGATTTACATCACGCCAGCGGTGAGCAATTTCCCAGATTGAAAGATAACGGTCGATCATAACCCTGTGATATAGAATTAAAACTAGTTAAACTGCCGTGAACATTTTAAATATATTATATATATGGTTACTCAATGTTGTAGGAAAGTTGAGTTTTGATTAATTGTGTAGAAAATAATGAGGTTGCAATTGGAAGATAAAAAAACAGTTCCTCTTTCTACAATATTAGAAAAGCTTCACGTAAAGTTTGGAATAAATATTTCGAGCGCAGCCAAATATGACGAATTAGCTGCCCCTCACGAGGAGGGAGCAAGACGTCTCGGTAATGCGAGGAGTGTCCTCCAGCTTCTTGCTAAAGCTAAGCACCAAAATGAGATGGCAGGCCTGTGTGATGAACTGTTCGTAGATTCTACTGCCGCTTTGTACTTAACATTTAGCGGGTTAGATGTTCCCGCGTGTATGCTTGCAAGGAGGTCACTGGAGTTAGGTCTTGTTTTGGTATGTTATTGGGATAGCCCCGTAGATTATTGGGCATGGAAATCTCATGACGAAGATATTAGCTTTTCTAAACTACACTCTTACATTTCTAGTGATGGTTATATATCCTTTTTAACTGAGGAGGGAAAGGAGACCACAGAAAAGTTTGTGGATGTAGTTAAGCATATGCCGGATCTCTATTCAAAACTTAGCAATGTTGTACATCCTAAAATATATAACTTTGAGATAACTAGCAATGATGTGTTTGGCATAAGCGACTCCGAGTTGCGTGAAACGCTTAAACGAATTAAATCGGTACAAGATTGTTTACTGAGCATTCTTGAGACTCGATTTCCGGAAATGAAAAATTAACATACGATTTTGAGGATAATACATGGCGTCCAAAATACCCACTCAGCCTCCTGAGTACTTAGAGGCCGCAAGATCTGAGGACTTGCAGTCGTCAGAGGTCAAACAACTAAGCGTTTTAACAGAATTTGAGCAAGCTATGCTTTCCAGCCTAAAAGGGCCGGGAGCACATTTACTCCAAGGCGCGCGAGGTGTTGGAAAAACAACACTGCTTAGATGCGCCGAAATTGAACTAGATTCTGAATTTACAGTAACTAGAGTGCTAGGTATCTATATCAATTTCAAGACGAGCACGCTTCTCGAGGGTATCTCAGCTGGGCAAAAAAGCGCCTTCCAAATTTGGGTAAACACAAAAATATTGCAAGCAATCCACGACAAAATGGTTGTCATGCGATTGTTAAGCAACAATGGCAAGCAAGATCCTTATGAGCGAGTTTTCGGGCTCGCGAGTGTTGAGAAAACGGGTACCCTATTAAATGAAAAGCTACACTTAATACAAAAATTGGCTTTTGCTAAGGATCGAGCTTCGGTTGAGAAAGAGCTTGGCGAAGATTTTTTAAATCAGCTTTTTGATCCATCTTTTTTGGGTAATCTAATTAAGGAAGTGATTTCAAATTTCAATTTAGAAAGGCTTGTTTTTCTGTTTGACGAAGCAGCTCACACATTCATTCCTAGCCAACAAGAAATATTTTTTGAAATTTTTAAGTTCCTTCATGGCGGGCACATTGCATGCAAAGCTGCCGTATATCCGACGGTAACTTCTTATGGAAGAAATTTTGAAGCTGGGCAAGATGCGATTATTTTGCCTATGGATCGATATGAGCCCGCAGGGCATGGAAAAAAACTATACAGAGAACAATTTAGGGCGATTGTTGATAAACGCCTTCCCAAGCAATCGAAGAGGCGTAAGGATATTTTTCAGCACGGAGAGCTTTTAGACAGTTGTATTGATATCTCAAGTGGGAATCCTAGGGCTTTTTTACATATCCTCAATATTGTTTTGACGAATGGAATATCAGAAAGATCAATTAGCCTTGCGGCACAGGATTATGTCGATAGGGAGTTGCTGCCATACCACCAAAATCTTGCGAAACGTCTACCTAAGTATGCGATTCACGTAAGAGTTGGATTAGAGTTACTAAGGCACTACATAATTGCAGAGATCCGTAAAAAAAATAGAACTGAGACGAAGAGCAATTATCAAGCTGCAGCATTTACTATTCCTATTCGAGATGCGTCGCCTAATCTTCGATTGGCGCTTGATATTCTCAGTTATTCCGGAATACTTATTAGCAAAGGGACGGTAAAAATTGCAAATCAACGTACTGGGCAACGATATATTGTCAATATCGCACTGTTGCTGAGTGAGCGAGCATTTTCATCTACAAAACTAAAAGCGAACCTTGATGCAATTAGCCTAACTGATTATAGGGAGTTTTCTGAAACTGACCCAGCAATTCTGACCTATGTACAAGAAATTGGAACTTCTGGAGATGTTTGCCAGACCTGCTCCACTCACTTAGTGCCTAATGCAAAATTCTGTAGTGGCTGTGGAGCAAAAGTAGAAACTACTACTGTGATAGCTGGTCTTTTGGATGAGAGGATTGATGCCTTATCGATCTCAGATAAACTAAAGAATAGGATAAGGCCAAAGTTTCCAACAGTTGGGCATGTGGTTCAGTCAAATCGATCAGAGCTTATGAACATATCTTACATTAAGGAGGTGCGTTCTAGGATGATAAAAAATTCTGCGGATGAGTTTATTTCCGGCTAACTTTACGTAGTCAGATCGTAACTAGATGAGGTCGGGCGACCTGCATTCTGGGCTTTGGAGGGTGTAAGAAATTTTGTGTAAACGGTCAATTGGCGGGAAACTGCCATAACTTTGAAAGGAGTGAACATGACCGCAACACAAAGAACCCCCTCGCCGGATTTAATTGACCAACTATTGGCTGGCT
>JBAZVN010000024.1:0-25295 GCA_041660815.1 Gallionellaceae bacterium | reverse complement strand
TTAGCAAAAAATGGACGATGCCAATCCGTGATTGGAAAGCTGCGCTAAATCGGTTTACTATTCAGTTCGAGGACAGGATGCCTCAGCAGTAACGAAATTCCGTTTACACAAAATTCAGGACACCCTCCAAACAAGCGTCGCAACCCATTGATTAAATTAATATATATAGCCAAATATTCCCTCTTTTAATCCGTTGGTCGCGAGTTCGAATCTCGCTCGCCCTACCAAATTCTCAAAGGGTTACGTTGGTTTTAATGCCAATAGCCTAAACAACTTGTGCCATATTTGTGCCATTAAGCATGGTGGCCGACTTCTCGGAGTGCTCCATCAGTTGCGCAGGAGCCAGATGAGCATACCTTCTGACCATCGTTTCACCCTCCCAACCACCCAGCTCTTGCAACACATTTAACGGCGTGCCTTGTTGCGCCAACCAACAAGATTTATTCGTTTGCCAAAATTGAGTTAACTTAACTTGAAAATTACTGCACCGCCAAGACTAAAATATGTCCAGCGCCGTTCGAAATCGCTCGCGGTCGGATAATAATTTCCACGTCTTGGTTGAGCGCAGTCAAGAACTCCATCAGACGTTCGACGGAGAATTGATCTAGCCGGTAGTTTTTCAAGGATGAGACTTTGGGTTGCGCGATGGCAAGCAACGTTGCGATTTCACGCTGTTTCAGTTTTGAATTTTTCAGTAGTTCATTTACAGCCAGAGCCAAGCGCGTCTTGGTTTGGCGTTCGGCGGAATCCGCATAACCAAGATCAGTAAAAACATTGGTGCTACCGTGAGTAATTGTACTCATAATTTGCTGCTCCTCTCATAGTCGGCTTGCGCGCGTTTAAGGCGCTCTGCAATCAGGTTTACATCGTCTTGCTGTGTTTTGATACCTGTCTTCGATTTCTTCTGAAACGCATAAAGGACATACACCACATCAGCAAATCGCACGGTATAAACAGCGCGGAATGTGCCGCCCCGATAATCTTCAACTATCTCGAAAATCCATGGCCCCTATATTCTGAGGCTTTCTGTAGATGCCTTGAATTCATTGCGAATGATGCAAGGCATTGATTAATGATAAATTTAACTTTTTCCCACTTATCCCATAATCCTTTGGTCCGCGGTTCAAGTCCGCGAGGGTCCAAATATGTATCGCGCAATTCGAGCAGTACCGTGATGTCCTTGCTGCCGTATATATCGCCTAATTATGGGCTAGCTGCCAGACTGTTCTGAAATCGCACCAAGCAAGAACATTGCAAGAGTCAGGCGGCAGCTTCGCGCAGAACTTCAGGTCTACGCTCAGCGATAGCAATAAGCGTTTTTGCCGCACCACTTGGTTCGCGGCGTCCTTGCTCCCAATCTTGCAGGGTACGAACAGAAACGCCAAGCAGTTTGGCAAAAGAAGACTGGGGTAAGCCGGATTTCATACGTGCAGAGACAACCGGAGGGATAGCGACCTTGTGAACTTTTCCGGCACGTCCTGCTTTCATTTGGCGTACCGACTCCAGCAGCTCGCCTCCGAGATCGCGCTTGGAATCGCGCTTTTGTAATTCTTTTTCTGTCAAGGGCATGTCAGTTCCTCCTTCACGGCTTTCAATATGTGGGCAGGGATATTTTCGTGCTCGTTCTTTGCGAAGATCAACAGCAGCCAGATCGTGCCATCATCAAGCATATTGTAGTAGATGACACGAACGCCGCCACTCTTTCCAGTTCCTTTGCGCGCCCAGCGAACTTTGCGGCATCCGCCTGAGCCACGAACCACATCACCAGCATCGTGATGCTCTGCGAGCCATGCGGCGAACTCACCGCGCTCTTCTTCCGTCCAGTAGTCGGTAACGTACCGACTAAATATTTCAGTTTCCGCAATAGTTAGCATAGTCAATTGTACGGCTTTGCCGTATATAGTCAAGTTGATCGGCGGGCAAGGTTTGGTGCAAATTCAATAACTTCAGCGGAAGGAATAATGGCGTTACAAGCAGGTTTGCCGTTGTTTAATTTTTCCGGGATCAAAGGAAAAAGGCGTGACGAATATTTTGCCGCTGTACGTGCAAGTATGAGCCGTGACTATGCGCCGATGATCGAGATTTTCAGGAGTGTGCTAAAGGTCTGCCGTTAGCGAGGTTGAACAGGTTGTTTTTTGCTCACGGGGGGGAAGGGCTCGTTCAGCCGCTTTTCTTACCCCTTCAATTGCCGTCGAAGAAAGCACGTTAACACGCAAGGCGCGTTGATAGTCCGCAGCGTTGCGTAAGTGGGGATTATGTTCGAAGAGTGATTTAGAAGCCATACCTGAACTATATCGGACAAGGTGCGCAAATTCAACCGCCACAAATGCTCTGCACTTGCAAACGTAAAGTCTCAGACTGGCGAAGCCAGTCTGAGACTATTTGATTGTCACAACAGCGATGCTATATGGGGCGACTGCAAGACAATAATAATATCCCGCATTACCCTCCCCCACTTTTAAAAAATCCGCATTCCAGAAACGTTCTTTTTCGCTTCCTAATGCCACAGCTCGCCAATCTGAATTTCCTATTAACGATTTTGGGCTAACTAAATTAGTTACAATTGCACTAACGCCGATTAACAATCTTTTGGAGATGCTAATTGCATGACTGATTCTGCGGAAATATTTAAACCCTCTAAAAGCGGTTCGCACCTTGCCAATCCTTTAACCAGCCCCTGCATCATGCTCATCTTTGGCGCATCCGGGGATCTGACCAAACGCTTACTGGTACCGGCTTTATATAACCTTGCCTGTGACGGCTTGTTATCCGAAAACTTTGCGGTGCTAGGTACCGCCAGGCGGCCAATGAGTACCCAAGACTTCCGCGCGCAAATGAGCAGCGATGATCAGGGCATCCGCAAATTTCATACCCGCAAAGAATTTGACGAAGCCACTTGGGACAAGCTCTCCAGCCGCTTTCACTATCTCCCCAGCCAGTCTGATGAGCTGGCCGACTTCATTAAGCTCAAAGAGCAGGTCGCCCTGCTCGACACCCAATATCAAACAGGTGGGAATATCCTGTTTTACTTTGCGACTTCGCCGAGCCTTTTCGGAACGCTGTGCAAAAATATTCACCTGGCCGGATTCAAAAATGGCCCCGGTTGGAAACGCATTATTCTCGAAAAACCTTTTGGAACGGATTTAGACTCGGCACGACAACTTAACGAGGCCGTGCTTGCCGATTGGGACGAGAGCCAAATTTATCGTATTGATCATTATCTTGGCAAAGAAACGGTGCAGAATCTGCTCGCATTTCGTTTTTCAAACGGCATGTTTGAACCGTTATGGAACAAAAACTTTATTGATAACATCCAGTTTAACGTCTGCGAAGAAGTCGATATCGGTTTGCGCGGCGGTTACTACGACAACTCCGGCGTGATGCGCGACATGATGCAAAATCATATGTTCCAAATGCTGGCTTACCTGTGCATGGAACCTCCCGCCTCTTTTAAAGCCGATGCCATCCGTAACGAAAAAGCCAAACTTCTCAATTCCGTGCGCATCTATAAAGAGGAGGAAGTCCCCGAGCATTTTGTACGGGGACAATACGGATCTTCAAATGACAAAAATGGCAGCATCAAGCCAAGCTACCGGGAGACTCCGGAAGTTGATCCCCTGTCAAATACTGAAACTTTTGCGGCAGGCAAATTGTACGTCGACAACTGGCGCTGGGAGGGGGTGCCCATTTATTTGCGCTCCGGTAAGGCCTTGTGGAAACGCGGCACAGAGATTGTTGTTGAATTTAAAAAAGCACCTTTCGCTGCGTTTGTCGACACGCCCGTCGATAAACTCGAAGCAAACCGCCTGGTGTTTCACATTCAACCTTTTCAGGGAATTGAATTGTTATTTCAGGCCAAAGTTCCCGGCCCCTTACTGGGACTGCAGAAGGTCGACATGCACTTCAGTTATGGCGACGCTTTCAAAGTTTCGCGCTATACCGGCTATGAAACCATGATCTACGCATGCACCAACGGTGACGCAACCCTGTTTTCTCGGGGCGATTTAGTCGAAGCTGCATGGAAAATTGCCCAGCCCATTCTGGATTACTGGAAGAATACACCGGCGACAGATTTTCCCAATTACGCGCGCGGCACATGGGGCCCGCAAGTTGCTAACGCACTCATTAAACGCGACGGGCGTAACTGGTTTGAGGTAATCTCACCCGAGGTGCTGGCGCGCTCTTTGCTCTTTAATGGCGCAGATACGCTACTGCTGAATTCGGCCATTATGGCCTTGCATTCGACGACTGCCGCTGCTGGGGAAGTCATCATACAAAAGGACGATCTTGCGAATGAGATGTATCTTATTTGCCATGGAGAAGTTGAGGTCATCGACGGGCAAGGCAAGGTATTAAGAACCCTTAGAGATGGCGATTTTTTTGGGGAGATTGGCTTGTTAATTTCCAGACCGCGCACCGCCACGGTCAAAGCGACCGTGCTGAGCGATCTGTTTGTGTTGGAAAAAAGCGATTTCAGTCGTATTTTGCGCGACCACCCGCATTTCGCGGAGACCATCATCAAAGTGGCTGAAGAACGATACCATCTCACTGTATCTAAAGAACAATTACTGGAATAAATTATAGGGCATCTCTAAAAGTTAAATTTACTTCGCGATGCTGCGTTACTCACAAAAAATTACTCCTTACATATCAGACATATGCTGCGTCCTAATTTTTTGTTCGCGCCTTGCCTAGCTTCGAAAATTGAATTTTTAGAGGCACCCCATGCGGATCGAGTCTGCTTCCCCAGCAAATCTTCCAACGCGTGCCACGCTAATTCCAAGTTTTCGGGTTGCTGTTGCCCGGCAATAATTACCGTACCTATCCGCTCTTGCGGCGTGAGCGGCTCTTGGGCAGATTGCAATTTTGTTAACACTTGGACATCCGCTTCCGAAGCGTCGTTGGCTTGTGTTTGTCGATGCACAATACGCGAACGCAGCGTCGCTTGGTCGGCCTGCATGGACGCAATGGCAAAAGGTGCTTTTAATTCTACTGCCAATTTTCGGAACATCTCCCTTTCGTCATGCTTAAGAAATGCCGCATCCACAATCACCGTGCGTCCGGCCGCCAACAAGCCGCGCGCAGTTGCGCACAGATGCGCGTACGTACGCTGCGTAGCGTCGACGCTATAAATATCTTGCCCCGGTGCAGCGCGGCTTGTTTGCAATGCAGACAAGCCAAATAATCGCTTGCGCTCCACATCCGAACGCAGACGAATTGCCCCCATGTGTTCCAGCGCAACTTGCGAAAAAGTAGTTTTTCCGGAACCCGGCAGACCGTGCATGATGATTAAACGCGGTTGTGTTGGCCGCAAAAAATCGTTGGCCAGTTGCAAATATTCGCAACACTTTTTCATGCGTTTTGAGTGCGTTTGATTAGCCCGTATCGCGCTCACTTTGGCGCGCACTGTTGCGCGATAGGAGCAATAAAAATTGAGCAACTCAACCCCCGAATAATCGCCGGTGTGTTCGAGATAAGCATTCAGCAAACGATAGGCAAAATCAGCCCGCCTGAAATTCACTAACTCCATAAATATAAACGATAATTCATCTGCAACATCAATCCAACGCAACGTGATATTGAAGTCGATTCCGTCAAATGGAAGCGGTTGATTGCCGATGATTGCGATATTACCCAGATGTAAATCGCCATGACACTCCCGCACAAAACCTTGGGCGCGGCGCGCGTCGATGCGCTGTTGCAAAGCATTAAAAGCCTGCTGGCCTGAGTGGGTTAATTTTGCCAATTCTGCCGAGCATAAATTCGCGCGAACATCCGCCATCAATTCGGCTAACTGCGAGAAATTTTGCGACATAGCCGTCTGAACAATGTTCGAGTTACCCACCGTTAATTCAGGCGCAGCGGGCGGCAAACCAGAATGAAAATATGCGAGTTGGATCGCAAGCAAGTCTATCTGTCCGGGGAGAAGCTTACCCCGTTGAATCAGACGATCCAGCGTTTTTGATGACGCAAAACGGCGCATTTTTACCGCGTATTCGATAGCCGGTTCAGCGCCCCATTCGGGATGCGTATAACTCCCGCCGATCGCCACGGCTCCCAAATAAATCTGTGGCGCAAGACGACTATTCAGCCGAATTTCTTCAGCGCAAAACTGCCGCCGGGAGGCCAGCAAGCTTGCATTCATAAATCCAAGATCCAGCGCTTTTTTTATTTTGTAAGCGTAGCGTCCGGCAAGCAGCAGCCATGAAATATGTGTCTCAATCACGCGTACGGATTTAACCGCATGCGGATAACATTCCGGATTGAGCAGTGATTCGATCAGTCGCTGTTGATTTTGCAATGCGCAAGAGGTCATATATTTAATAGGCAATCTATTTGCGGTGTATGTCCGGAAATTCTATACCCAATTACGCTTTATGATCTTCCGCGCACGCCAAGTCTATAATGCGCACTCGATGTTATGGTTATCAAGTTCTGCCGTGCAAACTCAAAAAAACTACCACTGGCGCATCGCCGGATTCTACTTTTTCTACTACGCTTTTGTGGGCATGTTCGCGCCCTATTGGAGCTTGTACCTGCAATCCATCCACTTTAACGCCATTGAAATTTCGGTACTACTCTCCATTCAACCGGTGATGCGCATGATCGCGCCCAACATTTGGGGCTGGCTGGCGGATCACACCGGAAAACGTTTGCTGGTCGTGCAAATTGCGGCAACCTTAAGTGCTTTTTTTTATTTGGGCGTTTTCCTCACCACCAGTTTTTGGGGATTATTTCTGGTGCTTGCGCTCATGGCGTTTTTTTGGAGCGCCTCAATTCCGCTGGTCGAAGCAACCACACTCTCCTACCTTGGCAAAAATACCGCACATTACGGACGCATTCGCTCGTGGGGATCTGTCGGCTTCATTGCGTCCGTCATCTGCCTTGGCTATGCCTTTGATTATATTGAAATATATTGGCTACTCTGGGCGGGATTGATCTGCGAAATTGGCATCCTGATCTTCTCCCGGCAAATCCCCAAAACCGAAATATTCGCGCATCACACCGACAACCAATCCATCAGGGAAATTTTATTGCAACCGCGCGTTATCGCCTTATTCAGTGCGTGCTTTTTAATGTCGGTTGCGCACGGCCCCTACTACACGTTTTACTCAATCTATCTGGTGGAGCACGGCTATGCCAAAAGCGCAGTGGGTGGACTATGGGCACTGGGGGTGATCTGTGAAATTGGTGTTTTTTTCCTCATGCCCGCGCTGGTGCGTCGCTTCGGCTTCAAAAAGATTTTACTGATTAGCTTCAGCGCCGCCGTACTGCGCTTTTTACTGATCGGCTGGACCGTCGATGTGCTTACCCTATTGCTATTCGCCCAAGCATTGCACGCGCTTACTTTCGGCGCCTATCACGCCGCCTCGGTCGGCTTGGTGCATGAATATTTTCAAGGGCGCCATCAATCCAAAGGCCAAGCCTTGTTTGGCAGCGTGTCTTATGGCGCGGGAGGAGTGCTGGGCGGGCTGGCCAGCGGCCCGATCTGGCAACACTGGGGAGCATCGGCTTTATATACCTTCAGCGCCAGCATGGCACTGCTGGGCTTGATGTTGATGGCGGCGAAATCATAAAAAGGACGTATGCCATACGCCCCTACGATTTCGCCATCCGATAAATGATAAACTTCACCCAATATATTTTCCGATAAAACCATGAACCAAGTCTTTCTCTACGACACCACCTTGCGTGACGGTACGCAACGCGAGGATATTTCTCTCTCGGTTGACGACAAGCTCGTGATCGCAAAACGTCTGGCAGATTTTGGCTTTCATTACATTGAAGGCGGCTGGCCGGGCTCCAATCCCAAAGACGCTGAATTTTTTGCGCGTGCGGCGAAGATGAACTTGGGTTCCGCCAAGCTCGCCGCCTTTGGCCGTACCCGGCAAAAAAATATTCAATGCGAACAGGATAGCAATTTACAGGCATTGCTTGATGCGGTAACACCTGTCGTCACGATGGTGGGAAAAAGTTCGGAATATCACGTCACCAAAGTGCTATCCGCCACCCTGGAAGAAAATCTGGCCATGATTCGCGATAGTGTGGCTTTCATCAAAGCACAGGGACGTGAAGTGGTGTTCGATGCGGAACACTTTTTTGACGGCTTCATGGCAAATCGCGATTACGCGCTGGCCACCTTAAAGGCCGCCTCGGATGCCGGTGCAGACTGGCTGGTATTGTGCGAAACCAATGGCGGAAAGTTGCCTTGGGAAGTGGAAGAAATTGTGCGCGAAGCTGCCAGACACATAAAAACACCGCTGGGTGCACATTGCCACAACGATAGCGGCTGTGGCGTCGCCAATTCGCTGGCCGCCGTGCGCGGCGGTTGCACTCAAGTACAGGGCACGATCAACGGTTACGGTGAGCGTGTCGGCAATGCCAATCTCACCACGGTCATTCCCAATCTGCAACTGAAGATGAAAAAAACAGTGGTGACGCCCGAGCAGCTGCGCGAACTCACCTCACTGTCCCATTTCGTCGCCGAAGTCGTGAATCTCAAACATTACGCCCATGCACCCTATATCGGCCACAGCGCGTTTGCCCACAAAGGCGGCATTCACGTCGCGGCCATTCTCAAAGCCAGCGACACCTATCAGCATATTGATCCGGCGCTGGTGGGCAATGAAATGCGCTCGGTCGTCTCCGAATTATCCGGGCGCGGCAACATCCAGTTTCACGCCCAAGCATTAGGCTTGGATCTGAATAACGAAGATGCGCAGCGTGTGCTCAACCACATCAAGCATTTGGAACATAACGGTTTCACCTTTGAGGCTGCCGAAGCCAGCGTAGAGCTTATGCTGCATCGGCTACGTAAAGACTATTCGCAACCATTTGAATTAATTGATTATTTTGTCATCACTGAACGCCGCCAAAGCCGTGGATTGCTGTCCGAAGCTACCGTTAAAGTCAAAGTAAATGGCGAAGTCAAATTTATTGCCGCCGAAGGAAACGGCCCGGTAAATGCACTGTCCACCGCCTTGCGCAGCGCGCTATCAAGCGAATATCCGGTGCTGAAAACTGTGCGCCTGATCGATTATAAAGTGCGGATTTTGGATAGCGCCAACGGCACCTCCGCGCAAATCCGCGTGCTAATCACTTTCCAAGGCGGCGGCCACGTGTGGACCACCGTCGGTGCCAGCACCAACATTATCGATGCCAGTTGGCACGCGCTTTCAGATAGCTTGGAATATGCGCTGGTGAAATTGAAGAGTTAACGAGACCGAACACAACACAAGCGTGTGTTTACCTCGGACACCGGCAGCGTCATGCCGCTGCACTCCATACAAAACCCCAAGAGTTGATTAAAAATTCTCCTCCCGCTCTTGAAATATCCAACCACCACCCCCATTAAGCGACAGTCGATAACAGGAGAGCCGTATGGAACAAAACGAAAACACCCCGCAAGCAGAACAACAAGCAACTGATAACAAAGAACAATCAGCGCCGGACGTGATGCCCAGCCTGGAAGAATCACTCAAGCAGGCCGAGCTAAAAGCTCAGGAAAATCACGATGCGTGGCTGCGCGCCAAAGCTGAAGGCGAAAATATTCGTCGCCGCGCACAGGAAGACATCAGTAAGGCTCAAAAATTTGCGGTTGAGCGTTTTTCCGGCGAAATGCTGGCTGTGATGGATAGTCTGCAAGCGGGTTTGGCCGTGGAAACTGCCAGCGTGGAAAGCTTTAAGAGCGGCATGGAATTGACCCTCAAGCAACTTACCAGCGTATTTGAGAAATTCCATATTAAAGAAGTTAATCCGCTGGGTGAAAAGTTTGACGCCCATAAACATCAGGCTATCGGCATGCTGGAAAGTGAACAGGAAGCCAATACCGTGGTAACCGTGATGCAGCGCGGCTATACGCTGAATGACCGGGTGTTGCGTCCGGCGCTGGTGATGGTGGCAAAGGCCAAGGAATAAATGTAGGAGCGTGCCCTGCAAATTACGTTGCGGAATCACTTGAAATATCCGCCACAGCCCTAATATCGGGCTGCATGGCAACAAAAGCACACTAACTCTGACGAATTTTATTGAAAGGAAACATGATGGGAAAGATTATCGGTATTGACTTGGGCACGACTAACTCTTGCGTGTCTGTGATGGAAGGCGGCAAGCCAAAAGTGATCGAAAACGCGGAAGGCGCGCGCACGACTCCTTCGATTATTGCCTATATGGAAGACGGTGAAATTTTGGTGGGTGCTGCCGCGAAGCGTCAAGCCGTGACTAACCCTAAAAACACGCTGTACGGCGTAAAGCGTCTGATCGGTCGCCGTTTTGAAGAGCCAATGGTACAAAAAGACATCGGCATGGTTCCTTACACCATCGTTAAAGCCAAGAACGGTGACGCTTGGATCAAAGTGCGCGACAAAGACATTTCCGCTCCGGAAATCTCCGCACAAGTTCTGGTTAAGATGAAGAAGACTGCCGAAGACTATCTGGGTGAAGAAGTCACCGAGGCTGTCATCACCGTTCCTGCTTACTTCAACGACAGCCAACGCCAAGCCACTAAAGACGCGGGCCGTATCGCCGGTTTGGATGTAAAGCGCATCATCAACGAGCCAACTGCTGCTGCATTGGCGTTCGGCATGGACAAGCAGGAAGGCGACCGCAAGATTGCGGTGTACGACTTGGGTGGCGGTACGTTCGACATCTCTATCATCGACATTTCCGAGATCGACGGCGAACACCAGTTCGAAGTGTTGTCCACTAACGGCGACACCTTCCTCGGTGGTGAAGACTTCGACATGCGCGTGATCGAGCATCTGGTTGAAGAGTTCAAGAAAGAAACTGGCATCGACTTGAAGAAAGATATGTTGGCATTACAGCGCCTGAAAGATGCGGCTGAAAAAGCCAAGATCGAGCTGTCTTCTGCACAGCAAACTGAAGTGAATCTGCCATACATCACAGCAGACGCTTCTGGCCCTAAACACTTGGCCGTAAAGATCACTCGCGCCAAGCTGGAAAGCATTGTAGAAGACCTAATCGCACGCACTATCGAGCCATGCAAGATCGCTATGAAAGACGCAGGCGTTTCTTCTTCTGACATCGCTGACGTGATTTTGGTTGGCGGTCAAACCCGTATGCCTAAAGTGCAAGAGAAGGTAAAAGAGTTCTTCGGCAAAGAGCCACGTAAAGACGTGAACCCGGATGAGGCGGTTGCAGTTGGCGCGTCGATTCAAGGCGGCGTGTTGCAAGGTGAAGTGAAAGACGTGCTGTTGCTGGACGTGACTCCCTTGTCGCTGGGTATTGAGACGATGGGCAGCGTGATGACTAAACTCATCAAGAAAAACACCACGATCCCAACCAAGGCATCACAGGTATTCTCGACTGCTGATGACAACCAGAATGCGGTAACCATTCACGTGCTGCAAGGCGAGCGCGAAGTGGCTTCCGGCAACAAGAGCCTGGGGCAATTCAATCTGTCCGACATTCCGCCCGCACCGCGCGGTATGCCGCAGATCGAAGTGACTTTTGACATCGATGCGAACGGTATTTTGCACGTATCGGCAAAAGACAAAGCAACTGGCAAAGAGAACAAGATCAAGATCCAAGCCAGCTCCGGTTTGTCCGAAGCTGAAATTCAACGCATGGTGGACGACGCTGAGTCACACGCGGATGAAGACAAGAAGGCGATTGAACTGGTCACCGCACGCAACCAATTGGATGCGCTGATCCATTCCACCAACAAGTCGCTGAAAGAATACGGCGACCATGTGACGGCAGAAGAAAAAGCGGCCATCGAAGCGGCGTTGAAAGAGGCCGAAGAAGTGGTTAAGGGAGATGACAAAGATGCCATCACCGCAAAAACTGAAGCCTTGGCCACTGCCGCACAAAAACTCGGCGAGAAGATGTATGCCGAAGAGCAAGCGAAGGCTCAAGCAGCGGGTGCTGAAGGTGGTCAATCCGCCGGCAATACACCTCCGCAGGATGACAATGTGGTCGATGCGGAATTTACTGAAGTTAAAGACAAGAAGTAAGCTGTTTCTTTTTGTGATGCAATGGGTGGGGCGCATGCGCCCCACTGCTACTTGGAAAAATCATGAGCAAAAAAGACTTTTACGCAGTCTTGGGCGTTAACAAAGACGCTTCAGACGAAGAAATAAAAAAAGCTTATCGCAAGTTAGCGATGAAGTTTCACCCTGACCGCAATCCGGATAATCCGAAGGCGGAAGAACATTTTAAAGAAGCCAAAGAGGCTTACGAAACCTTGTCTGACGGCCAGAAACGCGCCGCCTACGACCAATATGGTCACGCGGCTTTTGAAGCGGGCGGTATGGGCGGCGGCAGTCCGTTCGGCGCAGGTGCCGGTGCGGGCGGCTTTGATTTTGGCGACATCTTTGGCGACATCTTTGGCGGCGCCCGTGGCGGGCGCAGTCAGGCACATCGCGGTGCCGACTTGCGTTACAACCTGGAAATCACGCTGGAAGAAGCGGCACGCGGCGCGCAAAAGCAGATCCGCATTCCAACCATGGACGAATGCGAAACCTGTAAAGGTTCGGGTGCTAAACCCGGCACCAGTGCCAGCACCTGCCAAACTTGTGCGGGGCACGGCCAAGTGCGCATGCAGCAGGGTTTTTTCTCGGTACAACAAACTTGTCCGCGTTGCCACGGCAGTGGCAAACAGATCACCTCACCCTGCACCACCTGTCAGGGCGCGGGACGTGTTAAAAAGCACAAGACGCTGGAAATTAAAATTCCGGCCGGTATTGATACCGGAATGCGTTTGCGCCACAGCGGCCACGGTGAAGCGGGCAGCAACGGCGCACCACATGGCGATTTATACGTGGAAATTCACATTCGTCCGCACAATGTATTCCAGCGCGAAGGCGATGATCTGCATTGTGAAATGCCGATCAGCTTCGCCACCGCAGCCTTGGGCGGCGAGATCGAAATTCCGACATTGGATGGTTCAGCGCACATCAAGATTCCTGCGGAAACTCAGAGCGGAAAAATTTTCCGTCTGCGCGGCAAGGGCATCAAGGGAATGCGCACCAATGCCAACGGCGACTTAAATGTTCACGTTATTGTGGAGACCCCGGTGAGCTTAACGGATCGCCAGAGGGAATTGCTGGAAGAATTTGAAGCGATCAGCAAAGGCGATACTGCACGCCACAGTCCGCGCGCCAGATCCTGGATGGATAAGGTAAAAGAGTTTTTCGGATAACTTATTGATTAAAAAGTAATATTATTTGACGCACAGGCTCTCGCACGGCACGCCGTCTTGGTTGGCATCCAGCGAAGGCAGATTACAGTGCGTCAAATAATAATGGGCTTCGTCGCAGGAAATCATTTGCGAGCAGTGAATTTTGGGGCCGCAGGACGCATCTTTTTGCTTACTTGAAATTGGGCTGGCGGGTGCAAATCCAGGCCTTACCGAAGGGTGTGCTTTGCGCCATTCCCACGGCGGTGTCGGGTTACGGTCTGCCCACAAACCGCGCCGTGCATTTTGCGCATCACGCTGCAGGGCGATATAGTTTTTATCGCGATGAAAATGCGAGTACTCCCATGCCCAACCGCGCCGAACTTGCGATTCATTCACGTTATAGCGGTTCACCAAAACCAGCGCCACCGTGCGCCCGTATTGATCCATCGTAATGGTTTTAACCCACACCTGTTTTTTCAAAACCAAGTCAGCCAATGACTCGCGTGATTGCACGCCGAACGGCTGATCTTTTTCCGGCGCGTCAATGTTCGCCAGACGAATTTTGATTTTCATGCCGTTGCGCACCACCATCAGCGTATCGCCATCGGATACCGACACCGCTTTGGCAAAAAAATCATCGGCACTGGCGTGGCAGATGCCCAATAGAAGAAACAAGGCAGCGCCAAGTTGCTTCATGGCAGCACGCTTTTTATAACAGCCAAACACAGCAAAGCGTAACCCGCCGCCAAAATATCGTCGAACATCACACCCAAGCCGCCGTGCCAAGTTTTATCAAAATGGCGAATCGGTTCGGGCTTCCAGATATCAAATAAACGAAATAAAGAGAAGGCCAATAGCTGCCAAAAAAATCCCGCCGGCGTAAAAAATAGCACCAGCAAAAAAGCCACAATTTCATCCCACACGATGCCGCCGTAGTCGCCCACACCCAGTGCGCGACCGGTCTTGTCGCACACCCACACGCCGATAGCAAACGCCCAGATCAGCACAAAAATAAATAAGGCGTCGGTTAAGCGCGGCGCCAAAAACCAATAAATGGGAAAGGCCACCAGGGTGCCCGCCGTGCCGGGGGAACGCGGAAACAAGCCCGCCCCGAAACCGAAAGAAAGAAAATGCGCGGGATGACTCAAGATAAACCGCCAGCCCGGGCGAATCTTCAATTCAGGATGCGAAGTGGTCATAACCGGAATCCTTTATGTGCATGCTGCTGCCGTCTTTGGCCATCACTTTGCAACCTGGTGACGAGATGATTTTACCGATACGCGTCAGGGGCAAACTTAGCTGTGCCGCAAGCTGTTGAATCTCCGCAAAGCGCGAGTGCGGTGCGGTGAAACATAATTCGTAATCGTCCCCGCCCGCAAAAACACACTGCTGAACAAGTGAAATATCTCCGGGGGCAAGCACGCTTTGCTTGGTTTCCAGCATCGCGTGCAAAGTATCAAATTCAATCTCGGCCCCCACTTTGGAGCAGTCCAAAATATGCCCCAGATCGGCCAACAATCCGTCAGAAATATCAATTGCGCTACGCGCGATGCCACGCAAGGCTAAGCCTAACTTAATGCGCGGCTGAGGCTGATGCAACCGGATGGCACAGCTTGAAAATAAGGCGGCGGGCAAGCTAATCCGCCCCTGTAAATGCCGCAACGCCAGAGCAGCTTCACCCAACATTCCCGACACCCAAATGTCGTCATCCACTTGAGCGCTATCGCGACGCAAGGCCAAGTCTTTGCGCACCTCGCCCATGATGGTGACGCTCAAGGTTAGCGGGCCGCGTGTGGTATCGCCACCCACCAAATCAACTGCATGCTGCTCGGCAAGGGAAAAAAACCCCCGACTGAATTGCGCCAACCATGACTCATTCACTTCCGGCAAGGAAAGCGCCAACGTTGCCCAGCGCGGCGTCGCTCCCATCGCCGCCAAATCGGACAGATTGACCGCCAACGTTTTATGCCCGAGCAGAAATGGATCGGCATCGGCAAAAAAATGGGTGCCGCTCACCAGCATGTCCGTTGAGACCGCCAGCTCCATGCCGTCACTCACGCGCAATAACGCCGCGTCATCGCCGACACCCAAGGTTGCACTCGGCGTCGGGCGGGTAAAGTAACGCTGGATGAGATCAAATTCGGACATGATATTGATGAAGAACTTTGGCCACAGGTGAACACTGATTTACACAGATAACATCCTAATCTAGTTGATGATATCCGCGTTAATCCGCAGCTAAATATTCGGAAATACTTACTTCGCCGCCACTTCAACAGCGCGTAATTGCGCGGCCAGCTTATCCAGCACACCATTCACAAACTTATGTCCGTCGCTGCCGCCAAATGTTTTGGCCAATTCCACGCCTTCATTGATGACCACGCGATAGGGAATCTCCGGCAGGTGGACCAATTCAAACGCCGCCAGTAATAACACCGAATATTCAATCGGACTGAGTTCATTCAAATCACGATCCAAATGCGGGGCGATTAGCGCCGCCAAGGCATCATGATGACCCACTGCGCCGCGCAATAATTTGTCAAACAAATCAACATCATAGCGACCAAGACTTTTTTCATCACGGGTGGTTTTTTCAATCTGCGACACCGTGCTGCCGGCTAAACGCCATTGATAAACGCCTTGCAACGCCAGCTCGCGGGCGCGATGTCGCGCACTTTTGGCTTGGGTAATCCCCGGTTTTTCGCTCATACAATTGCTTTCAATAAGTTTGCCATTTCAATCGCCACCAATGCCGCCTCCGCCCCCTTCACTGAGACTCGTATCTCAGCTTGCTCGTCGGTATCGGTGGTGAGAATGGCATTGGCAATCGGCACGCCGGCATGCAATTGAACCTCGCCCACGCCGCGCGCGGATTCATTTGAAACCACTTCAAAATGATAGGTATCACCGCGAATCACCGCGCCCAACGCAACCAGGGCATCAAATTTTTTGGTCTGAGCCATATGCTGCAGCACCAGCGGAATTTCCAAAGCACCGGGCACGGTTACCAGGGTAATCTCATTATCAAGTACACCCTGCTTAGCCAATTGGGCACGACAGGCCGCCAGCAGCCCCTCGCACACCGGCGTATTAAAACGACTTTGTACGATACCAATGCGCATTCCCGTTCCGTTTAAATTTTTTTCGATCTCTTTCATGCCGTCTCCATATTTAAAGGCTTTTTTCGTAGCGTTCACAGATTAACATCCGACAATTTACAATCTGACAATGCGGTTTTAATCAGTGAAAACTGCGCTCACAATTTTCACTAAACTCCGTCGTGCGGCTGACAATATCCCACGACTTCCAAACCGAATCCCGCCATACTCGGAATCTTGCGCGGCGTGGCGAGCAGACGCATTTTGCCAATATTTAAATCGCGCAATATCTGTGCGCCTATCCCGTAACTGCGCGAGTCCCAATGCGCATGATTTACCTCCGGCCTCACTGCGGCGCGTGCCAACAGACTGGCCGACGTTTCCGGATGGTGCATCAGCACCAGCGCACCGGCGGATGACTGACTGATTTTTTGCAGCGCGTCGTGCACACTGGTGGAATTCGGCGAACTGGTTTGCTCCAGAAAATCCATCACCGACAAGGGTTCATGCACGCGCACCAGTGTTTCGTTTTGCGGCTGAATATCGCCCTTCACCAACGCCAAATGGGTGAGCTGCGAGGTCTTGTCCGAGTAAGTATATAAATCAAATTCACCATACGCGGTCTGCACTTTGCGTTGTGCAACACGCTCGACCAGCTTTTCATTATGGCTGCGATATTCAATCAAATCCGCGATCGTGCCAATCTTTAAACCATGCTGTTGGGCAAAAGGTATCAGATCGGGCAAACGCGCCATTTCGCCGTCATCTTTAAGTATCTCGCAGATGACAGAGGCCGGCGTCAGCCCGGCCAACAGCGCCAAATCGCAGCCCGCTTCGGTATGTCCGGCACGCACCAACACGCCGCCATTTTGTGCGCGCAGCGGAAAAATATGCCCGGGCTGCACGATATCGGACGGCTTGGCATTTTTATCCGCCGCCACCTGCACGGTGCGCGAGCGATCTGCCGCCGATATGCCCGTCGTCACACCGCTGGCGGCCTCAATTGAGACAGTAAAATTAGTCGCCAACGACAGGCCGTTATCACGCACCATCAACGGTAATTTAATCTGTTCACAGTGCGCCTGTGTCAGCGTCAGACAAATTAATCCGCGCCCGTGCTTGGCCATAAAATTGATTTTTTCCGGCGTGACAAATTCTGCGGCGAATACCAAATCACCTTCATTTTCACGATCTTCTTCATCCACCAACACCACCATGTTGCCCGCGCGAATTTCCGCAATGATGTCTTGAATGGGTGCAATATCTGTCATGCTTTTTCCTTGTGGTCAAGCCCGCAATCGGGGCTAAAAATCGAAGGGCGCAATCTTACCATTTAGCCCGCATTCTCTTGCTGCAAAATTATTCAGAACCGAAGCCCCGGAATTGAAAAAATCCACTTAACTTGCTTTACAATTGCTCCCGAAAAATTTCACTTCGGAGCGTTGTTTTCATGCTGATCTGGTTCATCATCCTCTACCTGCTGTTTTCTGTGGCGCTTGGCTTATATGCTTCCACGCGCGTTCACAGCGCAAAAGATTTTGCCGTGGCGGGACGGCATTTACCACTCCCGATGGTAACGGCAACCGTGTTTGCCACCTGGTTTGGCGCGGAAACCGTATTGGGGATTTCAGCTACCTTTGTACAGGACGGATTGCATGGCGTGGTCGCCGATCCGTTTGGTGCAAGCTTATGCTTGATTTTGGCGGGACTGTTTTTTGCCAACAAGCTATACCGCATGAATTTGTTGACCATCGGCGATTATTACCGCGCCCGATACGGCCATTCCGTGGAGCTCATTACCAGCATTTGTATTGTGATCTCCTACCTCGGCTGGGTATCGGCACAGATCATGGCGCTGGGCTTGGTGTTTAATGTGGTCTCGGATGGCCATGTCAGCCGCGAAGCGGGAATGATGATCGGCACGGCAATTGTGTTGACCTACACACTGTTCGGCGGAATGTGGTCGGTGGCCTTACTGGATATCGTTCAGATGACTGTCATCATGGCGGGAATGTTATTTATCGGCTATCTAATCAGCGATCAAACCGGCGGCGTTGCCGTGGTAATTTCGCACGCAAACGCGGCAGGCAAACTGGATTTTTTTCCGCACGGTGATTACACGCAATGGGTACCGTTCATTGGTGCATGGGTGACAATGATGCTGGGATCGATTCCGCAACAGGATGTGTTCCAGCGCATCACCTCGGCGAAAACTGAAAAAATCGCGGTGCGCGGTTCGGTATTGGGCGGCTCGCTGTATTTTGTATTCGCCTTTGTGCCGATGTTTCTGGCCTATTCTGCATCGCTGATTGACCCGAAAGTTTTCAGCAGCTTACTTGAACAGGATTCACAATTAATTTTGCCGACGCTGATTCTCAGTCATACGCCAATATTTGCCCAAGTGATCTTTTTTGGCGCCCTGCTGTCTGCCATTATGAGCTGCTCGTCAGCCACTTTGCTGGCACCCTCGGTGACCTTTACCGAAAACATTCTCAAACACTTTATCCTTAAACATATGGGCGACCATCAGCTCTTGCGCGCCATGCGTATCGTGTTGGTTATATTCGCATTAATTGTGCTCTCTGTAGCGCTTAATGCTGAAGTAAGTATTTTCAAAATGGTTGAAAATGCCTATAAAATCACCCTGGTTGCGGCTTTCGTACCGCTGGCTTTTGGTCTGTACTGGAAGCGTGCCAATAATCAAGGCGCGCTAACCGCCATCATTATGGGTTTGTCGACCTGGATATTGCTGGAAGTATTTCATCCTTCCGAGATTTGGCCGCCGCAATTGGTGGGCTTGCTGATGAGCATGGCGGGCATGATTATCGGTTCGCTGCTGCCCGATTTGTCGCGTCGCAAATACCATGCTCACCACGGAGAACGGGCGTAGGGTACATTTCATGCGCCATGGTGCGTAAACAGCCCCTAAAAGTCCGCAATTCAACGCGTTAACGCAATGATTCTGTTTAATGAATATTTCATTCATCCTGTCATGTTACTGTCACAATTATTCCTTACTATTGCAACGAGAGTGAAATATAGACCAAGGTGAATTTGATGACTGCAAATATTCTGATAGTTGAGGATGAACCGGCAATCCAAGAATTGCTGGAGTTCAATGTGTCGCAGTGCGGCTTTCGCTCCCAGACAGCCGGTGATGCGGCCGGGGCAATGGCGGCCATTAATCGGGTACTCCCCGATTTGATGCTGCTCGACTGGATGCTGCCGGGGATCTCCGGGGTAGAGCTGGCAAAACGTTTGCGCGCGGATCAGCGTACCCGCAACATTCCCATCATCATGCTCACCGCGCGTACCGACGAGCGCGATAAGATCATAGGTTTAGAGTCGGGCGCAGATGATTACATTACCAAGCCTTTTTCCCCCCGTGAATTAATGGCCAGAATCCGGGCAGTATTGCGGCGCAGAATGCCGCAGATGAGTGATGAATTGGTCAAAGTCGAAGGGCTGGAATTATCACCGATTACGCACCGGGTAAGCGCAAAGGGCGAAACAATCGAACTGGGGCCCACGGAATTCCGTTTGTTACATTTCTTCATGACCCATGTTGAACGTGTTTATAACCGCGCACAATTATTGGATCAGGTATGGGGCGACCATGTATTTGTGGAAGAGCGAACCGTGGATGTTCACATTAGGCGCTTGCGCCAGGCTTTGGAGCCTTCCGGCTACGAGCGTTTTGTACAGACCGTGCGTGGCAGTGGATACCGTTTTTCGCGCGAATAATTCAACTAGGCGCTGATCTTTACCGGCAAATTTAACGCCCGAATACGCGCAGCAAAAGCTTCCATCTGTGGCAACGTTAGCGCTTGTAGACGGCCTGCTTCCGCCTGCATTGAAGGCCGCGCGATACCATAGAGCAGCACCCCTGCAATATTAATTTCATTAATAATCAATGAGTTAATAAATTCAAGGTAATCATCTTCATCTTGCCTGGCGGGTGCTTCGCCATCTATGGCAAACCAACAAGTTTGTAACCAGGTATTAGGGCAGCAGTTAATGGCCGTTACTAAATTTTCGCGGACTTTTTCCAGGCGGGTATGCGTATCATTGATTTTTGCCATGCCTGCTGCGCTGGCTCGATCCAGCTTAAACCACACTTCTCCGTTAAGTCGGGACATCAGACGCAATCCCTGCTGAACATTATCACGGTACATCAAACTGCCATTGCTGATGAGAACTAATTTAACGGCAGCAGGCAATTCGAGTTCTTCGCGCAAGCGCGCTATCAGCTCAATCACCTGCAAAAATTCTGCGGCACTGGCGGGCTCTCCGTTGCCGGAAAGTGCGATATCGTTAATGCGGCGCAACTCGTCCGGCACCCGGGTTTGCATAAAATTTCCATGCAATAATTCCCCGATAAAATCGCGCAACTCGTGTTCCAACAACGCCATATCTACAGGAGGTGCGGAACCAAGTTTAAGATCCGGTACTTGACAATAAACGCAGCGCCAGTTACAGGCATTATTAGTATTGAGGTTGATGCCGATTGAAACACCGCCGGCACGGCGGGAAATAACCGGATAGACATAACGCAAACCGACAACATCACGGTTATGCTCGGTGAACTTAAGCTGACTTGTCTCCACTGCGCGCTAAGAGTTTAGAGGCTACGATTTGATTAGCGGTAAGAATTGTGCCGGATCGACCGGCTTACCGAATTTACGAATTTCAAAATGAAGTTTGACTTGCTCAGCATCAGTATTGCCCATCTCGGCAATTTTTTGGCCTTTGCTAACACTCTGCCCTTCTTTGACCAATATCTGATCGTTATGTGCATAGGCACTCAGGTAGGTTTTATTGTGTTTAATAATGACCAACTTACCATACCCGCGCAAGCCGCTGCCGCTATAAACCACTTTGCCGGTGGCACTGGCGACTACCGCCTGCCCCTGTTTGCCGGAGATGTCCACGCCTTTGCGATTGGCGCTTTCGGAAAACTCGGCAATTACTTTGCCGATAGACGGCATTCCCCATTCAAGCGCTTCCTCGTCATCGACCTCTTTGCTTGATGTCACTTCTGCAGCAACTGGCGCCACGGCGGGAGATAGTTTGGGTGTCTCAGGTACTTTTTCAGCCTGGGCTAACGCCTTGTCCGAATAAGGAACTTTGCCGGCTTTGGGCTGGGTCTTTACGCCTCCGGCCTCAACCACGGGTTGCGATGAAAATGGCTGTTTTTTTTCGACCATTTTTGGCGCAGTTGAAGCGGGGATGCTAAGTTGCTGGCCAATCTTGATAAAGCTGGGATCCTCGATATCATTAAGCTCTGCAATATCAACATAGTCGACCCCATTCAGAAAAGCAATGCTGTACAAGGTATCGCCTTTTTGCACCACATATACTTGACCACTGTTTAACACATTTTTTTTAACAGGCGCTCGCGCAACAATGCGGGGAGTAGAACTGCCAGATTTTGAAATATCCCCGTATTCGACGATGGGAGCCCGCTCGGTTCTCTGAGGGACTGCACAGCCCACCAAGCTTAACGCAAGAACATGCAAAAATAGCCAATATCCCCGATGCACAATAGTGGTATGTGGAGTGCTTGTCATATTCTTCCTGTCAAAATCGGTACAAATTTAACAGCTTCCAGACGGCTTGTTTTAAAGCCATTAGCCTCTCGCTCAATAAGGGTTAAGACCTGCTCCTGTGAACCTAACGGCATCACCATTCTACCGCCTACGGCCAATTGTTCCAATAAGGCTTGCGGAATGTGGGTGGCGGCGGCAGCCATAATAATACCGTCAAACGGCGCAATCTCGGGACGCCCCATCGTGCCATCCGCGTAACTTAACTCCACATTCTTAATTTGTAATTCTTTAAGTGACTGCAATGCGCGCTTATGCAAAGGTTGAATGCGTTCAACGGAATACACTTGACTGGAGACCTTGCCTAACACAGCAGCCTGATAACCGCAGCCGGTGCCCACTTCCAAAACGCGATTCAGTTGCCAGCCATTGCGCAAAATCTCGATCATACGCGCGACAATATACGGCTGTGAAATTGTTTGGCCTTGGCCAATCGGTAAAGATACATCGTCGTACGCGCGACTTCCCAAAGCTTCATCGATAAAGATGTGGCGCGGAATAGAATTCATCGCCTCCAGCACCACCTCGTCGGTAATGCCTTGATTACGCAAACGTTCAATCATACGATTACGTGTGCGCGGTGATGTCATACCGATACCGGTGTGGCGTACGTTCATACCACTTCACCTAACCACGATTGAACTGCATCTAACTGGGAGTATTGGGTGAGGTCAATCTGCAACGGAGTAATCGAAACTTGATTGTTGGCTATTGCAGCAAAGTCAGTGCCTTCACCAGCATCTTGCGCTTTACCCGCTGCGCCAACCCAATACACAGTTTGACCGTGCGGATTTAGCGCTTTTACCACAGGTTCCGCCTTATGGCGTTTACCCAATCGGGTGACCCGCATGCCCTGCAGCTGCGAGTATGCGACATCGGGTACATTCACATTCAAGAGCCAAGGAGTGGGATGAGTATTTTTTTCGAAGCGCGTGACTAATTCGACCACTACTTGAGCAGCAGTTTCATAATTTTTCAACTCACGTCCCGCTAGCGAAATGGCAATGGCGGGGATACCCAATAAAAAACCTTCGGTTGCCGCCGCCACCGTCCCTGAATAAATGGTGTCATCGCCCATATTCGCGCCGGAATTAATACCGGAAATTACCATGTCCGGTTGGGTATCAAGCATGCCGGTAACCGCCAAATGTACACAGTCGGTCGGTGTGCCATTAACAAAATAAAAGCCGTTATTGGCTTTGCGCAAATTTAAGGGGCGATCGAGGGTGAGAGAATTACTTGCGCCGCTTCGGTCACGCTCCGGAGCCACAACGACAACTTCCGCAATAGATGACAAACGGGCTGCCAAACAAGCCAGCCCGGGTGCTGAATATCCATCGTCATTACTCAGTAGAATGCGCATCTGTGATTCGTAATCTCAACAAAATTTAAGGCACAAAATGCAAACCGCCCTGTTTGATAATTTAAACAGGGCGAAGCTTTGTACTTATTAACGGGAAGCGCGTTTGCGTTCAATTTCAGTCAGGTAACGCTTGCGTACGCGAATAGAGAGTGGCGTAATTTCAACAAGCTCGTCATCATCAATAAACTCAACGGCACCTTCCAGTGTCAACCTGATTGGTGTTGTCAAACGCACTGCTTCATCGGTTCCCGAGGCGCGCACATTGGTCAGCTGTTTACCCTTAATCGGATTTACCACCAGGTCATTATCGCGACTGTGAATGCCGATAATCATGCCTTCATACACTTTGTCACCGGGAGCGACAATCATGCGGCCGCGATCTTCCAGTTTCCACAAGGCATAGGCAACAGCTTCACCTGAATCTTGAGAAATTAACACGCCATTATGACGTCCGGGCATGTCCGGCTTAACCGGGCCGTAATCATCAAACACGTGGGAAATCAGTCCCGAACCGCGGGTCATGGTCAAAAACTCTCCCTGAAAACCGATCAGGGCTCGTGCGGGAATACGGTACTCCAAACGCACACGACCTTTACCATCAGACTGCATATCCTGCAGATCTCCACGCCTGCGCCCCAACTCTTCCATGACTGCCCCTTGATGCCCATCTTCAACATCAACAGTGAGCATTTCATAAGGCTCTTGTTTTTCGCCATTAATTTCACGGTACACAACGCGAGGCTTGGATACGGCCAACTCAAATCCTTCTCGGCGCATTGTTTCCAGCAAAATTGTCAAATGTAATTCACCGCGTCCCGAAACCAGAAATGAATCAGTCTCATCGGTATCCTCCACGCGCAACGCTACGTTAACTAACAATTCTTTATTCAAACGATCACGAATCTGACGACTGGTAATCATCTTGCCTTCCTGCCCGACCAAGGGAGAAGTATTGACTTGAAAGTTCATCGCTAAAGTGGGCTCATCCACCTTAGGCATAGGTAATCCTTGCGGATTATTGACATCCGAAAGCGTTACGCCGATACCAATTTCCTCGATACCATTTACCAAGACAATATCACCTACCGAAGCCTCGTCCAACAAGATGCGATCCACGCCGCGGAATCCAAGGACTTGATTAATACGCCCTTTTTTCATCTGTTTGTCACCGGCCATTACCATCACTTCCTGGCCAGGCTTGATGCGACCTTGTGTTACACGACCAATACCGATACGCCCGACAAAGCTGGAATAATCAAGTGCGGCAATTTGCAATTGCAGCGGAGCATCGCTATCGCCAACGGGCTCTGGAACATGCTTCAATACGGTATCAAACAGCGCGCGCATGTCAGTCGCAGGTTTGGCTAAATCGGTCATGGCATAGCCGTTCAGAGCGGAGGCGTAAACAACAGGAAAATCAAGTTGCTCATCAGTAGCGCCAAGCTTATCAAACAGATCAAAGGTGTGATCAACCACCCAATCCGGTCGCGCTCCGGGACGGTCCACTTTATTGATAACCACGATAGGACGCAAGCCAAGCGCCAAGGCTTTGCGCGTCACAAAACGTGTCTGAGGCATCGGGCCTTCAACCGCATCAACAAGTAACAGTACACCGTCGACCATCGACAAAACGCGCTCCACTTCACCACCGAAGTCTGCGTGTCCCGGTGTATCCACAATATTGATATGCACACCTTCGTATTCAACCGCGCAGTTTTTGGCAAGAATAGTAATCCCGCGTTCTTTTTCCAAATCATTGTTGTCCATCACACGCTCGGCAACGTGCTGGTGTGATGCGAAAGTGGCGGTCTGAGAAAGAAGTTTATCAACCATAGTTGTTTTACCATGGTCAACGTGGGCGATGATGGCGATATTACGGATTGCGCGAGACATGATTTACTACCTGCTTAAGAATCAAAGGGGGCGCATTCTATCACAACTGTATAAATATAATCATAAAGCTGCAAAAGCAAAACGCCCCTGCATTTCTGGAGGGGCGTATTGTTTATAAGGAGTCTGACGATGACCTACTTTCACATGCGAGGTGCACACTATCATTGGCGCGAAGTCGTTTCACTGTCCTGTTC
>JBAZVN010000023.1:0-29845 GCA_041660815.1 Gallionellaceae bacterium | reverse complement strand
CAGCAAAAAATGGACGATGCCAATCCGTGATTGGAAAGCTGCGCTAAATCGGTTTACTATTCAGTTCGAGGACAGGATGCCTCAGCAGTAACGAAATTCCGTTTACACAAAATTCAGGACACCCTCACCAACGGAGCCAATTACGGCAAGCGTTTTTGCAAGCACTCCCCACGGGAAAATGTAGGGTTTTGCTTGTACCGATTTCGGTTCGGTCACCACCTCTGTCGTCGCTTGTGTAGGTTGAGATTGCTCATTTAATTCTTTGTTGGGCTGTTCGCCTTCCTGTGCCACATTGTTGTTAGCCATTTTTGTCCTTGTGAAATGTGGGACGTAATAAAAATCTCTTTTCAACTTAACCAGCGCACTATTGTTTGCCATAAGCGGTGGAGCACGCTTCCACCAATATCTGTCGGCTTGATATTCGTAGAACTCTGCTCGACCAGTCTTTCTTTGCTGCGATTAACCGCTGAGATGTACGCTTTCTTATCTGCCAAGTCACGTGCTCTGACTTGCTTTATTTGTTGCTGAGACATGGCCATAGCCCATACGACCTGATTCCTCCGAATCCAATAATGCGATCGGCAAGCAAAACTCCAATTGCCGATGGATGGGTGGAGAGTCACGGCATTCCCCTCCTTGCGAATTGACCAGTCTGCCGGTGTCAGTGGGGTGACTGTTGCTTTCATATTGTTCCCTTTTTGCGATCCCGTTTTGTGCGAATTCTGGCATCAAGGCGCGGCCAGTGTTCGGTATGGAATTTTTTATTGGTTATTATTTCTATCGGGGCAGCTCCCATGACATCAATTCCCCATTGCGTGAAAACGAACATTCCGGCATCGGAGAGTGCAAGCTTACCCAACCATACAACTCGATCAATCAGATAGCGATCAGGATTTTTACCGGCAAATCCTGATGCAACATAGTTTTCAAAAAATGCCTTAGCGACCAACACGGCCAAACGTGCTTGCTCAATGCCATTCGTGTCGCGCTTGGATGAAAGGCGATGCAGGTTAACGATGCGGCTTTTGAGAACAAGGGTCGGGTGGAGAACGCGAATCAGGCCGTATTTTGGATGTTCCAGCTCAACAGCCGTCTCGCGGATTTCCTTGTTTGTCAGACCGATTAACGAACCCATAAAATCGACAAATAGGCGGCGGCCATCGGGCGTCTGATACGTCACTATCGCAGTGTTGGGCGTATTGTCATCCATGGTGGCTATTTTTAGCGTGCCATGCAGTTCGTCGGCGACTATCTTGGCATCATGCTTTGTGGCAAGAACGTCCGCATCCATGGTGAGATATGGTGTTTCGATTGGCGGAATCGTTATGTCAAAGCGGTCAATCCAAAACGTTAATGACTGTCCGCCAACTAGGATGGCTGGCGTAGGTGTTTTTTGGAGTGCCTTGAAAAATATCGGCAGGTCGTTTGGACAAAACCAGTCAAACCCGGTCGCCATGAATTAACCTGGCATGCGGATGATATGGAAAGCCTTTACGTCGACTGCGGGGATCAGTCTTGCGCGATCAACAGCCTCGACAGGGGAAAGGTGAAGAATTGCAACTTCTTGCTTGAACGCAGCTTGCCTAGCCGCTTTGCTGTAAGCGGGTTTTGCCGCAACTACTTGTGCACGATGTGCAGAGCGACGTGCGGCAGCCTTCACAGGCTTCGCTTCATTATCAACCGCATTGACAAGTGCTCTTTTCATAACGGCATCGTAGCACGTTAAGTCAGAGTCATTCAATACATACATGCATTAACTCTTGCAAGCCTCCGTTCAACTGTATTTGCTTTCCAGATCGAAAGCCATTCAGCGTATTCCACCTTTCGTTTTGTAATCACCGCTTCAGCGTCACCCTGCTACAACTTCCGTCAGACGTGAAA
The DNA here is from genome assembly GCA_041660815.1 of Gallionellaceae bacterium. GTDB lineage: Bacteria > Pseudomonadota > Gammaproteobacteria > Burkholderiales > Gallionellaceae > PALSA-1006. The sequence continues at coordinate 27,964 of JBAZVN010000023.1, read as the reverse complement.
AAGCGCAATTGCCCCAACAGTCCGGGCGACCGTGGCAGTGCTCATTGCATTACGCGCTGGCCGCACCACTCCCCCGTTTGTGTCATGTCCATTGCCCACGTCAAAGCATCGTCAGTTTCCACCATCGGGCGAGGCAACGCCGAACCGATGACAACCACAAAACGAAAGGAAATATGATGACTACGCTGAATAATCAATCTGGAAATCAAACAAAACAAACCGCGCTCTTCGCGCCCCGCGAGACTCACCAACCCGATGTTAAAAGATACTCAGACCTCGAATTACTTGGAAAGCTATTAGGCGTAAAAGAAGCCGAGAGGATATACGCAACAGGCAGCCTCAATGCAATGTTTAACGACCATGCCCCTGAAGTATGTTTAATCGCACGTGAATTGCTAACTCGTTGGCTTAACGTGACAACTGCAACACGTTCCCATCACGATCTGATTCGATGCGGCTTGCTGCTATTGCCAAGTGTTCCGTGGTAAATTTTGCGTAGCGATCCACCATGCTGCGACCTCCTAACTCTTTCAACTCGTCGCATGATGTTTCATTCTGACGGTGTCATGATGCCCGAATATGTCTGAGATCATGGGAGCTCACATACCTGAATTGGAAAAACTTTCTTACTTGACGCTGCAGGCGCACCGATTGGTGATAATAATTCCTTGCTTTAATTAATTATCAACATAATCAATATGTTATGTAATGCTCAAAAGCACTTTCCCCTATTTATCAAGACACTATGAAATATTATAGAAATAATTTACCCATAAAATTCCCATCTAGCTGTTTCTTTGTTATTTCTGGTTTGAAATTTTCGATTTTGGTGACTTTTTAACGGGAAATATGCGTAAATATAATTTTTCAAAATGTTGTAAAAACACTACATATAGTGGCTGGCTGTAATAATTTATACTACTGGTTGTGCTAGTATTGTTGCGTGGTTAACCTTATAGGAGGGCACAACGATGCGCTATCATTCACGCAAAAGCATGGATATGGAATTAAGCGATAGCTTGGCAAGTGATGCAGAATTTGAGCTATCTCCGGTGTTGGCGGTGGTATTTTTAGTAGTGTTGGTCTTTTTGTTAACAGTTGTGAAATAACAGCGTTGAGCGGTAAGCTCAACGAAAATAAAAAAGGGAACTGTGTGATCGCAGTTCCCTTTTTCGTCTTTGGGATTTTCCATTTTATGTAAATATCCGTGCGGCATTCATACACGGGCAGGCTGGCCTGTATAATGCGCGGCTCATGTTGGAAGTTTTGTCTTTGTCATTAATTTTTTGGAGTTGCCTTGTTTAAATTAATTGGTGTCATTCTTGGATATATTTTGCTCGGATTTTGGGGCGGATTACTGGGGCTTTTCATTGGTGGTTTTATCGATTTAATACGTGCAGTGGGTGCCAGCGGCATGAATCCTCTTCAAAACGCATTACGTCAGGCAGTTTTTTTAGAAACCCTGTTTATTTCAATGGGTAAACTGGCCAAGGCGGATGGACATATTTCCCAGGAAGAGATCGATCATGTCGAGCAGTTTATTAAAAAACTGGGCATGACCGAAGACCATCGTTTGCAGGCGGTCGCCTGGTTTAAACGCGGCGCTGATCCGGCGTTCGATATTGAGCCGACCTACCAAAAATTTAATTCAGTCTGCGGAAAAGTTGCCAACATAAAACAAATGCTGCTGGTGTATTTAATCGTCATGGCATTGGCAGACGGGCACTATCACGAGACTGAGGAGGCGTTGCTGGGGGAGATCGCCAGCCATCTGGGATATGACACGGCAGCCTTCAAGCATTTGCTGGAAATGGTGCTTAATCAAACGCATTTTGCCGGTGGACAAATTAATTCAGCGGCGGCGCTTGATGATGCTTATAAGGCTTTGGGCGTTACCAAGGAAAATTCCGATGCGGAAATCAAGCGCGCGTATCGCAAGTTGATGAGTCAATATCACCCCGATAAATTAATGGGGCAAGGAATGCCGGAAGACATGGTCGCGGTGGCCACCGAGCAAGCCAAAGACATTCAACTCGCTTACGATTTGATCAAGAAAAACCGGAATCTTTGATTGCGTTGCCAAGGTTTAGATCATTCGCATTTGGATTAAGGGCGAATGCCCAACATCTGTTCACTTAAAACATGCTGCTATCTTCCAAGCACTCCCGTCCCCGCTATACGCAATTGCATGGATCGTCCGATGCACTTGCGTTGGCGCAACTTGCGATAGAAAAATCACCGCTGGTGGTGATTGCCGCCAATGCCCAGGATGCGCAACGGCTTAAAGAAGAAATTCCATTTTTTGATGCCAAGCTGCGGGTGCATTTGCTGCCGGATTGGGAAACGCTGCCCTACGATCATTTTTCACCGCATCAGGATTTGGTATCGGAGCGCCTCGCCACCTTGCACCATATTCGCAGCAATGCCTGCGATGTTGTCATTGTGCCGATCACCACAGCGTTATATCCCTTGCCGCCGGTGGAACATCTGGCTGCCTATACTTTTTTCCTGAAGCGTGGCGAAAAACTGAATTTAAATGCCTTGCGTGAGCAGATGACCTTTGCCGGCTATGCGCATGTGCAACAGGTGCTTACCCCGGGTGAGTATTGTGTGCGCGGCGGGATCATTGATTTGTTCGCGATGGGGAGTGTGCTGCCCTACCGTATTGATTTATTTGACGATGAAATCGAGACGATTTCCACCTTCGATGTGGATACGCAACGCACCCTGTATCCGGTTGCGGAGATTCGCATGTTGCCCGCGCGTGAATTTCCAATGGATGAGAAAGGTCAGGCGCGATTCCGCCAGAATTTTCGCGATCGTTTTGAAGGCGATCCGTCGAAATCGCGCATTTACAAAGATGTGAGCAAGGGGATTGCGCCGGCCGGAATTGAATATTATCTGCCCTTGTTTTTTGAAAAAACCGCAACGCTGTTCGACTATTTGCCGAAGACCGCCACGCTGTGTTTGCACCATGATGTGGATGAGGCGATTGCCAGTTTTGGCAAAGATGCGGCTTCGCGTTACAACTTATTAAGAGGCGATCCGCAGCACCCCTTGCTGGAAACCAAAGAATTATTTTTGGATGGCGAGCAGTTTTTTATTCGCGCAAAAGAGTTTGTCCGGATAGACATTTTTCCTTCCCTCGCACAATCGGGCGAGACGGAAGAAGGGGCGCGGGGGAATTCTAAAAATCAAGTTCTATGCGCAACCACCTCTATTCCCAATATCGCGGTAGATCGGCGTGCCGAAGTTCCAACTCAGGCATTTGAGAGTTTTCTGCGAAATTACGCGGGGAGGGTGCTGCTGCTTGCCGACAGTTTGGGGCGGCGCGAGATTATTTCCGGTTACCTGAAAGAGTATGGCTTGGCGCCGGTCGTGTGCGAGGATTACCCCGCATTCCTTGCGGGAAAAGAAAAGTTTATGCTCGCCACCGCGCTGGTGCAAAGCGGTTTTGTTTTATCCGATGCGCAGCTCGCCATTGTCACCGAAACCGAGCTGTATGCCGCACAGCCCAGAACCAGAGCCGCGCGTGCCGCCAAGAAAAGCAACGTGGAACACATGTTGCGCGATCTTACCGAGCTTAAGCCGGGCGACCCGGTGGTGCATGAGCAGCATGGCATTGCACGCTATCAGGGCTTGGTGAATCTTGATCTGGGTGAGGGTGAAAATGAATTCCTTTTGCTCGAATATGCGGGTGAAGACAAGCTGTATGTGCCCGTGTCTCAGTTGCATGTTATCAGCCGCTACAGCGGCGGCGCACCGGAAGCAGCACCGCTGCATAAACTGGGCAGCGGTACCTGGGATAAAGCCAAGCGCCGGGCCATGCAGCAGGTGCGAGATACCGCCGCAGAATTGTTAAATATCTATGCGCAGCGTGCCACGCGCAAAGGCCACGCTTTCAAGCTCACCTACCATGATTACGAAGCTTTTTCAGCCGGCTTTGGCTTTGAGGAAACGGCAGATCAGGCCGCCGCGATCGAAGCGGTATTGCTCGATTTGCAATCCGGCAAGCCGATGGATCGCCTCATCTGCGGTGACGTGGGGTTTGGCAAAACTGAAGTCGCTTTGCGTGCCGCTTTCGTCGCGGTGATGGATGGCAAGCAGGTGGCAGTGCTGGTGCCCACCACGCTGCTCGCGGAACAGCACTTCCAGAATTTCTCCGATCGCTTCGCTGATTGGCCGGTCAGAATCGCCGAGTTATCGCGTTTCCGTTCCGCCAAAGAAGTAGCGCAGGCCTTGAAAGACTTGGAAGAAGGGAAGCTGGATATCGTCATCGGCACCCACAAGCTGATTCAGAAAGATGTGAAATTTCATAATCTCGGTCTGGTGATCCTGGATGAAGAGCATCGCTTTGGGGTGCAGCAAAAAGAAAGACTGAAAGCGCTGCGCGCTGAAGTGGATGTGCTTACCCTTACCGCCACGCCGATCCCGCGCACGCTGGCCATGTCGCTGGAGGGTCTGCGTGATTTCTCGGTGATCGCCACGGCACCGCTGCGTCGCCTGTCGATCAAGACTTTTGTGAGCGGCTACAGTCAGGGCATTATTCGGGAAGCCGTGTTGCGCGAGCTTAAACGTGGAGGTCAGGTATATTTCCTTCATAATCAAGTGGATACAATAAATAATGTAGCGGAAAAGCTGGGAGAATTATTGCCGGAAGCGCGCATTCGTGTGGCACACGGGCAGATGGGTGAACGCGATTTGGAAGCCGTGATGCGCGACTTTCATCACCAGCGTTTCAATGTGCTGCTGTGTACTACCATCATCGAAACCGGTATCGACGTGCCCACCGCCAACACTATTATCATGAACCGCGCTGACCGTTTTGGCCTTGCACAACTGCATCAATTGCGCGGCCGCGTCGGGCGTTCGCATCACCAAGCCTATGCGTATCTGCTGGTGGATAGCATGGATGGCCTGACGGTTCAGGCCAAAAAACGCCTTGAAGCGATTCAGGCGATGGAGCAACTCGGCAGCGGATTCTTCCTTGCCATGCACGACCTAGAAATTCGCGGTGCGGGAGAAGTGCTAGGTGAATCGCAAAGCGGCGAAATGCAGGAGATCGGTTTTTCTCTCTACAACGACATGCTTGCTGCCGCCATCGCCTCGCTCAAACAAGGTCATGAGCCGGACATGGCGCACCCGCTGGGCGTCACCACCGAGATCAATTTGCACACGCCAGCACTGCTGCCGAACGACTACTGCGGCGATATACACCAGCGTCTGGTCATCTACAAACGCCTGGCGAACTGCAATTCCGCGGAGGAGTTGGATGACATGCATCAGGAGCTGATCGACCGCTTCGGCCTGCTACCCGAACCCGCGCAAACCCTGCTCGACAGCCACCGCCTGCGCATCCTCGCCAAGCCTTTGGGCATCGCCAAAATGGATGCATCAAGCGAAGCGATACAAATCCAATTTGTGCCGAATCCGCCGATTGACCCGATGAAAATCATCACCATGATCCAGAGCCGGCGCTACATTAAAATGAACGGGCCGGATAAGTTGCGCATCGAGATCAAGCATGAAGATTTGCAGCAGCGGGTGCTGGCGATTCGGAAATTTTTTGGGGAGTTGAAGTAAGCGGCCTCGCCTTGCTCGCAGGCGGAAACAAAATGACACAATCGAGCGATATCAAGCTGGCGTTGAAGCTATCTCATAACCTCTAGGAGAGCATGATGGCAAAAACTAAAACTACACCATATGATTCAGCTGAATACTTGAAGACCGACGAAGACATGGTTCTCTATTTCGAAGCCTGTCTCGAAGAAGCGGGCGATGACGCAGCCTTCATTGCCAAAGCACTCGGCACCATCGCCCGCGCCAAAGGCATGACACAACTCGCCAAAGAAACCGGGCTGGGGCGCGAAAATCTATGCAAAGCATTGTCCGGTGAAGGCAATCCAAGTTTTGCGACGATCTTGAAAGTGACGAATGTGCTGGGTATCAAATTACATGCGCAGAGCGCACGAGGGATATGAATAAACTAACGCGATGCTGACGATATAAGTTACAAACTTTAAAATCGTAGGTTGGCATGTTGTACTCTCCATGCCGGCCTAGGACCGGAATTAAGCATCGGGCATTGAGGGGAGGTTCTTGAGAAAGTCTTCCAATGGACCTAACTTTTCCTCCATAATACTGTTGAATTTGTCACGGTCTTTCGGTTCCGGGATACTGCCAGGCGCGATGCCTAGCTGGGATAGCACAGCGGAAAGCTCATCTCGATGTACAAGATGCCTTTCCCTATTCCTTTGCGCATGTGAGGCAATTGCTGTTGCGTTTCTGTAGGCGAGATCAAAATTAATTGTGTCCAATCCAAAGCCATTAAACGCAGTCTGTAGCTCGATCGCAGGTATATCCCAGTTAATCGACAGGTTCAACTCTTCACGTGACCGTGGGTTAAGCGCGTACACAGATGTAAAACTGTCCCCTTCAAATTTATTGCTAAGGTTGACCATAATTCTCATTGCCCCAAAATATTCAACATATGCGAGCAGGGTGCCTTTTTCAGAATCGCCGTGTATAGATACAAGATGGAATAAGTCGGCCTGTGGCCGGTCGATCACCACATCTCGGATATAAAAAAGTGCGAATCCTCTATCATCGGTTGGTGTCTTTAATGTGTGGATGCCAATTTCGCAGCGATGCGCGGAAATTCCCAAGCTGACACACTGTGCGATGGCTGTTTTGACTACGGATCGTCCTGCTTCCGAACCTCCTACTTCATGCCGATGTTGCAACGCACTGTCCACCTTGAACGGTGTCAACGTGAGGTTCCTTAGCTCTCCTTCCAAATCAAACTCAGGATACTTTTTCTTAATTCCTTGCAATATTTGCCGAGCTTCTCGTTCTGTGCGGGCAAACATACGTATGTGAGCTTTTCCGTCGGATTCTGTTCTTTTTAAAAATGGCTCCTTACGCGTCATCGTTCCGTTGGCCTGCAAGAGTAACTCAGTCCCATCCACTGTTCTGACAATTTCATTTGGGTTGCCACCACGCTCGCGATCAATACCGACAGCCAGCGAAAACCAGTTAAGCTGAGCGGCCAACCTAGCATCCCAAGCCTGACCGAACGAACTGTTGCATGTAAAACAAATAAATCCGCGAACTTTTTTGCGCCCTCCTATTGAGTTTGGGATTACATGCTCTTTAGAGTCATTAATCTTCGTAATTTCCGATTCGCAAAATGCGCATATTTTTTTATCCGTCATCGTGAAATATTCCTCAGTGCAAAATGGGGTGGCATCGCATTAACTTTTCAGCGTTTCCACCAATCTTTCTGCTCTTGCTTATCCATAAACGTCCACGCAAGAATGCGACTTTTTTTCTGGCCTTGTGACATTTCAATCGTGCGGTTTTCTTTTGCACCGGAATATTTCAAAACACGATACACATGCGGCAAGGTGGCGGACTTGGAGATCAGGGTGGTAAACCACAGGCAGTTGTTCTTGCCCGATTCGCTTTCTTCGATCATGCGCGTGACGAAGGCTTCTTCGCCGCCGTCGCAGCATAGTTCCATGCTCTGTCCGCCGAAGTTCAGCACGGGATTTTTATGTTTGTTATTTTCCTTGCCGAGATTTTTCCATTTGCGCTGTGCGCCATGTCTGGCTTCGGCCAGGGAGGCGTGAAAGGGCGGGTTGCACAGCGTGATATCGAAGAATTCGTCCGCGAAAGTTACCCCGGAAAATATCTCCGTGGGCGATGTTTGCAGGCGTAATTCAATGGCATCGTTCAATTGGTTCGCATCTAAAATTTGCCGGGCATTTTGTAATGCCACGCTGTCGATCTCTGTGCCTACAAACTGCCAGCCATAAGCTGCATGGCCTATAAGAGGATAAATACAGTTGGCGCCCACGCCGATATCGAGCACGCGTACCGAATTGCCGCGCGGAATTTCGCCGCCGTTGCTGTCGCTCAATAAGTCGGCGAGATAGTGCAGATAGTCGGCGCGACCGGGGATGGGCGGGCACAGGTATTGGTCTGGAATGTCCCAATTTTTGATGTGGTAATAGTGCAGCAACAGCGCGCTATTGAGTGCTTTAACGGCAGCGGGATCGGCGAAATTGATCGACTCGTTTCCATATTCGTTTAGTGCCACAAATGCGGCCAACTCCGGGTTGCTGGCAATGAGTTGCGCGAAGTCGTAACGCTCCCGATGCAGATTGCGCGGATGTAAATTAATTTTTGTCGGGGTAGGGTTCATGGCAGAGTTCATCATTTTTGGATGCACGGATTGTAACAATATGGGGCTATCGGCAATGAGAATTTAAAAATTTTCCAGGTGATCAGGTGCTACGCGGCCAAGGATAATCCGTTAAAATGCGCCACTTCAAGTGCGGCTTTCTATGGGGCCGTTGTGTTTGCAGTCACTTTTCGTTGTTCCGCTATGAGATCCTCACGTTCTGATTCCCTAAGTCCCTCCACCGCCTCCCGTGCCGACTGGCGTACCATTCGCACGCTGCTGCCTTATTTGCTCGAATTTAAATGGCGCGTCACTTTTGTGGTGATTTTGCTGGTGCTGGCCAAGATCACCAGTGTCGCGGTGCCCTTGGTGCTAAAGGAAATTGTGGACGCGATGGACCAGCCGAAGGCAATGCTGGCGGTGCCGGTAATGCTGGTAATCGGTTATGGATTAATGCGTTTGTTCAGCACCCTGTTTGGCGAGTTGCGCGACGCGGTATTTGCCAAGGTCACGCAACGTGCAATTCGGCGCGTATCCATTCAAGTCTTTGCGCATTTGCATAATTTGAGTTTGCGTTTTCATCTGGAACGGCAAACTGGCGGTGTGTCGCGCGATATCGAACGCGGAACGCGCGGCATCAGCTTTTTACTCACCTTTTTACTGTTCAATATCTTGCCGACTTTGCTGGAAATCGGCTTGGTCGCGGCCATTTTGTTCGTCAAATATAATCCGTGGTTTGCCATTATTACCTTTGCTACTCTGGTGATTTATATCATTTTTACGCTATTTATCACGGAATGGCGCATGGTCTATCGCCGCACCATGAACGAGATGGATTCCAAAGCCAACACGCGGGCGATTGACAGTTTAATCAATTACGAAACGGTGAAATATTTTGGCAACGAGAAGTATGAGGTGAGCCGCTACGACGATCAGATGTGCAAATGGGAAGTTTCGGCGGTGCAAAATCAAACTTCTCTTGCGGCTTTAAATGCCGGACAAAGCGCCATTATCGCGGTGGGTATCACGCTGCTGATGTTGTTGGCAGCCGACGAAGTGGTTAAGGGCAACATGACGCTGGGCGATCTGGTGTTGGTGAATGTGTTTATGTTGCAGTTGTATATGCCGCTGCATTTTTTGGGTTTTGTGTATCGTGAAATAAAAAATGCGCTGGCGGATATGGAGCGCATGTTTAAGTTGCTCAACGAAAATCGTGAAGTGGAAGATGCCCCCAATGCTCAAATGCTTAAATTGGAGTCGGGGCACGTTGAATTTAAAAATGTCTCATTTGGCTACGATCCGGATCGGCAAATTTTGTCCGAGGTGAGTTTTGCTATTCCGTCGGGGCATACCATTGCCGTGGTAGGGGAGAGTGGGGCGGGTAAATCCACTTTGTCGCGCTTATTATTTCGTTTTTATGATGTCGGATCGGGCAGTATCGCGATTGATGGTCAGGATATTCGTTCGGTAACGCAAGCCAGTTTGCGCGCCAGCATCGGTATCGTGCCGCAAGATACAGTGTTGTTTAATGACAGTATTTATTACAACATTGCCTACGGTCGGCCGGACGCAACGCGCGAAGAGGTGCTGCAAGCCGCGCAGTCGGCACATATTCACGCGTTTATCGAATCCTTGCCGCAGGGATATAACACCATGGTGGGGGAGCGCGGATTGAAATTGTCCGGCGGAGAAAAACAACGTGTGGCGATTGCCCGCGCCATTTTAAAGCGCCCGGCCATTTTGATATTTGACGAGGCGACTTCTGCGCTCGATTCAAAATCCGAGCGGGCAATTCAGGATGAATTACGTAATGTGGCTCGAAATCGCACTACATTGGTGATCGCGCACCGCTTGTCCACGATTGTGGATGCGCAGCAGATTCTGGTGATGGATAAGGGCAGTATTATTGAACGCGGATCGCACCGGGAACTCCTGATGCAGCAAGGAGTCTACTCACAGATGTGGGCGTTACAGCAAGAACAAGAAAAAGAACATTAAAGTTGTTCTATTCCTCGTTGATTATGCGTAATTTTATGGTATCCTTTCGTTAGTGAATTTTCTTCTCAAGAGGGGTTATGAAAAAAAATATTATCGTTTTGCTGTTATGTTTAGGCGCAAGTCTGTCCGCGCAAGCTGCAGAACTCGAACTTTTTACCCCTCCTTTGGGCTTGGATATCGGTGGTGTTAGTGAGCAAAATAACTACTCGCCTTTGTTCCCTATACCCTATGTTGCACCACAACTCATTGAAAATGAAGGTGAAATAAATTCAGGCTTGCAGCTAAAGTCTGACGTTGTGACTGCGCCCAAGATGGATGAAGAGTTTACCAACGAAGTGATTAAACTGACTTCGGCGCCCAAACTTCAGTCGTCCATCGTGCTGATCTATGATGAAAAAGGCAAGCGTGCGCTGTATACGAAAAATGCCGATAACGTCGCGCCAATCGCTTCAATTACCAAGTTGATGACGGCCATGGTAGTGTTGGATGCAAGGTTGCCTATGGATGAGAAAATTTCGATTTCTATGGAGGACGCGGATCATTTGAAAGGCACCCATTCAAGAATGCGTGCCGGTGCGACCCTGACGCGCGGTGAGTTGTTGCAATTGGCACTCATGGCATCCGAAAATCGTGCTGCAGCTGCTTTAGCCCGTACCTTCCCCGGTGGAACCGGTGTTGCCTTGTTGAGAATGAATGCCAAGGCCAAGTCCTTGGGTATGCGCTCAACTCGTTTTGTAGACCCCACCGGTCTTAATAGTAATAATGTGTCTACGGCAAAAGATTTAGTGTTAATGGTGAGGGCGTCGCAACGCTATGATTTAATTAGAAAATTTACAACATCAACATCGCATACGGTAAAGTTCGCCAAGCATCGTCCCTTACAATTTACCAATACCAACCCCTTGGTTAAAAATGCCTCTTGGGATATTGGCGTGAGTAAAACCGGCTATATAACCGAGGCGGGACGTTGTCTGGTGATGCAGGCAACCATTTCAAAACGTCCGGTAATTATTGTGTTGCTGGATTCCATGGGGAAACGTACCCGGGTGGTTGACGCGATTCGCATCAAAAAATGGATGGAAAGCGCTTCAGTGCGCGGCGTTATTAACAACGGCAATCGACGCGGGTAATTGCGGTGCTCGATGGTCGATAAAAAGGGAGCTGAACGCTCCCTTTTTTTACGGCTGTTCTGTCTCTTTGAAATATCTTAAACACAATATTTATGAGCGCTATTCATTCTTCCCAATTAATTTTTTTTGCCGCACATGCCCCATTTGACCGCATGGAGCCGGCGCATTTGTTATGGATGCTGGAGCATATGCGTATCGGATATTACGCAGACGGGGAGGTGATTATCTCGCCGGAGCATGCTATTGCAGACAAATTTATTGTTATAAAACAAGGTATTGTACATGGCGAGCAAAATGTAGCTCAAGCACTTGAGTCGGACACCTGGCTGGAACTGGCAGAAGGGGAATGCTTTCCGCTCGGGGCATTGCTAGCTAATCGTCCGGTGGCAAGTGTCTATCGTGCCGGTAAAGATACTTTTTGTTACGAGCTGCCCGCCGCCGATTTTCAAACATTGTTGGGGTTGAGTAGTCCGTTCCGCGATTTTTGTACGCGCCGTATTGCTAATTTATTGGAACATTCCAAGCAAATAATTCAGGCGCAGTACGCGCATTCGGGTACTGAACAGCAATCCCTGACAAGTCCTTTGTCCCTCATTGTCCGCCGCGCTCCGATTACCTGTGCACCACACACAAGCGTGCGGGAAGTGTTGGCTCGGATGCATGATTTGCGAATCGGCTCGATGGTTGCAGTTGATGAAATTGGGCGACCTATCGGCATTTTGACCTTACCCGATGTATTAGAGCGTATTGCATTGCCGCAAATCAATCTGGAGCAACCGGTAATTGAGGTGATGACCACGCAGCTAACCACCTTATCCCCGCAATCGATGGCATATGAGGCTGCGCTGCTTATGGCTAAACTGGGATTCAGGCATGTGTTAGTCGTCGATAATGAGCGTTTAGTCGGACTGGTATCCGAAAAAGATTTATTTGCATTGCAAAGGGTAGGGCTGCGCCAAATAGGCTCGTCAATTCGCCATGCGCAACATCTTAATGAATTGCAGCAGTGCGCCGAAGACATTCGCAGTGTGGCGCATAACATGATGGCGCAAGGGGTGGCGGCAGAGCAGTTAACCCAATTTATTTCGACCTTTAATGATTTGCTCACTGCGCGTGTGATTGAGTTGGAGTGTATCGCCAGCGGGGTGAGCAACAATCAATTTTGCTGGCTGGCATTGGGCTCGGAAGGCCGCTTTGAACAGACCCTGAACACCGATCAGGATAATGCCATTATTTTTTGCGTGCCCGAGGGCGCAAGTGACGAACAGCTTAGAGCTCAGTTGCTGCCGATAGCCTTGCGCATCAACAACACATTGGCGGAATGCGGCTTTCCCTTGTGCAAGGGAAAAGTAATGGCCTCTAATCCTCAGTGGTGTTTGTCCTTGAATGAATGGAAAGGTGCTTTTTCCCATTGGATTACCAATGGCACTCCGGAGGCGTTATTGCACTCCTCAATTTTTTTCGATTTCCGGGGAGTGCATGGCAAACATAATTTGGCGGATGAGTTGCGCGCCTGGCTGGCTAGTGTCGTCAGAGAAAATTCGCGTTTCTTGCACCAGATGGCCGAAAATGCATTAAGTATTCGTCCGCCTCTCGGCGTGGTGCGGGATTTTGTGGTGGGCAAAGAGCACAAGCTGGATCTAAAGTTAAATGGAATCACTCCGTTTGTAGATGCCGCGCGTATATTCAGTCTGGCCACCGGCGTGACTTCTACCGCTACGTTGCAGCGCCTTCGTGCAAGCGCCCTCAAATTAAAAATTCACCCGATTGAAATCGAAGCCTGGATTGAAGCGTTTCTGTTCATACAAGTATTGCGTATGCGTCATCACGATGCGGACAAAGTGCGGGGGATTTGTAACGAAGCTTTGAATAATATGATCGACCCTGAAAGCCTGAACGAACTTGACCAGCGCATTTTAAAAGAGGCATTTCGCCAGGCTCGCAAACTGCAAGCCAGACTCGCTTTGGAATTTCATTTGTGATGCCAATGCAGTCGATTTTTCAGCGTCTGATTCGCTGGTTAAATAGATCCGCGGAATTAACGCATCCGGAGTTGCGGCGTCTGGAATTCTGGAAAAATTTAGCGAAAGTTCCGCAGAATATTCCTTTTGGCGAAGCCAGATATGTAGTGGTCGACGTGGAAACCAGTGGCCTTAATTTGCTGGAAGATAAATTAATTTCCATCGGGGCTGTGGCTGTCGTAAATGGCCGGGTGGTTGTGGGAGATAGTTTTTCGGTGGTGTTGCAGCAGGCAACAGTCAGTCAAAAGGAAAATATTTTATTACACGGGATCGGCGGCGCAGCCCAACTTGAAGGTGTTCCCGCCCGCGAGGCATTATTGGAATTCCTTGATTACTTGGGGAAATCTCCGCTTGTCGCGTTCCATGTTACGTTTGATCAGACCATGATACGGCGTGCGATGCGCCAATTTCTGGGGTTTTCGTTCAAGCATGTTTGGTTGGATTTGGCTTACATTATGCCCGCACTCAATCCGGTATTAGCGGCGCGTTATCGTTCTTTGGATGACTGGATTAATCATTTCGAAATTCGCAATGAAGCGCGCCATAACGCGTTGGCGGATGCGTTGGTAACCGCCCAGTTATTTCAAGTTGCCATGCATCAAGCGCGTAATAAAAATATTCCCGACTTATCCGGTCTGCGTGATTTGGAAAAGGCACAGCGCTGGGTGAGTAGAGTAGATTAACCTTATGCATGCAGGGGAAATATGTGTTTTCGGTCACGTTTCACAATTGCATTCTTTCAACGCTTCACGTAACCTTTGCGCCGTTGTAAAAGTGGTCTGGATTTACTTCTGACCTTGTCGATTTTTCTGAGGAGAAAGCATGTCGAATCCAAATATTAATTGGGCGGAGATTGATACCAACCCAAAATTCCAGGCGCTACACCGAAAGAAGACTTTTTTTCTTTGGGGATTGATGGTGTTCTCGATTATTTATTATTTCATGTTGCCGATTGGTGCCGCTTATTACCAGGATTTGTTCAAGACCAAAGTATGGGGAGTCATTAACTTTGGAATTTTATTCGCGCTGTCAGAATTTGTCGTGGCCTGGATAATAGCGTTCGTTTATTCCAAAAAGGCCAATGCTGAATTTGATGCGATGGCGCAAGAAATCATTAACGATCTCAATCGGTCGGGAGAAAAAGCATGAGCTTATCCAATAAATTAATATTATCCGCAGCTGCAATGGGCTTAAGCGGAATGGCCTTGGCGGGTAACGGTGCGGTTGCGGATGAATTCAAGTGGATGACCTTTAGCGTGTTTGGCGTCATCATCGCCATCACCATGGCCATTACTTTTTGGGCTGCGCGCACAACCCATACCACCTCTGAGTTTTATGCAGCCGGTCGTTCGGTGAGTGGAATTCAGAATGGTTGGGCAATCGCGGGTGATTATCTTTCTGCGGCTTCTTTTCTCGGAATTGCCGGGTTGATTTCGCTGTATGGCTATGATGGTTTTATGTATTCGGTGGGCTGGCTGGTGGCTTATATCACCGTGCTGCTGGTGATCGCCGAGCCGTGCCGCAACATTGGCAAATATACGATGGGCGATATTCTGGCCTTCCGTAATGATCCGAAGAAAACCAAAGTGGTGGCTGCGCTTTCCACTATCACTGTTTCTACTTTTTACCTGACCGCCCAAATGGTGGGTGGCGGGGTATTGATAAAAACCCTGATCGGCATTGATTACGAAATATCAGTCATTGGCGTGGGCGTATTGATGTTGGCTTACGTGGTTTTCGGCGGAATGAAAGCGACGACCTGGGTGCAAATTACCAAAGCGGTGTTGCTGGTAACGGCCTCGCTGATTCTGGTATTTTTGGTGTGGTCTCCCTACGGTTTCAGTTTGCCCGGATATTTGCAGGCGGTGGTAGGGGATTCTGATGTGCAAAAGCAAGTTGCCAAATTGTTGGGCGATAAAGCGGCAACGATGACCCCGGAAGAGCTTGGTCAGCGCTTTCTTGAGCCGGGGCTGTTCCTGAAAAATCCGATCGACCAGATATCGCTTGGCTTGGCTCTGGTGCTGGGTACCGCCGGAATGCCGCATATTCTAATGCGCTTCTTCACCGTACCGACGGCGCAGGCTGCACGCACTTCGGTAATCTGGGCGATGGGCATCATCGGCGGTTTTTACGTACTCACTTTATTCTTGGGTACCGGTGCGGCGATGTTGGTTGGTCCGGATAAGATTGCCGCAGTGGATGCGGGCGGTAATATGGCCGGTCCTTTGCTGGCCCAGTTCTTGGGCGGTGGCGAGAATTCGCTGATGGGTAATTTCATGCTCGCTTTTGTTGCGGCGGTTGCTTTTGCAACTATTGTGGCGGTAGTGGCCGGCTTGGTGTTGGCTGCAGCTTCCGCGATGGCTCACGATATTTACGTTGGTGTGATTCGCGGTGAAAAAGCCACGCCGAAAGAGCAGGTGATTGCAGCGCGTGTGGCATCCGGTATTGTCGGTGTGATTGCGATTACCGTCGGCATCATGGCCAAAGGACAGAACGTCGCGCACTTGGTGGCCTTGGCTTTCGCCGTGGCGGCATCATCCAATCTGCCGGCGGTGTTCCTCACGCTGTACTGGAAAAAATGCAACACCACCGGCATTATCCTTGGCATGGTGGTTGGTACATTAACCGCAATCGGCTTGGTGATGATTTCTCCCAACATGACTTATCCCAAGACGGTAATTGCCGGGGCAAATAAAGTATTGAATGGTGAGCCGGCAGTGCCCGCAAAAGAAGCTCAACCTGCGATAGAGCGTTCAAGTTTCATGTGTGAACTGTTCGCGCTGGAAGGGTGTGTTTTGGCCAAGCCTGCCCAAGCAGCTTCCACAGAGAAGCCGGCTAAACCCGGTGCTGCCGAGAAGCTGGTCACGTTGAATGAGAAATTGCAGCCACTTGAAGCTTCGTTGCTAACCCTTACCGATCCGGTTGCCAAAGCAACGGCAGAAGCTGATATCGCCAAAGTGAAGAAAGACATCGCCTCGACCGAGAAAGCCAAGACCAAAGCTGAAGATGACCTGAAGAAATTTGAAGGCCAGACTACCAGCATCATGGGCTTGGAAAAACCATTCTTCCTGCTGAAAAATCCCGGTTTGATTTCTATTCCTCTGGGTTTTATGCTGGTCATCTTAGGGTCGTTGTTTACCCGTGATAAACGCTCCGAAGAAATGTGGGATGAGCTTTATGTGCGGCAAAATACCGGCATAAATGCGGAGGCTGCATCAGCACACTAATGTTTAACATGATTTAAACTAACCCCGCCCAAACGGCGGGGTTTTTTTAATATATTAATCTTAAGGCATAATTGAACATGGGTAGTCTATTCGAGGTTGGTTCGCCGGTTGTTGGCGCCACTTTATTCCTGTTGATTTTTCTCTCTATAGCGACCTGGACGATTGCCATATTAAAAATATGGAAGCAGATTAAAGTTGGCAGGCAAAACCGGGAATTTAAGCAGGTATTTTGGGATGCACAGGATTGGCAGTCGGCAGCAGAGGTTGTTAAGCATGGCGCGGGAGATTTTGCACATTTGGGGCGCGCCGGTTTTGCGGAGCTCGCCAGCTTAAACAAGGATCAGCAGGATTTAAAGCATCTGGGCACGCCGCAGGATGTGCTGGAAAGAATGTTGCGCCAGCAGCTGGAAAATATTCAGCGTTACCATGAACGTGGTTTGGCAGAGTTGGCAACGATTGGCTCGACTGCGCCGTTTGTGGGGCTGTTCGGAACAGTGTGGGGCATCATGCACGCCCTGCAAAATATCGGTGCAACGGGAGTGGCCAGTTTGGATGTGGTTGCAGGGCCGATAGGTGAAGCGCTGATTGCTACCGCGATTGGAATTGCCACCGCGCTACCGGCTGTGTTGGCCTACAATATTTTTCTGAGAAGACTTAGAGTGCAGGTAACCGAATTGGAAAATTTCGCGCATGATTTTATTCGCTTGGCTGCCAAGCATGACTTCAAGGTGTAACTAATGGCAATGGGAAATGGATCGCAGCAGGGTAGCATGATGAGCGAAATCAATGTGACTCCCCTGGTGGATGTGATGCTGGTATTGCTGGTGGTGTTCATTATTACGGCGCCACTGATGGCGCCTCAGTCGCTAAAAATTAATTTGCCCAAAACGGAATCTGTCCTGCATGACGATAAACCGATTAAAATTAACCTGTCGATTGATGCGCAGGGCAAAGTGTTGCTAGACTCCGTTCCGATCACTGAAGCCGAGCTGTCAAATACCCTGAAGCAGCGTGCGCTTGATCCCAAGTTTCAGTTGCAAATTCAGGCTGATACTGCGGTAAATTACGGTCGGGTAGCGCAGGTTATGGCAATTGCGCAAAAGGCCGGTGTGAGCAAATTTTCTTTCTTAACTATCGCAGCTAACTAGCGTTCATTTCTATTTTGAAAACCAATCCGAGTTCTGAAAATCTTAACAGTTTGGCCGCGGGAGAGAGCGCGACGATTGTCGCCATCCAGACCGATGATGCGCTGCGTCAACGTTTATTGGCATTGGGTTTTCGTGTGGGAAAGCGTATCGATCTGATTCGTAAGGCGCGGTTTTCCGGCCCCCTGCAAGTGCGCATTGGTACCACTGATGTGATGCTGCGTAAAACCGAAGCACTACAAGTGATTGTGAAAAAAACATGAAACGCATCGCCTTGCTCGGCATGCCCAATACGGGCAAATCAACCCTGTTCAACCGCATGACGGGCGGCGCAGCACGCGTGGGTAACTGGCCGGGCATCACCGTGGAACTGCTCAGCGGCAAAATCTTGCTCGGAAGTGATATGGTCGAGTTGATTGACTTGCCGGGTATTTATGATATTCACGGTTTCTCCGAAGATGAACAAGTGGTGCGTCACTTTTTGCATGACAACGTACCCGACCTCGCCGTAGTTGTGCTGAATGCTACGCAGATTGAGCGACAACTCAGCTTGTTACTCCAGCTCAAACAGTACAATTTGAATATGGTTGTGCTGCTAAACATGGCGGATGAGGCCAAGAAATTCGGCATTTCCATTGATACCGAAAAAATGTCGACCGCGCTTGGCATTCCCATTTTCTTATTGAGCGCAAAATACGGAAACGGCTTTCAGGAGGCATTACACGCGGTCACCAAAGCGTTGCGCTACAACACCCCGGGAATGGCTGAACAACTGCGCTCGCAGCTGGAACAGGACGCACATATCGAAAGTGAAATGGCGCGCGTGTTGCAACACGCCGTACAAATTCCGGCGCGCCTTCCCGATAATCTGACTACCCAATTGGATCACGTGATGTTGCATCCGTGGTTGGGCTTGCCAATATTTTTTGGCATCATGTATCTATTATTTCAGGGGATCTTCTTTTTCGGACAGCCGCTGCAATCCGGGGTGAATGAATTGTTTGGCTGGCTGCTTGAGGTTGCCATTGCGCCGTTGGTGAGCGGACTTCCCGATCTGTTGCAAGGTCTGTTATTGGAAGGTATTTACAACGGTGTTGCCACGGTCGCTGCCTTTATCCCCATCATCGTTTTATTCTTTTTATTCATGGCGATTGTGGAAGACACGGGCTATCTGTCGCGCGCCGCGTTTTTGATGGATGCGCTGATGGCGCGATTGGGCTTGGACGGGCGCAGTTTTGTCATGTTGTTGATGGGCTTCGGCTGCAACGTTCCCGCTTTGATGGGCACGCGCGTCATGCGTTCGCGCTCGCTGCGCTTGCTCAGTATGCTGGTTATTCCCTTTTCCTTGTGCTCGGCGCGCTTGCAGGTATTTGTATTCATCACCGCAGCGCTGTTTGCCCCCGAGTCGGCTGCACTGGTGTTGTTCAGCCTGTATCTGTTTAGTTTTGCCGCAGCGATTGTAACTGCGCTGATATTTAAACGGCACTTTCCGAATAGCGAACCTTTCGTGCTGGAACTGCCTCCGTACCGTTTTCCCACCTTGCGTCAAATGCTATTGCGCGGCTGGCATGAGGTGTATCACTTCATTCATCGCGCCAGCAAATTTATTATCATCGGGGTGGTATTTGTGTGGATTCTTACCCACTTTCCCACCTCTGCGGCTCCGGCCAGCGCGGATACTTGGGCGGGACAAATTGGGGCGTGGTTGCATCCAATTTTCGAACCCATCGGCGTTACCCCGGAGCTGACGATTGCTTTAATTTTCGGCTTCGTTGCCAAAGAAATTGTGGTGGGCTCGCTGGCCGTGATTTACAACCTGAGCGGCAGCGCATTAAGCGGTGCACTGGCTGTGCAGTTGGACTGGGTGCAGGCCTATAGTTTTATGCTCTTCACCCTGATTTATACGCCGTGTTTATCCACTATTGCCACGTTGCGTAGTGAATCGAAAAATAATGGTTATATGTTACTTTCGCTGGCCTGGTCTTTACTTTTGGCTTGGGGTGTGAGCTTTGTGTTTTATCAGGCTGCCCGCGCGCTTGGATTGTAACTGATTGATTATATATAATATTTTATAGAATTGTTTTGGCTTAAATTTACTGTCCATTGTTTTAGGAGAATTTCATGGCGCATTGGTTTGCAGATAATTCGTTGTCGATTGGCAACACTCCCCTGGTAAAGTTGAATCGTGTTATCGATGGCGCCAACGTGACCATGTTGGCAAAAATTGAAGGACGCAATCCCGCCTATTCGGTTAAATGCCGCATTGGTGCCGCAATGATTAACGACGCTGAAAAACGTGGTCTGCTGGGAGCCGGTAAAGAATTAGTCGAGCCAACCAGCGGTAATACCGGAATCGCGTTGGCATTTGTCGCGGCGGCACGCGGCATTCCCCTGACGCTAACCATGCCGGAAACCATGAGCGTGGAACGAAGAAAATTATTGGTGGCGTTGGGGGCGAAATTAGTATTGACCGAAGGTGCCAAAGGGATGAGTGGTGCGATTGCCAAAGCCAAAGAAATTGCCGGCGCTGATCCAAAGTATGTGCTGCTGCAGCAATTTGAAAATCCGGCAAATCCCGCTATTCACGAAGCGACAACCGGTCCGGAAATCTGGAACGATACCGATGGCAATGTCGATATATTTGTGGCCGGCGTGGGCACTGGCGGCACGATTACCGGAGTAACGCTCTACTTCAAAAATACTCGCGGAAAAAAAATTCAGTCGGTGGCGGTGGAGCCTTCCGCCAGTCCAATCTTGACGCAGAAGCGCAATGGCGAAGAACTTAAACCCGGCCCGCATAAAATTCAGGGAATTGGCGCGGGATTTGTGCCAAGCATTCTGGATATGAGTTTGATTGACTCTATTGAACAAATCAGCAATGAAGATGCCGTGCTTTACGCCCGCCGACTGGCGCGCGAAGAAGGTATTTTGGCCGGGATTTCCTGCGGAGCTGCAGTGGCCGCAGCCGCGCGTATCGCGCAACGGCCCGAGAATGCGGGCAAAACGATTGTTGTGATACTGCCCGATTCCGGTGAGCGTTACCTTAGCTCAATCCTATTTGAGGGATTATTCGACGCCAGCGGGTTGGCGGTTTAGCCGCCTATCGAATTTATCTTTGAGTGCGACAAGCTGCCAGTGCAAAGTAATTTCATCGTTTGAATTTTGGGGCCTTGGAAATTTACAAAGGAGAATTTCTTGCGAGTTCATGTATTGCAACACGAGCCCTTTGAAGGTCTGGGAAGCATTCAGTTTTGGCTCCAGGATCAAGACGCTCTAGTTACTACAACAAAATTTTTTGAATCGGCATCGCTCCCTCCACTTGAAGATATCGATATGCTGATTGCGCTGGGCGGTTCCATGAGTGTCAACGATGAACTCACGCTGCCTTGGCTTAAAGATGAAAAGTTATTCATTGCCAAAGCGGTACGGGCAGGTAAGCCGGTGTTGGGGATATGTTTGGGTGCCCAGCTTATTGCATCTTCACTCGGGGCGCGCGTTTTTTCCTGCCCCCACAAGGAAATTGGCTGGTTTCCGGTTGTTGCGCGCCAGCACCTTATCGCTACTTATGCACTCCCCAAATTTTTTAACGTGTTTCATTGGCATGGCGAGACTTTTGACTTGCCTCCCGGCGCAACCCTGCTTGCCGCAAGTGAAGGCTGCCCGCATCAGGCGTTTCAAATCGGAGCACGTGCCATTGGCCTGCAGTTTCATCTGGAAACTACGCCCGAGAGCCTTGATTCAATGGTCACGAACGGCGTTCACGAACTGGTAGACGCAAGGTATATCCAATCCGAGCAAGCTCTGCGAGCCGCGCCTCACGCGCAGTACGTGGAAATCAATAATTTGATGGCGAGTATCCTGACTTACCTTACGCGTAGCGACGTCTCTTGAGTTTTAAGGTTTACCACTCGCGAAAAGAAATTCCCATGCCAATGGTATTTTGTTGATGGTTATAGTCAGTCAAACTTTCGCCGTAACCGGAAGTAATTTGCATGTGCAAACGCCCCATATTGCCAACCTTAACGGGAGTTGCCCAATCAATCTGCATGAAGCCTCTGTTTGACGAAAGGCTAAAATTATTGCGCAGCAGCATAGCGATCGATTGCGTTTTGCTGACCGGTTCCCAGCGTACAAACAGGTCGCCTCGCCCCAAATAATCAATAAGATCGGGATTGTCATCTTTTGCAGAGCTCTCCGGAATGCGTTGCCAGACGCGCAGTAGAACCGATGTCGTGTTGCTCCACTCAAACCCGCCGAGCACATAAATCCCTTGCCAACTGCGCGACTCCGGCATGGTGCGGCCATTGGACTGGTGTACTCCACCTATATTGATAAATTTCAATCCGGACGTGTTGCCCGTTCCAAAATTCGCAATTAATTCCGGCTCATAAGTGGTTTCACGGAACGGGGACGAATTTAGAATATTGAAGGTCTGCCAATTTGATTGCTGGGTATATGCCGCCCAAAAACGCATGGTTTTTATTCCAAAAATATCCAAATTACGTTGACTGCCAATATCTGATTTAAAGCTAAATTGAAATTTAGTTTCCAAGGCATCAATGCTGGTCGGACTGACTGAATTGTTGCCTATTACAGGTGAGCTTGGCTGCCGATTCGGCAGGTTGGTATATTTCACTAAAAAATAGGTTTGCCGGTAGGTCCGTATTTGCTCCAGTTTGCTGGCGTCTAAATTTGTCAGGTTATCCAAGTTCCATAACTGGGTCAGATATGAACGCTCCTCATTAAATTTTAATGGGGAGTCTTTTTTCGCCGACTGGTCATAACATCTCAGGCGGCCGGCATTGTCACTTTCATACTTCTGCGCGCAACGAACAAAAGTCTCTTCAGTGGCCAGTGCCAGTGGACCGTATAGCAAGCAAATACACGCCGCACCAGCAACTAAGCCAGCCGACTTGCCTAGAGCTGTAAATAATAAATATCGAAACATTATGTTTGAAACCGAAATGATGTGGGGTGGGTTATGCGTCCTCCTGCAGGTCAAGATTGGACGAAATGGTTAGGCGAGTCCGTACGTCAACGAACACTCAATATGTCATCACGTGAACTGCTCAAGCAAATTGGTGTGTTAGCGCACTGCCTTAATCCAGTGTTTGAGAGATGATTCCCGGTGTCAGAGTTCTCTTAAGTGAAAGTATTAAAATGAAAAAACTGCTCAGGTTGGTGTTGAAAATAATTTTCAAACTGTTATTTCGAATTCGTACTATCGGGTTTGATAAGCCGCTTACCACACAAAAACTCATCGTTATTGCCAACCATGAGTCATTCATGGATGGTTTGCTACTTGCGCTATATTTGCCATTCGATCCGGTATTCGTCGTTCACACCGAAGTGACACACAGTTGGTTTTTTCGTTTGATTTTGAGCCAAGTTGAATACTTGGCGGTTGATGCAAGCAGCCCGATGGCAATTAAACAGGTAATCAAGTTGGTTGACTCTGGTCGTCCCGTGGTGATTTTTCCAGAAGGGCGCCTAACCGTCACGGGTTCGTTAATGAAAGTATATGAAGGGCCGGCATTTGTCGCGGCCAAAACCGGTGCGACGATACTGCCCGTAACACTGAATGGTACTGCCCGCTCTTATTTCAGTCGTCTTTCAGGAAAATATTCGCGACAATTTTTTCCACAAGTCACCCTTTCGGCGATGGACACCACCGTCATTGAAATGCCGCAAGGTGACACAGCCAGACAGCGCCGTCGTAAGGCGGGCGATGCGCTACGCCACTTAATGCAAAAAATGATTTTTCAGTCACAGCCGCAACAGACGCTTTATTCCAGCTTGCTCGATATCGTCGCGATTTACGGACGCAGCCGGCGTGTTGTGGAGGATGCGAAGAAAATCAATTATTCCTATGGTGACTTGCTCAAAATGACGCTGAATTTGGGGCACATTGTGCGCAAATACAGCAAGCCGCATGAGTGTGTCGGAATTTTGCTGCCCAATATTGCCGAGGCAGTTTGCATCATGATTGGCGCGGGGGCGCAAACCCGTATCCCCGCCATGCTGAACTACAAAGCAGGTGCGGGTGGCATGCAGGATGCTTGCACGGCTGCGCAAATTCACACCATTTTTACATCACGAACTTTCATCGAACAGGCGAAGCTGCAAGATGTTTTGGCGGCTATTAAAGAAGTCAAAATTATGTATTTGGAGGATCTTGTCAACTCATTGAATATAAAAGATAAAATTATATTGATGTGCGCTATGTTGTTCCCGCGCTTAATGCAAAGAGGCAACGATCCCTCTGCCGCCGCCGTTGTGTTATTCACCTCCGGTTCGGAAGGTAAACCCAAGGGCGTGGTGTTGTCGCACTACGCGCTACTTTCCAACATCGCCCAGATACACGCGGTAATTGATTTTTCGGCGGAAGACAAAGTCCTTAACGCGATGCCTATCTTTCATGCGTTCGGGTTAACGGGCGGGGCACTATTGCCGCTCTTAACCGGAATGAATTTATTTTTATATCCCACTCCGCTGCATTATCGAATCATTCCAGAGGTGGCATACGACCGGAATTGCAGTGTGTTATTCGGCACCAGCACCTTCCTAGCTAACTATGCAAAATTTGCTAATCCCTATGATTTTTTTCGCCTGCGTTATGTCATCGCCGGGGCTGAAAAACTTTCCGAAGAAGTGCGCGATCTGTGGATCGAAAAATTCGGTATTCGCCTACTGGAAGGCTATGGGGCAACCGAGACCGCACCGGTGCTGGCGGTGAATACGCCGATGGCCTATCGCGGCGGCACAGTGGGCCAATTGCTCCCGTGTATTGAGCATAAACTAATACCGGTAGCCGGTATCGACCAAGGCGGCATGCTGCACGTGCGCGGCCCTAATGTGATGTCCGGCTATTACCTGTTTGATGCTCCGGGAAAACTGCAACCGCCTTCTTCGGAGGTTGGTGCAGGTTGGTATGAAACTGGCGACGTTGTCTTAATTGACGATGACGGCTTCCTTTCCATCATCGGGCGTGTCAAACGTTTTGCCAAAGTGGCAGGGGAAATGGTGTCGCTTGAAGTAGTGGAAACAATGGCCTTGCAAGCTGCACCCGATGCGCAGCATGCCGCAACAACACAGCCTGATAGCGCGCGCGGTGAAGCCATTGTGCTGTTTACGACCGCGACTGATTTATCGCGCGAAGTGCTGCTGGCATCAGCAAAATCATTAGGCGTTTCAGAAATTTCTGTACCCGGAAAAATTCAGCATCTGGAGAATCTCCCCTTGCTGGGAACGGGGAAAATCGACTACATGGCTTTGAAGCAACTCGCTGAGGCGGTGACATGATCTCACTGCTATCGATGAAGCGGATCGTAATGATACTAAGGAGATACTTGCAAAATATTTGCGAGCCTTCGCCGGGCTCGCCCAACAAACGGGTTAGACAATATTTTTTGTCGGAATCATTTGCATAATTCTCGATACCGACCACGCCACACCATACGCGAGAATAACGCCTATTAGTCCGGCTATACTCATAGAGAGCATTTCATTGCTTAGCCATGGAAACGCATAATCCGACAAGGGAGCAACAAAGGCAGGGGCTGATGCATGCATAAATTCGTACTTTTCAGCGACCCCTTCAAGACCATCTGGAAATTTAGACGCGAAAGGGCTGAATAACAGTGCGACCAAAACCGCTGCGGTAAGCGGCACGGCAACCTGTTTTTTAGTTTCAGTAGCGACACTGCTATGTACAGGTGCTGGAAACAGCAGGCAGCAAACAACAATGATGATCGCCTCTCCGATACCGATTAGAGCATGGGTGCTTAACATTGCTGGGGCGACCGTGGAGAATGCAATCTGTCCGTCCATGGCAAGCTCTACGCTAACCGCTAACGAAGCCAAAATGACTGACAGCCATGCGGCAACCGCTGTAGCTGCGAATGCTCCCAGTGTGGTCTTCCATTGGCGTGCAAGTTTTGAACGTATCATTCCACCCGCACCGGCCCCTATGATTGCCATGTTAAAAATATTTGCGCCAAGGACAGTGATCCCCCCATCTGAAAAAACCAAGCTTTGAATGCTAACCACAAGCGCCATTGCCAAAATACCAAACGGCGTACCCAGCAAGCTTGCCGCAAGCACGCCACCGAGCAAATGTCCGGAAGTGCCATTCATTATCGGAAAGTTCATCATCTGTCCGGCAAAGATCAGAGCAGTAATTGCACCAAAATATGATGCGGTAGGCTTATTTTTTGCATTAAGCGCATAGTAAGAGCCGGCAATGATGCCTACCGCACTTATGATTGCGGTTACAGGACAGATGCTGCCTAGTAACATTGAATCTGGAATGTGCATTGTGTTCTCCTTTTTTAAAGTTTCTTGGGTACTTTTGCCACTATGTTTAATGGTTGCCTACCTACTATTCGACGTTAATATCGATTTAAAGCTCTGGCAAGGTTGCCGTAGAAAACCTCTATACCTCATTATTATTCAGGATGATTAATTTATTATGACGGCGCGAGATAATTCAAATACCGCACCGACTTTTACGCTATTCAAATTTCTTGATGAAGCGCGAACCAAGTTTCGATTAATGAGTTTGAGTTTTGCATTGAGCAGTCTTACGCGGATTGGATTTAACGACATATTTTGTTTCAGGGCAAGCGGCGGCATTATCCAATGTGGTATGAAGCAGAAGGAAAGCTGTACTTCTAACGAGAAATGAGCCTGAAGCGAAGTTCTTCGCAAAATTGAATCATTAGAGCAGGAGCTATGCGCTATTTAAAATTAGATTGAAGTTGCTGCAATCGCTGCCCAGCAAGCTTTGGAAATAAGGAAGGTAGAAGAAAAAGACGTACGATCAATATTGAGTAACTTCGCCGAAGGGATCGATGAAGCGGATCTAAACGATACCAAGGAAATATTACGCGGTTTAATTGACCGAATAAGCCTTGATTTTGCGACTCTAGACTGCTGTATAAATCCAGTCAAAAGTCGAGAATTAGTGGCGTCCCCAAGGGCGTTTATCGAAATGCCGACCATACGCATCACCAGTAATTGCAAGATTTTAAGTAAGAGAAACAATGGGTTGAGTTTGCATGCCTGAGGGGTTCGTGTCTCATGCAGCCGTTTATTTTGATTGGCTTAAATTAAAATTCAAATAAATTTCTTGATATTGGGTAGCTTATAAGCTACATTGCTCGACATGATTGAATTACTTCGATACCAAACGGAAGCGGGTAATGAGCCATTAACTGAGTGGCTTTCCTCCATCCGTGACAAGCAGGCACAGGCCAAAATTCGTGTTCGTTTGAAAAGGCTGGAGACTGGTAATTTTGGCGACTGTGATTCGGTAGGCGAGGGTGTGCAGGAATTGCGGGAACATATCGGGGCTGGTTTTCGAGTTTACTTTGGCCATCATGGTCAAACGGTTGTAATTCTGCTGTGCGGAGGCACCAAAAAGTCGCAACCTACGGACATTAAGACCGCAAAAGAATATTGGGAAGATTGGAAACGGAGGCAATAATGAAAAAAAAATTAAACGCAGCTGTATCTCACTATGATCGAGAAGTAGCGGAATTACGTGCGGATCGTGAATTGGCTGTTGAGTATTTAAAAGCTGCAATGGAGTCACTTGACAACCCCGATGATCGTGCCGCTGGCCTTCTTGCTCTTCGTACTGTCGCGGAAGCCTATGGCGGTCTTGCAGTTGTTGCAGCAGAAGCTGGGATTAGCCGCGAATCTCTGTACCGTACTTTGTCTGCGAAAGGCAATCCAACGCTGAAAACGCTGCTGGCTGTGTTGAAGGCGGTTGGCATGAAACTATCAGTTGAGCCTGGACATCACGCAGCAGCATAGCTTGGAGTTTATGATTGACACCTGTGACCGAAAAATTGAATGCGATCAAGGCACGCAACCAAATAAGTGATGGGCAGCAAAGTGGACATAGCCGAGGATGGATACAAAGGAGGCATTAAGCTGCGTCCACCCTCCTCTGAATGGTTACTACAGCGAGATACTCATCCGGCATTGATTTAAACAAGATGTAACTCAACTCGCTTGCCAAGCGTGGCAGCGTATTTGCGTAACGTGTTTAAACTTGGAGAATGCTTGCCCGAGGCCAGCGCACTTTCCAAGCGCGCAATAGCAGAAGCTTTAGTCCCCATTCTTGAGGGTGTAAGAATTTTTGTGTAAACGGTCAATTGGCGGGAAACTGCCATAACTTTGAAAGGAGTGAACATGACCGCAACACAAAGAACCCCCTCGCCGGATTTAATTGACCAACTATTGGCTGGCT
>JBAZVN010000022.1:0-30529 GCA_041660815.1 Gallionellaceae bacterium | reverse complement strand
GAAAAGGCACGTCTGCCCGCAATGCAGGGATATTTTCACCAAATTTGGAACCTGCGGGACGATGCTGTCGCCGT
This sequence comes from Gallionellaceae bacterium, assembly GCA_041660815.1. Lineage (GTDB taxonomy): Bacteria > Pseudomonadota > Gammaproteobacteria > Burkholderiales > Gallionellaceae > PALSA-1006. The sequence goes on along the minus strand of JBAZVN010000022.1, from coordinate 30,455 downwards.
CCGGCTTTGTCCATGGTGGCGAGCAGCGCATCCCGCGCTACAGCGGCAATAATAACAATCGGCAAATCGAGAACGAATATAAGATCGGTGACAATTACAAAAGAGTTTCTGCGTTCTTGGATAAACTGCTGCCTGATACATCGTCGCCGAAAAAGAACAAAGCCCTGCCCTCTCCCGACACAAAGAAGCTGAAACTGCCGTGGAAAAAGGATTGAGGTGCTAAAACCGTGTGGTGGTTTAGGAAGGTCTTGGAATTGGTGATTGGGGGAATCTATGAATTCTTAGGTATCGTTTTTCGCTATCCCCGTGCGGCGCTGCCGCTCATCATGATCGTCGCCGGATATATCTGGTATCGCATGCCCTCGGCTCCCGAACCGGAAACGCCGCCGGTCGTGGTTGCCCCGAAACCGTCGCCCTCCCCTCCTCCCGTTGCGGTGATCGAGAAACCGAAAGACGTTTTGAAGCCTCGACCGCCTGATGAGTCTGTGGCGATTGCCCCATTGCCGGAAAAACGACGCCTGCTAGAACCGCCACATGAGCCGATAATCTATATAGATTTTGATATGGCGTTCGACATAGCGGACTGGGGGGAATATTTGCGAACAAATCCGACAAGCCGTGCGGTTGATTTTGTTTTGGTGTGCGCCCCTGTGTCCTTGAATAATGTTATTTCGTTGCCTCTTAATTTTGTAAACCGCCAATATTACATAGAAAAATTGGGACAGATTGCACAAGAGTTGACCCCGCAACATTGGGGTTATCATGCTGTGATGACGGGGCGGTGGCTTGTGTTCACTATATCTGCGCCAAATCGTTACTATACGCCCAATCTTTCAAAAGAAGCCGTGCAGTTTCCGCCAGTCACACACAATGACTGCGTTAATAACTTTGGTGGCTCAACGAGTGTATGGGTTCGTCACTATTGGAAACTAACGATGACGCAATAAGCCCCCTGCTCGCTTCGCCCTTTCTTTTTCCCATGGACAAAAACCAATGGTATCAGGTGGTTGATCGTTATTCACCGTGTTATGTATGGGATGAAGTGCCTACTTTGTTGGAGCCGTGATGCTCGACCTGCGACCTAAAACTACCGGTCTGTTGTGATTATTTGAAGACATGTATACATGAACACATCTTTACAGGCATAGGTTAAATATAAAGGTTAAATAAGAAAGGTTAAATTAGGATAGGGCAAAAAAATCAGCATTTTTTTAAGTGATTACAGTCACTTAAAAAACTCACCCGCGACCTAAAACTACCGGTTTGCGCGACCTAAAACTACCGAGTGCCCTGACCCGCGACCTAAAACTACCGGTTTTTAGGCAACCCGCGACCTAAAACTACCGGTTTTTAGGCAACCCGCGACCTAAAACTACCGGATGCGCGACCTAAAACTACCGGTTTTTTGGTTTCTGGTATGTGGATAAGTCAGAAAAAATCTGTCTTATCACGACCCGCGACCTAAAACTACCGGTTTGCGCGACCTAAAACTACCGGTTTTTGATCTGACCCGCGACCTAAAACTACCGGTTTTTTATTTGCTTGATATCTTTTTCGATCTCTTCGAGCGCCATTGATTGGCGTTTGTTCGCGGCTTTAATATCGGATACGAAGTCTACACTAGGCAGAAGTGTATATTTCACGTCTATGAGCTTACCCCTAGCGCCTTTTCTTTCTTCTCGTTCAACGGAAAGAATGACTTTCGCTTCTTTTAATTCGCGGAGAGATTCATCAAGATAATCAATTTCATCCCTTAGTCTCTGATAATTAAAAAGCCCGCTATCGCGCTTTATTGATGAAAAAAGAAACGTATAAGGACTTAAATAATTGGCTTGAACGTAATTGTGGGAAAGCCTTTTATGCAGCCATCTTGAAAGCTGGCTACGATGTGACATCATTGTATGGTAGTCAAATTGACGGTATGTGATTTTTTGAATGCTTTGACTGACCAAAGGATTGAAATAGGCTATCCATTTAGCTGATGGGTCTTTGCTGTATTTATCTTTACTGACAGCGGCAAGAGATGTGATTGGTGGAGATTCGACGACCGCCCTTCCGTCTTGTGTAGTGATTATAATTTGGCTTCTGGCGAGTATTTGCAAGCTCTCTAAAACTTGCTGATACGACATCGTGTGCCCTCTTTTTTTAAGCTCCTTACGAAGCAAATACATTGTGAAGACAACTCCGGTGTCCACGGATTGCGCAAAACCATGATTTTGCTCTGCACATATTTTTCTTAGCGCATCTTCAACTAACTCTTCACGGGCACTTGGATAAAATTCTTTATCTTTTCCGTTTTCTCCCGTGATTCTGGCTGGAATGATTTTTACCGAAAAAAGGCGGTCTTTATATTGAAATTCTTTTTCGATGCTAGGCAGGAATCCATCGGGGTTTCGTCTTTTGTTCATTTCCTGCTTGGATATACTGTATTTTGGCACACCATCCCAAAGTTCAATGGTATTCGATAAACGATCTCTATCTTCATCGTTGCCGCAAAGGAATGTTTGAAACAGGGATAGCTGTTTTCCCTGAAATGCGCTTTCAGGGGGGGCAACATTGCCTTTTTTGCCGGAAACAGACATTCGACCTTCTTCTAAGCTATTGGCTTGTGATTGTATTTCACGAAAAGATCATTCAACGCTTCGGTCATCAAAAGCTGAACGGTTTTATCCTCGTCTAAAGCGAGTTGTTTTAATTGACGGGATACAATCGGATCGAAAAATCCTGTGACTGCTTTTTTTCCTTGTCTGCTCGGCGGCGTTCCTTGCGTAATCTCTTTAACCGGCGAAGGTTTTATCTCATTGGCGGGTTGTCTTATTTGGGTCTTTCCACTCGCATTTTGCAGCGCGGCAGCTAGATTTGACCGTTTTGCCATTATTACACCTCTTCATGTCTACATGTATTCATGAATACTACTTTAACTGTTTAACGACCCATTTGTACAGCTTATTCACTTCTTCTGCGGCTTTGCCGTTCGGTTCATATTCGTGAACGGATTGCCCCGCCGTGATTGAATGAACAAAGGCGGCTCGTTGACCTATTTGCGACGGGCATAATTCTATGCCGTAAGATGAAACCGCCTCCCCTGCTTCATGCGCTAAGGTTCCCCTTGGCGGGACGCATGTTAAAACCACCGCTGCTTTGGTTCCGGCAAGTTTGACTAAATCAATGGTATTCCCAATTGCCCTTAAATCGAGAATTGCTGGTCGGCACGGGATCAAAACGTAATCGGCGATACGAGCGGCGGCTAAAGATGCGCTTTCGGAATGTGGAGCTGTATCTATAAATACAAAATCTGCTCCTGCTTCCTTGGCGGCATCGACGACATTTTGCAATCGGGCGGGCTGGGCAGAAACGACAACGGGTTCTTCCCGTTCTCGGCTATCATGCCAATTCGCGGCGCTTGCCTGTGGATCAAGATCAATAATAGCGGATTGCTTTTTGGACTCACGTGCGGCAACTGCTAGATTGATCGCAAGTGTGGTTTTTCCGGCTCCGCCTTTTTGGGAAAGAATGGCTATAGTTTTCATGACGACAACTTTACATGAAAACACAATTTCAAGTCAACAAGAGTACATGAATATATAGATACTTGACAACATGTATACATGTTGTCAAGTTTATCAGGAAAAACAGGGGGTAACTTTTTTGTCATCCAGCCATTATTTTTCTGATGTCCTTGAGCAAGATGGATAAGTGGTAGGGATCGCTCGGGGAGGGTATAAAATCAAAATGCTCATAAAAGGCTTTGGCTCTTTCGTTCTTGGCGTGAACCAGAAAGGCACGAAGACCGGCAATGTCGGCTGCCTGCACGGTGCGCTGCATGGCATCGCGCAAAAGACCGGTTCCAACGCCTTTTCCCTGCCAATCAAGATCAACGGCAAGCCGTGCCAATAACATGACAGGGACGGGATGGCGAGAAAGTCCTTTTGTGAGTCTCTCTGGCGCATCATCATAAGCAACATGACCGACAACAAGCGTGTAGTACCCTATGATTTCCCTGCCACTGACACCAACATAGGTTTGCGCTCCGTCTGCGCGTTGGCTCATGAGAGCATAGCGCGTCAAATACCGATTCAAGTTCTCCTGTCCGCAATCAAAAGCATCAACGTCATGTGAGTGTTGAAGTTTTTCTATGCGTGATCGGTTTTCTTGTTCCGTGGTCAATCAAAAATCCCCTGTTCCTGCATTAACTTTTTAAGGCGGGGTAGGGGGCGTGGCGGCGCTTCGAGGGCGGCTTGAAAAGCCTCCCACTGCTCGGCATTCAAGCCAAAATAACGTCGATCTGCCAAAACATCATCGGCTGCGCCTAGTGCGCTATCCAAAATAAACTCACTGACGGTTTTATGCCGCAAGGTAGCCGCCGCCTGAAGTGCTTCTTTTGCATTGGGGTGGACTCTAAGATCAATCCTGTCTGTACGTTTATTGTTCATCGTTATTTCTCCTCTCTTTTCAATGTAGCATAGTTGTACACACATTACCAGTACATTATGCACGAATCAAAAACTCTTTTTTGACAGATAAAAAACCAAGGCAGGGCAGGGGACTTGAGGGTATAGAAACATGAATACATGTTGTCATGTATTCATGTTTCTTGTCTGGAAAATGTTCGTTTTTGAGAGAGTACCGTAAACCAAAGTGGGGCAGGGGGCTTGCGTCGGTCGCGCTCCGGTCGGAAATTGAAACGCTATTGGCATAGCGTTTCAATCCCTGTTGAAGACTAAAGGCAACGGTATATATAGCGTTTTCCGTCAATCTCGATTTCGCTGTAGTCCATGCTTAAATCCCGAGCGATGGCATCGTAATCAAGATAGTTTTTGATGCTATCGGGGATGACGCCGAATAAGCCGTCTTCAACAAACTGCATCGCCAGATCGCGCATGGAATCCAGTTCATACAGATCAACGTCAAACTTGTCGGGGCTGTCTGTGCCAAGATCAAAATTATAGCCTGATTGCCCCACGGCAATAATGACCTTAGTTTTGTCGTCTTTGCTCCAATCGTCCACGGCTTTCAGAAAGCCCGCGATGTCGCCTTGATGAACGCTAAGGGCTTCAAATAGTGCCGCGTCGATTTTCTCGCCGTCGATAAACTGGATTTCAAATTCCTCGACCGGCAAGCCGGATGAATTTCTAAGTTTCGCTGCTTGCGCTTGGTACTCGTCCGCCGTCTCGAAAAAGAAGCCGTGGGCGCTGATGTCGTAGGGCTGTGCGAAAAGTTTTGTCATGTTTTGTTCCTTCCTTGGAAACGGGTTGCAGATGCAACCGATGGCTCCCGCCGAGGGTGGGGATAGCAAACGCAAGGGCGGAGCAAGCCGAGGGGGATCACCCGTGCCTGCACCGAAGGGAAGGTCGGGGATACGGCTTGAACCGTTTATCGAAGACCCTTGCGGCGCGAGGGGTGAAACCCCTTAGTATTCGCCGTTTCTTTTATAAGCTGACAATGTTCAGCGGTTCGTTTTCTCGGTTTTGCAAAAGGGATAGAAACCGAATGGCGCGTATCATGGAATGATAGCGCCGCGCTTGCCATGGATGGCGAGAAAGCGCGGTGATAGCCCGACCCGTCAGGACTGACGGGGTTGCCCCAATTCTTCAATCACGCTCGTAAAGACACAAGCGCCCCATCCGTCATCATCTTGCTCGTGCCTGCGGAATTGCTCCGCTGCATGGCGGATTCTCTCGATGGCTCTGGCAAGAACCGCCTCGCGGCTACCGCCCAGAGGCAAGCCGTCCACAGTGTATTGGATCGCATGGATCGCCGATTTGATATGCGGGGCAGGGGAGTTCGACCACTCCATATCGCGGTAATAGGCATAGTCGCCGTAATGCCGGTGCAAAAGATCGCGCATCAATTGTTCCCATTCGGTTTTGCCCATGTCGATTCCTCCCAAGGTCAAGGGTAAGCGGTGCAGCAAGAAAACAAGAAAAACAGAAAGCAAGAAAGCCCGCTCTTTCGAGCGGGCTTTTCGCAGAGGGTTACTCGTCGGTGTCGTTGCCGTTTTCTTTCGGCGGCAGCAAGACCAGCTCGCCGTTGACCGGCAGCGCGTGCAGCTTCAGCAAAAAGCCGCCTTTGCTGTTCGCCCATGCTGCTCCGATGCGGTGAAAATAGCTTTTCTCGCCGCTCTTGGTGACAGTGAAGGCGTGGAGTTGGGGTTGTTTGGTATCAGTCATGGTTTTTTCCTTCGTTTGTTGTGACCCCTCCAAGCGGGGGCGAAGGATGCACGACCGACAGCGCTGGAAGCGCGGCTGTCATAGCTTTTTGGGGGAAACCTTCAGGGGGAACCGAAAAGCGTCATTGACAGACAAGCGGCGCTGTCGAAGGTGCGCCGTCCCCGCCTTGGTAGGGGGATCGAACGATCAGGAAAAAACGCTGAACAAAAAACACCAGCCGCTAAACATCGCCTCCGTCAGCGCGGCAGGGATATTTTCACTGCATCGGGGCAAGCGAACAAGCAAGGCTTTTCCGGTGAAGCGGTATTGTCCGGTCAAGCAGACAAATTAGGGATGTCACGGATTTGGGAGGGATTAAAGGGCGAAATGGTTGAAAGCGTTGGGGAAATTGGGTTTGGTTGATTTAGGTAGGAAAAGGGGGAATTTTGGACGGGGCGCTCGGTACGTCTCGTGGGGAGTTAGGGCAGGGAGCTTTTCGATTATTACCATATAAAAACCCTATGCCGCGCTTGGGGCTTGGCATAGGGCGTGATTGATTGAAACCCCCTTCTCGTCAAGGGTTTCCCTTACTTTCTACGCTTTATGGGAGGGTATTTCAAGAAAATAACTGTGGCAAATTTGCCACTTAATAAAGGGTAAAGTGTATCCAAATCAACACAGGGGGTTGAGGCGAGGGGTTTTCTAGGGTAACCAGATAAGGACGGTTCAGGGGTTGAATCGGTCATTCCAATTCTGGAAATCCAAAAAAGTTCATGGAGGAACTTACAATGAAAAAACTTCTCGTTGGTTCTGCCGCGATTGCTTTGGGTCTCGCTCTCGTCTCTCCGGCGCAAGCCGCTGACGGTGTGAAACTCGGCATTGGTGGCTATTTCAAAGGTTATATGGGTTGGGTCGATCAGGACGAGCCAACGGGCGAAAATGCCCGTAATATCGACATGCTGCGCGATACCGAAATCCATTTCACGGGCGAAACAACGCTCGATAATGGCTTGACTGTCGGCGCTCACACTGAACTTGCTGACGACTTGGGCGACGGCTTCGCCGTTGACGAATCCTACGCCTATTTCTCCGGCGGCTGGGGTCGTGTTAACTTCGGTGCAGAAGATGGCGCGGCTTACTTGCTGCAAGTTGCCGCACCGTCCGCCGATTCAAACTTCGACGGTCTGCGTCAATATGTCCAGCCGTTTAACTACTTCACGGGTGGTCAGTTTAGCGGTCTTGGAACGACAACCCTTGCTACGGCTGGCGGCGGTACGACCTTCACAAACGTAGATGAATTGTTCAACTTCGATTACGACCAAGACATCACGGGATCATCCGACAAAATCACCTACTTGACCCCCGTTTTCAGCGGTTTCCAAGCTGGCGCATCCTACACCCCGAAAGTTTCTTCGGACAGCAGAGGGCTTGACGGCGTGAATTTGGACGATCAAGTTGGCGAATACAGTGATGCTTGGGACGTTGCCTTGCGTTATGCTGGTCAATTCGACGGTTGGGGTCTGACGGCTGGCGCTGGTTACAGCCACTCAAACCTTGAAACAGACACCACGGTTTTCTTTGATACCGATGCTGACGGTGTTCTTGACGCTGGCGAAGTCACGCTCGGCGATCTCGACGACCGCGCAGCTTGGAACGCTGGCGCTGTTATCAACTTCTCCGCCTTCAATATCGGCGCGGTTTATACGCACGATGATCTTGGTATCGACGACGACGCAAGCCGCAAGACTTGGGTTGTTGGCGCTGATTACACCACGGGTCCATTCAAATTGGGCGTTTCCTACTATGACCAAAATCAAGAATTGGGCACTGGAAACGACGAATTGGAAACCACCCGTTACACGGGCGGCGTGACGTACACCTTCGGACCCGGCATGACGTTCCGTGGCTCTGTCAATCATACGAACCTTGAAATCGGTTCTGATGATGTTGACGGCACAGGTTTCTTGCTCGGCACGCAAATCGACTTCTAATCCCCTCGGATTGGAAACAAGAGAAGGGGCGCAATTTGCGCCCCTTTTTTCTGTTGAAACTAAAAATTCCGAGTGCTAGTTTCCTGTATCTCAAACGACAGGGAAGCCACGCAATGAAAAGCCTCACCGGATTTATTTTTCTCGCTCTATTCGCGCTCTCCGCGTGTGCCTCTATCACTACAGGCAGTACACAATCGGTTGCAGTTGATACTAACCCTTCAAAAAAGTGCGAATGCAAATTAAGCAACGATAAAGGTGTGTGGTCAATTACTTCCCCTTCTGTCACTACAGTTACAAAAGCATATAGCCCGCTCGTCATTTCCTGCCAGAATGAAAGCGGCTGGAAAGGCACGGCATCCGTTGAAAGCACCACGGCAGGGGCTGCATTCGGCAATATCTTAGCTGGGGGAATTATCGGCGGCGCTGTCGATATGAGCACCGGCGCGGCGTATAAATATCCGGCGCAAATAATCGTGCCTCTGCACAAAGAATAAATTTCTATGGTTTCAGCCTCAGCACTCCGGTCGGCGGGTCGGGCAGGGGCAGTGCGTTCTTTTTGTCCGAAAAATCTGGATTTTTCGGACAATCTTTTGCCTCTATAAAAACAATGGCTTGCGTGTCCGGTAAATCTGTCCGAAAATGACCGCATGAAAATAGGCTATGCGCGTGTCTCGACCGATGACCAAAATCCAGATTTGCAACTCGACGCTTTGAAAAAAGCAGGGTGCAATAAAATTTATGTCGATAAAGCCAGTGGCGCAAAGCGGCAACGTCCTGAATTGAACAAATGCCTTGCCGCGCTCGATACCGATGATGTCTTGATCGTGTGGAAGCTTGACCGGCTCGGGCGGTCGCTGCATGATCTCATTGGCTTTCTTGATGATCTGAAAGAACGCAAGATTCAATTTCAATCGTTGACCGAATCCATCGACACCAAAACCCCGACCGGTCGGGCGATGTGGCAGATGATCGGGATACTGGCAGAACTGGAGCGCTCGCTCATTCAAGAACGCACAAAAGCGGGGAGGGTGGCGGCGCAAGCGCGGGGCGTGAAAATGGGACGCAAGCCCAAGCTATCACCGCAACAAATCAAACACGCCCAAAAGCTGATAGAGGAGGGGGACAGCCCTGCTGATGTGGCAAAGCTGCTGAACGTGGCACGGTCAACGCTTTACGAGGCTCTCAAGAAAGCCATTTGAAACAAAACTTAAAATGATCTGTTTGAAGCTATTAGATGTTCTAGATGGTTGTTTTGGGTTATCTTCTTTACTGCTCGCTTCTAACTAACATAAAATAGGTATTGTTTAACTATACTGTTAAAGTAGTGTTGGTAGCAGTAGAAAAAAAGTATCTACTAGTTGCAATAAAAAGGTTACTGTTACTTGTAGTAAAATACATCACTATAACTAGTGCAAAAAAATTTACCCTAGTTATTGACACTTAAATTAATAGTAATGTATTATACGTCGTCTGTTTAGCTTTACTAGTTAAGCAGTTTTTTTGCATCTGAAGCATTTAGATGCTTAGCACAAAAAAAGAAAACCCGCATCAGAGTTCCAAGTTCCTAGCGGGTGGTTGTTTACATTACATCCTTTCTGATCCAGTCACATACAAGTGTTGCGAGCACTCTTATGGCGAGATCGCGAAGGAAACTACAAATAGCTAAAAGTTTTTCTTTCATATTTTCTTATTGTTAGTTTGATAAACTGCCCTCCATAAAGAAAAAAACAGCATCCCGTTACGAGGGAGGCTCCTTCTCGGCTGAAAAAACGCTAAGAATCCCATAAATTGTCTCATGAATTATTTAAAATAGCAAACACCTCTCTGCTATTACTTCCGCTTGTCTGAAAATCTAGCAAATCATCCTGCGCTCTATTTAATCAACCCTGCGATTAGGGCAACGCCCGTTTGAAACTAAACTTATATATCTTTCTGTTCTAATACCGCAAAGCTTACTGCGGATTAAAGCGGAGCAGGGGGTTTGCGCCGGTTGGGCTGCGGTCGAAGATTGAAACATTATTATTAATAGTGTTTCAGCAAGAACAACACGTCACGGATACGGGGAGGGGGTGATGTCACGGATTTTGGAGTGTTTGGGGATAGAACGGTTTGAAAGTGTTTGGAAATTTCGATTTGGTTAGAGAGAGAACGGTGTGCGCCCGTGCGCTTTGAAAGAAAGGCAGGGGTGGTAGAGGCTGGCGCCGGATCGTTTGGGGCGATCCGGCACGAGGATTTACGGCTTACATTCGCAATTAGTGTTTCACGCTGAAACGGCGCAAAGGGTAGGCTCTTGCGGTTCCTCTGACGGATTAGATGCAATTTGTTCCTCGCCCCACACGCGGTTAATGGTCGCCTTGATCTTGTCCTCGAAAAGACGGATCAGTTCCTTGTTCGCATTCACAAGCCGCTGCTCTTCCTCGATCTCGGCAACGATAACGCGTTGTGTTTCAAGGTCAGGGAGGGGGATTCTAAGCTCGGACACTTGTTTCAGTGATAAATTAAATTGGGCAACTCCAACTTTAATGCTTTCAATTTCAGACTGAATTACAGCCGAACGTAGATAATGAAAAGCAAAACGCGGAACCAAACTTTGCTTCACTCTGATGATTGCTAACGCCTGATTTGTGTTTGCCGGTATCGCTTTTTTAGTGACGAACCCTGTGATTCCCATCTTGGTGCCAGCAATCGAAAAAAGAATATCATTTTCTTTTAACTGACTTCTTTTAAACAATTCATGACATTCTTCGTCAATAAACGCGACCCTATCTAAATCAATTTCTCCAACATCATTAATGCATTCAATCTTAATGAAATTAATGCCCGAATTCTGAAATTTATAGCCATGTGTAGTTGGTGTTGTGCCCTTTGTGATCCATTCAGCCTCACTACTTAACTCCACCATCTGCCAATCAGGATCAACCTGAATTCTCGGCTTGTAGCTCTCGACAACCTGCCGCGCGCCGTCGATGATCTTCTGATAACTCTCGATCTCCGCCACGATCTCCTTCTGCACATCCAATGGGGGTAGGGGAATTTTGTAAGGAGCTAAGGACTGCCTTGTTATCTGTGGCTGAGCTGCACCAGTGATGACCGATGACATATCTGAGGACTTCAACAAGAAGAATATAAAATTCTTATTGAGTGCTGTAGTCGTCGGGTGAATAACCATGGCATTTCCGGTAATCCATGATTTCGGTTCTGACATGTTGATTGTGCCACATGTCGCACCACGGCAAGTCATAAGAACTTCTGGCTCTTCATGGTTGTAATCGGAGAAATATCCGATAATGCCATTTGCTCCAAACACTTTGTATTGTCCAACTTCGGTAATTTCTTTTGATGTAATAGTCTTTGGCTGATAGAGATCAGCGACTGCGCCCAATTCCACCATTTCGTAAGCCGATGCTACTTTCACGCCGCTTCGATACCTCTCCGCGCTCAAATTCCAGTCGCCATTTTCGGCAATCCGCGCTTTCTCCACCAGATGCAGGTTCGGGATGCCTTCAAGATCAAGCGGACTATCGCTCCGCACTCCATCCAACCATGCTTTTATGTTTCGCGCCGCTGCTGGCAAATGGCTCCCACCGATGGCTCGCCGTTGTGCGCCAAGATTGAAGCCGTCGTTCTCGATCTTCGCAAAGAGAATGCTATCCGTTTTCTTAGACAGGCGCTTGTCCATGATAAGGATCGAGGTCTTCACGCCGCTGTAGGGATTGAATACTCCGGCAGGCAGGGAAATAACCGCCACAAGCTGAGTCTTAATCAGCATTTCCCGAAGCTTTTTATAGCCGCTACCACTTTGAAAAATGATGCCCTCCGGCACAATGACGGCGGCGCGTCCTGTGGGGGTGAGATGTTCGGCGATGTAATCGACAAACAGCACTTCGGAACGGGTGGCTTGCACACTAAAACGCTTGTGCGGCTTGATCCCTCCTTTCGGTGACATAAACGGCGGATTGGCAAGAATGATGTCGGAATAGTCGTTCCAACGCTCTTCACTGGTCAATGTGTCGTATTCGATGATGTGCGGATCGGTGAAACCGTGCAGATACAGGTTCACCAAAGACAGCCGTACCATGTCCGGCGATATATCGTAACCTTTCAGCGCGGCGGCAAGGCGCTTGCGTTCATCAGGGGTCAGCAAGTCACCTTTGTAATGCAGGGGGCTATCAAGCGTCACCATTTCAAGGGGAACACCCTTGTCGTCGTAAGCCTCGTGGTCGTCCTTCTCGCGGTAATCTGTCGAGTTGTGCTTCAAGATATGCTTGTACGATGAAATCAAAAACCCCGCCGTGCCACAAGCCGGATCAAGGATGGTTTCATCCTTTTTGGGGTCAATGACTTCGACCATAAAGTCGATGATGTGACGCGGGGTGCGGAATTGCCCAGCATCGCCCTGACTGCCCAGCACCGAAAGCAGATATTCAAAGGCGTCCCCCAGCCGTTCGGAATGGTCGTAAGTAAAACTGTCGATCTCTTTCAAGAAACTGCGCAGCGTTTCAGGATCGCGGTAAGGCAGATAGGCGTTTTTGAAGATGTCGCGGAATAGCGGCGGAACGCCGTCATTCTCGTTCATCTTCTGAATCGCTTCGGAATAGAGCGCCAAAATGTCGAAGCCGCCCATGTTGGGAGCCATGAGCTTCGCCCAGCCATATTTGCCAAACTCTCCGGCAAAGAAAGTGCGGCTGCCACCCAGCTCTTCAGCCTCCGCGTCCATGTCATCCATGAATTTATAAATCAGCGCAATGGTGATCTGCTCCACTTGCGACTTTGGGTCTGGCACTTTGCCGACAAGAATGTCGCGGCAAGAGTCGATACGGCGCTTGGTTTCGGAATCGAGCATGATATAAAAGTCTTTCCTTACATGAATTGGTTGAGAGAGACGTAATCCTTGATGTATTCGGGAATGCGATTGCGCCATTCCTGCGGAACGGCTTTGAAATCGCTCATGCCGAAAGTCGGATTGACGTTAAGATTTGTCAAATGTTTGGTGTCGATGATGTTGCGAAGCTGCCCGTCCGTCGCGTAAGCCTTGAAGTAATACTTCATCGGCATGATGGCATCGGCTTCATCCTCGTCGGGCTGACTATCCAGCAAGAATTTTTGGAATTCATCCTCAAGCAAGTCATCTTTGGATTTGAAAGCGGGGATCAACCCGAAAACCTTTTCCAAGATTTCGCGCAAGGTCAAACGCCGATCTACGCCAGCGGCTTTGCGCAGCTTTTCAAGGTTAAAATACTCCTGCGGCTTGTCGAATAAATGCTCTTCGACATACTCGGCGGCAAGATCAGCGCGACCGTCTTCGACCATTTGCCGCAAGTTGGGATCAGCCTTCGCCTTGTCCTCGAATTTCTCAAAGAACATGCGGTCTATCCGCATCCCTTCCAGTCCGATTTGCGTTTCCGTTTTTGTCGCCACGGCATCGGGCAAAGTGCTAATGTGGTTGCCGTCCGGTGGTGGGGGTGGCGGCTCTGGCAGCTCCCCGCCAGCGCTGGGGCGAGGGATTTTCAGCACTTGATCGTAGTCGAATTTCTCCTCGAAATACTCGCAGTTGGCGAAGAAATCAAAGAGCTTGTAGCGGATTTTCTCCGGCTCGCGGACAAGCGTTTTTAATTCGGCATCATGAAGCTGTTTTAGGAAGTTATGCTTGCGTGTTCCCCGTCCTTTGATCTGCACGAAATCGGACGGCGAGAACACCGGACGCATCAAAGCGATATTGAGAATGTCGGTGCAATCGTAGCCCGTGGTCATCATGCCGACCGTCACACACACCCGCGCTTTACTGGTCTTGTAAGTCTCAATGAAATTCGCCGATCCCATCAAGTTATTACTCTTGTCCGAAAAATTGATCGTGTATTGCTGGGAATCGGGAATGAGTGATGTCACCTGCACGGCAAAATCAGACTGGTATTTGTGGGGAAACATTTGGTCGGCAAGCTCATTGAGCATTTGGGTAATCTTGCTGGCGTGGTTCTGGCTCACGGCAAAGACAATGGTTTTGCCAATCTCGCCGCTCACTGGATCACGCAACGCGTTTTGCAGCATGGTTTCGCAAAAAACGCGATTGGTCGCCTCGGAAAAAAATTTCTTCTCAAAATCTTTTTGATAGAACGTCTGCTCGGTGTTTTGCTCGTCCTCGCTCACCGCCAAAACGGCATAGCCCTCTTCGGAAAGCAGTTTCGTGGTGATGTCGGTTCGAGCATCAACGACCAAAGGATTGATAAGGAAACCATCCCTCACGCCGTCCAGCAACGAATAGCGGAATGTAGGATCACCGGACTCGCAGCCAAAAGTGCGGTAGGTATCGAGCAAAAGACGACGCTCGGTTTCGCGGGGGTCGCGGGTCGTTGGATTGGTTTGATCGAAGCGCTTGAGGTAGTCTTTGGGCGTCGCGGTCAGTCCCAATTTATAGCCGATGAAATACTCGAACACGGCGCGGGCGTTGCCGCCAATCGAGCGATGCGCTTCATCGGAAATGACAAGATCGAAGTCGGTCGGGGAAAACAGGCGCTTATATTTGGCATTAAATAGCAGGGATTGCACGGTCGTAACGACAATCTCCGCCTTGCGCCAATCGTCGCGGTTTTCCTTGTAAATACTCGTCTTATAGTCGTTCTTGAGTAGAAAATTCAGCGCTTTATTCGCTTGGTCTTCCAATTCCAAACGATCCACCAAAAATAACACACGGCGAGCATTGCCAGTGCGCAAAAAAAGCCGACTGACAGCGGCGGCGGTTGAGGTTTTTCCGGTGCCGGTCGCCATTTCAAACAAGAAACGGCTGTTGCCCTTTTTGACGGCATCCTGAATGGATTGCACCGCTTTTTGCTGATACTCGCGCAAGAAACAAAGATTGTTGGCTTCGATAAAGCTATCGCGCTCTTCCGCTTTCTTCCAGCCTGCGGCATCGGCATAGTTGGGCATCTGGGTCAGGGCAAGATAATCCCGTCCAACAATCTCGCTGACCAATCGTTCAGAACTCGGCTGGAAGCGATGATACGTCTTGATGGATTCTGGAGCCGGAAATTTGGTGATAATGTGAGGATTACCCTGCTCCAAGTCCCAAAAATAATGCAGGTTGCCGTTAGAAAGAATGACAAAGCGGCAATTCTGACTTCTAGCGTATGTGCGTGCCTGTTCCTTGCCGATCAGCGGATTTTTGTCCTCTGCCTTGGCTTCCAGAACAACCAGAGGAAAGCCTTTTTCATCGAGAAGCAAAAAGTCGATAAAACCATTCTTGGATTTCTCGAAATTCTCGCCAAGGTCGTCAATCTGCTGTTTTTTCAATTTGACGTTCGGCTCTAAAACAACATTGGCTTTGCCTTTGTCGTCATCGAAAAAACGCCAACCGGATTCCTCAAGCAGCTTGTTAATTTTGATCCGTGCTTTGGCTTCTTTAGCTGCCATATATAGTGTTAGGACGTGTAATTATGGCGGCAGAATTGGCAGCTCATTTAGCCAATTCTGCATAAAGATCGGCAAACCGGTCATGGCTCGCCAGATACGCCGCCATGACGTGTGCGCGTGATTGCTCGCTATTGCTCATTGCGCGGGAAGGTGCTGGGTTGCATCGGCAACCGTGCGCGTCGGCAATTGGCTAATTTGGCTTCCGGCTTCTTGTTCCGCGATGCGCAGATCATAGGCAATCTGCAAATCCAGCCAAAATTTGGGACTTGTGCCAAACCAATGGGCGAGGCGCAAAGCGGTATCGCCCGTGATCGAGCGCTTCCCGTTGATGATCTGGCTGATGCGGCTTGGCGGCACGTCGATCTGACGTGCCAATTCTGTCGGCAACACCCCAATCTCTTCGAGTTCTCCGGCTAGAATTTCCCCCGCATGGATGGCTGGACGTGTCATGACTTTTATCCTTTCGACATTACGCATTGGTCACACTGACTCATAGCGTTTAACGTGAACGCTCTCAGCAAGATTGCGCATCTGTGCAGCGTCATAAGCCGCTTGCATACGCAACATCATTTCCATGCTTACATCGAACGCTTTTTCCCAACGAAGCGCCATTTCAGGCGATAGTCCGGCTTTACCGTTCAAAAGATCGGAGACCGTCGCCCTGCGGACGCCAAGAATTTCAGCCGTGCGCGTCACGTCGAGCTGCAACGGCTCTACAACTTCCATCCGTAAAAAGTCCCCAGGGTGCGGCGGGGTCATGTTCATAGCTGTTGCCATTTTCTAATCTCCTTTCACTCAGTGGTAATCTTCAAGGTCAAGATCGCGGATTTCATCGCCTTCGATCCGAAACACGATACGCCAATTCCCTGTAACGCTTAGGCTCCATTGCCCTTTTCGATCTCCGGTCAATTGATGCAGTCGCCATCCGGGGAATGCCTTCAGGCTTGCTAAGTCGTCGGCGAAAACCAAAGCCGCTATCATGTTCCGGATACGCGGGACGGAAGCAGCAGGCAATCCGCTGGGATCATCGTCTTCGTAAAAGCGCCGCAACCCCTTATGCCGAATCTTTCCTAGCCGCATTTTCCCTCGCTCCTTCTTTCAGTGTACGGTAACGGCGTACAACTTGCAAACAAAATCGACAAAATAATGGATTCTATCGTTTTGTCTCATGTTCGGAAAGCGGTGCAGGGCTTAAACCCGCTCGATTCCGGCACTGGCTTTTCAGCACATGGGACAAAATAATTCATTTTGTCCCATGTTGTCAGACTACAAGAACTTTTCATGAATCGCTCCCCATGGTTCTAAGTACGCTTCGTTATCAGCCAATCTATCAAGCCGGTATGAATGACCAGTTCGGAGATTCTCGATATGTCCAACAAATGGACTGATGGGTCACTTATTCCAACGGAATCAATATTGCCGTTCAGTGTATGAAATACCATGTACATTTCATCATACTGCTCGTAGGTATTGAACGATTCATAATAATTCCTTATTTCTGATACGTTTGTTGAGGATTTAACTTGAACAAACGCTCTTTTGTGTGTGACAGGAGAGTAAATATCAAGATCAATATCTTTTTCTGTTTTTCCGAGAACAGAAACTCTCTGCCAACCAGACTTTGCAAAGATCAAATCAACAAGAAGCTCGAAATCTTTCCACCACAGCCCACTAATCAAGCTCTCAATATTTTTCTTAAGTTCAGTCAATGAATTCTGAGTTTTCTCGACATCAGGCTGAATTTCTCCGTTAATTTTTCTTATTAAATATTCAGGAAGATCGACACCGCAAATTGTTCCCCGAAAACCTTGCACTTTTGTAACTCGTCCATCAATATTCTCAACGGCTAAAGGTCTTCCTGTTTTATCGTTACAGCTCCACGAACCTATTACATTTCTTATTCTGGTTCCGTCTTCAAGTTCTGTTACTTCTGCGTTTGCGTGGCACCAGTACATTTTACGTTTGTAAAATGTTATCCATAAATCAGTTTCAGATAGTTCGTAAAAATCACGAATCTGGTTTATATCTCTAGTAGCGGCTCCTTTATCATTTCGATGTAGAAACCAAAATTCCCATATAGCATCCCAACTACCACGCAAACATTCATGATGAAGGTGGCTCTCATAGCCAAATCGAATCGTATTATCTTCTTCGATACAACTCTTTTCCCAACATCCACCTTCTCCTAGTTTTATAAATCTGATTTGCACGATCTTCCTCGATAAAATAAAAACTTAGACGCATCGACATAATTTGTCTAGTAAAGCAACCGTACTCGCCAAAGCGGGGAGGGCGCGGATTATTCGCCCTCTTTTTTTGCTGATTGCTTCGCCGGTTTTGTATCGTCGGCGGCAAAGGTCTTGAGCCATTCCGCATGCTGCGCCGTCATTGCTTCGATCTGACCTTTTAGCCGTGCCGTCTCTTCACGGGCGGCGCTCGCTTCTTGTTGGGCTTTGGTAAGGGCAGATTCCGCCTCGCGCATCCGGCGCTGTTGCTCGGTTTGTTTGTCCCGCTCGGTTTCCAGCAATGCCGTCAGCTTGGCAATCTCTGCGCCTTGGCGCTCGATCTCCTGCCGCTGCCGCTTCGCATCCTCGGCGGCTTGCTGCCGGATGGCTTCGGCGGCTTGGCGTTCGCGCTCGATCTCGGCGGCGAGGCGTTCGGTGTCCTGTTTCCGTGCTTGCCGTGCCGCCTCGGCTTCCTTATGCACCCGCTCCAATTCCTCTTGCTGCGCCTCGATCTGCTGCCGCATCTGCTCGACCGTGGCGCTCAACGCTGCTTCTTTGGTCTGCATTTCCTGCAAGGCTTTGTCTTGCGCCGCGAGTTTGTCGCTCAACGCCTCGATCTTGACTGCTTCGTCGTTGGCTTCGGCTTCCAGCCGCTCGATATTGGCAAGGGCTTCATCGAAGCGCTTGGTCATCGCCTTGACTTCCGCATCCGCCTTTTCGCGGGTCGCCGCGACTTCCTTACCGGCTTCGAGCGCTGCGGCTTGCCATGCCTGCGCGAACGCGGCACGAACCGCCTCCGGCATGTCGATCATGACAGGGCGGGGCTTGTCCTTGTGCGCGGCTTCCCATGCTTCCAGATGCTTATATATGGTGGTGAGACTGCCGCCGCCTAATGTCGCCAGCAACGCGCTCGCCGTTACGTCCTCGCCTGCCGCTGCTATGCGATCGGCGGCGGCGAATACTTCGTCTTGGGTGTGAAGTGCTTTGCGCCCCATGGTGCGCCTCCTAATAGATTCGGAAAAATAAATGGTAAAATAATTTGATAAGATAATTACATATTATTTTATCTTACTTTATCAAATATGCAAGAGCGGGGGGCGGTTTTTTTGCAGGGGAGGGAGGGTTAAAACCGGCTGGCAATCCAGTCGTCAATGAACAAGGCGGCATGTTTCATCAGACGCTCGAACGCGCTTTGATCGGGCGGGTTGTCGATCCATTGGAAGCCGTGCAGGGTCACGCTGTCCTCGCCGCTACCGCTGCCGTCGTCTTGCCAGAATAGCCCGTCAATCGCCGCTAAGTCGGCTTCGCCGGTCGTCCATTCGGCAATGAAGCGGGGCGCGGCATGGTGTTTCACCGTGCCGCGCCCCGCCGCGTCTTGCTCAATATGCCAAGGTGACATGATGCTCCTGTGCGGTTGGTTGCAGGTTTTCTTCCGGTTGCGCTTCTGGCTCCGGCGCTGGTTGCAGCTTATGCAGAAAATCGACGGCTCTTTGTGCATGGGCGGCGGCGCTAAAGATCGCTCTCTTGTCCTGCTTCAACACTTTCAGCCATGACCCGATATAAGCGCTGTGATCCTCGCGCACTTCCGGCGTAATGCCAAGATCGGCGCAAAGATAAGCGCTGCCTAGTTCGGCAACCAATTCTTCCATGGCATAGCCCGCGTCACCCCATGATTTCCGCCCGAAATCACGATCAAGGCGGGACGGGTGCCGCGTCCAGTGAGTTATTTCATGGGCTTCGGTCGCGTAATAGCTTTCCTTATCCTTGAAAAACTCGAACGGCGGCATTTGCACGTAGTTTAATGGGTTCGAATAAAAAGCGCGGTTGCCACCATGCCGGATGTCGGCTCCGGTCGCAGCAAAAAATGCTTCAAGCTGTTCGTCGCGTTCTTCGGCGCTCAAGGTCGGCGCTTGCGCCTTGGCGTAATAGTGCGGCGGCAAATCGTCGATCTGTTCGACGTTAAAAACCGTGTAGCCCTTCATGAATGGAATCGTATGCTCCACGTCCTCGCCGGATTCCTCGTCGTGATCGGTCTTGGTGATCGTGTTGGCATAGACGACAAGGCTGCCATGCTCGCCTTTTCTGACGTGTCCGCCGAGTTCTTGGGCTTGCTTAAAGGTCATCCAGATCGGCGCGGTATAGCCTTTGTCCATGGCTTCCGACCATAGCATCATGACATTGATGCCGGAATAGGGCAGTCCGTTAAAGCGGAGCGGACGGGTGATTTTTCCGGCGGCGTGTTCGGCGTTCCATGGCTTCATCCATGGTCTTTCGCCCTGCTCCAAATCGGCAATGATTTTATCGGTGATCCGGCTATAAACGTCCGTGGTGGTTTTCATCTGACTTCCCTTTCCTACTGTCCTATGAAGGTTGCGACATGCAACCTTGCTAGCCACGCGGCAATGAGCGGGGGGAATCCGTCATGACCAGAAAAGCCGGAGGGGGATCGCCCAACCTGCACGAAGGAAGGTTGGGGATACCGGATTTTCTGCGCCCTTGCGTCCAGTCATTGACGGATGGGGCGGCACGCCCCGCCTTTTTTGATTGATAGAAGGGAAAAAATCCAAAGGAACGAAGGCTTACCCCTTTAAGGGTAAGCGTGGTGCTGGGAGGAATCGTTACAGGTGCTTAAAACGGGAGGACTCGGACAAGATCGGTATAGCAAAAAACGCCGCTCTCGGCTCCGACTTCTTGCCGCCATGCTTCGTCTTCGATCATGTCTTGCATGGTTTTGTTGAAATTCACGCCATATTCGGCGGACACTTCGCTGAATATGGTGCGAATGACAAGAGCGCCTTTTTTGTCGTCCGGTCGTTCCATGACCTTTTTCCTGTCTCAACTGCGGTTTACGGTTTCAATCGCGGGGTTGCGGGTGGATCGTGCCGCGTCGCGGCTGGCGATGGATCGAGCGCAAGAGCGTCCTTCAAAACAGCGTTCCAGTCCTGCTCGTCTTTGTCGGGGCGGTGTTCGATGATGCCGAGATCGTCGCGCTCCGCTCCTGCCACGATGTCTTTGATCCGCTCGGCAAGATGTTTACCGGCGGTGTCGTGATCGGTCGCAATAATGACCGTGCCGCCGTGGGGCAGTTTTTTCATCGCCGATGTCAGAAGTTCGGGCTGGATCGGGTTCATTTCGCCGCCGATGGAAAAATAGCGCGTCCGTTCCGGTCGGTGCAGCGTGTGATAGGAAAGCCCGTCAATAGCGCTTTCGGTGATGACAAGTGCCGTATCGTCGGGGAAGGCGTTGGAATACCACAAGCCTTTTTCGCCGCCTTTGGCGAAACCCTTGAACTGATAGTTTCTGATTTCAAAGCCGCAAACGCCGTGCCGGTCATGGTGCGGAAAGATCGCGTTGTTATAGCGGTCGGTATAAATCCGTCCGGCAAATCTCGCGCTGTCCAGAACGTCCGCCGGAATGCCGCGCTCGTCCTCAAGATATTTATGCCCTCCGGCTAGCGGCGTGGCAGCGGCGAAAGCTGCAACGACGGCGGCGCGGTCGCGCTTGATCGGTTTCACGTCCTTCTGAAATAAATCGGCTTGCGGTCGGACAATCTGATGCGCGGCTGTACCAATCCACGGGCGCAATTCTTTGCGAATGTCGCCGAGACTCCACCTCGTGCGGTGATTGAGAAAGTCGATGATCGTACCGCTGTCGGCGTTGTCATGGACAGAAAAATAAATCCAATGACGGCTCATCTCGTCCCGCGCAATGATGATCTTGTCGCCGCTGCCGTTTCTCATCGCCGCGCTGTTAGCGCTTGAATTTTTACGGTCGAGAACATAGCCATGAGACGCGGCGAATTCGCTCAAATTGATCTTGAGTTTGAAGTCATCGAGTTCGTAATTTCGGGAAGCCATGGCGTGAAGAGTAAAGCTATTCGGTCAATGGGAAAAGAAAAAATTGGTATTACTCAAGGCGGCGGATGCGTCGCCTTGAGGGGTTCTTTATCCCTGCCGATAGACGAATTTTATCTCTGTGCCGGTCTGCTCTTTTTGTTGTTCAAGAAAGAGCTTCAAGCCTTCGGTTTCCGCTGCGTTGATCGGTTCGGGCAAAATGAGCGGAATGGGAAAATATCCGGCTTTTTCGCTCTGTTCCTGCAATTCAGCGGTTAAAATGTTAATAAATGCGCCGATTTCCTCGGCTTCGTTTTGCCGCGTCATGGTTTTTGCTCGGGGGCTTGCATCATGTCCGCCGCCGCCTCGTTGCAAGCGACAAGCCGAACGCCGCGCTTGCTCAAAATATCGTTGATCCGGTCAATGATGTCTTTCATGGTTTGACCCCTTTGATATTGTTGAGATCGTATTCAGCGGCTCCGGCGGCTTCAAGATCGGCAATCGTCAAGCCAAGGCTTTCTAAAACCATACCCGCTAAATCGGGTTCGCCGTGGGCGGCGGCAAGTTCCCCCAAAGCACAAGCAATGCCTTGGTATCGGTAGTTACCGGCTTCATCTAGTTTTTGGGCTTTTTGGGTCATCATGATCGAGTTCCTTTCTGTTCGATTTTTAACGGAAGAATTGCGCCCCGTCCAGTGCGGACAGGGCGCGAAGCTGTCGGGTTAGTATTCATCCGGTAGCAAGAATGTCGTCACGCTGCGGTCGGCTTCGGTGATGATCCATAGGCAGTTTTCGCCGTACCCTTTGGCGGGTTTTGATGGATCAATCGCATAGGCGGAAAGAATGCGGTCGCCGTGGATCAAGGCTTGATCGTTCGTCGCCTTGTCCTCGTCGCAAACGTTCCCCCAATTGCCGGAAGCGTGCTGCATCAAGCAGAGCATCAAACGCCCCGTATCGCAAACCTCAAGCAAGCCAGTCGTTACGACGATATCGCCAAGCGGAAACGGCGGCTTATAAGGGATGCGCGTGGGGTTGTTGTCCTGTGTCATGGTCGTTTTTCCTTCGTTGGTTGTGACCCCTCCAAGCGGGGGCGAAGGATGCACAAGGGACAGCGCTGAGAGCGCGGCGGTCATAGCTTTTTGGGGGAAACCTTCAGGGGGAACCGAAAAGCGTCATTGACCGCAAGCGGCGCTGTCCTAAAGTGCGTCGTCCCCGCCTTGGCAGGGGAAACGAACGGTCGGGAAAAACCAAACCAGACATCAAAATGCGCTGCCGTTGTTTTTGAAAGTATCCACGTTTAGGGTGTTGCCCTTAATGCGTTTTCGTCGGCGGCTCATTCGATTTGTGAAGCCAATACTCTGCTATATCGTCATTCTGCGGAACGCCTTCCCCGTAGCGGTATGAAATATGCAGTGAGTATTGGGCGGAACTATGCCCCTGTTCGGCGGCTTTGCGAAACCAATAAGCGGCTTTTTCGTTATCTGGCGGTATGCCCAATCCTTTTTTATACAGGCAAGCAAGAAAGTATTGCGCGTCTGCATAGCCTTGCTCGGCGGCTCTGGTGTACCATCCTCTCGCTCTAAAGTAATCGAGCGGATCGTCGTCATTCTTCCACCCCTTCATTTCATGCTTAAAACCAAGGATCAATTGCGCATCTAAATCGCCGTTGATGGCGTCTTGCTGTAATCTGGCAAAATGCGATTGTTCGACTTGCTCCAGCGTTGGTGCAGCGGGACATTGTGGATAATGAAAGGGTTCAATTACAGGCTTTTTGAAAATCCCTTTAATATACCGTACAAGCCACATCGTCCTTGCTCCTTCGCTTCTTGCTGTTTTTAGCGCTCATTGCGCGGCGGGTCTAGGCTTTGCCTCACGGCGGCTCATAGCCCCGCCCGCGCTTGACCTCGCGGCTGCGCTCGAACGGATTATCTTGTTCGCGCTCGGCTTGGCGGCTGTGATCGCGCTCTGGCATCGGCGGCAAAGCTTCCCGCTCCAGTTTTTGGGTCTTGGCTAATTTGTCCGCGTCTTGCCGGATCAAATTGTTAATATGCGCTCGATACTCGGCGGCGCGGCGCTCCCCGTCGGCGATGCTCCGGCGCAATTCTTTGATTTCCCGTGCGGCGATATCTTTTTGGCGCTGCTCTTTGCCGGTGATTTTGTCCCACAGCGAACCTTTCGCTTTCAACACGGCTTGCGCCGCCTTGATCTGCTGCGTGGCTTCTTCGATCCGGTAGGTGTCTTTGATCGCTTGCTCGGCTTCGTTGCGCCGCTGTGTCGCCTCTTTTTGATGAATGTCTTGCTGCTGGATATGATCCCGCGCTAAATCGCGGTGCGCTTCCTTGATCCGTTCGCGCTCGGCTTCCGCTGCGGCATAAAGCAACCGTTTGCGCTCTTCCTCGCCTTGACGCTTGAATTCTTCGGTGAGTTGTTGATCCTCGCGCTCTGCCGCTTGCTGCGCATCTCTAATTTTCGCCTGCTCCGCCTGCCGCGCTTTGGCTTGGTCAACGCTCGGCAATTGCGCCGGATCGAGATCGGCAAGACGGGCGGCGATGTCTTTCGCTTTTGCATCCCGAATATGCCGCGTCGGATTGACGACTTTGCCGTAAGGATCGACGACGACGAAGCCGCGCCGGTCGCCGCGTGCCAGAATGTGACCGCCGCGCTCCAACGCAGCGGCAAAACTCTTGCCGTTGTCCGATTGTTTCCACGCGGTTTCGATGACCGGCTCGCAATGCTTGACGTACTCGCCTTGGGCGCGTTTTTGGTTGTTCTCGACGCGGCGCTGGCAAAAGATTTGCCCATGCTCGCGCTCGTATTTTTCCGCCCATCTGGAAAGCTGCATCTTTGAAAATTCGGGATCGAACGCAATGCCGGTTTCAGGGTGAACGCGGTTAATGACGATGTGCAAATGCGGCTGCGGCTCGTCTTTGTGCGCAAACATGAACACCTGATAACCTGCCGCTTTGAGCGCTTCTAAACTGTCATATCCGGCGGCAATCATGTCTTCTTTGGTCGGATTTTGCCCGATTGCCCATGACAAGCTATACGCAAAGACGGTAGTTTCCAGCTTGCGCCCTGTCGCCTTGATGCCGGCTGCTGCTTTCAAGTGGTCTTGCGCAAGCGCCGTGTGCATCATGACCCGCCATGCTTTATCGGGATCGTTGGTGCGCAAATTGACGGACTCGGTAAACGCCACGCGCTCGGTCGTGCTGGCATTCTTGTCGTGCCCGTAATAGGCAAAAGCGCCTTTGAAACTCGTGCCGTTCTGTGCAATGACCGGAATCATGGCGGCGCTTCCAGTTGGTCAAGGATCGTATTCAAACGGGTGAGGCTCTCCATCAAGTCGTCGCTGCGCCGTCCAGTTTCATTCAGCTTTTTGATGCCCTGATTGAGATTGACGCCGATGCGGTTTAATTCGCGGGTCAAATCGACGTCGGCGCGGGACATGGCGATGGTGATTTGACCGTCCAACGCCATGCGCCGCAAATAGTCGGACACGCTCGAACAACCGGCTTGCAAAGACCGTTCTTTGATTGCCTCCTCGTCATCGAGAGAAAGCCGGATTTCAAGACGGCGGCTTAAAGCCGTCGTGTCATTTTTCGGTCGTGCCATCACCGCCCTCCTCCGCGCTCAAATGCAAATTAAATTAGCCGTGACCACGGCTGCCGTTCCGATGATCCGCCAAGCGCCCCTCGCCCTCGTGCTTGCAGGTATGGCGCAAAGAGAGGGCGCGGCGATCATCGACCCGTTTTTGCACATAGCAAAAACGGGTCATCTGGGGGGTCAACGGGGGGCGAAGCCCCCCTTGCAAGATGGGTTTTGGGAGGGCGAAAACCGCGACAGCGGGTTTTTGTCCGTACAAAACCACATCTTGCTATCTGCTACCAGTGGTTGCCATATTACCGCTGTTTCGGCTTCGGCGCAAATCGCAATGAGGGGGGAAACGGCGGTACAAACGGGCTAACCCGTCTGCGTCCTTGGCGGCAGGTGGTTGCCACTGCTATGACAAAGCAACGACAACGCAGAAAGGAAAAATGCTATGAGCAATCAGCCTATCGGACTCGCCAAAGTGATGAAAAAAGGCAAAAACGACAAAGCCTATTGGTATAAGGTCGGGGCGCTATTTCCCACCAAAAACGCCAGGGTCAACAAACTGAAATTGGATGCCCTGCCCGTCGATGGCGTGTTGTTTTTGACTGAATATGACCCCAAAGACGAGGGGCAATCTGCACCGGAGGGGATCGAAAGCGAAGCCCCATTTTAAAGTTTGCATAAATTGCCGGTCGCGCTATGTCTGGCTTGGTCTCCTGCTCTTTGTCTTAAAGCCCCACCATGCACAAAGGGCGGGAGACCGGATCATCAAAACCGCAAAAAAACAGGGGCAATTTGCCCCTGTTTTTGTTAGCGCCGCCGCTTCCGCCTATAAGCAATCCGGTAATCGCCGAGAACCTCGTTCAGAAAGCAAATGAGGGCGTCTTTTTCGACATCGGTCTTGGGTTCGGCAACCAAAATCGGGTAGGTAGAATCGCCAACGGGTTTGCGCCCTTGCACCTGCCATTCGCGCACCAGATAAGTGAAGTAATCGCTCCATGCTGCTTCGTAAGCGACACCGGCATCGCCGTCATACCCTGCCCGTTTGCCCAAGCGCTCAATTTTCTCCTTTCTCTTGGCAATCTCAAGACTGCGGAGCGTGTCTGGCGTGTTTTTGAAAAATCCCATGGGGTTTTTATCGCTGTGGTTGGTTTTCGCATCATCCATAATTTTTGCTCCTTCGGTTCTACATTACCCCCACGGCGGGGGCGAAGGAAGAAAGACCGAAGCGAAAAGTCCGAATGTCATACCCCCCATGAGCGCCGCCCTTGAGCGTAGCGATAATAGGCGGCGGCGCGAATGGAGCATGCGAGGGGTTGACATTCGGACAGCTTCGGTCAGATTCCGCACGTTCCCGCCGTTATTGTCTTTTCCTGCCTGTTTAGCATCAAAAACCTTACACAAAGTTTGCATAAATATTACCGCTTATGCTACGGTCTGGCTGGTCTTCCGTTCTTTCTCGCTTCCCCACACCAATTTCATGAAGGGCGGAAGACCGATTTTTCTTATTTTTTATATTATTTAAATAATCAAACAATTATGCTGCCGCCCCACCTCAAAAATATGATGATCGGTGTTGCCTTGGGTTTCGTCCTCGGGGTCGTCTGTGAAGTGATCTACGCCAAAACGCAAAGCGGGCTCCTCGTCTTTGGGGCTTTGCTGGTCGGCGCGTTTATCTTCGGTGATGAAAAAACAAACGGATGGCGCATTCTGCCTTACATGCTCGGCGCTGCAATGGGCGGCGGTTTCGTTATAGCCCTAGGTCGTACGTTCAATCTGCCTTTTCAGCCTTTCTAAAACGGTATATCGCTGTCCGGCTGTGCTTTTTCTTCGTCGGTCATGTTATCCCATCGCTCTTTGAGCCATTGCGCGTATTGATCGGCTTTTTTCACGCTCTCGACGGCTTCCAAAACGAAGGCAAGCGCCTCCTCTTCGCTGCTGGTTTCCAAAGCATCACGATATGCCCCTTTGATCGCAAACCTATTCCGTCGGTCACGCTGTTGCTCAGGGGTTTCTTCGCCAATCAAATACGCCTCATAGTCTTGACTGTCTAAATAAATAACCCAATAAGGGTTTGCAAAATAGGCGCGTTTTTCATCGTTGTGGGGATTATCCGTCTCGTCAGGATCGTTTCGTTCCTGTTCTTCAAGTTGCTCTAAATACCTAAGCGTATAAACATGACTTTCCGCCGCTTCCTTGACTATGCTTTCAAAAATCGCAACGGTTTCCTCTTCGGTATGTATCTCAATCGCATCGTGAAACGTCCGCCAGATGGATGTCTTAATGTTTTGCTCGCGCTCTTCGCGGCTCAACCGCATCGGCGGCATTTCATCGTCAATAAAAACGGGGGTGTTTCTTCGTGCTAATGTCTTGTCCAAAAGCGCCCTTGTCGTGGCTTCTGTCGCATCCCGATGGGCTAAAAACGCGTCCGTCGTCGCGTTTTTTCCGGCAAGCAAAGCCAGCGGATTATTCAGTTTTCCATTTTCGTTGATGTCCTGATCCTCTTTCTCTTTGACATCACAATAAACCGCTGTAAACAAATCTTCTGTACACGCAGGGCAATTTTGCCCGTAAGGTGCCAACAAACGGTAAGCATCACGGATCAATTCCGCTGCGAGTGTACGCCCGTCATAAACGCCGTTTTCATCCGGTTCAAGGTTGTAGTCGAGTTGAAGCATATAGGCGGTCAATGGGAAAAGAAAAAATGGATTTTACACCTTGCTCTAGCGAAAGAAGTATCTTTGCCGTCAAATTGTTGCACCGATTTTAGACTTGGAGAATAATGCGGTTTTCCTAGCCACGAAAATAAGGGGTATCCCATGCCGCCCCCACAACCGCCGTCCAGAGTGCCGGAGGCTCGCCCTGCCGGATTGATCGCCATTGTGCTATCCAGCATCATCACCTTCAAAACTGCGTTTTGGGTGTCTCGTGTTGTCGAAGATTTTGCACGCTCGCAGGGAATCGAGTCCGGCTTCAGTCTTTTGGAGATTGGCGCAATCATGGGGGAATGGATTTTGCTCGCGCAATTGATCCAATTCGTGATGGATGAATATTTCATCATCCCGATTTATCACCGTTTGAGCGCCAGTCAGGGGGAAACCTTCAAGCGGCGCGTCAACGGCACGGAAACATGGTGGGAACGCTACGGCTTCAAAATCGCGTTCCTTGTGCTGTTGTTCTTCTATTTCACAAAAAAATGACCCGCGATACACTCTACGGCTCGGCGGATTGGGCGTTGCCGGATGCGATTGCAAACGCGGGGCTTCATGCCTCCGGCGGTTTGTATTTTGGCGAAACCGCTGCCGGAAATGCCCTTTATCTCGACGGCGATATGCCGCTCATCACCTTCGCCGGTTCAGGATCGGGCAAAGGGCGCGATGTGATTCTGCACAACATACTGGAGTATGCGGGACATTTATTCGTTAATGATCCCAAAGGCGAACTTGCTGCCGTGTCGCTGCATAGTCAGCATTTACAAGATAAACAGGCTTATTGCATCAATCCGTTCGCTATGCACGTCGGCGCACCGTGGTTTTTGCCACAACACGCCGTCAATCCGCTCGATGTCTTGCAGCCGGATAGTCCGTCTTTGGTCGCCGATTGCGGGCTTATCATGGAAATGATGATCCCCAATGCCAAACATGGCAGCGACCCCTATTTCTCCGAAAAGCCGCGTGAATGGGGACAAGTGTTGCTCGTTTGGATGGTGCGGCGGTTCGGCTCGGTCACGTTGCCGGACTTTTACGCACGGGTTTCTGCGATTTATTCGGATGAAAAGGCTTGGGATGATATTTGCCGACAAATGGCGGAATTTCCCAATATCGTGATCCAGCGCGTCGCGGGAGAAATCGCCAGCAAACGCAAGGAAGCCCCGAAAGAATTTTCCGGCATTATCGGCACGCTGTTTCAAGGCATGAAATTCATCGGCGATGACGCGATCAACGCCTGTTTGAAAGGCGGTGATTTTTCCCTGTCGGTCGTCACCAGTGAGATTCAGCCGGTCAATGTGTATCTGATTTTCCCGCCCGATTTTGCCGAACAATACGCCCCGTTTCTGCGGATGATGATCGGCATTGCCGGTATTTACAAACAGCGGGCAACCGAAAGCCCGCCGGTCGTGTTCTTGATCGACGAAGCGGCGCAGTTGGGGTATTTCGAGGTTCTCAAACGGGCGTATAGCTTTCAGCGCGGCGGCGGCGTTCGTGTCTGGGCTTTCTTTCAGGATATGGGACAAATCGACGGGCTTTACGGGCGCGAAGGCGGTCGCTCGATGGTCAGCAGTGCGCAGCTCCGGCAATTTTTCGGGGTGCGTGATTTAGACACAGCAAAGTATGTCTCGGAAATGTGCGGCGCAGCAACCGTGTTTTATGACGATCCGTTCGTTCAGGAGCAACACAACACGCAAGGCATGGGGATTTTGCTGCAAGGGGCGCACGATCCGGCGGCGATGCTGCAAGCGACATATCATTTCCAGATGGCAGAAGAAAAAAGCATCGCACGGCGCGATTTAATCACGCCTGATGAGGTTCTGGGTCTTCCCCCTGATGAACAGGTCGCTTTTGTCGGGGATCGCTCCTTGCGCCCTCTACGGGCAAAGAAACGGCATTATTACGACCGTGAAGATTTTGCAGGACGGTTTTTACCCAATCCGTACCATAAGCCCTACGACAAAATCGACGTGCGGCATAAAGGGAAAGTTGTGTCGTGTCCGGTCGTCTCCAAGCCTGTGCCGCACGATCTGGCGCACCTGCCGCAATATCAACAAGGGCAAATGTCGGTCGTCGAGCTGCCGTCAGGCTCCGGCGAAACGCGGCGTCCGTGGTGGAAGCGGATTTTTTGACTGTAAGGGGGAGTTATGAAGGAATATTTTCGACAAGTGATCTTTTGTTCGGAAGTGGTCGGGCGTTCGTTCTTGCGCGAAATTCTCATCACCGACGCCATGGGGCAAATCCTCGACAACGAAAAACTGCCGCCGTATTTCGATATTCCGTTAGAGCGCTTGCGCGAGCAAGACGAGATCATTTTGCATTTGTCCAAAGACTTCCATCTCGAAGGCGATAAAACCTGTCCATTTTGCGGCAACCGAACGGTTTTTTATTGCCGCTGCGGGTATGTCTCGTGCATCACGCCGTACCCGAAAAGGCACGTCTGCCCGCAATGCAGGGATATTTTCACCAAATTTGGAACCTGCGGGACGATGCTGTCGCCGTCCGGCTTTGTCCATGGTGGCGAGCAGCGCATCCCGCGCTACAGCGGCAATAAT
>JBAZVN010000021.1:0-34965 GCA_041660815.1 Gallionellaceae bacterium | reverse complement strand
CTCGGATAGCGACTCTGACTCGGATAGCGACTCTGACTCGGATAGCGACTCTGACTCGGATAGCGACTCTGACTCGGATAGCGACTCTGACTCGGATAGCGACTCTGACTCGGATAGCGATTCTGATTCGGATGCCGGTGCCAACAACGGTCACGGTAATGGAGATCAATCTGCTCCCGGTAACTCTGGCAATAACAATAATGCCGAAAATAGCGGTAATTCCGGCCAAGGGAATAGTGGGTCAAATGATTCCGAATTGGGCCAAGAAATTACCGGAACCAAGAATGCCGATAATCTGAGCGGCACCAGCGGCGATGACACTATTCAGGGTGGTAAAGGTGATGATGTTATCGACGGCGCAGGCGGAGATGATAATTTGTACGGTGATGCGGGCAACGATACATTTACCTTTGGAGATATTTCAGGTAACACGATGGTTGATGGCGGCGGCGGTAGTTGGACTGATACGATCGAGATTGATTTGGGTGGTGGGCCAACTTCTGGAGGTTGGACCGTCGAAATCGATGGAGATTATGTAACTGACGATAGCGGCAGCATAGTTGGAGATAATTTGTCTGGCAGTATCACCACTGCTGATGGGACAATCGACTTTGCTAATATTGATAGAATTGAATGGTAATTCAGTAGGTTAGTTGCATAAAATGGCGGGATTTCTGTAGAGGAAATCCCGTTTTTTATATGTCAATCCGGTTGAATATGACGGACATCGATAAATTTCAATATTCCTCCCCTGAGAAATTCCTGCCTGATTTTTTGTCGGGCTCTGCTGAAATTGATTTTCTTCGGCTATTAGAAAAAGCAATACGGGAAACTACTTGGGATGTTGCCGAGATAGATAGGTGTTTTGCGGAAACTCACTTTCCGCAACAGTTTAAACGCCTTATCGTAATATTGTATGCGTCTGTACATAAGCGGATTCTAGTAAGTCGTGCGGGAGGCAGTGAAGGGGGTAAATTCTCATCCACATTTAAAAGAATACTTGTTCACCCTCGTTGTATGGAGATGGCGAAGCAACCTTTTCGTTTGCAAATAGACTTTGTGTTGGAATCGCCTGTGTCAGTAGACTACTCTTCAGCGGGTTCTGAGTTGACTGGCAATCTTCATTTTGAGATAGGTGTTGATGGTCTATTGATTCTTGGATTGGATGGTAAGACGCATATTTTCGTACCGGGTGATGGTTATGTGCGCTCAGTAATGACGATGGGGCAATTGCGTGAGTACCTGAATAAAATATATGGCGAGGATTATCTTCGAGAAGCCGAGTTCAAGCGATTTCGTTCGAAAAGTTTTATTTCAGGTCAAGATTCATGGCTACCCTTGTATCGTGGACACCCGGTTGTGGGTGCCCTAACAAAACACAAGATCGAGCATGCTGCCGAGCTGGCTATCGGTCATATTCAGCGAACCCAAGAGAAAAACGGCCAGTTTCTTTATTATTACGATGCCGCCATGGACTCGCGCCGGGACCACGAACATCCGAAAAGGCACCCCGACAAAAATCCTTATTACAACATCCTGCGACATTGCGGAGGCGCGCTGACCTGCATTTATTATGAAAAATATTCACGCGAGGGAAAAACGCTAGGCAATGTTTGTCGCGCCATCGACTATCTGATCGCGCAAGCCAAAGTGCAGGATTACAGTGGACGGGAAGGCGCTTACATCTACAGTGAGAAGAAATCGAAACTGGGCGGAACCGGCATCGCACTTTACCTGCTGGCGGACTATCAGCTCGTGACGGGTGATGACCGATACCGGGAATGGGCTGACCGTTTTGCATGGCATTTGCTCAACCAGATCACCGCCAACGGCGAGTTTATTTACTACAATATCTATCTCGATAAGCCGGTGAGCGAAAAGGAAAATCAGAACCATTTTTCGTTCTATTACCCGGGTGAGTCGGTTTGCGGTCTGGCGAAATACCTGCACTTGATTGATGCGGGAAGCAGGGGGGTATTTGTTGAAAAGCTGCGCAAAGCGCTGGATTTTCTGTTGCTTGTTCGTCCCGTGACCCGCGCTAGCGAGTACAGCGCAGTGCCTTCTGATGGTTGGTTGATGATGGGGATTATGGAGCTGTGGGATTTCGAGGAAATGCGCGATCCGATGTATGCCGATTTTGTCTTTTCGGATGCGCAGAAGATGATTGATCACATGTATAAGGTAATCGATGCTCCCTACCCCGATTATGCAGGGGCGTTCTACTACAAGTATGGTGATTATCCGTATGCTGATGGGGCGCGCTGTGAAGGTTTGCTGGGCGCATATGAACTTGCCGTTAAAATGAGGGAACACGAAAAGGCGAATCAATTATGGCCTGCGTTGCGCCTTGCGGCTTGGGCTGTAATGCACTTGGTCAACACCGAAGATTCCATTTATTTTGCAAAAAATCCTGCTATTGCACTAGGCGGCATCCGCTTCAAATACACACGACAATGGTTCCGCATCGATACTATCCAGCATGTCGCCTCTTTTTTTGCCAAGATGTTACCTCACTGGGATGCGGCGGAGAAGCAGTCAGAACTGCGTGCGAACCAGTGAGCCGGAATAAGGATCAATCTCAGTTCGGCAAGTCAGAGCTACTGATGCTCCAGAGGATATCAACAGTAACGTGTTGATCGCGGTAAGCTTTGGATGTACCGGGAATATTGTTCGACCAAGTCCAGCTATCACCGCGCTTTAGAATGACCTTGGTAGCCGCGCCGTAGCCGAATCCGTAGCCAAGCGAAGGCTGCAAGGCCAAGTTAGGATCAACGGGTATCCAGGCTCCATCGAGATAGGCTTCGGCGGCATGATGATTGGGGGCCGTGAAAGACCTGGATTCCGAAAAATTGAACTCGGAAGTCATCCGTGCAGGAATACCAAGGGCGCGTGACAAGGCAACAAAAACGGCCGCATATTCCGTGCAGTCACCGATGCCACTATGCAGGGCAAACAAGGCTCCTTTGTTTGCCATCTGCTTGTAGCGAAGACTGTTTTGAGGATACTGAAATGCCGCCAACAACTGCTGTGCCGGGGATGAGTACGTATTCCTGAGCTGTTGGGCGATAGCTTGTATTTCAGTTGAATTCGACTCAACGTATTCGCTTGGTGCCAAAAATGCTGAACCAGCCTTGGCGGACTTGGGTATAGGGTCGCGGTTATGATTGAATGGCGTCAAGCGCAGTTGGAAGGCGATCTCTCTGACCCAATGCGAGCGTGGCGGGATGTCCCATTTGAATTGCATATAGTTGTCGACACCATTGTCGTGCCGGCGAAGAGTGTAGTCGTCAGGATACTTGTAATTGATACTCAGCAGTCGCTGTTGCGCGTGGTCATTGGCGGGAATCGTCAGGCGTTGGGTGTATCCATTTAACAGGGTATCGCCCGAGTTTTTTATGCTGATTGTGGCTGTGAGGGTAACTGGACGACTTGTGTTGACTCCTGCTCCCGCTATAGAATATTTTGTTAATAAACATATAGATATGAAGAAAAGTAATCTTATGAAAGTTAGTCTCATGTCTTCACGAAATTTGGTGTGACGGTTGAGGTTTAATCAAGGGTTGTTTTAACTCCAGTGTGCGGAGATAGCTCCCCACTTCATCGACCTCCCCCTTAACGAACACCATATCCCCCGGACGGATTTCTTCCATCAGTGTGTTGATCAATTGCTGCAATTCCTTCTTGCCGGAATGGCGACGATCATACGAAGGAAAACGTTTTACGACCGCCGCTTGATTTTTAAGATTTGCATAGGTCGCCTCCATGTGCTCACCCACGAAAATAATGCGGTCGAAGCCTGCCTCATCGATCCACTCGGCCAGACGGGCATGCTCTTGCTCCGCCTCATCGCCCAGAAAAATCATCTGTCCAATCATGGCCACTTTTCTGCCGCCAGAAACGGGTGGGGCTTGACGGGCTGCGGTGCGCAGGGCTGACTGATAGCTGAGCACCGAAGCGCGCGTGGCGTTGTCGAAAAGGAGTGCTTCCCCGCCATGGCACGTAATGCGGCGTAGAACGCCTTGCGACTCGTAGGGAACAAACTCGGCAAACTCCGCCGCTGCGCGGGCAACATCTGCGCCGAGGTAGTACGCCGTGAGCAGCACGGAAACGGATGCGAGCGGTGCATGCTCGCCGAGCAGAGGTAGTTTGTATTCGACTTTTTTTCCCTCTATTTCGGCAGAAACGCTCCAGCTATTGTTTTCGAAATGGCGATCGATGAGACGACCGTTACATTCGGGAGTAGAACCGAACAGCAATAATGGCACTCGGCGACGAGATAGAACGGCCTTACGCACGGCGGAATAATTCCGGCTATCGGCGTTCAGGATGCCATAACCGCCGTCGCATACACCTAGTGCAATGTCAGCCTTGCCCTCGATGATTGCTTGTTGACTACCGTGATACATAATGTGTTCATTGCCGACTTCGGTAATAACAAACAAGTGCGGTTTGACGATATTGCTGCGTCGTTTGCAGCGCCCTGGATGTGTTCCTGCAGCTTCAAGGATAGCGATTCGGTCATGCTGGCGGATCGACGCCAGACTCGCGTAAAGCGAGAAATCCAGATTGGTGCTATTAAGCATGGCGTGGGTCGATATTTGAGGAGATAACACGTGATGCAGCATACATTTGAAGCCTGTCTTGCCTTCAGTGCCGGTTACAATAACGCGCTTGCCGGTGAAAAGGTTATCGCGCACATGCGTGCCCAGCGCCTCAAGCGCCGTTTTGACGTTTTCGACATGCAGCAGCGGCAGTCCATCCGGCAGTCCCTTGGCGCTATTAGGCACAACGGCTGCCGCCGCTCCCCCCTTGAATGCATTGATCACACTGCTAACATTTTTGGCGGTAAACGAGGTGTCGCGAGCCTCGGCATTTAAGGGAAAATACAGGTTTCCTTGGGAGCCTTCCATCAGGTACTTCCAATTGTGAGCAACACCCGTCAGCATTATTTCCTCAGGCAAGCAATGCCATGTTCCGTTAGTGATGCGCGCGATTGAATCGATGTCGAGTAACAGGGGATTTGTGGACGTGGCAAGTTTGGCAGGCCGTGAGGTGGAAAAGGCGGTTTTTGGTGTTTCAGTGCACATGAGTGTATTTGTTAGCAAAGTTTTTCGTTGCAGCCACAGTCGAATCCATTTTGTTACCAGCGTTTGTGAGCCCACCGATACAGTAGTTTCGATCTGTGCAGGATATTGCGCCCAACCCAGTGCCCGAATAATGTGCGCAGCCCAAAGTGCGCCATGAAGTGAGGGTATCAGGGTTTCGAGGGGGGCTCTGCTAGACAGACACCATGGATGTAAATAGGCTTCGGCCAGCCAGCTGAGGGTAGCAAGCGAACTTTCGTTTTGCAGCCCCATGGTGTGGTAGGGCAGAAGCAATGAACAAAATGGGTGAGAGACGCTGGCATCACCCCAGTCTGAAAAAACAAACTGGGAATCCCGAGAAAGTATGTTTCCTGCGTGCAGATCGCCCTGATCGAGTCCCGCCGAAAAGGTCTGCTCGGCCAGCTTGCGACAACACTTCTCAAAAAAAGGCAGCAAGTCCAGCGCTTGATCACGTTCCTCGCGGCTCAATCCGGCGGCCTCGCCCAGCGAAATGGCTTGCTCATCGTTGAGCAACTTTGCCAGCTGCTCTGGCAGTTTCTCTAGTCGGCGGTCAGGGACTCCCAGTTCAAGCCAGCGTGAAACATCCTGGCATGATTCAATCTGTATTTCGGCCAGACGAGGCAGTAGTTTCCGCCATATCTCGGGAGTCATTTTCTGACCGTGTATATCAAGCAGCGTGTGTCCATAATCTGCTGTGATCATCCATGCAGATTCGCGCTGGATCCCAAGTGGGAGGGGAATAAGATCAGGCCATTTGGCTGAGAGCGTTTCGAGGAGGCAAGGTTCGTGACGATTAGCGTGGCTCTGCGCCTTGAAGAAGATGCGGCCCTTATTGGTCATCAGGCAAAATACCAGCCCCCAAGGATTGTTGCGAACCAGCCTGACTGCCTCCGGCTTAGGGCTTATGCCCCGTTCTGTCAGCACGCTTACAACCCAGGATCGTGCCTTGGTTTTCCAAAAGTGAAAGGGGTTGTCCTGCCAATCGATTTTCGACGAGACCGGTTCTGCGCGGAGAATTTGTAACCGGGACGCAATGCCGGCCACCCCGTTTGGCGCGCTCTGGCTGACAACCAGCTTGCCGAGAAAAACCTTACCGTTGACGAGCCGTTCATGCGTATCTTCGACGCGCATTGAGATTTTGTTCGTCATATCTCTCAGATGCCAGTAAAGATCGTAGCTGCCCTCGGCAAGCGACGTGGCGGGGCGCACCACTACCCGGTCACAAATAATTTCGTGTGGATTCCAGCGGGCCGGGGGATGAATGCCTTCCGCGACGGGATGGGTATAAACGAAGGCAACTTCTCTGTCTGATGTCAGCGCAGTCAGGCGTGCTTCAACGCGACTTGGCATGGTTGGAGCCGAAGCACGAAAATACACTTCGCAAACAAATCCCCGTCCGGGACGCACCGGAGTCGCAAAACGCGCGCCCAGTATTTCCAGCTCAGAATTGACGATGACCGGCGTATCCCACTGGCAATTGACCGGCAGGGTGTCATAAACCAAGTTGCTTCTGAGATGACGATACGATGCTGGAATTTTTGGGTGAGTTTCTTGCGTAAGATATTTTTGCGGGGGCTTTGCCTTCAAGTTCTGGTTTGCCCGGCTCGATGGAGTGCAAACCACGCACAAACCTTCGTCAAGGGACTTAAATTGAGTTGTCGGGTTCAACTCGTGACTCAAGCGGATTATGAGTTCGCGGATACGTATCGCATCTTCACCTTCAGCAAGGTGAGCCTGCCCCTCCGTGAGCTTGACCGGATAAATGGTCAGTTGTCGCACACCTTGTGCGCCAAGCTCCAGCTCGAACAAAGCCGTGTCACGCATCCTGTTCTGTGAGACCCGATCAAACAGCAGCGTGCCCATGTCGTACACAATAGGCCGACCGGCGTGGAGTTCCAATCCTTGGAGAATATGCGCGGAATGCCCCAGCACCGCATCCGCACCGAGATCGATAAAGCCCCGTGCGACTTCACGCAGGAGAGGAGTGGGCGCTTCTTGCCAGTTTGCCCCCCAATGCGGGGTAACAATGACAATATCGGCATGTGCACGGGCTGTGGCAATCGAAGCGGCGACGGAACCCAGCAGGTCTTGTGTCGATGCGTAGTTTATGCCCGGCGAATCTATACCTGCTTGCATGTAGGGGGTTTCCGTTTCAACCCCGATGAATGCAATCGTGAGCCCATTGATACAGGCATAGCTGGGTAGTGCGGCCTGCATCACGTCGCGCCCTGAACCAAAATGCAAAAAACCGCTGGCATCAAGCAGTCCGCACTGTTGCACCAACGCTTCTTTTCCGTAATCCATGGCATGGTTATTGGCGGTGCTGACGCACTGAATGCCGACCTCGCTCAGGACATCAAGCATATCAGGAGGCGTATGGTAGTAGTACGGCTGACGCCCTCCCTTGTCGAGAAAGTCACCCAGCGTGCTGACACAGGTTTCCAGATTAACCAGCGCCAAGTCGGCGGTTTTGAGCACGCTGCCAATGCCCGCGAACGGCCAGCTTGGGCCATGCAAGGCGACCCAGCCCGGCATTTGACGGCCAAGCATGACATCACCTCCGGCAATCAGTCGGACGGTTTTATTATCGGCGGATACCTTGGGTTTATCCATCTTTACAATTAAGCGTTGTTCCCTATTCCTGCGGGCTGCATTGGGCGATAAAAATGTATTTTTGCGGTGGATTATTCTGTGATTAGGCGTAATTTAGCAGTGTAATCAGAATAATGGAAGGCTAAAATGCGTGCATGTAAAAGGGTAAAACAGCGTTACGGCGCTATGTAAGGCAATATATAATCATGCGACTAAAAATCCGGAATTCAGGGGCAGTCCGATGCGGTTTCGTATACAGGTTTTCGGGCTGAAAGAGGGGGCGATGTCAGGTTATGATTGAATTTGGACAGGAGAATCAGGAATCATGGGCGTAATTAAGAAAACACTGTACCGCGGAAATCTGCTGGGCAAGCCGCGCCATCGTAATTTATTCCTCGATATGGAAGAAAATATTCATATCCATTACCGAGATCTAAGAATTGAAATGAGTCGTGGAGAGTTTGAAGATTTTGCGGCTGTTTTTGTCAAACAGTCCAAAGAGCTACAGGAAATCATCCATAAAAAAAATTATCAGGATGGAAAGTTACCCAATGCCAATCAGGATGATGTGCGGATTTGGACAGAATCTCGTTTAAAGCATGATGTTAAATATCACCCTCAACGTTTCTCTCTGGAAGAGTGCGGGGATGGCTACCACTTTCACTACCGTAATTACAAGATATTGATTGATACGGATGAGTTTAAGCAGATTGCCCAATTATTTAAAAGTCTTGATGTTAATGCCCCCTACGCAACCACTTACGATGAAGTATTTGATTTATTAGAGGATAATGACGTTGACTTTATGTTGGACGCAGGCAATATTCCGGGCGAAAAACTTGCAATTGCAGTAGCGCAACATCACATCCCCAAGATTCGGGACATTTTTAACTACATTGGCTTCACTCAAGAAATTGTGGGTGAGGAGCGGCGCTATGTTGGTTCGCGACTGACGGTGATAGCCAATATAGAAAAGCTGTATACCGCATTGGATTACAAACGTATTCGGGGATTTAGTCATGCGGGCCGACTGGTTGATTACTTATCGCGTAATGGTGTCGGTATCGACCCAAATGAATTAAACGAGATTAAATGCCAAGTTATCGATCTTTACTCCTCGCTTAACGCAGGGAAGAAATTGAATGTAGAGTTGGACAACCAACTTTGGATGTATTCCCCGGCCAATAAACAAGTAATATTTCCCTACAGTACGAGCGCCAGGGGCGGCAAAATAGAGGCGGCAGCACTCTATAAATCTTGGAGTGGATTATTGGCACGACTTCAGTTGGGTTTTGTAAAACCCACTAAAGAAGTATTCACTGCTGAGGCACAAGCCGC
The DNA here is from genome assembly GCA_041660815.1 of Gallionellaceae bacterium. GTDB lineage: Bacteria > Pseudomonadota > Gammaproteobacteria > Burkholderiales > Gallionellaceae > PALSA-1006. Next base: position 25,930 of record JBAZVN010000021.1, on the reverse strand, counting down.
TTTGCAACTTAAAGTAATCGAGTCCCTGAATAAAGATGTCGCAGCGTTCATCGCAGTAGATAAGATTTATATGATGGGATCTGCCGTGCGTAAAGATATGGGGCGTTATCTGGCTCCTTTTGTACACGGAAAACTTGCCAAGCTGGGATCTGATATAGATATTCTTGTTGAACTTAATCCGTCGCGCGAGAGTGAAATACCGGCGCACTGGCATTTAATTAATCCCGAGTCGTCCAATCATTGTGCGGTGTATCACGTTGCACAAATTCCCTTGGCGGGTGGCGCTGTCGAGTGGAAAAAGAAATTTCCCAACATGGAATTTAGTCATCATATTGTTGATGCTTACGTTTATTTCCCCTCGCATGGATACCAGCAGGAAAAAGAGGATTTCCTTAAAAAATTTGGCGCAAAACTTTTCTATGAACGAGCCCGTGATGGTGTAATTAGTCGCGGAGGGGAAGAGGAGAGAATTGCGACGCGGCTAACCGAGCTGTATCATTTTTCGCAAGTAATGGTCGAGAAAATGAAAGTCTCAACGGAGAATGCAATTTTCAAGATTTTTGCCGGCGAACATGACTACATCCTCAAGTTGTTCAAAGTTTCCGGAAATTACAATCGTTCCCGCGTGGCAGAGCATACGTCTTATGAAGAAAAGTTGATTAATCAACTTAAGGAGCGCAATATTTTGACGGCAGGAATTATTCCAGCCGATGCGGCAGACTCAACTATTGAAAACTTTCCGGCATTGTTATTTGAAAGAATTCCCGGTTTGGTACAACAACGTCCTGAATATGCGCTGGAAAAAATTTGCGCAGCGTTGGCAAAGATTCATGGCGTGCAAATGGAAAAGCCACTGAAATTGGCGGGAGACTTCACCTTTGATGATATCTGTATGATTTGGCTTCCTCTATTTCATACTTATATTAAAGATCCAAAACTCCCGACTGAAATTGCCCAAGCATTTGGCGGTTTAATTCCTTTGTCAGAGCGATATAGTCCAGGTGAACATCGTGCAGCTATGTATGCACGCAGTAGTAATCTGCATTGTCATGGCGACGTCACCCCAAAAAATGTGATTGTGGATGATCAGGGCAGGGCGTGCTTTTTTGATTTTAATAACGCATTTTATGGGCCACGTATGGCCGATATTATTGACGGTGCTTTTGAGTTTTCACTTGCTGAAAAATTTATTCAATTGGCTGACTTTAAACGTTTTGATGCCTTTATTTCAAATTACTCGGAAAATAACGCACTTACTACCAAAGAGAAAAAAGATTTAAACAAATGGACTGAGTTAATTGGCCTGATTAAATTTATCAAGGAAGTTAGAGTATTGGTAGAGCGTCCTACCGAAGAACTACGAAAAAAACGAGCTTTGGCTATCGCCGAGTTTGTAGCAATGCGCGCCGAAAAATAATCATTATTTGCTTTCAATGAGTTGGAGTCTATATTTTCTTGGAGTATTGGCGTTAAGTTTTAGTGCGCACCTTCATGCCGAGACTATCGGAATTCGATTCATTGTCAGTGAAGAGCTGGCGAATACGCCAAAGCAGCGTCTGACTACACAATCAAAATTAGTTCAATATGTGGCTGAGCTAAACGAACGTTACCGAAATAGTGAAGTTAATCTCCAGGCTAAAATTGTGGATGTTGAATTCGCTCAAATTACTTCGGTAATTGATACTCAGATCATTAAAGATATGGCGCTTGAGCAGAACGGATTTTCCGGTATGTTTCGGAAGGCCCATGAGTTTGGCGCTGATTACACGATTGCCATGCCCGGTAAATTATTGACCAATGGTAAGCCCGGGTGTGGACGTGCCTATGCGGTCAATCAAACAATAGACGCTATTTCTGATCCACGCAAAGCGTTTGCTGTGGTTAATTTTGTCTGTGGCGCACATACAATCGCACATGAGTTGGGGCATCTAATGGGCTTGAATCATGGCTCACTGGTTGATGCCTGTTATCCCAACAAGGGGCATACCTCCGCTATTGCGTCCTACGCAAACGGATACGCCGAGGGGAACTGTGATGGAAAACCGCAAATCGGCGAGTTTGGTGACATTATGGTAGGTGGTCATATGAGTACCATAATGGGCAATAGCAAAGGTAATCTTGCTATTTTTTCAAACCCGCGTATTCACGATGAACGATGTGGGGAAAACAAGTCTTGCGGCAATTCGTTAATTGGCGATGCGGCGAGAGCTTTAAATGAAAATGCACGATATTATGCTGAGCATAACTAACTGAATATAAGTGAAATTTTAAAGGGATGCTGCTTTTTCTTAAATTTTGCGCTCCATCACCGCGGCAAAAAATCCGTCCGTCGCATGTTGTTGCGGAAGCAGTTGCATATAGTCACCCATTTCCAAGCTAATTTTTTGTTGCGCTAATGCTTCACCTGCGGGTAGGAGGGAAAACTGTGGATGTAGCGCTAGAAACGCTTCTACAATATCCTGATTCTCTTCGTGTAAAAGGCTGCAGGTTGCATACACCAGACGTCCGCCCACTTTAAGTAATTTGCTGGCGGAAGCAAGGATCGAGGCTTGTTTAACCGTCAATTCAGCTACGCTTTGAGCAGACTGGCGATATTTTAGGTCAGGGTTACGGCGCAAAGTGCCGAGCCCACTGCACGGGGCGTCCACCAAAACACGATCTATCTTTCCAGATAACCTCTTTATTTTATTGTCATTTTCATGTGCAATTAATTGCGGCTGTACATTGCTTAACCCCGAACGCGCCAGACGCGGCTTCAAATTAGCCAGTCGCTTTTCAGAAACATCCCACGCATATAAACGCCCCTGAGAATTCATCATGGCACCCAGCATCAGCGTTTTGCCGCCTGCTCCGGCGCAAAAATCTACCACCATATCGTTGCGCTTGGGCGCAAGCAAATAGCCCAGCAATTGGCTGCCTTCATCCTGCACTTCAAAACGTCCGCCTAGAAATAACGGGCTTTTATTCAGCGCGGGTTTGCCGGTGACGCGGATGCCCAGCGGCGAAAAAGGCGTGGCAACGGCTTGGACACCTTCGGCGCTGAGCCCGCTAATGATTTCGTCGCGATTGGCTTTCAAGGTGTTGACGCGCAAGTCCAAGGGGGCGGAAGCTTGCATGGAAATGCCAAGCGGCAAGATTTCGTGATCGCCGCGATGTATGCGCAATTTTTCAATAATCCACTCGGGTAATTCGGCTTGAATCGACAAAGGTAACTCGTCCAGTTTGATGGCTTTAACTTGACCCAACCATTCCGCTTCAGTCGGCTTTAACAGCGGGGTTAATTCGCGGACGTTATATCCGCCGAAGCGCACCCAAAAAGCCAAAGCCATGCGGCGAGGCGTCGCTTTGTTGGTGGCCAGGGCAGGGGTGGTGCAGGCGTGTTCCAGAAATAGACGATGGCGCAAGACGCCAAATACGGTTTCGGCAATCAGTGCGCGTTCATTCGAACCGACGCGTTCGGCTTGGAGGAAGTAGCGCAGTGAGGTGTCGGCGGGATGCTCGAGCGGCAATATAGTGCGCAGTGCTTGGGCGACGAGATCGAGACGGTATTCGGTGATGAGCATGGTGTAAATTAAAATTTTTGGATTGGTTTGGGCGCGCAGTTTACCAGATGCGGCCCGTGTTATTCATCCGATACGCGGATGTCGGTGATGATGGCTTCGGCAGAGATTTTTCCGTCGCGATCCAGGTGACGCAGCTTGACCGGTAGCAAGCGATATTCCTGGGCGAACCAAATTTCAATGCTTTCCTCGTTGGCTGCACGACGCTTGCGAAAGTGTACCGTTTGCAGCATGCCCATCGAAGTACTGAGTTGCTCTGCAAAGGCAATTTCAAAAATATATTTTTCGAATTTTTTTCCGGTACTGATGTATATCTCGATGCTTTCCAATTGCTCATGTAGCGCGGGAAATTGATACAGAATCGATAAAATATCCTGGGCTTGCGGGGTCAGTTTTGCAGAATTTCCTCTGGAATAATGTATGGTTGAATTTTCCCAGTCGAATTCCGCCGAGAGAGTTTGTTGGCCGCTGCTCTCAGTAATTTCTTCAGTATAGCTATCTGGTTTTAAGTTATTTTCTGTTGCGGTGCCCGCGCTGGTTTGGTTCATTCGATAGCTTTTGATAAGCTTAGCCAAACCGGTGGTTTGTACTTCAGATTGGAGTATGTAGCGTCCATCCTGAATGTTTAACGTATGGATAGATTCGCCGATTTTGAAATTCTTCTCTCCTTGGTAAATGTCATAGCGAAGTGAAGCGCGTTTGGGAAGAGGAGGGCGTTGCGGTTCTTCTAGCGTCACTAATTTTTCTTCTGTAATAACAGGTGGCTCGGAGATTTCCGGGAGAGGAATTTCAGCAACAAGCGGTGCGCTGGCCGGTTCGGGCGAGGAGGCAATAGCAGGCAGACTTTCGGCAGGCAAAAGGTCATCAACTACGGGCGCACTTGCTGCTTGCGGGGTACTTTCTGCTAGTGGAATAAGCGCTTCAATTAGAGGTGATGGCTGCACCGCTACGATCGGTTTTTTCTGCGACTGCTGCTGGGGTTTAGGTTTGGTTATTTGGATTTTTGCATCGGGCTTGGGAATGGCTTCCAGCTTTGCGATCAGAGGTGGAAGCGGTTTTTCAGACTCGGGTAGTTGAACTTCCGGCAACCACATGATTAGACTATGGAGAACTACCGATAGGGCGACGGCGAAGCCAATTCGATGCGCTGCCGTAGAGAAATAGTGAGCCACGTTAGAACACTAAGTCGAGTCGTTTTAGGGGTAGAGCGTGAGTGCTATACGCCCTTACGTCAATCCCGGGGATGCGAGTGCGGTGCCGGGTTGTTCTAGTCTATCTGTCTCCACAGCTCCTTGTTTATTAAGCCATATTTGATCAAGGCATAGCCAGCTTACCGCTTGTGGATAGATACGATGTTCTTCATGGAGCACGCGTGCCGCAAGGGATTCAGGGGTGTCGCTATTTAATACTGGCACGGCGGATTGGATGATGATCGGGCCGCTGTCCAGTTCGGGTGTAACGAAATGCACGGTACATCCGTGAATTTTTACACCGGCTTTGAGGGCGCGTTCGTGGGTATCAATCCCGGTAAAAGACGGCAGAAGCGAGGGATGAATGTTGATTAAGCGCCCCAAGTAGTGTCGGACAAATGACTCGGTGAGGATGCGCATAAAACCAGCCAGCACCACAATATCCGCCTGAAAACTGTCAATAACTCTTGCCAGTGCGGTATCAAAAGAGGCTCGGTCGGCAAAGTCGCGATGAGATAGGACTGCAGTGGGAATGCCATGCGTTTCGGCAATCTTTAAGCCGTAGGCATCGGCACGATTACTGATAACGGCGACAACTTTACCGGGAAGGTCGGCCTCCAATAATGCCTGCATATTGCTGCCGCGACCGGAAATTAGAATAACGATATTTTTCATTAGATGTTAGTGCAAACTGATTAAGGATTAGGGGAGTTGCGGATCGCTGTTTACGAATTTGATAAACTCATCCGGGGTAAGCGGTTTGCTGTAAAAATATCCCTGCACCTCATCACAGCCGCGAATACGCAAAAAGTCGAGCTGTTCCAGCGTTTCCACACCTTCCGCAATGACTTTTAAATCCAGCCGGTGTCCTAAACTAATGATGGAACGGACAATCGCCGCGTCACTTTCATCAGTTTCGATGTCTCGTACAAAAGACTGGTCAATCTTTAATTTATGCACGGGCAAGTTTTTCAAATAACTCAGGCTGGAAAAGCCGGTTCCGAAATCATCAATCGACATTTGCACTCCCAAGGCGTGCATGCGCATCAGAAAGGCCATGGCCGATTTGTTGTCACCCATCATTATTCCTTCGGTGATTTCCAATTCCAATAGGTTCGGATTGAGTCCGGTTTCCTGCAAGACTTGTTCGATCATGTCGGCTAAATTGGGCTGGCGCAATTGTCGAATGGACATGTTGATGGCAATGGGAAATGCCGGCATACCTTGTTTTTGCCACATGGCAAAACGCCAGCAGGCGGTTTTTAATACCCACTCGCCAATTTCCACGATTTGTCCGGTTTCTTCGGCAACCGGAATAAACTCAGCCGGTGAAATAAAGCCATCATCCGGATGCTTCCATCGGATCAGGGCTTCGGCGCCGCAAATTTTTCCGCTCGCCAAATCCACTTGGGGTTGATATACCAGCGTGAAATGATCCTGATCCAGCGCGGAGCGCAAATCTTTTTCCATCGAGAAAATTTTGTTGGCCCGGAAATTCATTTCCGGGGCAAAGAATTTGTAGTTATTGCGTCCGTTTTCTTTTGCGTTATACATCGCCGCATCGGCATTTTTCATCAGTACATCCAGATCGGTTGCATGCTGCGGATAAAGCGCAATACCTACACTGGCATAGGTTGAAATGATCTGGTCATTGAGGTTGAACGGTGTGGCCAGAGTTTTGAGTAGTTTGTCGGCAACTCCTTGCACACCGGCTTCGTCAATTTGGCGCAGCAACACAATAAACTCATCACCACCGATGCGCGACACGGTATCGCCTTCGCGCACACAGGCCTGCAGGCGCTGTGCTACGGATTGCAATAACTTGTCGCCAACCGAGTGACCCATCGAGTCATTGATGTATTTGAAGCGGTCCAAATCTAAAAACAACAGGGCAAATTGTTCATTGTCGCGATGCGAGGAGGCGATTAATTGCCCCAGGCGATCGCGCAACAAAGTGCGGTTGGGCAAGCCGGTAAGAACGTCGTAATAGGCGAGGAAATGAATATTTTTATCGTATTCTTTGCGCTGGGAAATGTCGCTGGAAATTGAAATATGGTGAGTAATAATTCCTTCCGCATTTTTTACCGCAGTGATGGCCAGATGCTTGTAGAAATTTTTCCCGGCTTTATTTTTATCAATAATTTCACCCTGCCAATTTCCTACCGTGTTGATTGATTTCCACATGTCGTGATAAAAATTGTTGTCATGCTCGCCGGAAGCCAGTATGCGCGGATTGTGTCCTTTAATTTCCTCGAAGGTATAGCCCGTCATTTTGGTAAACGCGGAATTGGCCGCAACGATATTGTTGTTGATATCGGTGATCAGGATAGATTCGTTGGTGTTGTCAAACACCTTGGCAGCCAGACGCAGCTGTTCTTCTTCGTGTTTGCGTTGCGTGACATCGCGAATGAATGCGCTGAATTCATATTTCTCGTTTATTTTTATCCGGGTAAGCGCCAGTTCAATGGTAAAAATATGTCCGTCCCGATGCAGTCCCTGCACTTCAACGCGGGTGTTTAAAAAGCGCGTTTCGCCGCCCGCCAATACTCTTTGCAGTCCCTTCCAATGAGCTTCGCGATAATGTTCGGGAACAATCAGATCGTGCAGCAACTGGCCGTGCGCTTGTTCGGCTTCCCAGCCGAATATTTGAGTGGCCTGCTTATTCCATCCGGTGATTCTGCCTGACTCATTGATTTGAATAACCGCGTCTAGTGCGGCATCAAGAATGGCTTGCTGGCTTTGCTGACTTTCGCGCAGGGAAATTTCTGCAAACTTGGTGGCGCTGATGTCGGTAATTGTGCCAATCGCAAAAATTACTTTGCCTTTTGCGTCCAAATCCAATTCGGATTGCTCATGCACCCATTTAATTTTGCCATTCACCAGAATACGATGCTCGATATTGGCGGCAATTCCCCGCATATTTTCTTGCCAAGCTTGCTTTACTTTTGCAACATCACCCGGATGAATCAGATTGAAAAATTGTTCGATTGACAGAGAAGTGCCCTTATTTAAGCCAAAGATGGCATAGGCTTCTTCCGACCAGATTATTTTGTTTTGGACAACATTTAATTCCCAGCTGCCTACGCGTGAAACATGCTGGGCGCGCTTTAAAATTTTCTCGCTGCGCTCAAGATTGATGCGCGCACGGTTACGCTGATAATTGACTGCGGCAAGCGATACGCCCATGATTGAGATGATGAGTAAAAATCCCCATAAATCCAACAGGTTGGGCAGGGTGTCTTGATGGAAGAAGCCGACATTGTTGGCCGCGCTAAACAGTGCGCTAAATGAAATGGTCAGAATCACATAGCTTAAAACATGCGAGTTAAAACTGAGGGAAGCCCATACCACTAGTGGCACCAGCATGAAGACCCGGGGTTGCTGATCGAACAGTATCTTGCTGATGTCGGTGAAAATCATGAGGCACATTAGTCCCAGAATACCAAACATCAAAATTGCCTGTTTTCGGTAAGCCTCTGTCCAGGTAAATGCGGGGTGACGGAATAGGGCAATGACAATGGGAGTTACCACGACCACGCCCAAGGTATCTCCCATCCACCAAATTAACATCGTGTGGCCAAATTGCGACCATTCGATTGCACCGGCTAACGTGAGGCTCAAAACGCCGATCAGCGCGCTGATTAAAGTGCTTAATATGCCGCCGCGCCACATCAGGCGGAAGATGTCACGCGCCTCGCTTAAATCCACATTAAAACGTGCGTGCTGGTTGAGTAAATAGGCGCCGAGCAAGGTTTCCAGGGTGCTGCCAGTGGCCATGCCGAGTACCGAAAACAGCGGGAGTCCGGATACCAGGTTGGCAATAAATGATCCGATTAACACTCCCGGCCAGATACGGTAGCCATACATCAATATTGCGGCAAGCCCTATGCCCGAGGATGGCCAAAACACAGTGACTGAATGTTCCAGCAGTGACAGAGATAATCCGATTTGGGCAAAGATAAAATAGGTCAGAGCCAGCAAGCTGGCTCTGCCCCAATCTTTTTGTAGAAGTGATTTGTTCAATGCCAATTTAGGGTGTAACACGGCGAGAAGGGAAGAGAGAAAAGGGTAGCGTTGTGATGAATATTGCGTTGCATTTTACTTCCCCCTCCCTGCACTAGTGTTGCAAGGCTTTGCTGATATCTTCAATAACTTTCTTCGCATCGCCGAAAACCATCATGCTTTTATCCAAATAAAACAGATCGTTATCCAATCCCGCGTAGCCTGTTGCCATACTTCGTTTTACGATCAGTACGGTACGGGCTTTATGCGCCTCCAAAATCGGCATGCCGTAAATCGCGCTGGTCGGGTCAGTTTTTGCGGCTGGATTAACCACGTCGTTTGCACCAATCACCAACACCACGTCGGTGTCAGAAAAGTCGCTGTTGATCTCGTCCATCTCGACCACTTGATCGTAGGGTACTTCAGCTTCGGCCAGCAAGACGTTCATGTGCCCGGGCATGCGTCCGGCAACCGGATGAATACCGTAACGCACGCGCACCCCTTTTTCGGTGAGCATTTTGGACATTTCGTTGATCGCATGTTGCGCACGTGCCACGGCTAAGCCATAACCCGGAACGATAATGACTGAATCGGCATTGCCCATCATAAAAGCCGCATCGTCGGCGCTGCCGCTGCGATAGGTGCGTTGTACCGCAGTTCCTGCAGCCACTTCGGTCTCGCCGCCGAAACCGCCCAATATCACGTTAAAGAACGCGCGGTTCATTGCCTTGCACATGATGTAGGATAGAATCGCACCGGAGCTACCCACCAGCGAACCGGCGATAATCAGCATGTTGTTGTTCAGCGTAAAGCCGATACCTGCGGCCGCCCAACCGGAGTATGAGTTGAGCATGGACACCACAACCGGCATATCCGCCCCGCCAATCGGCACAATCAGCAAGATACCCAGCGCCAAAGCAATGGCGGTCATGATCAGGAAAGGTGTCCAGGTCGGTTCGAGGAAGAAGGCGATACCAAAGCCCAGCATGGCAATACCCAAAGCCAGATTCAACCAGTGTTGCCCGCGAAAGCGCAGGGGATTGCCGGATAATTTCCCGGATAATTTGCCAAATGCAATGATCGATCCGGTGAAGGTGATCGCGCCAACAAAGGTGCCGATAAACAATTCAATGCGGTTGGTGGAGTGCAGTGCTTCGCCTGCCAGCGCAATGCCATAAGCGACCGGATTGTGGAAGGCGGACATTGCCACCAATACTGCGGCCAATCCCACTAAGGAATGCATCGCGGCAACCAATTCCGGCATCGAAGTCATCTCAATGCGTTTGGCCACGATCGCGCCAATGGTTCCGCCAATCACAATAGCCAGCAGAATATATCCCACGTTATGCGTGATGGTCAGCGTGGTGGCAACGGCCAGTGCCATACCCACCATGCCGAACAGATTGCCGCGTCGGGCGGAAACCGGTGAACTCAATCCTTTTAGTGCAAGAATAAATAAAACGGCTGCGACGAGATAAGCGAGTGCGACTGAATTAGCTGACATATTACTTGCCCTTCTTCTTAAACATTTCCAGCATGCGCTGGGTGACCAGGAAGCCGCCGAACACGTTGATGGCGGCCAGACCCACTGCAACCAAGCCGATCACGGTGCCGAAGTCCATTTGCTCGGGGCTCGCTGCTAACATGGCGCCCACAATAATGATGCCGGAAATTGCATTGGTTACCGCCATCAGCGGCGTGTGCAAAGCCGGGGTGACGTTCCAAACCACGTGGTAGCCAACGACAACCGCCAGTACAAATACGGTTAAATTAATGATGAAAGGATCAACAACGTTCATTTTGAATCTCCTGATTATTTAGTCACGACAGCGCCGTCGATTGCAATTAACGAACCGGCGATAATGTCATCTTCGCGGTTAATGTTGATTGCGCCCCCCTGCTTGGGGTCGCACAGCAAATTGAGGAAGTTAAGCAGATTGCGCGCGTATAACGCACTTGCATCGGCGCCAACCAAGGCCGGCAAATTATCTTCGCCGCATATTGTAACTCCATGTTTAATAACTGTTTTTCCATGCTCCGAGAGGGGGCAATTGCCGCCCGCCTCAACCGCCATATCCACAATGACCGAACCGGGCTTCATCGACTTCACCATTTCTTCAGTGACCAACACCGGAGCGGCACGACCGGGAATGAGCGCTGTCGTAATCACGATATCGGCAAGCGCAATACGTTTGGCGACTTCCACTTTTTGTCTGGCCATCCAGCCAGCCGGCATGGGGCGTGCATAACCGCCCACACCTTGGGCGCATTCGCGTTCTTCATCGGTTTCGTAGGGAACGTCAATAAATTTTCCGCCGAGAGATTCAACTTGTTCCTTGACCGAAGGGCGAACATCAGTGGCTTCAATAATTGCCCCCAGACGCTTGGCCGTAGCGATGGCCTGCAAGCCCGCCACACCCACGCCGAGAATCACCACACGTGCCGCTTTGACGGTACCCGCGGCCGTCATCAGCATTGGCATAAAACGTTTGTATAAATTGGCACCCACCATGACCGCCTTGTAACCGGCGATGTTTGCTTGCGAGGACAGCACATCCATTGCTTGAGCGCGGGAAGTGCGCGGCAGTTTTTCCATCGAGAAAGCGGTGATGCCCTGCTTCGCATAGGCTTCCACCAAGTCGTTTTGATAAGGGAAGAGTAAGCCGATCAGCACACTTTTTGCCGGCATTTTTGCCAGCTCTTCCGGTGTGGGCGCTTTTACTTTGAGAATGATTTCAGCTTGCGCATACAACTCTTCTGCGCTGACCAGCGTTGCGCCGGCAGTTTGGAATTCTGAATCGGGAATACTGGCGCCATCGCCGGCGCCGTGTTGAACCAATACTTGGTGTCCGGTTGCCAGCATTTTCTTCACCGTTTCCGGTGTCGCTGCTACACGGGTTTCGCCTGCTCGTGTTTCTGCAGGAATGCCTATACGCATGAAAATTCTCCTATTGATAACTACCCGAAAAACGCCTTGAGTGAGGTGGCGATATTTTTGTGGATGCGATTATATACGAGCTTTTCAGGATGCGAAGGTTTGCGATAGGTTCGCGAGGGAATTTTAAGCAAGTAACTATTTCGTATTTGTTGATTAATTCCATGAATGGTTTTTTTAAGCGCGGGAATTAAAAATTAAGTGTCAGATTTGTAGGGAAGAAATTTTGCGAAATAAAATTTATTGTAAAAAAATTTGAGAAATTTCTGAGCCTCTGTATAATCGCGCCGTTTTCGAGGCAATACTAATTCGGAAATGTAAAAATTCTGATGTCTTCTTAGTCAAAATTACCCCGCCGCTTTAGCTCAGTTGGTAGAGCAACCGCCTTGTAAGCGGTAGGTCGACAGTTCGAGTCCGTCAAGCGGCACCAAATTTAAGCCCCTAATTCAATGAGTTAGGGGCTTTTTGCTTAATCAGACTTACCCGAAAACAATCCAAATTAATCGCATTTTTCGGTAGTCAGTGTCTCCGTAGAAAAAAGATTTTGAATTCCCGAGACTTTTTGGGATATTTTCAGGTCTGCATGGCACATACAAAATTAACAGTTAAGCCAGTGAAGGTGTCCGTCTTTTGTCCGCAATAACGATCAAGGTTAGACCGTTATAGCGAAGCGAGCCACGATCTAAGATCTAACTTTAATCGTTACGAATGGGTGAAAAGGCGACGGGGAGAACCCCGTCGCCTATTTGGATAGAATTTTGGCACGCTAACTGTGCCAAAATTGTGTCGCTAAAGAGCGGTGCGTTCTGCCGCTTGGACAGTATTTGCAACTAACATGGTAATGGTCATTGGGCCGACACCGCCGGGAACCGGGGTAATCCAGCCGGCAACTTCTTTGGCCGATTCAAAATCCACATCGCCGCATAATTTGCCATCGGGAAGGCGGTTGATACCGACATCAATAACTGCTGCGCCGGGTTTAATCATGTCGCCGGTAATCATTTTCGGCTTGCCGGTGGCGACTACTAAAATATCCGCATCGCGCGTAAATTTGGCGAGATCAACAGTGCGCGAGGTGCAGATGGTAACGGTGGCATTTTGTTGTAATAGCATCAGCGCCATTGGTTTTCCGACGATGTTGCTACGACCGATTACGACCGCATGTTTTCCTTCGATGCTGACACCGCTTTTCTCCAGCAGCTTCATGGCTCCGTAGGGGGTGCAGGGTGGAAACAGGGTGTTGCCGGTCACCAGCGCGCCCACGTTCATTTGGTGAAAACCGTCCACATCTTTGTCGGGGCTGATCGCTGCCAGCACTTTATTGCTATCTATATGTTTTGGAACAGGTAACTGAACCAGCAATCCATGAATTTTAGGGTCGGCATTAAGCTCGGCTATTTTTGCCAGCAGTGTTGCTTCCGGAGTATCGGCTGACATAATGATATGTTCGGAATGGAGTCCCAACTCGGCGCAGGCTTTTACTTTATTGGCGACATAGACCTTTGATGCGGGGTCTTCACCCACGATGATGACCGCCAATCCGGGAGTGATGCCGCGTGCCTTTAATGCATCGGCGCGTAGTTTCCATTCGGCGCGCACTTCCTGTGCAATGGTTTTTCCGTCAATTATTTTTGCAGTCATGTTAATTAATCCAATATAAAAATATTATTGCTCTCGCAAAAAAATTAACGCAGGGGCGTAAGACAATACGCCCCTGCGCAGATTGGTTAATGAAATTAGAACTCGGGTTTAACGTCTGCACTTGCGTAATTTGCCACGCCCGCCATAATTTCCTTGCGTGCTTCTTCAATGCCTTCCCAGCCGCCAATTTTGACCCATTTATTTGGCTCAAGATCTTTGTAATGCTGGAAGAAGTGTGAGATTTGTTTGAGGATGATTTCCGGCAATTCGTTATGGCTTTTTAAGCCGCGATACAGGGTGGAAAGTTTATCAACCGGGACAGCCAATACTTTGGCATCAAAGCCGGATTCATCTTCCATTTGCAATACAGCCAGAGGGCGGCAACGTACCACGACACCGGTATTTAAAGGGACTGGCGTGATAACCAGTACATCCACCGGATCGCCGTCATCGGAGAGTGTGTGTGGAATATAGCCATAGTTACAGGGGTAATGCATCGCCGTGTTCATAAAGCGATCCACAAAAATTGCGCCGGATTCTTTATCAACTTCATATTTGACGGGTTCGCCGTGCATGGGAATTTCAATGATGACGTTGAAATCGTCGGGAAGGCTATTGCCGGAAGGCACTTTATTTAAGCTCATGCTTGTGATCCTTAAAGGTTAGAAATTTTGAGGCGCGAATTGTAGCATTACCCGCTCGGGGGCGTGAAACGGGCGCGGTTTAACGGTATTAATTTAGCTTGAGCTCACCAATTCCCGACATGATGTCGGTATCTTTGGAATGCTGGCTGTTCAGCTTGATATTCAAGCGCAAGTCATTCAACGAGTCGGCATTTTTAAGTGCTTCTTCATAACTAATGGTCTCGGATTCGTACAGGTCGAACAGCGCTTGGTCGAAGGTCTGCATGCCGATTTCGCGTGATTTTCCCATCACGGTTTTAATCTGGTTTACTTCACCCTTGAAAATCAAATCGGCGATGAGCGGCGAATTAAGCATGATTTCTATCGCGGCGGCACGGCCTTTGCTGTCCTTTTTGGGAATTAAGCGCTGTGAAATAAGCGCGCGCACATTGAGCGACAAGTCCATCAGCAACTGGGCACGACGTTCTTCGGGGAAAAAGTTGATGATGCGGTCAAGCGCCTGGTTGGCACTATTGGCATGCAGAGTCGCCAAACACATGTGACCGGTTTCGGCAAAAGCGATTGCGTGCTCCATGGTTTCGTGGTCGCGAATTTCGCCGATCAAAATGACATCCGGCGCCTGACGCAGGGTGTTTTTCAGGGCGGCATGCCAGGACTCGGTATCCACACCCACTTCGCGATGTGTGATGATGCAATTAATATGGTCATGCACATATTCCACCGGATCTTCAATGGTAATGATGTGGCCATAACTGTTTTTGTTGCGGTGGCCGATCATGGCGGCAAGCGTGGTGGATTTTCCCGAGCCGGTGCCGCCCACCAAAATGGCCAATCCGCGCTTGGACATCACCACATCCTTAAGAACGGGCGGTAAACCCATCGCGTCAAAATCCGGAATCGTGGTGGTGATGGTACGCAACACCATGCCCACGCGTTGTTGTTGCATAAAAATATTGACGCGAAAGCGCCCGATGCCGGGGGGGCTGATGGCAAAGTTACACTCGTGGGTGGATTCGAATTCCGCCGCCTGGCGATCGTTCATAATGGCGCGAGCCAGTTCCTGGGTATGCGTTGTGGTTAATGCCTGAGGCGAAACCGGAGTCATTTTTCCGTCAATTTTAAATGCCGGAGGAAAGCCGCTGGTAATAAACAAGTCGGAAGCTTTTTTGCTGATCATACCGCGCAGTAAATTGTGTATGAGTTCAGTGGCCTGGTCTCTTTCCATTTTAAAATTCTCCTGAGTTTGCTTCTATAATTTGCTTATTAAACAACTAGTTATATCTTTTTATGCGGATTAATTTCCCGGGAATAAATCTTTATTCATGGCCTTGCCGCGAGCCTCCGATGCCGAAACAATGTTGCGCTTCACCAGATCTTGCAGGCATTGGTCGAGCGTCTGCATGCCGATATTTCCACCGGTTTGAATCGCGGAATACATCTGCGGAACTTTGGCTTCACGAATCAGATTGCGAATCGCCGGTGTGCAAATCATGATTTCATGGGCTGCCGCACGACCACTGCCGTCTTTGGTTTTAAGCAGAGTTTGTGAAATAACCGCACGCAGTGATTCCGACAACATCGCCCGCACCATTTCTTTTTCGTCGGCGGGGAATACGTCGATGATACGGTCGATGGTTTTTGCGGCGGAGCTGGTATGCAAGGTGCCGAATACCAGGTGGCCGGTTTCGGCAGCAGACATGGCCAATCGAATGGTTTCCAAATCGCGCATTTCGCCCACCAGAATTACATCGGGGTCTTCACGCAATGCGGAGCGCAACGCATTCTGGAAGGACAATGTATGCGGCCCCACTTCACGCTGGTTAACCAGACATTTTTTGGATTCATGCACGAATTCGATGGGGTCTTCCACCGTTAAAATATGGCCCATTTCGCTTTCGTTACGATGATTCACCATTGCCGCCAAAGTTGTGGATTTTCCCGAGCCGGTAGGGCCGGTTACCAGCACCATGCCGCGCGGATAGTCGGCTAATTGCTCGAATATTTTTGGGGCTTTCAAATCTTCCAGCGATAAAATCTTGGAAGGAATGGTACGCAATACGGCACCGGCCCCGCGGTTATGTACAAAAGCATTCACGCGAAAACGCGCCAAGCCGGGTACCTCAAAGGAGAAGTCTAACTCTTTGTTTTCTTCGTAATGTTTGCGCTGCTGGTCGTTCATGATGTCATAGATCATGGCATGAACTTCTTTGTGATCCATTGCGGGTAAATTGATGCGGCGGATATCGCCGTGTACGCGGATCATGGGCGGCAAACCTGCCGAGAGATGCAAGTCCGATGATTTATTCTTGACGCCAAAAGCGAGCAGTTCCGTGATATCCATTATAATTCCCCGTTCAGTGAGCGACCGCAATCAGGCGGGTCGCGAGGCCAATTAAAAGCATATCGGATTATGACTGCAATTCTTTCCAACTTGCAAGCGCTCCACCATGGTATAGCACAAGTCGCACAAGCCGCCGGTCGAGATGCATCTAAAATAATGTTGTTGGCGGTGAGTAAAACATTTCCCGAGCAGGCGGTGCGTGAAGCCTATGCAGCCGGTCAACGCAGTTTTGGTGAAAACTATGTGCAGGAGGCATTGGATAAAATTCACGCCTTGGCAGATTTGACGATTGAGTGGCATTTTATTGGCCCGGTGCAAAGCAATAAAACGCGCGTGTTGGCGGAGAATTTTGCCTGGGTGCACAGCATAGACCGCTTAAAAATAGCACAACGCCTATCCGAGCAGCGCCCGGCGCATTTGCCCCCGCTGAATATTTGCTTGCAGGTAAATGTAAGTGGCGAAGCGAGCAAGAGCGGTGTCGCTCCGCAAGATTTACCCGCATTGGCGCACGAAGTGAATATGCTCCCGTATTTGAAATTACGCGGCTTAATGGCCATTCCCGCTCCGGAGGATGACGTGGCAAGTCAGCGCAAACCGTTTGCTTTATTGCGTCACTTGGCGGAAGAAATGAATGCACAGGGGTTGGCGTTGGATACCCTATCGATGGGGATGTCGCATGATTTTGCGGCAGCTATTTGTGAAGGGTCTACGATTATTCGCGTGGGCACGACAATTTTTGGAAAGAGAGATTACATTAAATGAATATTTGTTTTATTGGCGGTGGCAACATGGCCACTGCGCTTATCGGAGGTTTGCTTAAACGCGGTTACTCACCGGCGCAATTGCGCGTGGTTGAAGTCAATGCCGAAAACTGCAGGCGATTGCATAATGATTTCGGGGTGATCGCCGATGCTGATTTGGCCGGTGCAGTGGCGAATAATGAAGTCATCGTGTTGGCGGTTAAGCCGCAACAATTGCGCGAACTGTCCAGTCAGCTTGCGCCATTTTTGCAGGGGCAACTCATTATCTCTATCGCGGCGGGTATTCGCGCTGCGGATATTTCCCGTTGGTTAAATTCGCAAAATTTGGTGCGTGCGATGCCCAATACACCGGCGTTAATTCAATGCGGTGTGGCTGGTTTATATGCGCTATCCGAAGTAAAGCCGGAGCAACGCCGGCAGGCACAAGACATTCTGCAGGCAGTTGGCAGCGTGGTGTGGGTGACTGAAGAAGAAAAGTTGGATGCAGTCACGGCGATTTCCGGAAGCGGACCGGCGTATGTGTTTTATTTTATCGAAGCCATGCAGCAGGCCGCACGCGAACTGGGATTGAACGGGGACGATGCCAAGCGACTGGTGGTTGACACTTTCTTGGGCGCTGCAAAATTGGCGGATGCCAGTACCGATGAGGTGAGTGTATTGCGCGCCCGGGTGACCTCAAAAAATGGCACAACCGAACGTGCGTTGCTGAGTATGGAAGCGGATGAAGTCAAGCAACATATCGTTGCCGCCGTGCATGCGGCGGCGATGCGTTCCAAAGAAATGGGCGATGAGTTGGGGAGGGCAAATTAAATGTTGAGTCAGGCGTTATTGTTTTTGCTGGATGTGCTGGTGCAGCCGTTTGCTGCGTTGCTGATGCTGCGTTTTCACGCGGGCTGGATGCGAGTGCCGATGCGTAATCCGATCGGGGAATTTGTGATGGCACTCAGCGATTTTGCAGTACTGCGCGCACGCCGCTATGTGCCGCCTGTTATGGGATTTGACACGGCATCCTTGTTGCTGGCTTTCATCGTTGAGTATTGCTATTTGATCGCCACGCTGTGGGGACAAGGCTATCCTTATCTAATGTTTCCCGCGCTTGGATTGCTTGCGTGGGCTGTAGTTAAGTTATTGATTGTAAGCATATATTTATTAATGATGATGTTGCTGGTGCAGGCTGTATTGTCCTGGGTGAACCCGCATTCGCCTATTTCACCTGTCGCAGCAGCATTTACTCAGCGCTTTCTGCAACCGGTTCGCAATATTTTGCCAAGCGTGGGCGCGATAGATTTTTCAGTGCTGGCCTTGCTGATTATTTGCCAATTGATTTTGATCGTACCGGTGGGGTGGTTGGAACATCTGGTGTCAAGGATGTTATGAGCACATGGTTTCAGCGTTCCGGTGAAGTCATTACGTTGACTTTGCATGTGCAACCTGGCGCAAAACAAACGGCTGTTGCCGGGCTGCATGGCGAAGCGTTAAAAATTCGCCTTGCTGCGCCGCCCATTGAAGGGCGCGCCAATTCTGCTTTGCTAAAATATATTGCGCAGCGATTTGCGGTGCCGCTAAAAAGTGTTGAATTGAAACATGGCGAGCAGTCGCGGCATAAAGTGGTGAGTATTTCCGGCAGTCAATTCAACCCGGAAGAATTACTGGACGCCTGATTGCAGAGAGTCTAAAACACTCTTAATGCCAATCTGCGGACAAAAGCATTTCCCGCTTTAGGGCACCTCTAATAATTAAATTTACTTCGCTATGCTGCGTTGCTCACAAAAAATTACTCCTTACATATTCTGTATATGCTGCGTCCTAATTTTTTGTTCGCGCCTTGCCTAGCTTCGAAAATTGAATTTTTAGAGGCGTCCTTTAGTGTTTTGATTTTTTGGTTTTTTTCAAAGCAGGCGGCCTGGCTTTAAATAGTAAATTCTCAAAATTGGCCAGTTTTTTGGGATCTGCTTCGCCGTTTACATTAATAATATTTAATCTGCCCAAGCCGTGATGCAAGTCATCCGCGAAGTCATATACCGTGCCAATCACGGTGAGTTTGCCGTCTCTGACAGGTTCATCAAACTTCAGCATGGCTGCTGCCACTTGATTATGCACATTGGCAATTACACCGGACAAATTGGTCAGATCTTTGCTAATTGTAATGGTGTCTAGTTCGCGTTTAATGGCCGGTGATTCTCTAGAGTAATTGCTGGTGGCTG
Source organism: Gallionellaceae bacterium (assembly GCA_041660815.1). Taxonomy (GTDB): domain Bacteria; phylum Pseudomonadota; class Gammaproteobacteria; order Burkholderiales; family Gallionellaceae; genus PALSA-1006. The sequence continues at coordinate 6,652 of JBAZVN010000021.1, read as the reverse complement.
CTGAAATTGCACCGCACCTGGAATGCCCTACAATCAAAAGAACCGGTGTATTTAAATGATGCACGCCATATTCCACCGAACCTTCCGCAGTCGCAATCTGATTGCCAATATTGCGGATCATGAATAGCTTGCCCTCGGGGTTGGCGCTCATCATATTGGTCTGAACGCGTGAATCCGAACAGGTAATAACCGTCGCCATGGGGTACTGTCCCTTGGTTAAACCCGCAAAATGGTCGATAGTGTGCGAATTAAAATAATCGCTATTTTCAGCTTTTAGCGTATTGATAAAGCTAATGACGTCGAGTCTTCTGCCATTATCCGGCTCTGTATTATCTAGAGCAAATGCCGGCTGGATGATCAGCAAGGAAATAAAATAGCCTACATAGATAAAAATTTGTTTCATATTGAGTCTCCGTACAGCGTTATTCTCCGATAATTAAACCAAGTCTAACAGTCTTGGGAATACTTTAAGAAGCAAATAGCAAGGGTTTTACAATCCAATTTTGAAACAGTCGGGGGGTGTTCGTGCCCTGCTGTATTTATATATTTATTTGATTATTAATGAATTTATTTCGAATTTTGGGTGGTGTTTGCGGATTCGCGGATGCCTGAAAATAAATTTTAAATCCGGGTTGTGCAGGCATTGGGCTTTTGCTAGAATCGCGCCCTCAAAAATTTTGAACAAGGTAGTTTGTTGATGACAACGATACGTGTAAAAGAGAATGAACCGTTTGAAGTAGCAATGCGTCGCTTTAAGCGCTCGGTAGAAAAAACAGGTCTGCTGACCGAATTGCGTGCCCGCGAGTTTTATGAAAAGCCTACGGCTGAACGTAAACGCAAGCTGGCCGCTGCGGTTAAACGCCATTACAAGCGTTTGCGCAGCCAAGTTTTGCCTCCAAAGTTGTATTGATCACAAGGATAACGGGCGCCGCAATCTATTAGGGTTGCGGCGTTTTGTTTTGATATGAGCCTAAAACAACAAATCACCGAAGATATGAAGAGTGCCATGCGTGCCAAAGAAACGGCACGCCTTGGTGCGATTCGCCTGTTACTGGCCGCAATGAAGCAGCGCGAAGTAGACGAGCGAATCGAATTATCGGATGCCGACATTTTATCGATCATTGATAAAATGTTAAAACAGCGCCGAGACTCGATCAGCCAATATGAGGCGGCAGCGCGTCAAGATTTGGCGGATGTCGAAAAGTTTGAAATGAGTGTGTTGCAGACTTACATGCCACAACAACTTTCCGAAGCCGAGATTGAATCACTGCTTGCGCAAGCGATTGCCGACACAGGTGCAGCCAGTCCGCATGATATGGGCAAAGTGATGGCAATACTCAAGCCGCAGTTGGCCGGTCGTGCCGATGTGGCAAAAGTTTCCGGCTTGGTTAAGGCAAAGCTGTCCAAGTAAATTCCCGGCAAATCGTAATCGATTTGGTGAGTAACGAAGATAATCGGGGGCGCGTGGCACGCGCCCTTTGTCGTTAAACAGAGGTGGGGGCCGGAGTGATTCCAAAAAGTTTTATTCAGGATTTACTCAATCGTCTCGACATTGTTGACGTGATCGAGCGCTATGTTCCGCTCAAAAAAGCCGGAGCCAACTTTGTTGCCTGCTGCCCGTTTCATAACGAAAAATCTCCCTCTTTTACCGTAAGTCAGTCCAAACAGTTTTATCACTGTTTCGGATGTGGCGCGCATGGCACAGCGATTGGCTTTGTCATGGAACACGTTGGCATGAATTTCGTGGATGCGATAGAAGAATTGGCACGCAGCATTAATGTTGAAGTGCCGCGTGAAGCCTCGTCGCTATCCCAGCCGCAACACAAAGTTGCGCCCGACCTGTATGAACTAATGCAGGCGGCCACACGTTATTATCGTGAGCAATTAAAACAATCGCCGCGCGCTATTGATTACTTGAAAAATCGCGGCTTAAGCGGTGAAGTAGCCGCACGTTTCGGCATTGGTTTCGCGCCTGATGCATGGCAAAACCTGGGCTCCCTCGTAAGCAGCTATCAAGATAGTAGTCTGGTTGAAACCGGATTGGTGATCGAAGGTGAAGCGGGTAAACGCTATGACCGGTTTCGGGACCGGATCATGTTCCCTATTATCAATTCGCGCGGACAGGTGATTGGTTTCGGCGGAAGAATTTTGGACAAGGGCGAACCCAAGTATCTCAATTCGCCGGAAACGCAATTATTTGAAAAAGGCCGCGAACTTTACGGATTATTCCAGGCGCAAAAATCGATTCGTGTGCGTCAGCAAGTGGTGGTGGTTGAAGGCTATATGGATGTGGTGGCCTTGGCGCAACACGGCGTGGAATATGCGGTGGCAACACTGGGGACGGCGACCACGCCTTACCATGTGCAGAAATTATTAAGACTGTCAGATCAGGTTGTATTTTGTTTTGACGGGGATCGGGCCGGGCAAAAAGCCGCGTGGCGCGCGTTGGAAAATGCCTTGCCGCAACTCGTGGATGGCAAGCGTATCGGTTTTTTATTCCTTCCCGAGGAACATGATCCCGACACGTATATTCGCGAATTCGGCACGGAAGCATTTGAACAGATGTTGGATGATTCTTTGCCGCTTTCTGGGTATTTGCTGCGTGAGTTGACCCTTGAGCTGGATCTGCGAACACAGGAAGGGCGCAATACTTTATTGCAAAAAGCCCAGCCATTGCTGACTGCGATTACGGCGCCCGCTACTGCGCTGTTATTGCGTAAAGAGGTCGCCAGTTTGGCGGGCGTCTCGCAAGCCGAGTTGGAAGCCTTGTATGAAATCAAGCCGATTGCGGCACCTGCGCGCCGTGTCCCCCAAAAAGCTGCGCGTCCGGCGCCCTCGGGCTTAAGAGCTTTGCTGCGTTGCCTTTTATTGCAGCCCGAGTTGGCACGCAATCTCCCCGCCGATTGGCATGTCGAGGGAGATGACGGGGCGGCAGTAATGGAGTTGGCTTCCTGGGTACAAAGCCAGGGAGCTGCGGTCAGTATTTCTGCTACCGTGCAAAATTTTCAAGGGTCGCGGTTCGAGGCTTTATTTACGGCGGTGCAGGCCGAGACAATGAAATTGGGTGATAATTTTGATGTCGATGCGGAGTTTCAAGGGATTTTAACCCGCTTGCGCGAAGATGAACGCAAGCAACAATTGATGATATTACAAGGCAAAATTGAAAGTGCAGGTTTGAAAAGTCTGAATGAAGAAGAGCGGGCAATTTATCTGCGATTACTTCAGCGCGAATGATTTCGCCAAATCAGGTATAATGCGCGCCCATTTCAGCGGCGATTCTTTCATTTTGACGCTGCAGTTTTTTGAATAATTAATTTTTCTTCCGGGGTTCCAACAATTATGGCGACTCAGCAACAACCTAAAAAGTCCACTTCTGCCAAGGCCGCTTCGACAAAAGCGAAGCAAGCTAATCCCGCTGCGCACGAAGAAACCCCGGCCGAGCAATTGCAGGATGTCGAAGAGCGTCGCACGCGCCTTAAGGCCTTGATTTTATTGGGTAAGGAGCGTGGCTACCTAACGTTTGCTGAAATCAACGATCACCTGCCCGAGATGCTTGAAGTTGAGCAAATCGAGGGTGTGGTAAGCATGATTAATGACATGGGTATCAGTGTCCATGATCAGGCTCCCGACGTTGAAAATCAAATTATGTCCGAAGCGCCAGCCGTGGTTGCCGATGAAGATGCGGTCGCGGAGGCGGAAGCCGCACTTTCGACGGTAGACTCAGACTTTGGCCGCACCACCGATCCGGTGCGCATGTACATGCGCGAAATGGGTACGGTAGGTTTGCTCACACGCCAGGACGAAATCGTCATTGCCAAGCGCATTGAAGAAGGTCTGAAGCATATGATTCAGGCGATCTCCGCCTGTCCCGCAACGATTGCCGAAATTCTTGCTTTGGCCGACAAAGTCAGTCGTGATGAATTGCGTATTGATGAAGTCATTGACGGCTTTATCGACATCGAAGAAGAGGAAGTGAATGTTGCGCCTCTTGTTGCCGCTGACGAAGAGGAAGAAGAAGTTGAAGACGAGGTTGAAGAAGAAAGCGAAGAAGACGGCGATGCTTTAGCCGCCGCTAATCTGGCACAACTCAAAGAAGATGCGCTGGTGCGCTTCGCCGTGATTGCGGACCTGTTCGGCAAGCTGGGTAAAGCGTATGAAAAATACGGTTACCGCAGCAAACAATACGACAAGCTGCAAGCGCAAATATCCGAAGAGTTGATGCAATTCCGCTTCTCTGCAAAACAAGTGGATGCTTTGTGCGACATTATGCGCGGCTTGGTGGAAGAAGTGCGCCGTTACGAGCGCAGCATTCAGGAGTTATGTGTGATTAAAGCGCATATGCCCCGTCCCCATTTCATCAAAGTATTCCCGCTAAACGAGGAAAATCTGGATTGGGTTAAGCAGGAAATTGCCGCCAAAAAACCTTACAGTGACACTTTGGCGCGTTATCAGGCAGCCATTATCGACCAGCAGAGAAAAATGAACACGCTGCAGCAGCGCGTTGGTATTCCGATCAAGGATCTAAAGGAAATCAACAAGCAGATGACCAACGGAGAGGCCAAAGCGCGTCGTGCAAAACGCGACATGATCGAGGCCAACTTGCGTCTGGTAATTTCTATTGCCAAAAAATATACCAACCGCGGTCTGCAGTTCCTCGACCTGATTCAGGAAGGCAACATTGGTCTGATGAAGGCGGTTGACAAGTTTGAATATCGTCGCGGTTATAAGTTTTCCACCTATGCAACCTGGTGGATTCGTCAGGCGATTACCCGTTCCATCGCGGATCAGGCGCGCACGATTCGAATCCCAGTGCATATGATTGAAACGATCAATAAAATGAATCGTATTTCACGCCAGATTTTGCAGGAAACCGGCATGGAAGCCGATGCTCCAACCTTGGCGCAAAAGATGGAAATGCCGGAAGATAAAATCCGAAAAATCCTTAAAATCGCCAAAGAACCGATTTCCATGGAAACCCCGGTGGGTGACGATGATGATTCGCACTTGGGAGATTTTATCGAAGACTCCAATTCGTTGGCGCCGGTCGAAGCAGCTGTTTATGATAGCTTGCGCATCGTAACCAAGGACATCCTGGACTCACTCACTGCTCGCGAAGCTAAAGTATTGCGTATGCGTTTCGGCATCGAGATGAACACGGATCACACGCTGGAAGAAGTAGGCAAGCAGTTTGATGTGACCCGCGAGCGTATTCGCCAAATTGAAGCGAAAGCATTGCGTAAATTGCGTCATCCTTCCCGTTCTGAAAAACTAAAAAGTTTTCTCGACGGTGAAGAATAAAGTTTCGGGCCCTTAGCTCAGTTGGTTAGAGCAGAGGACTCATAATCCTTTGGTCCGCGGTTCAAGTCCGCGAGGGCCCACCAAACAAAAAGCCAGATAATCAATAAGTTATCTGGCTTTTTTCTTGTCTAGACTTCCCAAAATTTCCCTCAAAATCCCTACTTTTCCCGCTCCAACTCACCCAAATTTCAACCAAATCTCAAAAGTGCAATTGCCAAAACTTATAGTGTGACAAGTCACAAAATCAATATATATTCCAAAATCGAATAAAGAATGCATTCATTATGAAAAAATATTATATAGATTGATTTTCCATATTTTTCAATAGAAATTTAATAATAGGAAAAATAGGGATACTTATTAAGCTTGACTTGTACTTATTATCTTTGATAAACATGTAATCGCTACGGGGAAACAGCATATATCTGCAGTACCCGATTCGGTCAGAAGTGATGACTGATAGATTAGGTGTTATTGGAGCTAAACAACGCACTTAATCGAATAGCACTACATACCAGCCCATGGCGGAAACTTCTTAGAAATATTCAGCCGGATATATATTCCTTCATATTGACACAGGTCACTTGGCGACCAGTGGAACACAACCCCTTACGGGAGTGTATCCACCAGCAACTCTGTGCCCTCACGTTCCAATGCCCGAGCCTGTTTTTTGTCTACGTCGAATAGAGCAATATGTGATTCCGAGCTTTCAATCAAAAAGCCGTGTGCAACGGTTTTCCCCTCTCTTCGAATCTCAATGCACTTGTCTTTCGCATCCTTCTGATTGCAGCCGGCCAAATACCTTTTCATTTCTTCCTTTGCTTGCGAGCGCCCAGTTCTTTCACCCAAATCTGCCGGAGTGACAAGGACAATAACACTGACCACCACAGCGAACGGAACCACTCCCATTATGACGGATGTCATCATTGCGCTTTTTGCTAAGTCAGTAAGCCATTCTGGAGGACGCCAAGGGCTACGGAGGTATTTGCCTAGTGTACCCATCCGAAAAATCAGGAATATATACACTGTTAATCCTGCGGCAACCGCCAAGTACGTGTTTTGGCTTGTCGCCGAGAAAATCGCTACAGTACGATCGGCAAGGACGTAAAAGCCGTTAATGATGATTGCATCGGTGGAGTGAGGGAAAAGACCGGGGTCGATACCCCATTCTGTAAAATAAGTGCGGTAACTAAGGAAACCCATCATGTGCAATGCTAGGCCACCAACGGGAGGGTGTAAGAATTTTTGTGTAAACGGTCAATTGGCGGGAAACTGCCATAACTTTGAAAGGAGTGAACATGACCGCAACACAAAGAACCCCCTCGCCGGATTTAATTGACCAACTATTGGCTGG
>JBAZVN010000020.1:0-40223 GCA_041660815.1 Gallionellaceae bacterium | reverse complement strand
AGCGGAACGCACACAGCAACATATTGGAGGCAGCCATTTTCAACAATTGCGCGGGTGTCAATCCGGCCAGCAGGTCGGCCATTTCTTCGCTGATGCCCAAACGGAAGATGGCGCTGACTTTGTCGTCGTTGATCATTTGCTTGGCCAGCATCATGTAGGACAGGTTGGCTTCTTTGATTTCTTCGTGTAGTTGCGCTGCGTTCATGTTCATCTCCTAATTCACAATGTGCGGTGTTTTGCGATGACTGCATTGTGCGCGCAGACGCATGTAGGAAGAATTGGATAAACACTAATTCTTCTGTAGGAAGTTAAACGGAAATTTTTGTAGGAATAAGTCTTACGACTTTAAGGGGAGCATGTTGCCATTATCCGGATTTATGTCCGGAGCTATGCGGGGAACAGAGGTTGATTTTGAGTGCTATTTCGACGGACGGCAAAAGCAAGCAAGCTTGCTTTTGCCGGAATTAACAGTAACTGATTATTTTTCAATCAGTTTTTCACCTTCAACGCGGATGAAATCAAAAAGCTTGCTAACGGTAGCGGAGGGGATACCTTTGGTTATCGCGGTAATCGGACGACCTATAACAGGAATCGTTGGCTGGTTAAGCGATTCGTTATCGCTACTGATCGGGCCAAGTCCTACAGCACCCGGAGTGTTGGCTATTTTTTTCTGCACATCTACAGCATCGCTGGCATCGGTTGCTCCGCCATTGGCAAACTCTTGATTCTCCATCACGTTTTCACGGAAAAACTTTTGAGTGCCGGGAATTTTGGCGCCCAAAATAATTTTAATTGGCAAATCAGGTCCTTTTAATTCTTTCCAATTTTTGATTTTTCCGGTAAACAAATCTTTAAGTTCAGCTTTGCTTAAGCTTTTAATATTGACCTGTTTGTGCGTATAAACTTGAATGCGATCACGCCCTATTACACGCGCTTTAAAAGCATCACGATTTTTTAGGGTGTAATTTTTTTTAGCCACTAACTCATAAAAACCTTCCAGATTCAAACCGCCGGTGGCGATATCGACTTTACCTTGATCCAAGTCAATTAAAGCCTGATCGGGGCCGCTGGCATTTAGAACCAGCTTATTGCCACTCGCCTTCTCGAAAGGTGTCTGAATTTTTTTAAAAATATTCTCAATCGGCGCAGCTCCACCACCTACCCGAATTTCCTCAGAAAATGCAGCCACTGAAACAAAAGACAACGCCAAGCCCAGCAGGGTATTAGTCCCATAAGTACAAATTTTGCTGATATTCATGCAAGCAACTCCTTGATTAATTTATAATTTTCAAAATCAGCAACAACAAGCAAACCGCCTAACTAATGATACAGCAGCAGAGAAAATGGGAAAGCTTCATTGCCGGTTTTTAGTATATCATCGCCACCCGCTCCAGCGGGAATGACAACATAATAATAAAATATTTACCCAATTGATCGCTCTAAAGCTTTCAAGTGTTATTCAAGATTCGCGCGTTAGTCCAAACATTCTATTTATTCATTACGGATGATGTAACCATGAAATCACTTACTCTAAAAATCCTGCTCCCGACCCTGGCCGCCCTGCTCATCGGAATGACGCTGCTGGGTATCGCTCTTTATGTACAAATGGGGGGATCAGCAACCAAACAAATGGAAAGCAGCCAGGAAGTTACCGCCAGTTTTGTAGCGCAGGTGTCCGCCTCTTATATAACCAATTATGACCTACCCTCATTGTCGGGATTTATTAAAGAGTTAACAAAAAATGGTGACATTGTTTACGCTGAATTTTTATCCGCCGAGGATACTTCACTTACTCCGGACGTTAGCAAAGCTCCTGAAGACAGTGCCCATCTGCTAATGCTGGACAAAGAAATTAAAGATGAATCGGGCGTGTTAATCGGGCATTTTAAAATGGCGGTTAAACGCGATGCCATCGCCGATGCTCAACGCAGCGCGGCATTAACAGTTATTACCGGCGTGGTGATCGTATTATTGGCCGTGCTTGCCAGTATTATTTTTGTCGTGCGTCGTGCTGTGTCGCCTGCAAAAGAAATGCAGAACGTGCTGGCCGAGGTTGCCCAGGGAAATCTGGCTATCAAAGCCCAAGCGGACTCCAGTGATGAGATCGGTGAAATGGCGCGCTCACTTAATCGTACGGTGGAAGCGCTTAATCAAACCTTGAGCAAGGTGGATACCCACGCCTTAAATGTCAATCGGGCCGCTGAAGCCATTTCCGAATCTGTAGCACAGCAGGCTGCCACTTCCACTGAAATGTCTTCGTCGGTGACCGAAATCACCTCGACCATGGAGGAACTCTCCGCGTCCTCGACGCAAATTGCCGACCACTCAAAATCGGTTGTAGATATTGCAAATCTGACTCTCGACAGCAGTCGCAAAGGTTCGGAAGCAATGCAGTCGGTATTAAGCCGTATGACTGACATTCGTGCCGATAACCAGCACAGCCTGCAAGAAATTGTTGAGCTGGGAAATAAATCCAAGCAAATAAGCAAGGTCATGGAAATTATTAATACGGTGGCAGACCAAACCAAACTCATCGCATTTAATGCCGCACTGGAAGCCTCCAGTGCCGGTGAGTCGGGTAAACGTTTTTCTGTAGTAGCCAGTGAAATACGCCGTCTGGCCGATAGCGTAACCGACTCAACCAATGAAATTGAGACTAAAATCAACGAGATACAAGACTCGATTAGCCGTTTAGTCATTAACTCAGAGAAAGGGGCCAGTGGGATTGCGGCAGGTACGGTTGCCAGCGCTAATGCCGCCGAGCGCCTCAACGAAATTGTGCAGTCTGCCAGCCAAACCACCAGCGCTGCGCAACAAATTTCCCTTTCCACCCAACAACAAAAAACCGCCAGCAATCAAGTGGTCGTGGCATTGCGCGAAATCGTTTCGGCCAGTTCCCACACTGCGCAATCGATTACCCGAATCTCGCAAATTAGCCAGGAAATGTCCGGACTATCGTCCGGACTGGAAAATTTGGTGAGTCAATTTAAACTCGGCAATAAAAAATAATCCAGGCATATTTATGGCAAAGATACGCGTCGTAATTACCGACGATAGCAGCCTGGCGCGCGGGCTGCTGCGAGACTTTCTTGAAAGTGAAGAAGATATTGAGGTGGTGGGAGAAGCGGAAAATGGCCAACAAGCCATCGACCTCGCACGCGAACTCAAACCTAACCTGATTACCATGGATCTCGAAATGCCGGTGATGGACGGCATGCAGGCCATCGAAGAAATTATGTTTAACAAAGCGGTGCCGATACTGGTGGTAAGCAGTGTGGCAGATGCGCACAATGCGCTGGAAGCCGTGCGGCGCGGTGCATTGGAAGTCGTTAGAAAGCCGGACTACACTCCCGAGCAGGCCGCTGAGTTTGTTGCCAAAGTGCGCATGTTAGCCGGTGTGGCAGTGATTACCCGGATGCGACCACGCACGCCTCTTATCCCTGCCCCGCCAATTATTTCTGCAACTTCATCTATATCCATGCCCGCCATCGACCCATCCCGGTATTCGCGAATTTTTGCGATAGCCTGTTCAACGGGGGGGCCACAGGCATTGGCGCAAATATTACCGGCTTTACCTGCAAATTTCCCCTGCCCCATCGTTATTGCGCAGCATATCTCCGACGGTTTTGCCGCTGGCATGGCAGACTGGCTAGCCACGTTATGCAAAATGCCGGTTCGATTGGCGATAGAGGGTGAGTTATTGCAAGCAGGAATTATTTATATTTCCCCTTCCGAACGACACTTTGGAATTTCTGCCACCCGGCGTGTCTCTCTGGTCGAGCGCACTGCGACTGATATTTATCACCCCAGCTGTGATGTTCTATTAAGTGCCGCAGCTGATGTGTTTGGCCAAAATACCGTCGGGATTATTTTGACTGGCATGGGACATGATGGTGCCAGAGGGATAGCTCACATTCGCGCTAAAGGCGGAGTCACCCTGGGGCAGGATGAAACCAGCTCAATTATTTACGGAATGAATCGTGTTGCAATCGAGGCAGGCAGCGTACAACACATTTTGCCGGTGGAATCCTTTGCCGGAAAAATGATGCAACTGGCAACCATACCACTCACTTCCCCTGCTATGTGGGGCCTGTCATGAGCTTTGCACTTGCGCCCTATAAATCGTTTATCCAGGCACGTTGCGGGCTATTGTTTGATGAAAATGGCGATCAAAAACTCGCTTTGGCGCTCGCCGAACGCGTTAAAGTATTGGCGATTAAAGCCACCGATTACTACGCGCATTTAATTAAAAGTGAAGAAGAATTCCAAGCGCTGATCAATATGCTCACGATCAATGAAACTTACTTTTTTCGCGAACCCGAACAAATTCGTCTACTGGTCGATTATCTTGCGCCGCGTTTTTTGGCTGCCCACAACGGACTCGCCCCGGTACGAATTTTAAGTGCGGGCTGCTCGTCCGGAGAAGAACCATATTCATTGGTGATGGCCTTAATGGATAAATATGGCGAGAGCGTTTCGCGTTTATTTAGCTTTGCCGGCGGAGATATTGATAGCACAGTGCTCACCAAGGCACGCCAAGCCGTCTACACCGATTTCTCATTTCGCGGGGTTCCGCCCGAAATCCGCCGGCGATATTTCGACAAAGAAGGTTGGCGCAATATCCTCAAACCGCAAATTAATAAACTGGTTAATTTTTATGAGCTCAACCTGTTCGCAGATCAGTTTCCACCCGAACTGCACAATTTCGATATTATTTTCTTTCGCAATGTCTCCATTTATTTTGATGTTCAGACCCGCAAAGTTATTCAAAAAAATCTATCTAATCTACTGAAAGATAACGGAATTTTAATGATTGGCACAGCAGAAACTTTGGCCAACGATCTGGGGGTATTGCCACTTATTGAAGAAAATGGTCTGTTCTATTTCGTTAAAGGCAATCCCCCATTGGCCGAAGCAATTGCGCCACCAAGCAAATCAATGTCATTAGCAAAACCGGCTTGGCAGATCCCTCCCCTTGCAGCTATCCCGGTTACAACGCCGCCGCAAATTCTAGTACCTCCCGGAGAGTGGTCTTTACCAACGGTTAATTCAACTGTTACCAAGACAGAAAGTTCAGCATCTGAACCCGGCAAGGATCTCATTTTGGCGCGCCAATTAACCCGCGACAAACGCTATGATGAAGCGCTGCCTTTGCTTAATGCCATTCTCGGCATGGAGCCAAAACAAATAGAGGCACGTTTACTAAAAGCCCATTTGCTGCTTAACCGCAAAGATTTATCAGGCACTGAATCTCTGGCTCAAGATGTACTAGCTGACAATAACTGGTCTGTTGATGCATTGCTATTGCTAGGATTGGCCGCAAAATGGCGTAACCAGCCCGACGTTGCCAAAAGCTGGCTAAAAAAAGCCGTCTATGCCAAACACGAATGTTGGCCCGCGCATTATTACCTCGCGGATCTATATCGTCATGCCCAAGAATTGGAACACGCCAAACGGGCATACCGAGTTACGCTGCAACTACTTTCCAGCGAAGCCTCAGACACGGGAATTAATTTTGTTCCACTGGGATTACCCGCCGGAGAGGTGCGTTTTCTCTGCGAACATCAGCTGGCAAAACTGTTAACCGACAATCAATCTGTGGGACGAAAATAAACCGTGGCGATCGACATTAAAAAATTTGTGATCCGCTTTATTGAAGAAGCGCGCGACCACATTAACCGGCTTAACGATGGCTTGGCTGCGCTGGATTCAGGCAGCACCGACAAAGAAGTGATTAACTCCATTTTCCGCTCTGCGCACACCATCAAAGGTTCCTCGCGTATGTTGAAGCTCACGCCGATTACCGAAACTGCGCATAAGCTTGAAGATGTCATGGGGGGACTGCGGGACGGGAGCCTGCAATTTTCCCCGGCACTTGGACAGTTGCTGTACCGGGCTGTGGATGCACTATCCGCCATAGTAGACAAACTCGCTGCCGCGCCGGAAGCTCCCCTCCACGCTTCCGATTTGGCGTTGTGCACCGAACTGGAGCATGCCTGCAGCGGACAACCCGCCAATGTCCCGCCTGCGCTTCCACTCCCCGCCGTTGAGGCTGCACACAAGGCGGAAACCGCAGTGCCGGTTGCGCCAGCCTTGCCAGCCGCTCAAGTTGACGAAGTACCTGACGTGCTTTCCGCACCATCTCCACGTCCGCTACAAACGCCAGCCGTCCCTTCAAACGAACCAAAACTTAAAGCGGCCGAAACGGTACGCGTGCGCTTGAGCAAACTTGACGAGCTGATCAAACTCATGGGTGAAGTCGTTTCCAGTCACGCACGGATGCGTCAGCGTCTGTTGGATGTGCGCGATATTGAGCGCAAATTAAGCGGACACTGCGGCGAGCAAACCCGTCATGAGTTGCACCAGTTTTCGCTGGCTCTTAATGAGGACGTGCAGGCCCAGGAGCTGCTCATGGATGAACTCCACGATAAAACGCTGCTGATGCGCATGCTGCCGCTCACCATCGTATTTGAACCAGCCGCCCGCTTAGTGCGCGAACTGGCACGCTCAATCGGCAAGCAAGTTGAATGCGTGGTTAATGGTGCTGAAATTGAACTCGATCGTCAAATGATCGATAAACTCTCCGACCCCATTATTCACTTAATCCGCAATGGGATTGATCACGGCTTGGAAACACCTGCGCAACGCACTGCAGCGGGTAAACCCGCACAGGGCAAGCTAACCCTGTCGGCACGCCAGGACGGCGGCTGGGTGGTTATTTCCATCGCGGATGACGGAGGCGGCATTCCACTCGATTTGGTACGTGAAAAAGCCATCAAAAAAGGCTTTATCAGCGAAGAGAAAGCCGCCGCACTAACCGACCAGGAAGCAATTGATCTGATTTTTTTACCGGGCTTTTCTACCAACAGTATCATCACCGACCTGTCCGGGCGAGGTGTGGGTATGGATGTGGTCAAACAATGCATTCTGGATGATTTGCAGGGTGCAATCAGCGTGGAAACCCAAGCGGGAAAAGGCACCACATTTTCTTTGCGGTTGCCACTGACACTGGCGGTAATGCGCGTGCTACTCGTACAAACCGATGGCTTGCCTTTCGGATTTACGGCGCAATATGTGGCCGAAATTTTGCGTTTGCCGCATGCCGCCATGATGACGGTGGCGGAACGAAATGCTGTGATTATTCGCAATGAATTTGTGCCCGTAGTACCACTCTCCGAGTTGTTGCGCATTCCGGCCAATCTCGCCAAATCCACTTTCGATCAGCCCGCAAGCATCGGCATGTTGCTGGTCGTGTTGCGCGTACGCAATGAAAAAATAGCCGTATTGGTGGATGATTTGCTCGATGAACGCGATATGGTTATCAAGCCCCTTCCGCAACACATGCGAAAGTTGCCCGTGGTTTCAGGCGTGGTAACAACCGGTAAAAATGAATTGGTGAGTGTGCTGCATGCGCCGGCGTTACTCGACATGGCGCGCCGAATTCGCGGCCAGGCAGTGCACACCGAAGCTGAAGCTCATACCCCGCAAAACCATTACAACGTTCTGGTCGTAGACGACTCGCTGAATACCCGTGAGATCGAAAAAGATGTATTGGAAGCTTACGGGTATAAAGTTACACTGGCCGAGGATGGTTTGGATGCCCTGAAAAAAGCGCTTGCCGACGACTTTGACGCGATTTTAACCGACGTTGAAATGCCCAATATGGACGGCTTTACGCTGACTGCGCGCCTGCGTCAGGAAGAAAAATACCGAAACAAACCTATCGTTATTATTACCTCGCGTGAAAAAGAAGAAGACAAACGCCGTGGCGTAGAAGTGGGCGCTGATGCCTATATCGTAAAAGGGGATTTCGATCAGAGTAATCTAGTGGAAACCCTGCGCGCGCTGCTGGGTTGAGGAAAATTTTAAAGGGAGTAACGAATGCATATTCTTGTAGTGGACGATGATTCAATGGCGGGTGAAATGACCTGTGCCGTGCTGGAAGGATTGGGACATAACGTGGTATTGGCTGAAGATGCTATTCAAGCTGCCGGCAAGCTTAGCGAGGATAACAGCATCGAAATGATTATTAGCGATATGAATATGCCCTTAGTCACCGGCATCGAACTGTTTCGAGAACTTCGCGAACAGGGGAATACCCTTCCCTTCATTTTGCTGACTGGTGATGAACCGGAAGGTTTATTAAAACAAGAGCCGTTGCTTGATGCTTGCCTGCTTAAAGATTTCTCCATGGAGGAAACTTTGCCCCAAGTAATGGCAGAAGTGCTGGCTAAACGGAATCCGTAAAGTTATAACCGATTAAGGTAGCGCTACATAAACCCAATTCCAACCTCAATTTTCACTAAGGATTCAACGATGACTGATCCGGTCCCGACCAAAGTGCAGTCTGCACGTGAAAAAATTGCCCGTCTGCGCGCGCGTTTTCTAGAGCAAATACCGCAACGCATTGCCGAGGCAAACGAATGTCTGAAAAAATTAGGGAACGCCCCCGGGGATCACACCGCGGCCGTCGACCTGCATCGTTTTTTACATAGCTTAAAAGGCACGGGCCGCTCATTTGGCTTTAAGGAGTTGGGTGAGGCCGCTGCCGAGGGTGAAGATATTGCCGCACATCTGATTGATCCCATTCGCTCGGGGCTGCCGACAAATTGGCATGCAGCACTTGAATCTTGCGTGAATAACATTGCAAATGCGCTTGAAAATTTGACACGAAATCTTACTCCTGCCCAACAGGACGATACGAGTTTACCCAGCTTCAACCTGCCAAGCGTCAATACTGAAACATCTCGCACGCGCTTACTCTATCTGTGTGATGACGAACCCGAGTTGGTAGAGCAACTTGCGGCGCAGTTAGGGTGTTTTGGCTATCAAACCGTAACGTTTACCGACACACAAGCACTGCGCGATGCGGTATTCGTCCGTCGCCCTGATGCGGTCATTATGGATATTCGCTTTCCCGAAGGGCAAAGTGCGGGTACCGAAATATTGGTTGAGCTCGCGCGTGAGTTATCAAATCCTATCCCTGCGGTATTTCTCTCGTCACGCAGTGACTTTGATGCACGTCTGCGCGCAGTACAAGCCGGGGGAGAGGCCTATTTCCAAAAGCCTGCCCGCGCAATCGAACTGATCACAGTACTGGATGAACTAACACGACAGCAAAAACCCGAACCCTATCGCATTTTAGTGGTAGATGATGAACCTGAAATTGCCGGGTATCACTGCGTTCTGCTGCAAGAAGCAGGCATGATTACTTATCAGATCAACGATGTTTCGCGCATTTTGGATACCCTTTCTGAATTTCAGCCGGACATGGTTTTAATGGATATGTACATGCCCCGCTGCTCGGGACGTGACTTGGCCAAGCTCATACGTCAAGTACCTGATTACATAGGACTTCCTATTGTATATTTATCCAGCGAAACAGATAAGCAAAAACAGTTTTCGGCAATGCGCGTTGGTGCTGAGGGTTTTTTAACGAAACCGGTAGTTGCCGAGGAATTGGTCGCCGCCGTGGCAATTCGTGCCGAACGCATGCGTACCTTGCGCTCCCTGATGGCTCGAGACAGCTTGACCGGCCTGTTCAATCACACAACTACAACGCAACTACTTGAGAATGCAATTTCGATAGCAAAACGCAGCAATAGCACACTATGTTTTGTCATGATTGATATTGATCGTTTTAAATCGGTTAACGACACTTACGGGCATCCGGTTGGTGATCAGGTTATCCTCGCCTTGGCGCGAATTCTGCAGCAACGTTTGCGTAATTCGGACATTGTCGGACGTTACGGCGGTGAAGAGTTTGCCATCATCCTGCAAGATATGTCAACCGAAAGTGCCGCGTCTTTAATAAACGAATTGCGCGAAGCTTTTAGCCAGATTATTTTTCACGCCACCGATAGTGAATTTAACGCTACCTTTAGTGCCGGCATCGCCAGCTTTCCCGCGCATCGCCGTATGGAGTTGCTGCGCGAAGCTGCCGACAAATCGCTTTATGAAGCAAAACGTGCCGGTCGAAACCGTGTCGTGGTAGATTAAATAATTAACACGGCAAAGTTAGCTATGGAATACATAAAATGAACGAAACAACTTTAGACCAAGTGCTTACTCAATATCACGAAGCCAATCAAGATATTGTCAATGTAGATGAAGCAACGGTGAAACTGGTCATTTTCGAGCTGGGAACCGAATGGTTCGCAATTAATGGTGAACGTATCCGTGAAATTCTCGCGCAAGCCGAAGTATTTTTCGTACCCGGCAGCCCCGCATCCCTGGAGGGCGTCATCAATGTGCGCGGCGATATCGAATCGGTTATTCGCTTGCATGAAATGCTGCATTTACCCGAGCAGAAAATTAAGCCCGGCTCATCAATATTACTGGGGCGCGGCGGCAATATGAGCAGCGGTATCCGGGTAGACCGAGTTATAGACGTTATTGACTTGCCGGAAAGTACGATTCAACCACCACCCGGCACTCTGCCGGAGCACATGCACGCAAAAGTTCTGGGGGTATTGCGGTTTAAAGATAAACCTGTCGCGGTACTCGACCTTGACCAGATTTTTAGCGACTATGCTCGCGGACTTGGTTGAGCTTTAGAACTTAGCCATTATAAAAAATACTTTATAATCAATTAGATAGAAATACAATCAATTGATTTACCAATTTAAAGCACGACCAAAAATGAATTATGGGCAATCGTAACTCTCTTGAATCACTCGCCATTGTGCAATTCTCAATCTGTGGCTGGCAAGCTGGCATCGAGGCACAACATGTGCGAGATTCTCATGCCCAACCGAAATCTGATCAGCCTGAAGTGATGAGCAAACTACTTGGCTTTACAGGCCAGCATCCAAATCCTGACAAATTTCCCCAATACCTCACCCTCAAACACAAATCCAGTGGCAATCAGGAAGTAGAAGTTGATGGCCCCACGGAACTTCTCCATCTGCCTGTTGCAACTATTCACCCGCTTCCCCCGTTGCTTGCCGCTCGCACACAACTATTAGGGCTGCGCGCCTTGGCGCTCACCGATTCCAAACTCACCCTACTGTTTGAAATTTCGTAATTTAAGACTTTAAACACGCAAACAAAAAGGGCTGTTGCCAGCCCTTTTTGTTGATGCCACAAGTGAAACTTAAGTTATTCGCCCAGCACTGACACCGTGATATGCGTCAGAACATCTGCATGCAAGGAAATGTTAACCGTATGGTCGCCGATTTGCTTGATATGCGCTTCCGGGATACGTACTTGCGATTTTTCAACCTTGAAGCCTTGTGCATTCAGCGCGGCAGCGATGTCAGCATTGGTCACAGAACCGAACAATTTGCCATCCACGCCGGCTTTTTGCACGATTTGAACGGTCATACCGGCCAACTTTTCGCCGCGTGCTTGCGCATCGGCCAATTTAGCTTTATCAGCCGCTTCCAATTCAACACGGCGTGCTGCAAATTCTGCAACGTTGCTTTCTGTGGCACGCTTGGCTTTGCCTTGCGGGATCAGAAAGTTGCGTCCGAAACCATTTTTAACTTTAACCACATCGCCGAACTGGCCAAGGTTGGTTACTTTTTCCATTAGAATTACTTGCATGGCGACTCCTTAGTGCAAATCTGTGTAAGGTAACAGCGCCAAGAAACGTGCGCGTTTTACCGCAACACTCAATTGACGTTGATAACGGGACTTGGTACCGGTAATACGTGCCGGAATCAGCTTGCCGTTTTCGGAAATAAATTCTTTCAAGATATTCACATCTTTGTAATCCACTTCAGCAATTTTCTCGGCAGTGAAGCGGCAGAATTTACGACGTTTAAACAATTGACGCGAAGAATTGTTATTCTTTTTGTCATCTTTTTTCTTAAATACACGAGCCATGTTGTGCCCCTTATTTCAAATTAATATGATTAATGTGTAGTACCAGTTGCGCAACTCGCAAACTGCGTTGAGCTAAAAAACCTTCCACTTGCACGCTTTGCCCCGGCCGAAAACCGGTAACTTGCAATGCCGCATCACCCATTGCAACCGCAGATATTGTGCAGCTAAGCTGCCGTGTAATACCTGCTTCGAGTTGCGATGAAACGTGGCGTATTTTTAATCCTACTCGCGGTATCCCCGCCGGGGTATAACGCAAAACATCCAGCTCTAACAATTCACCATCGATGATGCAACGGTTACTACTCAACCCGGTCAAGCCGCTACTGGTGCCGGTGCCGCTTCTGCAACATCACCGGAGAACGAGCGTGATTTCTCTTCTTTCATCATCGCGGAAGGCGCTGTGACAGCAGCTTTTACTTTGATAATAAGATGGCGCAACACAGCATCGTTAAACTTGAATGCATGCTCCATTTCGTCCAGAGTCTCTTGATCGGCTTCGATATTCATGAGCACATAATGTGCTTTGTGGATTTTCTGGATCGGGTAAGCCATCTGACGACGACCCCAGTCTTCCAGTCTGTGAATGTGGCCGTTCTTGCTGGTCACCAGTGTGCGATAACGCTCAACCATCGCGGGCACTTGCTCGCTTTGATCGGGATGCACAATAAATACGATTTCGTAATGACGCATTAAATCTCCTTATGGTAAAAGCTCCCCGTCATGCGGTAACGGTGGAACAAGGTTTTAGGGAGCGCGGATTATAGCGATATTCTTTTTTGCGTCAAGTAAAAATAACGACTTAGCGCACTTTTCCGGTTCGTCCTTATTATCAGATCGAAGGTTAAATGCATTTTCCCCCGGCACTGGTTATAATCCCAAAAGAAAATCTACGTGGGTTAGCTGTCGCTAAAAGTATGCTTAAAAAAATTCATGTTCGTGACGTCCGAGTGGGAATGTATATCCAGGAATTGTGTGGCAGCTGGATGGATCACCCTTTCTGGAAAAAATCTTTTGATCTCGCCGACCCAAAGGATTTAATAACCCTGCAAACCTGCGCCCTTAAAGAAGTTTGGATTGATACCACTAAAGGCTTGGACGTTGCGGGAGATGTGGAAGTCACCACAAAAGAAGAAGAAGCCCGGAAAATTGAACAAGAGCTGAAAATTGCGGCAACTAGCGAAATAGCCCACATCCCGCGCGTGCCTATGAAAGAAGAAGTTGTGCGTGCCCGCAAACTTCAAGAAAAAAGTAAAGCCGCAGTGACCTCAATGTTTCAGGAAGCCCGTATGGGCAAGGCTTTAAATGTGGAAGATGCATTGCCTTTGGTCGATGAAATAAACCAGTCGGTCTCGCGCAACCCGGAAGCCTTCCTTAATATTTCCCGCTTGAAAGACAAAGACAACTATACCTACCTGCATTCGGTTGCCGTGTGCGCATTGATGATTGCGCTCAGCAAGCAGCTGGGACTTTCAGCTGCGGAAGTTCAGGATGCCGGCATGGCCGGACTTTTGCACGATGTCGGTAAGGCATTAATTCCAGATGATGTTTTAAACAAGCCAGGCAAATTAACGGATGAAGAATTTGAGATTATCAAAGCACATCCGTTACGCGGCTGGGAAGTGCTGAATATCTCCCATGGTGCGAATGCATACGCATTGGATGTCGTATTGCATCATCATGAACGGGTTGATGGCACGGGCTATCCCGAAAGAATTTCAGGAGATGCCCTGTCTTTATTTGCGCGCATGGGCGCGGTATGCGACGTATATGACGCGTTAACTTCCAACCGTTGTTATAAAGCTGGCTGGGAACCCGCCGAAGCTCTGCGCAAAATGGCAGAATGGCGTAATGGTCATTTCGATGAACGAATATTCCATGCTTTTGTTAAAACAATTGGCATTTATCCCACGGGCACGCTGGTCAAACTCAAATCCGGACGTCTGGCGATAGTTACAGAACAAAATGAACATAGCTTGTTAACCCCGATGGTTAAAGCGTTCTTCTCAACAAAGTCCAACGAACCCATCATGCCCGAAATTATTAACCTGACTAAATCAAGCGATGCAATCGCCAGTGTTGAGATGGCTGAAAAATGGGGATTTGATATGAAACAACTCACCGGCTTTTAATTTTAAATCATCACCCAAATTTCCGTTAATCACGCCACCCATAACCACGCCAATGGAGAAAATATGTCTATCGAATCAAGCTTGAATGAAAACCGCCTATTCAAACCTTCCGATGCCTTTGTAGCGCAAGCCAACGTCTCCGGCATGGCGGCGTATCAAGCCATGAGCAAAGCCGCACAGGATGATTACGAAGGTTACTGGGCGAATCTGGCCAGACAAAATATCTTGTGGCACACGCCCTTCACCCAAGTACTGGACGAAACAAACGCACCGTTTTTTAAATGGTTTGAAGACGGGCTATTAAATGTCTCCTACAACTGCCTTGACAGACATCTGAGCACGCAACCGGAAAAAACCGCGCTGATTTTTGAAGCGGACGATGGCCAGGTTACCAAGGTCAATTACCGCGACTTGCATACCCGCGTCTGCCAATTCGCGAATGCACTGAAATCGCGCGGCATCAAAAAAGGCGATCGCGTGGTGATCTATTTGCCGATGAGCATTGAAGCCGTGGTCGCTATGCAGGGTTGCGCGCGCATTGGTGCGATTCACTCGGTGGTGTTTGGCGGCTTCTCCTCCAAGAGTTTGCATGAGCGCATCGTGGATGCACAAGCGGTGGCGGTTATTACTGCCGACGGACAAATGCGCGGCGGACGCGCCATGGCGCTTAAACCCGCGGTAGATGAAGCTTTGGCCATGGGCGGCACAGACATGGTGCACAGCGTCATCGTGTATCAGCGTACCAAAGCCGAAGTGCAATGGAATGCCGCAAATAACGTGTGGTGGCATGACGTTATCGCCGGGCAGTCTTCCAGCTGCGAACCGGAATGGGTAAGCGCAGAGCATCCCCTATTTATTCTCTATACCTCCGGCTCCACCGGCAAACCCAAGGGCGTGCAACATTCCAGCGGCGGCTATTTGCTGGGTACCATGGTGTCGATGCAATGGGTGTTCGACTACAAAACCACGGATGTTTTCTGGTGTACTGCCGACGTTGGCTGGATCACCGGCCACAGTTATGTCACCTACGGCCCGCTGGCGATGGGCGCCACCGAAGTCATCTTCGAAGGGGTGCCGACTTATCCTGATGCCGGTCGTTTCTGGAAGATGATTCAAGACCATAAAGTCACCACGTTCTACACCGCACCAACCGCAATTCGTTCGCTCATTAAACTGGGCGGCGACCTGCCCAAGAATTACGACCTCTCCAGCTTGCGTTTGCTGGGCAGCGTGGGTGAGCCGATCAATCCCGAAGCATGGATGTGGTATCACACTGTAGTAGGCCAAGAACGCTGCCCGATCGTGGATACCTGGTGGCAAACCGAAACCGGTTGTCACATGATCTCCCCCTTACCCGGCGCAGTGCCCACCAAACCGGGTTCCTGCACCCTTCCCTTACCCGGCATTATGGCCACTATCGTCAACGAAGCAGGCGATGAAGTGTTCGATCAGCACGGTGGATTTCTGGTCATCAAAAAGCCATTCCCCTCACAGATTCGCACCATCTGGGGCGATCCGGAACGCTACAAAAAAGGCTATTTCCCAGCGGAAATGCAAGGCGCGTATTTGGCGGGAGACTCCTCGCACCGCGACGAAGACGGCTACTTCTGGATCATGGGCCGCATCGACGACGTATTGAATGTTTCCGGTCACCGCTTGGGCACCATGGAAATCGAATCGGCCTTGGTAGCCAACCCGCTGGTAGCCGAAGCCGCAATCGTCGGAAAACCTCATGAAATCAAAGGGGAAGCCGTGGTCGCCTTCGTGGTATTAAAAGGCGCCCGCCCCGCCGATGCTGCCGCCGCCAAAAAACTTGCCGAAGAACTGCGCAACTGGGTGGGTAAAGAAATCGGCCCCATCGCCAAACCCGATGAAATCCGCTTTGGCGAAAACTTGCCCAAGACACGTTCCGGCAAAATCATGCGCAGACTGTTAAGAGCCATTGCCAAAGGCGAAGAGATCACCCAGGACGTTTCGACACTGGAAAATCCGGCGATATTGGAGCAACTAAAAGAAGTGATTAAATAAGGTGTAGGGTGGGCACAATGATACCCAGCATATTTTAATGTTGCAGGTATCGCGCCCCCCTTCAAAAGATATTTGGCCAGCGGAAATCAGTTATTCAACGGGATGGCGCTCGTCCTTTTTATCCCGCTCAATTGCAAGCACTAGCCCATTCGTGACACAATCGCGCGTCCGCAAAATGCGCGCTAATTTATTAACTTTTAATCAAGCCAGTCACCATGACAATCGAAACTACAGCCACCCCACAAGACGAAAACCAGATCATTACCGAACGCCGCGCCAAATTAACCGAGCTGCGCAAAACCGGTATTGCCTTTCCCAACGACTTCCAGCGCACCAATCTTGCCGGCGAATTACACAGCGCATTCGGCGAACATGAAAAAGAAATTCTGGAAACTGAAAACGTTCAAGTTGCCGTTGCGGGACGCATGATGTTGAAGCGCGTGATGGGTAAAGCCAGCTTCGCCACGATTCAAGACATGAACGGGCGCATCCAGCTATTCATCAGCAATGGCGATAGCGGCGAAGAAACCCACAATGCTTTCAAACATTATGATCTGGGCGATATTCTCGGCGCGACCGGCGTGCTGTTTAAAACCAAAACCGGCGAACTTTCAGTGCGCGTTACCGGCCTGCGTTTGCTCACCAAAGCGCTGCGCCCCTTACCCGAAAAATTCCACGGTCTGACTGATCAGGAACAAAAATATCGCCAGCGTTATGTCGATTTAATTACCAATGAAGAAACGCGCCGCGTCTTTTCAATTCGCAGCAAAACCGTGCAGGCCATTCGCGAGTTTTTTTCGCGCCACGAATATCTCGAAGTCGAAACCCCCATGCTGCACCCCATTCCCGGCGGCGCATCGGCCAAGCCGTTTATCACCCATCACAACGCGCTGGATATGCAGATGTACATGCGCATCGCCCCGGAGTTATATTTAAAACGTCTGGTAGTGGGCGGCTTCGAAAAAGTATTTGAGATCAACCGCAACTTCCGCAATGAGGGACTTTCCACCCGTCACAATCCTGAATTCACCATGATTGAATTCTACGAAGCGTATCGTGATTACAGATATTTGATGGACTTCACCGAGAAATTATTTGCCGAAGTAGCGCGCAAAGTGCTGGGCACCACGGTTATTTCCTATCAGGGACGCGAACTCGATCTGGCCAAACCGTTTCACCGTCTGACCATGACGCAGGCCATTCAAAAATATCATCCGCAATTCACCGATGCGCAACTCAATGACCGCGATTTCCTCATCAATGAATTGCAGGATTTGAAGGCAAAGTATAAATCGAGTGACGCGCTGGGCAGCCTGCAATTGTATTTATTCGAAGAGCTCGCCGAAACACAATTATTCGAGCCAACTTTCATCGTTGACTATCCCGCAGAAGCATCGCCGCTGGCGCGCCGCAGCGATGCCCGCCCGGAAATTACCGAACGCTTCGAGCTTTTTATTGTGGGACGTGAAATCGCCAACGGCTTCTCTGAATTAAACGATCCCGAAGATCAGGAAGCGCGCTTCGATGAACAAGTCGCCGCGAAAGAAGCCGGTGATGAAGAAGCCATGTTTAAGGATAGCGACTACATTCGCGCCCTCGAATATGGTCTGCCGCCGACTGCGGGCGAAGGAATTGGCATTGACCGTTTGGTGATGCTACTCACCGATAGCGCCAGCATTCGCGATGTAATTTTGTTCCCGCAAATGCGCCCGGAAGCCTAACAAATCAAGCCACAGAGAACACAGAGTTCACAGAGAAAACCAAGGTTCTTCTCAGATTTATTTACCCACCCAACAGGTGACAACAAAAGTGATGTTAATGATTTGTTTTTCTCTGTGAACTCTGTGTTCTCTGTGGCAAATGCTTTTTCTAGGTTTATCCGTGTTCATCTGTAGCTAAATATTTTATAGGTTAAATATACTTTGCTGCCATTCGAACTGCTTATCGGTCTGCGTTATACCCGCGCGAAACGCCGCAACCACTTCATTTCGTTCATATCTTTAATTTCAATGCTGGGCATCGCACTGGGTGTCGCAGCATTGATTATTGTGTTGTCCGTAATGAACGGCTTTCAAAAAGAAATTCGGGCGCGCATCCTCGGCGTATCACCGCATCTGCAAATTTCAGGAGATTCCGGACAATTATCCGCTTGGCAACCGGTCATGAACTTGATCACCGTCCATCCGGACGTCGCCGGTGCTTCGCCTTACGTCACCGGCCAAGGCATGCTCTCGCAGGGGGAAAATGTCGAAGGGGTCATGGTGCGCGGCATTCTTCCCGACGGTGAAAACAAACTCACCGGACTCGCAGAAAAAATGAAGGCTGGCAAACTGAGTGACCTGCGCGCCGGTGAATTTGGCATCGTGCTGGGCAGCGACTTGGCACGTACACTGGGTGCGCGAGTCGGGGATAGCATCCTATTGATTACTCCGCAGGGGCAATACACAGCCGCAGGACTCATTCCCCGTCTCAAACAGTTTCAAGTGGTTGGAATCTTTGAAATCGGCATGTCGCCTTATGACAATTCACTCGCGCTCATTCAGCTCAATGACGCCCAGAAACTCTATCGTTTGGGCGATTCGGTCAGCGGCATCAGCGCCCGCTTACACGATCTGGATCAGGCCCAGCGCGTTTCGCTGGAACTGGAAAAGGATTTACCCAGCGATGCGTACGCCACCGATTGGACGCGGCAAAATTCCAACTATTTCCGCGCCGTCCAAATGGAAAAGAAAATGATGTTTATCATTCTTTCGCTGATCGTCGCCGTGGCCGCGTTTAACATTGTGTCCACCCTGGTGATGGCCGTAACCGACAAACAAGCCGATATCGCCATCCTGCGCACACTGGGCGCGTCGCCGCTCAGCATCATGAAAATCTTCATGGTGCAGGGGGTATTGATCGGCTTGGTCGGCGCAGTGATTGGCGTAGTAAGTGGTATCGTTATCGCGCTCAATATTGATAGCATCGTGCCGTTTATCGAACACCTTTTCAACGTGCAGTTTCTCGCCAAAGATGTTTACTTCATCACCGATTTACCTTCCGACTTGCAGCAGGCAGACGTCTGGGTGATTAGCATATTCTCATTTATAATTAGTATATTAGCAACAATATATCCAAGCTGGCGTGCCTCTAAAACCCAGCCGGCGGAGGCGTTGCGCTATGAATGATGCAGTATTAAATTCGGTCATCTCCTGCCGTGATTTACGCAAAACATTTGCACAGGGCATCTTAAATGTTCCGGTATTAAACGGCATCAATTTAGAGGTAATGCAGGGCGAACGTCTGGCCATTATCGGCAGTTCCGGCTCGGGCAAAAGCACCCTCCTTCACCTGCTCGGCGGACTGGATAAAGCCAGCAGCGGCAGCGTGCAAATTCTCGGGCAGGACGTGCTAAAAATGAACGAAACCCAACGCGGCGAATTGCGCAATCGCTCGCTCGGATTCGTCTATCAATTTCACCATCTGTTAATGGAATTCACCGCGCTGGAAAACGTCGCCATGCCGCTGTTGATTCGCGGCATGAGTCGCAAAGACGCGGTACCCGTCGCCGCACAAATGTTGGAATGGGTGGGATTGGCACATCGTATCAAACACCTTCCCGCTGAACTTTCCGGCGGCGAACGCCAGCGCGTTGCCGTCGCGCGCGCGTTGGTAACCGAACCCGCCTGTGTCTTGGCCGACGAGCCCACCGGCAATCTGGATCGTGCCAGTGCCAGCGCGCTATTCGAACTGATGCAATCGCTCAATGAACGCTTGCAAACCTGCTTTATCGTCGTCACCCACGATCTGGAACTGGCCGAAAAAATGCAGCGTCAATTGAAGCTGGTTGACGGTGTTTTGCAGCCAATTTAATTCTCCAACGTTGTACCCCAATAACACTAATCAACTCCTATGCTCCCCACAATCGAACACCGCCTCGCCCTTGAACTCAACGCAAAATCTGCCCAAATAACCGCCGCTGTTGCACTGCTCGATGAAGGCGCCACGGTACCGTTTATCGCCCGCTACCGCAAAGAAGTCACCGGTGGCTTGGACGATATTCAGCTGCGCTTATTGGAAGAACGATTGCGCTATCTGCGCGAACTGGAAGAACGCCGCACGGCGATTATTGCCTCCATTCAAGAGCAAAATAAAATGACGCCGGAACTGCTGGATGTCATTATCCATGCCGAAGATAAAACACGGCTGGAAGATTTGTATTTACCCTATAAGCCCAAACGTCGTACCAAGGCGCAAATTGCGCTGGAAGCGGGGTTGCAACCGTTGGCGGATGCATTATTGGCCAACCCGCTGCTGCATCCGGAAACCGAAGCTGCGAACTATTTAAAGCCGCCCTTCTCCACTGCCAACGGCGACAACCCCGGCGTGGCGGATAGTAAAGCCGCGCTGGATGGCGCGCGGCAGATTTTGATGGAACGCTTTGCGGAAGATGCCGAGTTGCTCAACGAGTTGCGCAGCTATGTGCAGGCACACGGCGTGCTGGAAACCAAGGTCGTGGAAGGTAAAGAAGAGGCCGCCGCAAAATATTCCGACTATTTTGATTACGCGGAAACTATCGGCACGATCCCCTCGCACCGCGCACTGGCGGTGTTTCGCGGCAACCGCGAGGAGCTGCTGAGTATTGCGCTGCGCCTTGATTCTGAAGCTGAAAAACCCAAATGGGATGCCCCGTTTAATCCCTGCGAGGGACGCATCGCGGCACGTTTTGATATCGCCAATAAAGATCGGCCTGCGGACAAATGGCTGGTTGATACGGTGCGCTGGACGTGGCGCGTGAAAAGTTTTTTACATCTGGAAACCGAGCTGCGCACCACCCTGCGGGAACGCGCTGAAACGGAGGCGATCAACGTCTTTGCGCGCAACTTAAAAGACCTGCTACTGGCCGCGCCTGCCGGTCCGCGCGCCACGATGGGGCTCGATCCGGGCATGCGTACCGGCGTAAAAGTGGCCGTGGTGGATGCCACCGGAAAAGTGGTCGATACGGGGGTGATTTATCCGCATCAACCCAAAAATGATTGGGAAGGATCGCTGCACACCTTATCCAAGCTTGCTGAAAAACATAAGGTTGCGCTCATCTCAATCGGCAACGGCACCGCCTCGCGCGAAACCGACAAGCTGGCACAAGATTTAATCAAAATGCGTCCCGATTTAAATCTCAGCAAAATTGTGGTTTCCGAAGCGGGCGCCTCGGTTTACTCCGCTTCCGAATTTGCCTCGCGCGAATTTCCCGATATGGATGTATCTTTGCGCGGTGCGGTTTCGATCGCGCGCCGTCTGCAAGACCCGCTCGCCGAACTGGTCAAAATTGATCCGAAAGCCATCGGTGTCGGCCAGTATCAGCATGATGTTAACCAGTTTCAATTGGCGCGTTCGCTGGATGCGGTGGTGGAAGATTGCGTCAACAAAGTCGGCGTGGATGTGAACACCGCCTCGGCGCCGCTGCTGGCGCGCGTGTCCGGCTTGAGCAGTGCGGTCGCGCAAAATATCGTGGCGCATCGCGATGTGAAGGGCATGTTCACCTCGCGTAAAGCCTTGCTGGAAGTGCCGCGCTTGGGCGATAAAGCCTTTGAACAAGCCGCCGGATTCTTGCGCATTATGGGCGGAGAAAATCCGCTGGACGCCTCCGGCGTTCACCCGGAATCGTATCCCTTGGTGAAAAAGATTCTGGCTGATTTAAAGAAAGATATCAAAGAAATTATCGGCGATAGCAAGCTGCTGCAAGCCTTGAATCCCGGCAAATACGCCGACGAAAAATTCGGTGTGCCCACCATCGCGGACATTTTAAAAGAGCTGGATAAGCCGGGCCGCGACCCGCGCCCCGAATTCACCACCGCTACTTTTAAAGAAGGCGTGGAAGAACTAAAAGACCTCAAGCCCGATATGATTCTGGAAGGGGTTGTCACCAACGTTGCCGCCTTTGGTGCGTTCGTGGACATCGGGGTACATCAGGATGGGTTGGTACATATTTCTGCGCTTTCCAATACCTACGTCAAAGACCCGCACACTATTGTAAAAGCCGGGCAAGTGGTGAAAGTGAAAGTGCTGGAAGTGGATGAGAAACGTAAACGCATCGCACTCACCATGCGCCTGACTGATAGTGCAGCCTCAAGCAATCAGGGAGCTTCGGTTGCAGACAAACAGAATGACGCGAAGCGTTTGGCACAACATAGCCGCCAAAATGAACGTCAACCGGTGGTAAATAATGCGATGGCGGCGGCGTTTGCCAAAACACTCAAAGTCAAGTAACGGGATTAATTGATCAGCAGGTTGACACCGATGATGGCGGCGATGGGAACGGATACTAGCCCGACGCCGAATAACAAATAGGATGCACCTTCATCAACGGCAATATCACTAATCAACAGATCGACTGTCCAGCGAATGATTGAGCAGAATGCAAAAAATGAGAGCGTAGCAATTAAAATCATCACACTTCCTTTCATTTTCGCGTTGAATTACAGGGGTGTTTATTATAACGAAGTTCG
Source organism: Gallionellaceae bacterium (assembly GCA_041660815.1). GTDB lineage: Bacteria > Pseudomonadota > Gammaproteobacteria > Burkholderiales > Gallionellaceae > PALSA-1006. The sequence continues at coordinate 17,752 of JBAZVN010000020.1, read as the reverse complement.
CGGCACTTGAAATGGGGTGATTTGTCCCCACTTTGCACGGCACGATTAAAAATTAAATTTTTAGAGGCTCCCTGAGTGGATTCAAACAGCCCAGCTGAATTTTAACGCTTTATGCTTGAAACTAATTTCACAACCGGTGCTCAAAAACGTCGTATCGCACATTATTACTGTTATTCCGGAGACTTAAAATGAAACGTATCTTCTTGTTTTTATTGACTAATGTTGCAGTGCTATTGGTCATCAGTATTACCTTGCGCTTGCTCGGCGTGGATCGTTGGGTAGATCAAAGCGGAACAATCAACTTCAGCGCTTTACTGGTACTGTCGGCTGTCATTGGCTTTGCCGGTTCGATTGTTTCCTTATTTATGTCGAAATGGATGGCAAAGAAATCGGTTGGCGCCCAAGTCATCACCAACCCTTTTGACCCGACCGAACGCTGGTTGGTGGATACCGTGCGCCGCCAAGCACAAGGCGCGGGGATTGGCATGCCGGAAGTGGCAATTTACGACGCCCCCGATGTCAATGCATTTGCCACCGGATGGAATCGTAACGACGCACTGGTCGCGGTCAGTACCGGCTTGCTGAACAAAATGAGCAAAGATGAAATTGAGGCTGTTTTAGCCCATGAAATCAGCCATATAGCAAATGGCGATATGGTCACGCTGGCACTTATTCAGGGCGTGGTAAACACCTTCGTGGTGTTTTTCTCCAAATTATTCGGTTACTTTGTAGACCGTGTTTTGCTCAAGAACGATGGCCGTGACGGCCCCGGAATTGGCGCCTTTGTTGCGGAAATTGTGGCGCAATTAGTCTTGGGTGTGCTCGCCAGTATTATTGTCATGTGGTTCTCGCGCCAGCGTGAATTCCGCGCCGATGCCGGTGGTGCCAGCTTGGCCGGTCGTCAAAAAATGATTGCCGCGCTAGAGAGATTAAAAGTGAACCACGAACAGGCTGTCCTGCCGCAAAATATGTCCGCAATGGCAATTTCCAGTCAGGGTGGATTTTCCAAATTATTTATGACACATCCGCCTTTGGATGAGCGTATTCAAGCCCTGCGATCTGCGACATAATCACAACCTTTCATCACAGTAAGAATTTGCCCTGCACGCGATAACGCCCCTTCGCGTGCAGGGCAAATTCCTCTAAGGTTACATCGCGTTAACTAGTTCTTTTACCGGAGACTTTCCTTGGAAAATCTGTACAACATTCTGGGCGTTTCCCCAACCGCCTCCTCCGAGGACATCAAGAAAGCCTACCGCTCGCTTGCGATGCGTCATCACCCGGATCGGAACACGCATTCCAGCGCTGAAGCACGCTTTAACGCGATTAAAACAGCCTACGAAATATTGTCCGATCCGAAAAAAAGAACCGAATATAATCAAAGCATTAACAGTAAAATCATTATTGACGCGGGGGAAGAAGCGCGTTCCTTATGGACTTCATTGTTCAACCGTTGCGAAATCATCGTATAAAATCTCACCCTTAACTTAAGGTTATAAAATATCCATGAAAAATATCCATCCAGAATTTGCATATCAATCCCGCGAGCTGGGCATTCAAATTGAAGACACCTTGGGCGATCCGCCTGATCGTAAAAATTACGAGAAAGTGATCAAGTCTCTCATTGGCGAATATGCCAGCGGCGCCGGAATTGATGACGTCAACTTTTTCAGTTTTGCGCTGGCGGATCATCTTAAATTTGATAACCCGGCCGGCCTGTTGGCCGAAGCTAAAAATTACGACGAAGGCGATACGGATAAAGTTTTGCAGATGGTTTCTTGTATCAATGCCGAAGTCGAAAAGGCGTTGAAAACGGTGGCGGAAAGCAATCCGGAATTAGCCCGCAAAGCGGTAATCACCGCTTTCCTGTTCAAAAATAATAAACGTTGGACGGACGAAGATCATTCACTTGAAGCCCTGCAAAAGGACGAAGATGATGATCAGGATGATGAGGAAGATGACGACGGCGCTTCACAAGGTAATGATATAGAACACTTATTTGACACGCGCGGAGACGATAATGTCTGAGCTGGCTAATCTTCCCGCGCTGAGCCGTCAGGTGACCGAGCTGGTTTTGTCCGGTTCGACCGAACATGCGGAAGAAGCTTTTAATGACACCGCCGAACAATTTGGCGATTTGGCCGTGGTTGAAGTGCTGGAGTCTCTGGAGCCGCAAGTCACTTCCCTGCACTTGGCGGCTTTTGACGGGGGCAAGTTATCCCTGGCCACTTTGCTGATTCCCCCCAAAGCTTGGGCGGAAAGCTTGGCTTTTTTTGCCGCTCCCTGGAATGAAGATTTGATCGAAGACGAGCCGGAGGTATTGGCAGAATCCCTGTTTGCGCATATTCACGGAATTACTTTTGCCAGCGACGACCCGCAACGCCGTGCCGACCTGATTCACGAAGCGTTGGCTACCGACCATGGTGTGACTGCCTTTGCCGTACTCTTCTCCACGGCAGTCGAGGATATTATCGAGCTGGCCAATAGCATTCATGAGCGCGGCGCACAAAGCGCGGGACAGACTGAATCCGACCATGATGTCATTCCACTCGCTGTTGAAATCGCCCGCAGCGATGCCGATGCGTGGGATCGCGTGCTGTTTGAAATTTTCCCCGACTGGCATCCCGGTGAAAATAAATTACACGCGCAAACCGACGACTTTCAGGACGAAGATGACCACGGTGATGTGGCGCACGAAGAGCAGGAATATGCACTGGGCAGAACCACCAAAGAATTGCTCATGCGTCTGCGCAAACAGGTTCCCAGCAAAGCCGCTGCGTCCGGCAAAACCCCGCAACGCCCCAGCTTGGGCGAGGATATTTTTGCGTGATGCAAGTTGCCCACCTGACCGCACGCCCTCCGCATCTAGTTCAGGCGCTTGCGGCGCTTGCGCAACGCGACAGTTACCGCGAAGAGGCAGAAAATTTACTGCAGGATTTAAGCGGGATCACTTTGCTGGTGGCCAACAAATTCACCAATAACCGCACCGCAGACGGCATGCTGGAAGCGTTCTACCTGACGGTAGGTTGTGTCTCGCTGGGCATCAGTCAAGCCAAGCTTCCCGATAGCGATGCGGCCAAATTATCGTTTCTGCTGCATCACGGTGCGGAGTATGTGTTTCAAATGGGGTTCCGCCATATCAAAGAATTATCCGCCCTGCCCTATGTGGCGTATGTTTCAGATTTCGACAACGATCCTTTCGTGCAACAGCGCAATGTCAAAGCCCTCTTTGTCGAAATTTGCCGTGCCGATCCGAATCTGGATTGGGATGGCGATGAGGTATTTAGTCGTGAATTACAGGATCGCAAAGCCAACCTAAAGGTTGTCGAGTGTGCCAAGTGGCTGCGCAAAAAACATGTTGGCGGCCCCGTTAAAGACTCGGATTTGGATGCGAATTCAGTGATCGCTTTGGTGGTTATTTTTGGCATATTGGGTGACGGTCGCATCGTGGCCAGAACAGGGCAAAAAGACATCGAAAATTTAATCAAAGTCGCGCGCGCAACGCAATGTGATGCTGAAACCGGCTGGGGAATATTGCTTGAAAAAATTCCCGGGGAATATCAAGCGATCCTGCGCGAACGGATGGACGATTATAAAAAAACAATCATCAAGAAAGTGCTATCCAAAGCCAAAGCCAAAACTATCCTGATGGAAATTCAGGATTTCTATGCGGGAAACGAACTGGATATCGACTATCCATAACAACTCAGGCATCCGCAGAACGTTTTAACATTTCGTAGCGCGCGAACGCTTCCCGAATCTGCGCGGTGAGCGAGTCGTTTTCCCAGGGCTTGGTGATGAACTGGTAAATCTCGCCTTGTTTGATCGCCTCGGTCAGGGTGCCCACTTCGGTGTAGCCACTCAGAATCATCCGCACCACATTGGGGTACAGGGTTTTCACGCGGCGCAAAAATTCCACTCCACTCATACCGGGCATACGCTGATCGGAAAGCACCACGTTTACCTGATTCTGCGCCATGAGTTCCAGCGCCTGATCGGCATTCAAGGCAGTCAGAATCGTATAACCTTCGCGGCGCAAAATTCGCTTTAACGACATCAACACATTTTCCTCATCATCCACCAGCAACAATACGCGCTCGGACTTGGTGCCCGTGAGTGATTTTCCGCTGGACAGTAAAACCGCAAATTCATCCGCCGGCAACGGGTGGCTATACAAATAACCCTGCATCTCTTTACAGTGCAGCGAGCGCAAATATCCCAGTTGCGCTTCTGTTTCAACGCCTTCCGCAATCGTGGTCATGCCCAATGTTCTGGCCAGCGCGATAATGGCCTGAACGATTGCCGCATCACTGGGATCCTGGCTAATGTTGCTGACAAACGACTGATCGATTTTAAGTTTATCTACCGGGAACTGTTTGAGATACGCCAAGCTGGAATAGCCGGTACCAAAATCATCAATCGAAAGGTGCAAGCCCATGTCTCTAAATTGCTGCATGATAGCGATAGTTTCACGTACATTTTGCACGATGGCACTTTCGGTAAATTCCAGCTCCAGATAGCGCGGTTCAAGATTAAATTCGAGGAGCGCTTTTTGAATAAATTCAACCAGATTGGCCTGATGTAACTGCAGCGGTGACAAATTGATCGCGATCACCAGCTTGATGTTTAATGTATCCCGCCACGCGCGCATCTGCCTGCACGCCTCGCGGATTACCCACTCCCCCATCGGCACAATCAGGCCGGTTTCTTCGGCGACGATAATAAACTCGCCCGGCGGCACAATGCCGCGCTCCAAGTTATTGATACGCACCAATGCTTCCGCACCAATGATATTGCCGGTCACAATATCCACCTGCGGCTGGTAATACAGCACCAGACGTTTTTGCTCGATGGCACTACGCAGCTCCGCCCCCATCGTCAGCAATTTTTGCGCATGCTCGTTCATTTGCGAGGAATAAAAATGGTAAGCATTTCCAATTCCGGACTGCTTGGCATTGGCCAAGGCCGAGTCGGCATTTTTCATCAGGGTGAGCGCATTATCTCCATCCGGCGGATATACCGCGATTCCCATGCGTGCGGATAATTGCACTTGCTGCGCCCCCATACTGAAGGGCTGATAAACTTTGCGCGCAATCAGTTCAGCCAGCCGATTGATTTCTTCGCTGGTATTTAAATCCGGCAAAGCGATCACAAAAGTATCGGCAGACAAACGCGTCACTGTCGCTTCGTGCGGCACCACTTCTACCAGTCGCCGTGCGGTGGCAATTAACATTTGATCGCCGCCCTCATGCCCGAACATATCGTTTACCGTGTGAAAATGATCCAGATTCAAAAACACAATCGCCACGAAGCGTTCATATTGCCCGGCATGGGTGATGGCACTGTCGATGCGGTCTTGCAACAGCGCGCGGTTGGGTAAATCGGTAAGGGGATCGTAATGCTTCAGGTGATCCAATTCCTCAACGGCTTTTTTTTGCAGCAGATCGCTAAACACTGCAAAGTAATTACTGATTTTGCCGCTGGTTGGATCTTTAACCACATTGATGCTGGCCCACTCGGGAAATATTTCACCGGTCTTGCGCCGATTCCACAACTCGCCCTGCCAATTTCCCAGCAACTGCAAATTACTCCACATCGCTTTATAAAAACTGCTGCTGTGCATATTCGACTTTAGGATACTGGGATTACACCCCAGGACTTCATCCTGCGAGTAGCCCGTTATATCTGTAAACGATTGATTTACTTTAATAATTTTATTATTTTCATCCGTAATTAGCATAGCGTCGGCGCTACAGGCAAATACTTTGGCTGATAAAATCAGTTGCGCATCTTGTTGCTTTTTAATGGTATTGGTGTGAATTTGCTCCAAAGCAAAACAAATATCCTCGCTTAACTGGGTCAGCAAATTCACTACATCGGTGTCAAAAAAATTCACCGAATCCGCATACACCATCAATGCGCCGCGAAAATTACTGGCCAACAAGGGCAGTGAAATACTGCCGAATAATTTATAGCGGGCAGCTTCCGCATGCCAAAATTCCGTCATCGGGGTGTTCAAAAAATCATTGACCACCACCACGCGGTTTTCACGAATTGCCGTACCTGTCGGCCCCTGCCCGCCTTCCACCTCAGCGCGGGTGGAAAGTTTCAAGCCCTTCACATACCCCGGGGCATTGCCGGCAAAAGCCACCGGAATGACTTCTTGCTCGCTATTTTCCCGGCCAATCCAGGTCAATTGGAATCCGCCGAAATTCAACACGACCTCGCAAATCTTGTCCAACAATTGTTTGGTATCAGGCAGGTGCACCATGGCAGAATTGCTTTCGCTCAAGACCGAATATAGCGAAGTTTTACGATTTAACGCTGCGGTGCGCTGGGCAACTTCCTGCTCAAAATAATGCCGCATATTTCGTAATTCCAGTTGCACCCGAATACTGACGCGCAGCGCTTCAATATCCAATGGCTTGCTTAAATAATCCGCTGCCCCCACTTTTATTCCCTTGGCTTTATTGCTTTCACCGGCCAAGGAGGAAATTACGATAATGGGAATCCCGGAAGTAGCTTGATCAATTTTAAGCCGGTGCAACACCTCATAACCGTCCATGCCCGATGATTCGATATCCAGCAAAATCAAGTCGGGCTGCGGCTTGTCAGCGGCCAGCTGCAACGCCTTTACACCGCTTGACGCGCTAACAATGACGAATTGATCGCGCAAAACATCCCTCATCCCGTGAGTATTTTCACGCTTATCATCTACCCAAAGTATGCGGGGATTAATATTCTCGGCATCGGCCATGATCGGTTCTCCGGCGATTTTTGCGCTAAATTATTCTCGCAATTTATTGATCTGAGCACGCACAAAATCAATACAAAAAGGCCATTGAGAAAGCCCCTAAAAAGTGACATTATGTTACCTGATGCAAGCCTAAAAAGCGCCTTAATCACTCAGGGCACCTTTAAAAATTCAATTTTCGAAGCTAGGCAAGGCGCGAGCAAAAAATTAGGACGCAGCATATGCAGGATATGTAAGGAGTAATTTTTTGTGAGCAACACAGCATCGCGAAGTAAATTTAATTTTTAAAGGTGCCCTTCAGACTTCACAAAACAATACTTGGAGGTGTGTCATGACAAATACTCGGCAATTCATCTATGAATTTGAAAAGGGTGACGGCAAGGATAAGATGTTGCTGGGCGGCAAAGGCGCGAATCTGTGCATGATGACGCAAATTGGCTTGAACGTGCCGCCCGGTTTCACCATCACCACCGAAGCCTGCAATGCCTATCTGGAAAAAAATAGACTTCCCGAAGGCTTGATGGATTCGGTCAAAACACACATCCAACTGCTTGAAAAAAAAACCGGCAAAAATTTTGGGGGCGGCGACAATCCCTTGTTGGTCTCGGTGCGCTCCGGTTCTTCCATGTCCATGCCGGGCATGATGGACACCATTCTCAATCTCGGCCTGAACGAAACTTCTTTACAGGGACTTATTAAACAAACCAACAATCCGCGCTTTGCCTACGACACCTATCGGCGCTTTATTCAGCTGTTCGGCAAGATCGCGCTCAATATTAAAGATGAATATTTTGACGAGTGCATGAGTACCATCAAGCGCAAATACGGCGCCGCACAGGATCTCGATTTGGACGTTGAGCATCTGCAAGAACTTACCCAGGAATACTTGGCTATCGTGCAACGCCAGAGCGGTAAAGCTTTCCCGCAAGACCCCTTCGAGCAACTGGAAATCTCTGTGGGAGCGGTGTTCGGTTCGTGGATGGGCAAACGCGCGGTGGATTACCGTCGTCAATTTAAAATTACCAAGGACATGGCCAACGGCACGGCGGTGAATGTCTGCACCATGGTGTTTGGCAACATGGGTAATGACTCTGCCACCGGCGTGGGTTTTACGCGCAATCCCGGTACCGGCGAAAATCTGATCTACGGCGAATATCTGACCAATGCACAGGGTGAAGATGTGGTGGCCGGCATCCGCACCCCCAAACCCATTGCCGAAATGGAACAGGAAATGCCGGAGATGTATCGCCACCTCATTACCCTGCGTAATCGTCTCGAAGCGCATTATCACGAAGTGCAGGATTTTGAATTCACCATCGAAAAGGGCGTGCTGCACTGCCTGCAAACGCGCAACGGAAAAATGAACGCGCTGGGCATGGTGCGCTCCTCCGTTGAAATGGTGGAAGACGAACTCATCAGCAAACAGCGCGCCCTGCTGCGCGTTGATCCGGCAGTGCTGGAGCAATTGCTGGTTCCACAACTGGCGCCCAATTTTCACGGTAAACCGCTGGCACATGGCTTACCCGCCTCTCCCGGTGCCGCCTCGGGCAAAATCGTATTCGATGCCGACACTGCTGAAGCGCGCGGACGTGCCGGTGAAAAAATTATTCTGGTGCGGGAGGAAACCAAGCCAGAAGATATTCACGGCTTCTTTCAAGCGCAGGGCATTCTTACCAGTCGCGGTGGAAAAACCTCGCATGCCGCCGTGGTAGCACGCGGCATGGGCAAGCCCTGCGTGTCCGGTTGCGATCAAATTGTCATCAACCACACGCTACGCAGTGCACAGATTGGTGAAGCCACCTTGCATGAAGGCGATGTCATCACTATCAATGGAGGAACCGGTTACGTGTATGCGGGTGAAGTCCCCACCGTGCAAGCCGAATCCTCGGCAGAATTAAAAACGCTGTTGTCCTGGGCGGATGAAATTGCCAGTCTCAAAGTCATGGCCAATGCAGACACCCCGAACGATGCGCTGCGCGCGCGCGAATTCGGCGCAATGGGCATCGGCCTGTGCCGCACCGAACGCATGTTCAACAGTAGCGACCGGTTGCCGATTGTCCAGGAAATGATTTTGGCCGAAACGCCTGAACACCGCCAAAACGCTCTAGATCGTTTACTGCCAATACAACGTGCTGATTTTAAAGGTATATTTAAGGCAATGAAAGGCCTGCCAGTTACTGTGCGCCTGCTTGATCCGCCCATGCATGAATTTTTGCCGACCGCTGCCCAGCTTGAATTGGAAATCGCCCATCTGCACCAATTGCGCGACACTATCAAAGGTCTGGAAGAGTTACCGGATACGTTAAAATTGCTCAATCCCGCACTATATCAACAGTATGCGGACGGACTCACCAAGTTGATGGGCGGTCTGAACGACTTCAAAGGATCGCACTTGGAGCAAGACGTGATTCAGCGCAAAGAAGTGATCCTGAAAAAAGTCCGAGTGCTCGCCGAAGTTAATCCCATGCTGGGGCATCGCGGCGTGCGCCTGGGGATTACTTATCCTGAAATTTATTCGATGCAGATTCAGGCGATTCTCGAAGCCGCCGCCTTATGTGCCAAAGAAGGCATTGAAATTCATCCGGAAATTATGGTACCGCAAGTCGCCACCGTGGAAGAACTCAAACGCATCCATAGCTATGTGCAACACATTCACCAAACGGTGCTACTGACTCACGGCATCAACGTGAAATACAAATTCGGTTCGATGCTGGAAGTGGTGCGGGCCTGTGTGCGTGCCGGACGCATGGCTGAAATTGCAGAATTTTTCTCATTTGGAACCAACGACTTAACTCAAGCAACTTTCTCATTCAGCCGTGAAGATGCGGAGAATAAATTCCTCCCCGCATATACCGAAACCGGCATTTTGGAAGACAACCCGTTTGAAGTGCTGGATATAAAAGGCGTGGGGCAATTGATGAAAATGGCTGTAAGCAAAGGACGTGCGACCAATGCAGAGTTAAAAGTCGGCATCTGCGGTGAGCACGGCGGCCACCCCGGCTCGATTCGCTTCTGCCATCACATCGGACTGAATTATGTTTCCTGCTCCGGGCCGCGTGTACCGATTGCGCGCTTGGCGGCGGCACACGCCAAACTTCTGGAAGATCAATATCAGGAACCGGCGTAACTGGGAGAGTAGCACAACCCCATTTGGAGTGCGGCGGCATGACGCCGCCGATTTTAACTATTATCCAATAATACCAGGCAGCACTCCTCCAATCTACTTAACTACACAACCACTCTGCGAAGGTCCACTAGTCTGGCTGCGGGAAGAAGTTTCTTCCGGCGCATCAACCGGCTTGTCCGTTAACATGAATTTAGGGGTTTCAGGTAATTGCGTAATGACATTTTCGCTCACAAAACCTGTCTGACCTTTGCTCACATCAATCGTTTTACCACTTTCTTGTCCCATCACCACCTGGCCATCGTGCACCGTCACATACACTCCTGGCGGTGTTGCTGCTGGCTCGGCGGGTGCCTCGGCAACCGGTGCCGGCGGAGTTGCAGGTGCGGGAGTCTGCGGCGACTCTGCTGACACTGCGGGTGTTTCTGGCGTTGCGGGTGTCTCCGCTGCAGCAGGTGTTTCCTGAGCTAGCGGTTTTTCATTTTCAGTTGGCTTTTCAGGCGCTGCTGGCTTTTCTGTTTCAGTTGGCTTTTCGGGTGCGAGAGCAGGTGCCGCAGGCGCGGGTGCCGGTTCATTCTCAAAAGTCTTGTCATCTACCTTCACCGTATCTGGTTTAGGTGCCGGATTATTCAACACACTGGGTGGAATCACGGCTATTGGAGCGGGACGGTTCATCCCCGCTGTTAACATTGCGCCCTGTCCGGTGCCCACATTTTGCGTACCTTGCGGGGTAGACATCACTACCGCTCCGGCCCAAACATACACACCGGCACCGTTAAGCGGATCTGCTGCGGGAGGAGGCGGAGGAGGAGCAGCGGGAGTATTTCCCCCCCCCATCCCCATTGGGTTCGATCCTGCGTGCGAAGGAGGTGGTGGTGGATTCCCCGCCGAAGGAGGCGGGAGTGGACAATCCCCCTTACACCAGGTGTCAAACCCCGTTCCACGCACGCCGATGGTTGCGGTAGCCACTTTAAATTGATAGTTATCGTGCTTAACCCGGCCAATGATTCCAGTAACCACGCGCACCCCGCCTTTAAGCAATTTCAATGAGGCATTTTCTTGCTTATCTGGCTGTTTATAATCAAATTTTTCAACATGAAATTCAGTATCCTCTTCCAGCGTCACGCGCCCGGAATCGCGAAACGCCACCACCGCATGCGCACCTTTATTGGTCATCAACAAATCACCGGCATACACCGGAGAACCAATCACCAGTTTGCGTACCTTGCCTGCCGCATTTTTAGCCGTAATCCCGCCCTGCACCAACATAACTCGACCGACACTTAGAATCGCCGGTTTTGCCACAACCGGCAACGGGGTCGCCGGGGCATTTGCTTCATCATCACAATTTTCATTGGCACATAAGCGCGAAGAGAAGTCCGTGCCGCGCACACCAATTGTTGCGGTCGCTACTTTGAGCTTGTAAGCATCCGAATTTCCACGTTTGCCGATCAAGCCGGTTACGGTGCGGAACCCGCCCTTCACCAGATTGAAAACTGCCACATCTTCTTTAGGCGCTTCTTTATTAAACTGGTAGGACTCGATTTTTAAATTGGAATAGGGACGCACCGTCATCTTCATGCCGTCTTTTAGGATGACTTGAGCAAAACTATTTTTGCCGGTTTCCAATAAATCACCTTCCAACACCTCTGATTTGGGAGCCATGATTTTCACCGAACCATCCGCCCGCTTCGCGACCAGCGTGCCGCTCATATAGCCAATTTTTCCGGCCACTTCGGCAGCCTCAACCGCGGAGCCAAACAACAAAAATAGCACCGGCATCAATAAAAAATATTTTTTAAAATTAAGCAGACATAAATTTTTCATAAAGACTCTCCCTGCTTAATAATTCGCAGACAATCCCAAGTGAGCTCGCCAATCACCCGCTTGTTGCTGCGGATCATTCGCTGCTTTTAAAATAACTCCGATATCCGCCCGTAACGACAAATAAGAAATCAAACTAGACCTTACGCCAACTCCAGTGCTGGCTATCATGGTTTTTGCATTGGTAAAGGTAGAGGCTATTCCCATATCCACAAAGATCAAGCCGCGCGTATTGGTATTCCAGCGTTGAAAATCGGGAGAGTAAACTTCAATATTGCCGCGAATACCCTTCTCACCGCCTTCACTACCCTCGGAAAAACCGCGCACCCCGTCGCTCCCGCCCAAGCGCAACTGCTCACCTTGAATCAACAAGTCACCACTCCATTGACCGTTAAATGCAGTGCGAAATTGCCAGTCTTTAAATATCGGCTTCGCATAACTTCCGCCTAAACGCAACACCTTATAGGCTGCAGTGGGAACAGTTAACTTATTGATATCATTTGGATCATATCTCTCAAAATCTGCCGACCTCCCCTTATTCAACACCGGCAGATTAGCGGTTGCCGAGGTATTAAACCCAACATCCGCTCCACCCAGCATACCTTGCAGGGAATAAGTCAAAGAAACCGGCGTAACAACCATTTCCTTAAAGATTACGTTATCAAAATTGTTGGCCTTCATTGTGACCGGCAAGAAGTCACGATAATCAACCCCTGCCGACAAGCGCGGTTCAAAATTCCACATCTTTTCAAATGCATGCGTGTATTTCGAGCCAAACGTGATACCGCCCCCCTGAGCGCTTTCAGTTGAGGTAATCACAGAATTAACATTTGAATAGCCCAGCGAGAAATCTGCACTGCCGCCCCAGCCATACACAGGAATCTTGTAACTTCCACCCAGAATTTTTACCCGATCCAGATACTCGGGCGAAAATTGCATCTGCACCCCTCCGATATGATCCAAATCAAACAAATTGGCATGTCGATACGAAAACCCCATGCGTGCGCGCCCGGTTTGCGGCGATCCGGTATTGTCCAACGTCATGCCCCAGCTACCCGGCTTGGCCTCCGTCACCATTAGATTGGCATCCACTATTTCATCCGAATCGCCCGCCTTAAGCACCACATTTAATTGGCGGGCGGGATTTTCATTGGCCAACTTGAGTTCGCGCGCGATTTGTTTGGAACGTGGAATATTGCCAGGTCGCAGGGAAGGAATCGCATTCAGCGCATTTTCATCGCTCACGAACTTAATGAATTTATTATTTTTAACGGTAACTTTACCAAAACGACTTTCCGTCACTTCAAAGTGAATCGCACCTAATTCCAACTCTTGCTCGGGTAACAACACATGCACCGCAGAATACCCGCGCTTGGAATACAAGGCTTCGATGGCTTCCAGCGCGCGTTGCACATCCGAAAAGTCTTTGCGCTTGCCGACATACGGCTTAACCGTTTCATCCACGTCTTCTTTCGAAAGCAGAGTGCCGCCATCCAGCGTGAAACTACGAATTTCAAAACGCAGAACATCATCTTCGCTCTCGATAATTTCGATAGGCAACGCTGCCTCTTCGGCAACTTTACCCGCCGCCAACGCTTCAGCAGCCGCCTTTTCAACCGCGGCTTTTTTGGCTGCCGCTTTTTCAGCCGCTTCTTTTTCAGCCGCCGCTTTTCTCGCCGCCGCTTTTTCCGTGATTATGCGCATAATTTCTTTTTGTTCGGCTGCAGCACGTTCTTGCTCAATGCGGGCAGCCTCCGCTTGTTCTTTTTCCCGTTTCTCGGCGAGGAGTTTTTCATTGGCCAAATTTAGCGCGGCCCGTTTTTCGGCGGCTAGTTTTTCAGCTACCGATAATTTTTTGATATCTGAATTTTCTGTATCATCAGCACTCGTCAATCCTTCAGCTTGCTTAATTATCCCGACAGTAACATTAGGCTCCCTAGCCGCTTTTCGCGCTTCTCTATCCGCTTCCACCCTCTCAAAATACTCTTTATAATCAGTATATTGGGAAATAACCTCAGCCCTTGCCTCGGATTGTTTTAAATTACGCACTTCCTCTTCTCTAGGTAAAACCAACACTTTTCCGGCATCGATCCGGTTCATATTATTTCCGTCGAAAGCCTCGGGATTTGCCCGAAAAAATGCCACCAGCCATCGCGACAAAGTCGCATCAAACGTCCTGACTTGCTTTACAATTTTACTCAGGGTATCGCCACTTTTAACCACCAACTGAGCCCCCGCAACATAATCGGCATCAACATGCTGATCTGCAGTGGCAACTGTGACCGAACTCGCTGACATGAGCACAGACACAGCCGGTTCGGCAGCAAAACCAAGTTGCATAAAACCCGACAACAACAAAAACATTAGGCATGCCGATTTCAGCAGCCTGAAAACAGGGAGGTAAATTCTATTCATTCTTAATTATTCACATACCGGTAGCGGCTTGGCAACTTCGGTTTTTTCTGCAACTTTTACGGGGGCAGCCTGAGTTTCCTCGGCTTCTTTTTTCTCTTCTTCTTTTTCTTCTTCTGTTGCTGCAGGCTTATCAGTTGGTGCTTCCGCTGGCACATCACCCGCTGCTGCCGTCTCTGCTGGAGCCGTACTACTATTTGCTGTATCTGCTGGTGCGTTCGTTGCCGTTGTATCCGTAGCAGGGGCAACCGCCGGCGCTTCCACAGGTACCGTAGGAGACTCGACTGGAGCAGGCGCAACCAATGCAGCAGTCACGGGTAAAGATTGCATGTCACTACTCTTTACTGTGGCCACAATAATCTCTTTAAGCTGCTGAGTATTGGTATTGACTTCAGGTTCATTACTAATCACTGCCCCCGTAACAGCATTCGTCACAGCGACTACCCCGTTCACGCTGGTCGCTGTTGCTGTGGTCGCGCTATGCGTAAATCGTGCGCCATTCACGGCTGAAGCCGTCAGACTTGCCCCCGTAACGTTCGACACGCCGGCCTCCAATCCAGAAGTAATCGCTCCACCGGTAGTGTTGATGTTCACCGCACCTATCGTGCCCGCATTCAAGGTGGCAAGCTGAATGTTCCCTGTGGCCAATAAGTCTATGCTTCCACCGCCCGAGCTGATGCTGGAGCCTGGGGTCATAATGATGTCAGTCGGTGGGTCGAGTAGAATTGCCCCTCCCGCAGAGGACATCGAGCCGTTCAGGGTCAACGCCATGCCATTTTGTCGATAGGTTACGGCGGATGCATCCTTGGTTGAGAAATTCGTCAAAGTCACTGCGGCATTCGGTGTGTTGATTATTTCTCCGCCGCCTTGTGTCGTGGTGACATTTAAGTTCGTTGTGGCGACTTGTAACGGAGCCGCTGCACTACCAAAACCGGTTCCTGCAGTTAAGTTCAGCGTCAGTGCATTCAAAACAAACGTATCCGCTGCCGCTGTGCTGGTGATCGCTCCGCCCATGGTTAAGGTTATGTTTTGCGACGCGGTAACGGTTTGGGAGAGGTTGAAGTTTCCCAAGCCGTTTAAGTTCAGATTTTGCCAAGTGCCCGCCAATTGTCCGTTGACTTGAGTGGTGTTATTGCTGACGGTGAGGCTACCTGTTCCATTCAGTAATCCGCTATTTAGGTTTAAATCGGCGGCAGTCAGGTTGCCGTTTAGGGTCAAGGTGGCTCCGTCTAGATTAAGTACGGCAATGTTGGCGGTCGTGCCCACTGTTTGAGTGATAGTTTGTCCGGTCGCAGCTAGAGGGATAGTTACGGTCGCTCCGGCTTGCGGGATGAAGTTACCCATCCAGTTCGCGGCAATATTCCAATCGCCTCCGGTGGTCGCTTTCCAAGCACTCGTTAAGGAGGGGGTGATCGTTCCTGCGATGCTGTTGTGGACGACGGTGTAATTCAATCCGCCATTCCCATCATTCAGGGTGTAGCCGGTATTGATACTTAAAGTGCTGCCGTTGGTGCCCATAACATCGGAGTTGGTATAGCTTTGCGTTAAGCCAGTCAGGCTATCTCCATCCATCAAGGGACTCAAGGTGTCTATAGCAGGCAAGCCCACTGAGGCAGTCGTGCCGTCATACACTTTACTATCAGTTACGGCATTGATCACTAAATTCGCTCGGGTGATGTCGGCGACTAAACCTGTTTGCTGAATCAAGATATAGTTGCCGGCATCGGTGCCGCTCAGGGTAACGCCTGAAACGGTCACGGCTTTGCTGATGCCGACGTTCTTGTCGGCGAAAGCGCCGGTTCCGGTACCTCCCACACTAACCACGTCGCTTCCCAATGCTGTCACGCTGGCAGTGCCGCTCAGAGGCGCAATTGTTGTAGCGTCGTACACTTTATTGCTGGCGCTGAGGCCGGCTACGCTCAAGTTGGCTTTTGTGATGTCGGCGGTCAATCCGCTTTGTTGGATCAGGACGTAGTTGCCGGCATCGGTGCCGCTGATCGTGTTCCCGGTGACCGCTACGGCTTTAGCAACGCCTACGTTCTTGTCGGCAAACGCGCCGACTGCCGTGCCGCCTAACGTCACGCTGTCGCCGCTCAAGGCAGTGACGCTCGCCGTACCGCCCAAACTGGCGGCCATGGTGGTGTCGTAAGTCTTGCTGCTGGTGGTTAAGCCGCTGACCGTCAAGTTCGCGGCGCTAATATTCGCTGTTAAACCAGCAGGTTGCACTACATTGTAATTACCAGAATCAAGTCCGCTTAGGCTGAAACCGGATACCGTGACAGCTTTGCTCACGCCGACATTCTTGTCGGCGAAGGCGCCGACTCCGCTTCCGGTGAGGGTAACAACATCACTTCCCAAGGCAGCCACTGCGGCTGTACCGCTTAACGTGGCGGTCGGGGTGGTGTCATAAACTTTGTTCGTGGCGCTCACGCCGGTCACACTCAAGTTGGCTTTTGTGATGTCTGCGGTCAGGCCGCTTTGTTGGATCAGGACGTAGTTGCCGGCATCGGTACCGCTGATCGTGTTCCCGGTTACCGCTACGGTTTTAGCAGTGCCAACGTTCTTGTCGGCAAACGTGCCGACTGCCGTGCCGCCCAACGTCACCACATCACTGCCCAAGGCAGTCACGCTGGCAGTGCCGCCTAAACTGGCGACGGTGGTCGTGTCGTAGGTTTTAGCGTTGGCGGTTAAGCCGCTGATCGTCAAATTGGCTGCAGTAATATTCGCTGTTAAACCAGCAGGTTGCACAATATTGTAATTGCCGGAGTCTAGGCCGCTCAAGCTGAAACCGGATACGGTAACGGCTTTGCTGATACCGACGTTCTTGTCGGCAAAGGCGCCAGCTCCGGTTCCAGCGACATTCACGGTGTCACCGCTCAGGGCGGTCACAGCGGCTGTGCCAGTCAACGTGGCGGTCAGGGTCGTGTCGTAGGTTTTGTTCGTGGCGCTAACACCGGTCACGCTCAAGTTGGCTTTGGTGATGTCGGCGGTCAGGCCGCTTTGTTGGATCAGGACGTAGTTGCCGGCATCGGTGCCGCTGATCGTGTTCCCGGTGACCGCTACGGTTTTAGCAGTGCCAACGTTCTTGTCGGCAAACGCGCCAACTGCCGTGCCGCCTAACGTCACCACATCACTGCCCAAGACTGTCACGCTGGCGGTGCCGCCTAAACTGGCCGTGGTCGTCGTATCATAGGTTTTAGCATTGGCGGTTAAGCCGCTGACGGTCAAGCTCGCGGCGCTAATATTTGCTGTTAAACCAGCAGGTTGCACGATGTTGTAGTTGCCGGAATCCAGACCGTTTAAGCTGAAACCTGTTACGCTAACAGCTTTGCTGATGCCGACATTCTTGTCGGCAAAAGCGCCGGCACCGGTTCCGCTGACTGAAACAGTGTCACTTCCCAAGGCGGCCACAGCGGCGGTGCCGCTTAACGTGGCAGTCAGGGTCGTGTCGTAGGTTTTGTTCGTGGCGTTCACGCCGGTTACGCTCAAGTTGGCTTTTGTGATGTCTGCAGTCAATCCGCTTTGTTGGATCAGGACGTAGTTGCCGGCATCGGTGCCGCTGATCGTGTTCCCGGTGACCGCTACGGCTTTAGCAACGCCTACGTTCTTGTCGGCAAACGCGCCGACTGCCGTGCCGC
>JBAZVN010000019.1:0-43596 GCA_041660815.1 Gallionellaceae bacterium | reverse complement strand
GGGCACGAATCATCCCGTTCTTCGACTATCCGCCGGAGATTAGAAAGGTGATTTACACCACCAATGCAATTGAGTCGGTGAACATGAGCCTGCGCAAGATCACCAAGAATCGGGGCTCGTTTCCAAGCGATGAGGCGTTGCTAAAACTGTTTTATTTGGCGCTGAAAAACATCAGCAAGAAATGGACGATGCCAATCCGTGATTGGAAAGCTGCGCTAAATCGGTTTACTATTCAGTTCGAGGACAGGATGCCTCAGCAGTAACGAAATTCCGTTTACACAAAATTCAGGACACCCTCCCATTCTTTCGGCAACCTGTGCTTGCGACAATCCCGCTGCGGCACGCGCAGCAAGAATTTCATCTAACAAAGCAAACTCTTCTTTATTCAACCGCTCGTATTCGGCACGTACCTCCGCATTGGCTAATGCCTTTGCTTTTAATTCAGCGTGGGTTAACATTTTTGACCTCCTTCATTCTGTTTTCTGCGATTAATCTTTCACCGGTAGGCGTTCTTTGAGTTTTCTTCACAAAGCCATGCAGCATCACGATGCGCTTTCCAACTAGAGTGCAAAAAAACACCCTTGCAATTCCTTCCATTCCCTTGAGTCTTAATTCAAACAAGCCGCCACCGAATGAACTCGTATGCGGCATTTCAAGATTGCCGCCATATATTTCCATGCGATCAGTCAAATTAAAATAGCGAGACAACAGCGTTTTTGGCAAGGCTAAAACTTCTTGCTGAACATCATCGCTATATTAGGTAATTTCGTATTTCATGTGATCATACTAACAAATATGTTACTGTGGGGCAAAGCCAAATTTTCACACAGTGCATTTACCGGCACAATCAACATTCGCCATTTCCGAAGTCACGCGAGCCCTGAAATTGTTAGCTTTTGACAAAATCCCCTATTAGGGGAATAATCTCCGCATGGAAAAACTCAACCCACATTACTTGCTTAAAGCGATTCATGAGATGAAAAAGAGTAAATGGAATGGGCATACTTGCCCAAGTTGCGCGGTTGGCGTGCTGCATGATGGCAGTAAGACTCTGACGCAGGAATATAAAGGACACCCCTACCAATCGAAAGTACATGGGGCGTTTTGCGACAAATGCGATGAGGCGATTTTAGTTTACGACGCTACTGAAGAAGCCGCATGGCTCGCCTTTCGCGATCAAATTGATCGACAAGCGGCAAGCGAATTGGAGTCTATTCGCAAAAGATTAAAACTTACTCAAGCTCAAGCCGCAAAATTGACTGGTGGTGGGAAAAATGCCTTTTCTCGCTATGAGCGCGGCCAAGCCAAGCCAGTGGCAGCAGTAATCAATTTGTTTAAGCTGCTGGACAAGCATCCAGATTTGATTAAAGAACTGGCGTAACTTGAGGGGTGGCACAGACTTCACGGATGCGTTCCAGCAACTCTTCGAAATAATCTCTGCCGAAAACCCGTTCCCCTTACTTCAAGCGTTCGGCAATCCTTGGTGAGGAATTCCTTTAGCGGCAGTTGTTTCCAAAATGGAATTAACTGATTTTTTGCCAACTCGTGAGATTCAATAATATTTTTTGGCCATTAAAAACTTTTAACTTAGAAACTAAGCGTGCGCAGTGCCACAGTAAAATCTTACTCTCTGATTTTGTTGATATATACAAGAAACGCAGCCAATATGCCCGCACCGATAGATTTCTCTTTTGACCGTTGAATTTTCTGACTTGTGTTGTGTTTGTAGGTGGGCTGCACATTCACCTGCGGAGAGTACGCTGCATTGATTATGTCAGATGCGGCGGCATACACGATCAACACCCGTCGCGCACCCTCTAACGCCCTATTTGGGGCGCCACTATTATTAAACTGCTCACCTGAGGTGATGTCCTCAAGGCGATAGCTTTTGCTATTTGGCCATGCTTGCTGTGCCAACTTTAATGCGCAAGTCGTGGGATTTCTGAATGGCGGTAAACCATTATTTTCGGCTGCAGTTTGCAGAAACGCCATATCCGATTCGGAATCAAACGACACCAAACGAAGATCGCCGAAAAATCCCCTGAAATCTTCAAGCACATCACGAATTGGCTCGCCATCACGATCAAGCATTTCCTGCGTAATGCCGGTCAACTTTGAAATTTTCGATGGTACTGCGGCTTTGGGTTTTACCAGCGCATGCATGGTCTCGTGAGCGGTACTACCTTTCTTGAATCTTATCGCTGCAATCTCAATGATTTCATTCTGCGTTGCATCAAGACCCGTTGTCTCAAGATCGAAGACAATAAATGATTCTGGAAGACTGTCAATTGAGCCCTGCTGGTACATGGCGTTTCCCCTTTGAATTGAGAGAGAATTAGACCACAATTACACCTGTGAAAATTGTGGATTGCCACTTGCGAAATATTATGAGCATTCAGCGCGAAGAATTGAACAACATGAAGTGGGGCAACATCGTCACAGGCGAGCGGCTTGCGCCCGTGCATCCCGGCGACATCCTGCTGCATGACTTCATCGAACCGATGGGACTAACCCGCTACAAGGTCGCAAAATTCACCAGCGTCCCCCAGCGCTGCATAGATAAAATCTGCACCGGAAAACGCGCCGTCACCGCCATGCGCCTTGGCCGCTTGTTCGGCATGTCCGCGCAAACATGGATGAACCTGCAAACACAGTACGCTCTGGAAGTCGCCGAAAACGAACTGGGTGACAAAATCGACCAAGAGGTTATGCCGATAACGGCGTAGCGTATCGGTGTATCCGCCGCACTTGATGTGAACGGCGACATTTCAAAATAAAGCGAAGCTGCCCCTTTAAGTTCTTTCAGGTGAAACGATGTGCCGCTTCACTTGATGTCCGAATTTTCGGTACACCACCCCCTCGATCTCATAGATTTCAATGGAGTTGAGATCTAGTTCAAGAGCAGGCTTGATTGGATCTGGATCAAGCCACACAGACGTGTTGCGAGCCCCCTCCCTTTGGGATGGCACCATTGTCAAAATTTCCGGCTTGAATCTACTATTTGGGGAGTCCTCGTCGTACTCCCACAAGTAAGCGCGGGTGTCACCACCCAAATGCTCTTCAGCGTTCAGCACCATCGATGCTTTGTTGAATAAAATCACGTTGTGACCGGATGTATCTTTGTGGGTCGTCGTGTTCTGGGCCGAGGGAAAAATAATTCCGTCAAGTTCAAGCTTGGGATGAGTAGAGAGAAAATCAGCAATCGCCTGTGTGATTAGATAGTCCTGCTCCTCCAACTCGGGCATGACTGGCATAACCATCTTCTGGGTGAGAGTTTCCATGAAGGCGCACCTGGAAGCTTCATTTGCGGTGGCGGGATCAAACGGGCTCGAAGTCGGTTTGACCGTGATGGAACCCAGCTGCTGGAGATCGAGAAGTCGGAGTGTTCGGATCAGCTTGAATGCCCCTACAACTACATGGCAACCGACCGGGGGGCGCACCTCGGAAACGGCAATGTCCTTCTTCGTGGCGCCATAAAAGACAGACACTCCCTTGGCATTCATCCGCCCGGCTGCACCAACCCCAGATGGCGGTGGCCCGATGTGACGCTCAGGATGACTTAGCGCGGTCTCCATTGCTTTTAACGTTTGAAATACACGAGCCCGGTACAGGGTATCAATTTCGCATTTCGGCCCCAACTCTACGACAACGAGCTTGCCTTCGCAGGTTCGGTCATCATGGACAGTTCCAAACATGGTTTCAAACATTCTCGCGGCATCTGGATTGAGGTAGCGCGCCTTATGCATAAGGCTTCGCTCCATTTTGTTCCATTCATTGCTCAGCGGCTCTGAGGATTTCATTTTTTCAACGAACCACGGTTCCTCGCCATAACGATGCTCTTGACTGTCGAAGTCGAACCACATATCTGTAAGCAACTCAACGAGATCAGCGACCACCTCTTGCTGCGGCCCGACGATCCGATCAAGTACAACTGCCAGTACATCACCCTCGGGAGCGCGGTCGTAGATAATAACCGCGTCGAAAAGACTAGAATCCTCATAGAAATTCTCGATAACGGTATTGCAACGGTCAGCCAAACTGCCCATGTCGATGGTAGGTCGAACTGTCTCGCAGTAGTCGCATTCTTGGTCTACGGTAGAACTCTTCGCGATCTCTGCTTTGAGATATTCATCCGAGACACATGCTGCGCAAATTCTTTTTTCCGATGCCATCGTCAGGTTACTTTCTTGCGTTGGTCTTAAATGATTATCTGTTGGAGTGTCGTCTTGCACAATAACCGATTGCGCCTTACGCGGGTTCACGGATCAACGCGCATATTTTTTATACATGGCCAATTTTGCATGCTTTGCGTGATAGGTTTTGAACGCATTTTCCATATCGCGATCGGCGAACTGTGCGACGTATTGCATATCCGCGCTATGAGTGACCATAGGCGGGGAAATGGTGATGTTGGTTTCCGCAATGAAACCCGCGACAATTTCTCTGAAGCGCGGAATAGTGTGCCGATATTCAGCTTCATCAATCGTAATTTTCGCCCCAGTTTTTGCGCAATTCATAATGCCGCCAGCCTCGTTAAACAACTGCTTCTTTTGGAGAGTTAATTCTAAAAATACCGCGTATCGGCAGGCAGCATAGAACTGCTGTTCGGTGGCAGGAGCTTTTTTTGAGATGCAAGATACATATGAAAAATCCGTCGTACTCCCATCGGTGCGTTCAATATGAAAGCAACTTGTTGGATGGTTTGGTGACCTTCTGCGATAAAACCGCTTCACCCCAACGCCGATCTTATCGAATGCCTCTGGATGAAGTTGAAGTAGCTCGAATAGAACAGTGTCATCTTCTGGTGTTAACTCATCCCCATCTTGATAACGGTTGAGCATTTTCTGAAAGAAATCCGTTGCATCTTTCTTCGACTTAAAGGACTCACTTGGGAGATTTATTGGTTGGCTTGCCATAGTTTGTTTTCCGCAAATAGTGGTTGGTGTAAACGCCTTGTGAGTCAATACGCCTAAAAATCAACATTGATACTTTTTAACGAAATAATCCGTGACGCTAATATCTTGCGATCACATTCTGTGTAATGCGTAAGTTTGGCTTGGATAAAATCAATTATTTTTGGAATATCCTTGTCGAACTTGACGAAAATATATCTGATATCGTTAGCTGAAAATTGCAGTGGACTAACAGACTTCGTCCCCTCGTTATAAAACGACAAAAGTTCAGGTGATGAATGATCTTCCTTTGAAATCCACTGAGGTAATAATCCATTAAGTTCGGCGGTATGTCTCCATTCATTTTCTTGATAAAACTCTTTTTTAACTGGTTTTCCATCTACTATCACATTGCCCTCTATTGGCTTGATGTACGAAATAATTGAATTAACATCTTCCGTACTTTTTTATAGTACTCCAACTGAGGTTTTGCACCTTTACGCAACATGCGAGTTAACGCATTAGAAAGACGCGTGTCATTTGGAATGTAAATTACCGGGCTAAGCTTGTTTGACATTGCCCACTGCTTAGTTAAGCCTAGTCCATAGCTGCCGTAAAATTTTACGTGTGCATCAATTCTGGTTAACGGAATGTCGCAAAAACATACCATTGGATAGCTGATAAGCCCAGTTTCTGGGTTGTACCATTTAAAATCCTCTTGGCAGTATTTCGGCCAAAAACCATTAGCCAAGATACTTTCTAAAGTCTCGACACTTTTGGTGAAATGGAAGAGTGTGTGTGATCTTGGTTTCATATGTATTTAGTTAACTTCAAATATGCCCTCACTTGACTCGCCAAACCCAGCCGGGCAAAGCTTCCAGCCGCGCCCTACGTTCAGCAGGCATACTGTCTTTTCTTGCCCGTTGTTCATTTACCCAATTACCAAGTCGATGCCCGTTTTCTGTTTCGTACTTACTGGGCACTCTTGAATGCCCTTCTTTATCTATGAACTCCTTGAGGAAATTAAGCCACTCATCCCACTGCTGCCGCACATACGGTAAGCGCTCAGACCAACTCCAGCCATTCAATGCTTCCAACCGTTTTATACGCTCAATTGACATGCTGTCTTTTCTTGCGCGCTGTGCATTTACCCAATTACCAAGACGATACCCACTTGCATCCATGTATTTGCTTGGCACTTTTGCATCACCTTCTCGCTCCACGTATATATTAAGGTAGTGAAATCCTTCTTCCCACTTGTCAGCCAGTCGCTCCCAAACCCATCCAGGCAAAGCCTCCAGTCGTACCTTACGTTCCGGCAACATGTCATCCTTTTTTACTCTTTGAGTACCTACCCATAGGCCGAGTCGAAATCCTTCTGCCGTTTCATATATTTTTGGAACTTTGGAATGTCCTTCGCGCTCCGTAAACTCCTTGAGATAACGAAACCCCTCTTCCCAAGCATCCTCAAAAGTATTCCAACTCCAACCCGGTAATGCTTCCAGCCGTTCTTTTCGTTCCGCCGGAAGCGTATTTTTTGCGGTGCGTTGATTTCGTACCCAGCTATTCAGGTCGTAACCATCGGACGTTTTGTAGTCTTGAATTAAATTCACATGCCCCTCACGGCTTGCAAATTCTTTGAGACACCGGAACCCCTCTTCCCATCTATCCGAGTGAACACCCCAACTCCAGCCTGGTAATGCTTCTAGTTGCGCCTTATTCCCAGACGATAAAACATCTTTTCCTTGACGCCGAGCTACCACCCACTGGCCAAGTCGATATCCATCTGCGGTTTTGAAATCTTTATGAACTCTAGCGTGACCTTCGCGATCTACAAACTTTTTAAGGTGGGCAAATCCTTCTTCCCAAAAATCTGCCAGAGGACTCCAACTCCAGCCGGGCAAAGCTTCCAGCCGTGCCTTTCTGTCCGGTGATATTTTTTCACTTTTGCTTCGCTGGTTGCTCAGCCAGCTCCCGAGTAGATAGCCATCTGCTGTAATGCATACCGCAGGCACATTGGCGTGCCCCTCACTGTTAGCAAATTCTTTTAGATAAGAAAAACCTTTTTCCCATCTGTCTGATAATAGATCCCAACTCCAACCGGGCAAAGCTTCAAATTGTGCTTTTCGCTCTAGCGACAGGTCGTTTTTTGTTGCTCGTTGCTTACTTACCCAACTGCCAACTCGATATCCATCTTCTGTTTTATGTGGCGAAGGAACATTAGCATTCCCTTCTCGCGCCACAAACTCCTTAAGATAGCGGAAGCCTTCTTCCCATTTATCTGTGAAACAATTCCAACTCCAACTGGGCAATGCTTCCAATTGTGTTTTGCGCTCTAGCGACAGAGTGTCTTTTAATGACCGTTGATTACTTACCCAGCTACCGAGCTTATATCCCTCGGTCGTTTTGTAATCTTGATGAATGTTGGCATGCCTCTCCCTCTCCACGAATTTCTCCAACAATCCAAACCAGAAGTTCCAAGATGCCGTGACTTGCTCAACCAGATAAGTGCGCAGTGCGCTTCCAAAACTGGCATCCACCGTGGAAGGCAAATCAATGGAAATTTTGCGTAGCCCATCCGCACTGACACCCGTCCCCGGCTTCCTCCCCATCTCAGTTCTAATCTGATCCAGTTCAAAAGCCAGCACATCATCGTGCGCTTTCAACGCATCTAAAACCTCCCAAATCGGCTTGAAGTGGCTGGCCTCTATCGTGTCTTCCGCATTTTCCCCGGCGGCTATAAACACCGGCAAAACAATCGTGCCAATCTTCTTATCCGCACTCAGGCGAATGGCGCGCCCCACGGCCTGGATGATGTCCACCTGGCTGCTGCGCGGATCAATAAACGCCACGCCGTCGAGCGAGGGCACGTCCACGCCTTCGGAAAGGCAGCGTGCGTTGCTCAGTACACCACGCTCGTCTGCGCTCAATGCTTTGAGTTGGTCAAGTTTGATCTTGCGTTTGTTGGCGGGCATGTTGCCGGAGACGAAGTCGGTGCGCAGGATTCCGCTGGGGCGGTGTTCGTCGCTGATCCACTGCATGGTGTTTTGCATGTCGGTGGTGAAGTCTTCGGCGCGTTTGACGCGGCTGTGGAAGCTGATGATACGTTTTAGGTCGTAGTCTTTGATGGCTTTGAGGAGGCCGATTTGGGCGGCTAGGGATTCGCTGTCGGTTTCGATGCCTGTGCCGGTGCTGACCAATTCGCGGTTGGCGATCCACTGCGCGATGGTGGGGTCGTCCACGCCGATGATGACGACGCGGTAATCGGTGAGCAGTTTGCGTGCTATGGCTTTGCCGAACGGCAGGGCATACAGCACTTCGCCAAACAGGGCGGCGTTGTCCATGCCGACAACTTCGACACCGCGATCTTCGGCGGCTTTATGGACGGTGCTGGAATAGGTGCGCGGGGTGGCGGTGGCGAATAGGCGCTTTGCTGTGCGTATCTGCGCGTTGTCGAGAATGGCGGTGAAGTCGCTGCCGACCTTGCCCGCGCAACGGTGAGCTTCGTCCGCTACGGCAAGGTCGAAGGCCGGAATGCTGACATCGGCTTGGGCGGCGGCAACCACCAGCGAGGATTGGTAGGTGGAGAACACGACGCGGTTGCCCGCACCACTGAGAAAACGTTTGACCTCTTCGGTGTCCGAGGTGACGGGGAAAGCTAATTCTGCAACACTATGAATTGATTCATCATTTCCTTTGCTGCCGACGGTCTGATCGGAACAGACGCACAGCACCTCAAACGGGGTAGTGGCAGCAAAAGTCCATTCGCGCAGTAGTTGCGAGAGCAAGCCTAAAGAGGGTACTAAAACCAAGGTGCGTTGCGCATTGAGCGCTTCTTTGATCCACAGCGTGACGTAGGTTTTGCCGGTGCCGCAGGCCATGATGAGCTGACCCCGGTCGGCGGTTTGTAGCCCTTGTACTACGCCGGCTCTGGCTTCAAGTTGGTGCTCGCGCGGCTCGGGGCGAGGTTTGCGTTTGGCTTGCGGGAGTTCGTTGAAGGTTGCCGGATATTCGAGCGCGGATTTCTCAAAATCGGACAGCAGGAAACGGATGACGGGTTTGTCTTGGGCATCACAGACTTGCTTGGAATTGTTGCCGATTCGGTCGGTGGTGGCGATCAGCAGGCGGTGCTGGATAAGCGGCCTGTTCGATTCGCTGAGGAATTTGTCGACATCGTGTTTGGTGATGTCGTAGTCGGGCGAATAGCACTTGGCTTGCACAGCCCAATGGTCGCCGTTCTTGTGGCGAAATACCAAATCTACGCCGCAATCCGCACCCCAGCGTTGCGGCCATTCGTCCCATAGCCACACTTGATCTACTTGGGTTTGCCACTCTGGATCGTTCTGCAAAAACCATTTAACGAAGTGCTCGAACTGCTTACCGCGCTTGAGCGGATCGGGGTCGAGATTTGCGTAAAAATCGGAAAATGTAGCGGGCATTATGCTGGTTTACGTTTGAATAAAAGTTGGAAATGCGGAACCTTGCGTGCCGTGATTCTGTTGAATTTTAATGGGAAATGCAAAATATCTATCACTTTCAAATTTTCAGCGTAATACAAAATCGAGCACAGGATGCGCGAAGCTGCTTGCATTTTAGCGGATTATAAAATGACGGATGTGAGTAAAATACCTCCCATGAAACCTGATCTATCTGCTAGTACACAGCGTTGACTTTCACGTATTAACAACTCGCGGCATACGAACATCAGGCTAATTTTTCCGTAGCAGCATGGTGCGGAAAGCTGGCATAAAATATGCCCTTAACATAGTCACGATAATTTCACAGAGAAATTACATGCCATTAAATCACTCATCGCAGTACGCCGAACTCACGGAAGAGCAATATGCCGCGCTTGGCAAAGC
Organism: Gallionellaceae bacterium; assembly: GCA_041660815.1. Classification (GTDB taxonomy): domain Bacteria; phylum Pseudomonadota; class Gammaproteobacteria; order Burkholderiales; family Gallionellaceae; genus PALSA-1006. Next base: position 33,842 of record JBAZVN010000019.1, on the reverse strand, counting down.
AGTTGTTGAATGGGCAAACATTGAAGAACTCCTCGGGGCAATCATTGGAAGGCTCCTGGCAACTCCAGACTTCTTGGCTCGATCCTTTACTGATTCCATGTCTGCTGTTCGTGCTCAAAGCATACTAACGCAAGCAATCGAAATTCATATCGTAAGATATCCTGTTCGAGTTTCATATGCAACCGATGCGCTTGGTGGGCCAGATTTTCATGGAGCTACTGAATTTAACGAGAAAATGAATGGTTACATTCAGTCAATTAGTAAACTTCTGAATTGATTCACTGTGCGTTAGAAAAAGAGCCCGCCCAATTAGGCGGGCTCTTTTTCTAACAAACTAATTGTTACAAACCTTTCTAGTTCAATAAAGCAACCAACAATTTTCACGATATTGTGAGCGCCATCAAGCGCGATTGCTGGGTGAGCACGTCCAGTGCGAATGCAGTACCAGGGAGCCGACACCGTGGAAATCCATGCGGTAGCGTGGATTTCAGGCCGCCCCAGCGGCCGATAGGTGTTCGGGGGCGGAGCCCCGCACTTCCCCCAAGCCGATTTGTGGCGCAGGCGGGCAAAGCATTTTTCGACACGGCAACGTGCCCGACAGGGTGGAGCTTTGATTGCCGGAGGCAATCAAAGCGAACATCGAAAAAGGGTTTGCCCGCCTGTGAAACAGGTCGCCGTAAGGCGGGTCGAAGACCGGGGAAGTGCGCGCCTTTGACTTGCCATAGGTTCGCCCCCAGGCGAAAGGGGCGTTTCCCAGCCCCGTCCTATGGATTTCAAGACAAATTCTCCATTTACCGCATCACATCAACATTCATTCCCTTAGCATACATTCAAGAAACGTACCCAGTGGGCTGGGTACGTTTCTTGGTATGCCCACCGCAATAACTCACGACAGTGAGTTATTGCGGTGGGCGTGGCGGTGAATGTTGAGGTAAATCTTCCTGCCCGATGTTTTCCGCGAGATTTATTTCTGTGTGCGGGCATGTGCCCGCATGCTGAAAGGAAGCATTATGGGAAACACTAATTCCCCAGCAGAAAATGGCCATGCAGCCGGAAAACAAAACGGGCAAGAGCTCGGATTGCTGAACGAGCTGCGCCTGCTGGACTGTATCAAAACGCAAGGCTGGGTGCGCGAAATAGAAGCCGCTGTAATTTGCGGAATGAGTCTCTATATGGTCGGGCAGGTTGGTCGCCGACTGGCTGCACGGGGAGAAATCTATCGGGATCGACTACATGGAAATGCTGGCTTCTTTTTGCGGTTAAAGGCATCTGGTGCAATTCGCGTCGATGGCAAGTCGGGCAAAGATGTCATCATTCCTCAGAGTTGGAGGCACGATGCGCTGGCTATTCAAGTGCTGGGCTATCTGTCTTGCTGGCTAGGTTGTGGATTCGAGACTGAATCAGCTATCCGTCATCGCGGAAAAACTGGCAAGATTCCAGATGGAAATATCGTCATTGACGAGGAGACACGCTATCCACTGGAACAAGAATTCAGCCGAAAGTCGGGGCCCAATCTGAGGCAGCAAAGTATTGAGATCAGTGGGTTGGCTGCCACCGGGCTGGAATGCTTTTTGGCATATCCCTACCCTCCCGCCATGTGCGGTGGAGTCGACCATGAGTTGCGGCAACTCAACAGTCTGCGTCCGTATTGCAGCAACTCAGCTACAGCCCATATCAAGCTAATCCGATGTCACTTTACATCTCATTTGGCATTTTTGAATATGCAGGCAACCCGCTTTGAGTTAATTAATCTGCCACAGGTGAATCTGATCGCGGCAGATATTTCAACAGCCCTCCATTCTCAGCAAGCACGTCATTTCCACCGACTCCACTGGGAAAGTCAGGAAATTAGGCAATCTGGTGAAGCGTATAAGGTTGTCGCACGTTTATTCTGTGATGGCGATGAAATCTTGAGCCGTGAATTCGTAGAATCAGATTCGGTTGATGACGCGCACTACATGACCAGCAGTTCCTGGGGTATAGAATATTGCCAAGATGAAAACCAGTTGTTTGCCGATTTCGTAAAACAGCAACAAGAATTGATCCTCGAAAATGAAGAAGGCGAATTACGTATGCATGCCATGAACCAGTAAAGAGCGGCAACACTCGGAATTTCCCTTCGATATTAAGGGAACGATTTGAATAGAAGTGCTATTCAAATCTCAAAATTGTTTTGGCTAATACCATCAACAATCTCGATCATCCTCGTCGAATTCCGAAGGAATTTGACAAGGATGATCGAACCGAATCAGGTGTCAAAAGAAACCCCGGCAAGCCGGGGTTTCTTTATTTCATCGTTCAGGATTCGATGAAATAAAAAACGGCTATGCCGGAACAAATGTGCAGTTGATGTTGATTTTGCTGGCGTTAGAAATCGCGACAGTTGCGCAATCAAATTCATGGCGCTAGAAGATGATCATCACAGTCTGGCAACGCCAGTCTGTGTCCCTGCCTTGCACAAGAGCAACGCTGTTGTGCCGGTTAAAAATACTGCAGTCTGATTTATCCGGACTGCGTCAACTGTGCTCGGCAAGTCCGCCTGCATTTTCTGGATTTGTTGCCATGGAGGATGAATTGTTAAAAAACATGTTCAGAAATCGCCCGTTAAAACGATTATTTTGTTTCCATGGGTGTTGTTACTTGGGCTAATCGATTTAAAAGGCGATTTCTGAATACCGGATTAAATACTGTTTGGCGAAATAATTGCCAATACATTGTTTCTGAAGATGTTTATTTTAAAAAACTGCAGAAAATTGTTGCGCGAAAATGTAGATCACCTTAGCATTAACATGCGCAAACTGAAGGCCGAGGATTAGCGCAACGGAAAATATCCTCGCGCTGCCAGAAGTTTATGGCAGCGAAATCGCAAGGTTGCCCTTAACAGGGAATAGGAGCAGGAGTGCGACATCAACTGGTGAGGTTGTCGCGCTAGGGAGTATGGCGAGTATCGGCCTGAATAATCAGGTCAATGCGTTTAGATGTATTCCGACAACGGCTGACTCCAACAGGCCAACCACTCCCACAACCAGCATCAGAAAGATGCTGGCGTGGAGTGTCTTCAGTGAAAAAAAATGAAATCTCAAGTATCAAAGTAATCTCAATAGGAATGCCGGACATCGCAAATTCGGCTGATCTTCTTTCTCCACTATTGGTGAAAATATATGAACGAGAACAAACAAAAAAATCGCAAGTGCGCTCTGTATCTCCGCAGCAGCAAGGATCGAACGGATGTGTCAATCGACGCACAGCGGCGAGAACTTCAAGAGCTGGCAAAGTCGCGTAATCTGATTATTGCCGAAGAGTTCACTGATGCGGTGGAAAGCGGTAAAGATGCAAATCGGCCCGGCTTCCAAAGTTTAATTCGGCAAATCAACGAAAAAAGCCGCACTTGGTGCGTGGTAATGATGGTTGATACCTCCCGGCTGGCGCGAAACCAATATATCGCACATAGCTTTATGCACGAATGTAAAAAGCGCGATGTCGAAGTTGTATTTGCAAAAACACCGGAATTAGATGGCGTAACGGGCATTATTCTTCCGGCTGTTCTGCATGCCATGGATCAAGTTCACAGTTTTATGTCGAAGGAAAAAGGCCTTGCAGGGATGGCGGAAAATGTCCGGCAAGGTTTTCGGGCTGGTGGTCGGGCACCTTTCGGCTATCAGCTTGAATATATTAAAACGGGCGCAATAAGAGACGGTGTGCCGGTTACAAAATCCAAGCTGATTTTAGACGTTAGCGCACCAAAAATGGCTGCGTATCTGAAAGGTCGTGCCCAAGGTTTAACGGGCACACATTTGGCTGAAAAATTAGGCCTTGAAATTTCACGCACAAGTTTGAATGGCATCGAATGGAATGCACTTACTTATGCGGGTCATACGGTGTGGAATGTTCACAATGAAAAAACCGAGGATGGTTACAAAGGAGGCATTAAGCGGCGTCCACGTTCTGAATGGTTAATACAGCGAGATACTCATCCGGCACTGATTACCGAAGAAGAAGCCGAGGCCATTTTAAAGCGGCTTGAAGTCGGCAGAATCAAAACCTATAGAACTTCCGGTAAGCATTTATTAACCGGAATGCTTATGTCGAAGAGCGGTGATGCTCTTCTTCATGGTGATGGTGAGTATTATCGTGTCGGCGCAAAAAGTGTTAAAGCGTCCCGTGTGGATGGTGCCATCCTGCGTCAAGTCGCTGGCGATTTGCAATCCGATGCTTTCATTAAGGCCTTGATTAGAGCTGCGCACAATGTTGCAAGTAAACCAAGCGATGGCGCTGAACTTGAAATTGCAGAAAAAGAAATTCGTGCCATTGATAGCAAAATTGAAAAACTTTCAGATTTGCTTGCTGAAACTTCAGCCACCGCGTCGCTTCTTCGCAAAATTGAATCTTTAGAGCAGGAGCGATCCGCTATTCAGAATAAAATTGAAGCTGCTGCAATCGCTGCCGAGCAAGCATTGGCAATAAGGAAAATAGAAGAAAAAGACGTACGATCAATATTGGGTAACTTCGCCGAAGGGATCGATGAAGCGGATCGTAACGATACCAAGGAAATATTACGCGGTTTAATTGACCGAATTAGCCTTGATTTTGCGACTCTAGACTGTTGTATTTACTACAAAATTCCAGTCAAAAGTCGGGAATTAGTGGCGTCCCCAACGAGATTCGAACTCGTGTTATCGCCGTGAAAGGGCGGTGTCCTAGGCCTCTAGACGATGGGGACTAAAGGGCTTTGTGCTACGTTGCTGCTAACTACATTTTCGTTGGTGGAGATAAGCGGGATCGAACCGCTGACCTCTTGCATGCCATGCAAGCGCTCTCCCAGCTGAGCTATACCCCCGAAAAGAGGGCGCATTATAGAGATCGATCCCCACCTTGTAAAGTGTGTTTGTTAAATTTATTTACAAATATTTTTGTATGCGCGCGAGAACCTGTTCGCGGGTAAACAAAATAACCAATGCATCCACTGACGGTGCCTGTGTTTGTCCCACCAACATTACGCGCAGGGGCATCGCAATTTTGGGCATTTTCAAGCCGTGTTTGCCAAGCAACTCTTTGATTAAAGCGGCAACTGCTGCCGACTCCCAATTAATTTCTTTGAGGCGTTCAGCAAATTCGTGCAGCGCGGGCACCGCTTCCGCAGACAAATGCGCATCAAGCAAAGTTTGTTCGGGGTGCAAATCAATGTAGAAGACCTCTGCCGCATCGGCCAATTCGTTCAGGGTGGAGACGCGCTCTTTATACAAGCCAACAATTGCGTCTAAAGCCGGTGTGTCACTGATGCTGATCTTGCGTGCCTGCAAGCGCGGCAGAACCAGTTCAGCCAAGCGCGTATTGTCGGTGGCTTTTAGATAATGATTGTTCAGCCAATTTAATTTTTCGGTATTGAACTGCGCGGAGGATGGCGTGATGTGGTCGAGATCGAACCATTCGCAGAATTGCGCCACTGAAAACACTTCATCATCGCCGTGCGACCAGCCCAAGCGTGCCAAATAATTGATAACGGCTTCGGGTAAATAGCCGTCTTCGTCATATTGCATTACGCTTACTGCTCCGTGGCGTTTGGACAGTTTTTGTCCATCGTCGCCCAGAATCATGGAAAGGTGCGCATAGTTCGGTACGGTGGCATTCAGGGCTTTTAGAATGTTAATTTGACGCGGGGTATTGTTCACGTGATCGTCGCCGCGAATCACCTGGGTAATGCCCATATCCCAATCGTCCACAACCACACAGAAATTGTAAGTCGGTGTGCCATCCGCACGCGCGATGATCAGATCGTCCAATTCGCTATTTTGGAATTCTATCTCGCCTTTCACCATATCTTTCCAGGAAACCACACCGTCGGTTGGATTTTTAAATCTCACCACGGGTTGAATTCCTGCGGGGATGGCGGGCATTGTTTTGCCGGCTTCCGGTCTCCAGCGACCGTCATAGCGGGGTTTTTCACCGTTGGCGCGTTGCGCTTCGCGCAGGATATCCAGTTCTGCAGGAGAGGTGTAGCAGTAATAGGCTTGACCAGAGGCAATCATCTGTGCGATGACGTCTTTATAGCGCGGCATGCGTTGCATTTGATAAAACGGGCCTTCGTCGTAGCCCAGATTAAGCCAGTTCATGCCAGCCAAAATAGCCTGAACAGCTTCCGGGGTGGAACGCTCCACATCGGTATCTTCAACGCGCAATATAAAAGTCCCTTTATGTTTGCGCGCATACGCCCAGGAAAAAAGTGCGGTACGGGCGCCTCCGATATGCAGGTAACCGGTGGGACTGGGAGCGAAGCGGGTGCGAACTGTCATGATATCTGCCAAAAAAGAAAACGCGTATTTTACGCCAGACACCGGGGATTTTTACAGCCAAATGCGGGGGAGATTGAAGGGCGTTAAATATTTTGCTGCGCTAAAGGTAGGGTGTACACGTTGCTGTTTTGTTTCTTACCCGTGGAAGCCAGATAGAACGCTTTTAGCTCTTCCAGTGGCAGCGGTTTGGAGAAGTAATATCCTTGAATTTCATCGCATTTTTCCTGTGTCAGAAACTGTAACTGATCCTCTTTCTCTACACCTTCCGCCGTGATGGCCAGTTTAAAGTTTTTTGCCAGTGCAATAACGGCACGGGTAAGGGCGACGCTATCTTTATCGTGCGGTAATCCGTCGACGAAAGATTTGTCGATTTTGATGCGCGTGACGGGCAGTTTATTCAGATAGCTCATGGATGAATAGCCGGTGCCGAAATCATCAATTGCCAAGCCGATACCCATATCGCGAAATGTTTGCAGTACTTGAATCGCGTGATTTACATCATTCGCAATATAGCTTTCGGTGATTTCCAGTTCGAGCTGATCCGGGGAAATCCCGCTAAGCGCGATGGCATGATTAAGCACGCTCATCATGTCATCGTTGCGCAGCTGCACATTGGAAAGATTAATGCTGACGTGGTTTAGCAGGTAGCCCTCGGTTTGCAATTGTACGAAATCGCGACAGCCCTGCTGCAATACCCACTGTCCGATCGGTACAATCAACCCGGTTTCTTCCGCCAGAGGGATGAATTGAGCGGGTGGGATATTGCCAAGTTCCGGTGCGTGCCAGCGAATAAGTGCTTCCACCGAATGAATATAACCGGTGGCCAGTGAAATTTTAGGCTGGTAATAAAGTTGGAACTGGTTCCCCACGTCAATTGCCTGCTTTAACGCTTGCGTCATGCGGGCGCGCTTCTGGATGTATTCCGCCAAATCATCCGAATAGAAACTGTAGTTGTTGCGCCCCTTGTCCTTGGATTTATACATGGCGAGGTCGGCGTGTTTAATGAGCGTGACACTGTCCTCGCCGTCTTTGGGGTACAGCGCAACGCCGATACTGGCAGAGATGCTCAACTCCAGTCCGCTGCAAATAAACGGGCTTTGAAATAGCGCCAGATATTGTTCAACTTCGTTGCGCAACACGGTGATGTCGCGCACGCCCTCAATCAGAATATTGAATTCATCCCCGCCAATGCGCGCCAGGGCATGGGTCGTGCTGTTGTGCGGAAGCAGACGCTGGGCCACCTGAATCAGCAGCTCATCGCCGACATCGTGTCCCAGGGTATCGTTAATGACTTTAAATTGATCAAGGTCGAGAAACAAAATGGCCAGTTGCGAGCGATTGCGTCTCGCCGCCTCCAGCGCCTGCCCCAAACGCTGGGCAAAATAACGGCGGTTGGGCAAATCGGTGAGCGCATCGTGTTTGGAGAGATACTCCTGTTCATTTTTCGATTGCTGCAACAGGTTCTCGCGCTCTTGTACCGCTGAAGCCAATTGGTTTACGTTCTGGGAAATTTTCTGCAGCTCGTCCCCGGTGTTCACCATGTCGGAGATCGAATAATCGCGATTTTCAATTTTCCTAATCTGCGCCATCAGGGCTGTTAGCGGACGCTGAATATTATGTTTGATTACAAAGCGCATCAGCACCAAAGTGGAAGCGGCCACCAGAATTAACAGTAACAGAAATTTTTCGCGACTTTCATTTAGTACGGTATTGAGTGTTTGTTTATTCAGGCGTGCAATAAAGTAGGTCTGGCCGGCGGTGATTTCTTTTTTCAATATACCGAAATACTCTTCCTCGCTTTGTTTGATGTCGAGTTGCGGTACCCGTAAATTTCCGGGTAAAACGTTGGCCTGCCTCTCAAGTTTCCTATCGAAAGTGGGGCGAATGTCCAGATCGATATTTTTTGACAATTGCTGAAAATAACTCCGGTCGAGAATATTCGACATCTCAATATGCGCAATAATTTTCCCCGACCCGCCGTGAAATATACTTTGGTGAGATTTGATGACCAAGTCATCGCCCAGCTGGTGATAGGTAATCACGCTACCCTGTAGCATTTGATTGGAGGTGTAATAGTCTTTGTGCAGGATGCTGATGTTGCCCTCAAGGCCGGGGAGAGGTGCCTGGCTATACACCTCATTCTGTTCCAGACGCCGGTATATTTTGCGTTCGCCGCCCGCAAAAGAAATAAAACTAAGCTGATATAAGCCGTCCTCTTTTGCGGCAAAGGCAATCAGCTCGCCATTGTGGTCATACAGGGCAATGTCGCTATTGAAGGATAGTTTTACGCGACTCAGCAATTCGGCGGCTATCGCCTTTTTTTCCTCGTCGATCAAAAAAGTGTTGTAGTTATTTTTATCCTGATAATTGTTGATGAGATCGATGGAGGCGATAAATTTTTCATCGGTTTTAATGAATGAGATTCCGTCACGCAGTTCTTGCTCGATGTCGCCCAGATTAATTGCCAGACGTTGAAAGCCGCGTTGCATGCGCTGCTGGGTATCGTCCAGAAAACGCTCTTTAAGAAAATTGTCAAAATAAAACCCAAGTACCGTTAATGCCAGTAGCACGGCGAACATGACCAATACGGAAAGTTTGGTCATTAGGCTAAATTTTGATTTTAAAATACTCAATATAATCAATGTATTGTGCGAATGCTGTTGGGGGTAAGCTTGTGTGGCTTAAAAAATTGGCATGACCTGTTCGACGTTCTCCCGAGTGATCAACTTTACCGGATTATAGATATGTTTTGGAACAGATTTTTTGGCAAAAATTTTCAGCGCAATTTCTATCGACTTTTTCCCTCCCAGCGGGAACAGCACCGAGCCGCTTTGCGTGCCGGCACGGATTGCGTCGCGCGCTTCACTGGTGTAGTCACATCCCACCATCACGATGGAAGCCGGATCTATTTTATTTTTGCCCAATACCATGCGCACCCCGCTCAACATGCTGTCACTTTCTGAAAAAATTGCATCCACACGGATACCGTCGACGACCAGTTTTTCCATCTCCACGATGGCGTCTTTACGCAAATAATTGCCGGTGCGTTTGATCACTTTGATCCCATTGTGTTTGGCAATTTCATCCAAAAAACCTTTGCTGCGCAGCTGCGTCACATCGGCTTTTTGCAGGCCCTCAAAAAGCAAAACCAGCCCCTCACCTTTCAGTTGTTGTGCAATGTATTCCGCACCTAGCGCGCCAATTTTAATATTGTCGGAATTGATGAAGGTGGTGAAATTACTGCCATTAATACCGCGATCCAACACGATAACCGGGATGCCGGATTTGTAGGCTTTGGCGACAACCGGCACGACGGTTTTTTCATCGTTGGTGCCGAGGATGATTAAATCCACTTTCTGTTCGATGAATTGCTCAATTTGCCGGATTAGCAGGGAGGTTTGACCTTGCGCATCGGAATAAATAAACGATAGCTGAGGATACTTGGCTGCTTCATCGCGCACCTCATTTACCTGCGCTTTGCGGAAGTCATTGCTCATTGTATCCTGGGCAAATGCAATGATCTTCTTCGTCTCTGCCGCCCCAGCTGACAGGGGTAAACACAGTGTCAGAAAAACCATCCCCAGCATTTTGAATGTATTCATGATTTCTCTCTCCTTTGGTGTTGGTTCTGAGAACCTATTGTTTTATTTTGATAATATTTTACTGCAAAATGTTACCACCAGACTTCCATTTGCGCGCCTGTCAACACGCTTGAGGTGCGTCCGCCCGCGCCGAATCCAGTGGTATTGGCAAGCGCCGCCGCATCATTCCAACTGGCATAGGTGACGTAGAGGCGCAGCTCGGGACGAGACCAGAAATCCGGGGTCAGTGTCAACGTCGGGGCTAGGGTAAATTTGTGCAATTGTTGCTGTGCTTGTTGGCTAACATCGCGTGTTGTCGTTGCTGCCTCACCGAGTATTTTAAAGTTGCGGGTAAACGCGTAGGACACACGCCCGCCCAACGAAAAGTCCGTGGTGGTTTTTCCGTCATCAACCCCCCCGTCTACTTTGGCCGTTTGGTAAGCAATCAACGCTTGCCCGCCGAACGCTCCGCTTTGCCAGTTAATCGCATCACCGAGTCGCATACTCTGTGCACCGGGTTGTTCAGTACTGCCCGTTGCTGCATCGCCCAAGCCCAGAAATTTGCCGCTCAATGCGACGTGGCCGGATGCGCTTTGCACGAACACGGTATTGTTCAGGCCGTCGAAGAGAAAGTCATCCTGGTTATGCAGCAGCGACAAACCGGCACCGGGTGTTGCCAGTTGAAAGTTGCCTGATGCAAGCGTGGCCAGAAGGCGCAGTGTGCCTTTTGCACTGGTCTTGATATCGGATAGATCGACATTGAAACGCAGCGCATTGTTGGGGTTGGTGCTGTTGTCAAAATTGGCTGAATTAAATGCACCCACGCCCAGCTTGGCAAAGCCCAGATTGTAATCCGTCATACCCGCGCCGGTATTCTCACCGTAGTCCATGAAAAAGTGATCAACGATGTGCACGTCCTGAATACGCAAGCGGCGTTGTCCGCCCCAAAACACAGCTTCGGGAGCAAAATCCAGTCCCGTGATCGCCGCATAAGCTTGGGCCGCGCCATATTTGCCTCCCCACACGGCGGGCATGAACATCACGTTCCACTTGCTACCGTCTTCCATGTTGAAAGTTTTACCCAGTCCCACTTCAATGCCGTTATCGCCTTCGTTGCCAAGGCGAAATTTTTGCATATCGCCACCCAGTGTATAGCCGCCACGCGGGGTGCCCGCCGGGCTGGTATATGCGCCACCGCGTGTGTAGCCGGAGAACTCGAAATCTTTTGTTTCGCCGGCTTGTACCGCGCAGCTAAACGTTGCTGCGAGCGCGGCGAAGATAAGCGACAGCTTGAGGATTGGATTTGCTGTTTTCATGGCGCAACCTCTAATGTGTTGTATTTATTGTAAAAGTCCCCGTAAAATTCACAAGATTGCCCTTAAAATAGAGGATTGGAATTTGCGGGCAGATTTTTTCTATTGTATCCGGCGTGGCGTTTTGATTGGGGAATCCAAGGCGGTTGAGTTTTGATTGAATCTTTTCCAAAAAATGAGGCGATAAAATCGTCGATGGTTTCAGGAGTGCTCCCGTTATGTATTTACGCATGACTTTCCTCCTGCAAAATGGCATTTAGCTGTTCGATCGGCATCGGCTTGCCGAATAAGTAGCCCTGAAAAGTGTAGCAGCCGTTATGGGTTAATTGATCGCGCTGAGCTTCGGTTTCAACTCCTTCCGCGATGATGTTTAAGCCAAAGGCTTCACCCATGGTGATGATGGCCTGCACGATAGCCTTGTCATTGTGATCCGCCACCAGGTCACGTACAAAGGATTGATCAATTTTTAACTGGTCGAGCGGCAGTCTTTTTAAATAGGAAAGCGATGAAAAACCGGTACCAAAATCATCCATGGAAAATCCCACGCCCAGCAGTTTGAGTTGATACATTTTGCTGATAATTGATTCGATGTTTTCCAGCATCATGCTTTCGGTTAATTCGAGTTTTAAACAGCCGGGATCAATGCCCGAAGTATTAAGCACGCGCTCAATTTGCGCGACAAAATTATCCTGTGAAAATTGTACCGAACTGACATTGACGGCGATCTGTAGTTTTTGGGTAAAGGGCAGGTTTGACCACGCTTTAATTTGTGAACACGCGGTTTGCAAAACCCACTCGCCGATTTGTAAAATTAAGCCGGTTTCTTCTGCCAGGGGGATAAAAATGGCGGGGGAGATGGTGCCGCGTTCTGGATGATTCCACCGCAGCAGAGCTTCAACTCCGATGATGTTATGGCGGCCATCCACCTGAATTTGATAGTGCAGTAAAAATTGATTTAAATTCAATGCCTTACGAAGATCCCTTTCCATATCCATGCGCGCCTCTAACTTGGTTTGCATGGCTGCGTCGTAAAACCGCACGGCATTTCGACCGGCCGCCTTGGCCTGATACATGGCAATATCGGCGTGTTTGATCAAGTCGGCAATGCTTTCATTGTGCCCTTGAAATAGCGCAACGCCAATGCTGGGAGTGGAGTGAAATTCCTGATCGTGCAATACATATGGCACGCTCAGCGCGCTACGAATTTTTTGGGCAATATGCTCGGCTTGGGAGGATGCTTCCGCAATATTGGTACTGAGTGTTTCCAGCATGACTACAAATTCGTCGCCCCCCAGGCGGGAAACGGTATCCAATTCACGCACACAATGCTGCAGGCGCTCGGCCACTTCGATCAGCATGAGGTCGCCCATTTCGTGACCCTTGGTGTCGTTGAGGATTTTAAAATAGTCCAGATCAATAAAAATCACCGCGCCGTGCTGATTGTGGCGCGAGCTTGCCGCCATCGAGTGATGCAAGCGGTCGAACAGCAAACGGCGATTAGGAAGCTGGGTAAGCGGGTCGTAATAGGCCAGATTTAAGATTTCTTCCTCGGCTTTTTTCTGCCGGGAAATATCGGTAAAGGTGGCTACATAATTTACAATTTTATTGGCTTTGTTGGTAATCGCAGTGATGCCCAAGCGCTCGGGGTACAGGGAACCGTCCTTGCGCCGGTTGACAATTTCCCCCTCCCAGAAATGCTCCCGATTCAGGGTTTCCCACATCGTCTGGTAAAACGCGGGACTTTGCTGCCCCGATTTTAATAACGCGGGTGTATTGCCTAAAACTTCTTCGGCGCGGTAGCCGGTGATCCTTGTAAATGCCTGATTTATTTTGACAATAATACTGTCCGCGTTGGTGACCAGAATCCCTTCCTGAGTTTCAAAAGCAGTCGCGGCAATGCGCAACTCCTTTTCCATCTGTTTACGTTCGGAAATATCCCGGCAGGAACCGTATATTTGCCCATTGGGCAACAGTGCAGCATTTAATTCCAAAGGGATTTTATGGCCATCTTTGTGCAGTAGTCTGATTTCCATGACATGACGCTCATTGGCGGCGGTTATCTGCTTGGCGCCCTTGCGGTAAGACTCGCGCCATTCCGTCGGGGACAGGTCAAATACTGTCAGCGAGCACAATTCATCGCGGCTATAACCCAGTAATGCAACCGCATTTTCGTTAACGTAGTTGATGTGTCCATTTTGGTCGCAAATAAATACGGCGTCTGGCGCATAGCGCAGGGTCATTTGCAACATTTCCCGGCTTTCCAGCAAGACTGTTTCGGCATGCTTGCGGTCTGCGATGTTCTTACCCACGACATAAATGGCCTGAGCTCCGGCGAACGGGATTGCGATGCCGGTGGTTTCGATCCAGGTCTCGCTGCCATCTTTGCGGATCAGTTTGAGTTCGACGGATTCGACGTTTTCCTCTCCCTGTAAAATACGCTGTACACGCTGCATTGCCACCGCCTGATAATCCGGATGAATTACTTCCAAAATCGAGGTGTCGATGAACTCTTCGGCGCTTTTTCCGCCCAAAAGTTGCACGCATTCTTTGTTCAAATATTTGAGAATACCCGCCACATGAATAAGCATGGGAAACGGTAATTTTTCGGTCAGTAGCCTGTAATGTTCGGCACTTCCCAGTGCGGTTTCTTCGTCGTGCTTAGGCATGTTTTCTTTTACCATTTCACTAACTAGTTGAATAACTTAATTGCTGTCGCTCCCGGCGGCGTTCAGTTGATGTGCTTGATCATTGCGCACGGCTTGATCGTTTGTCAAATCCTATTCCGATGGGGGCAAGCGCAGTTACCCGAAACGGATTTTCATGATGAGCACTGATCCGGCCAGGCACAGGGTAATGCTGTTGGCGATAATGATAGGCCATGAAACCAGCAAAACTCCGTACACCAGCCATAATGCCACGCCGGCGGTGAAGGCGATGTACATGCCCAGCGAGATATCTTTGGTGTGATGCGAGCGAAAAATTTGCCACACCTGCGGAATGAAGGAGGCAGTGGTTAGGAGGGCGGCCAGACTGCCTATTTGCTCGGTCAGTTGCATATTAATGTTTTGCCGATCAACTAAAAAACGTGTAAGAGGAAATTTGCGGGCGGATCATGCCCGCGTGTGCTATCCCCGGCTTAAACCCCTTGCTTCAAACTTGCAGAAATAAAGTCATCCAGATCGCCATCCAGCACGGCTTGGGTGTTACCCACTTCAAAGTTGGTGCGCAAATCTTTGATGCGAGATTGATCCAAGACGTACGAGCGGATTTGGTGCCCCCAGCCGATATCGGTCTTGGAATCTTCCAGCGCTTGTTGTTCGGATTGGCGTTTGCGCAATTCGGCTTCGTACAAGCGCGATTTCAACATGGCCATCGCTTCGGCGCGGTTACGGTGTTGTGAACGGTCGCTTTGACACTGCACCACGATGTTGGTCGGGATATGGGTAATGCGCACCGCCGAATCAGTTTTATTAATGTGCTGGCCACCGGCGCCAGAGGCGCGATAGGTATCCACGCGCAAATCTGCGGGATTGATATCAACTTCAATAGAATCATCCACTTCAGGGTACACGAACACGCTGGAGAAAGAGGTGTGGCGGCGGTTTCCCGAGTCAAATGGAGACTTGCGCACCAAGCGGTGTACGCCGCTTTCGGTGCGTAAGTGACCGTAGGCATAGTCCCCTGAAATCTTGATTGAAGCGCCTTTAATACCGGCAACTTCACCATCCGATTGTTCCAGAATTTCAATCTGAAAACCTTTGCGCTCCGCGTAGCGCAGATACATGCGTAGCAACATGGCGCCCCAGTCTTGCGCTTCGGTGCCGCCTGAACCGGCTTGAATATCCAGAAAGCAATTATTGGCATCCAGTTCGCCGGAGAACATGCGGCGGAACTCCATATCGGCAACCAGTTTTTCGGTTTGGGCGATGTCATCCGCGATGCCATGCAAACTCTCATCGTCATTTTCCGCCAGCGCCATCTCCAGTAATTCGCCCGCATCGCTGAGAGATTGGCTGACTTTTTGCAGATTCAGTACTACACCTTCCAGAATTTTGCGCTCGCGTCCCAATTCCTGGGAGCGTTTGCTGTCTTGCCAGATAGCCGGATCTTCGGCGAGGACGACAACTTCGGCTAAACGTTCCTGCTTGCCATCGTAGTCAAAGATACCTCCGAAGTTCAAGGTTGCGGGTGTTTAAGTCCTGGATTTTATTGGTGAGTGCGTTAAGTTGTTCGGCTTCCATGATGTTTGATGACCTTAATTCAAGATATGCAATTATACATGCAGTTAATAAGTACTATGAAAATGGCACGCTTCGTCGGTGTCGGAGCTGTCGGGAAGGGGAAGAGAAGGATGTCACAAACAGATTAACCTATTACCTGTAAAGCACACATGGCGGCATCACGGCCCCGTAAACTTTAACTGCGCGAAGGGGAGATTGGATAGGACAGCGATATGCAGCGGTCAGGGGCGGTGTCGTGCCACCGCACTCCAAATGGGGGGAGCTAGACGGTCTATTGTTTTAGTTGGGCAATGCGTTCCAGCGCAGGCGGATGCGATTCGTAAAAGCTGGCGTATAGCGGATCGGGGGTGAGGGTCTTGGCATTGTCCTGATACAGTTTTACCAGCGCGGAGCTGAGATCATTGGCGTCGGTTTGTGCGGCGGCGTAGTGATCGGCTTCAAATTCATGTTTGCGCGAATAGAAGGAGGCGAGCGGTTGGAAAAGAAACGTGAATACCGGTAATGTCATGAAAAATAATATTAAAGCTGCGGCGGTGGATTGGGTAGTCACGCCCAGTCCCTGATAAAACCAGGCGGACTGCATAAGTTGTGCCAACACCCAGAGGAATCCTAGGCTGATGGCGAAGGTAAGCACAATGCGCTTGAGCACATGGCGATGTTTGAAGTGACCCAGTTCGTGGGCCAAAACCGCGTCGATTTCTGCCGGGGTTAAACGTTGCAGCAGGGTGTCAAAAAAGACGATGCGCTTGGTTTTGCCGAAGCCGGTGAAGTAGGCGTTGCCATGGGTGCTGCGCTTGGAGCCGTCCATGACGAATAGACCGCTGGAGGTAAAGCCGCAGCGCTGCAATAGTGCGTCAATGCGCTGTTTAAGGGCTTCATCCTGTAGCGGCAGAAATTTGTTGAAAATGGGGGCGATAAAGGTCGGGTAAATGAACAGTAGTAATGAATTGAAGCTGACCCAAACGCCCCACACGTAAATCCACCAAAAGCCGCCCATTTTTTCCATGAGCCACAGAATGCCGAGGAGCAACGGCAGGCCGAGGATGGCGCCCAGCAGCAGACCTTTTAGCGTGTCCAATACATATAATTTAAGCGTCATTTTGTTGAAGCCGAAGCGTGCTTCTATAACAAAGGTGCTGTATAGGCCAAACGGCGTTTCGAGAATTGAGCTAATGACTAGAACTGCAACGATGAGGCTCATGCCTTGCGTAAGGTTGCTGTCAAAGGTTGCTAGCGACCAGTCGCTGAGTGTTTGAATACCGCCGCCCAGGGTGAATGCGAGCAGTAAAACCCCTTCAAATACAATGGATAATAGGGACAGTCTAACTTTGGCGCGGGTGTAATCGGCGGCTTTTTGATGGGCAGCCAAATCTACTGTGTTGGCAAACGGTGCGGGGACTTTGTTGCGGTGAATCTTGACGTGATCAAGTTGGCGGCGAGCCAGCCAGAATTTGGTGAAAATCGCACTCAGCAGGGCGCAGATAAAGAGGGTAGTAAAGTTGTCCGGGGTCATTGGTGTATGTATAGGGAATATTTTAGGAGAATTTGTTTATTAGGTTGTTGAAACGGGCATTTTCGCCAAAAAGGGGGGCCGATGTGACACAATACGGGCTGGAAAGTTGAAAAAGTTCAGGACGAATTATGGCACAAAATCAAAATTACTTAGTCTGGTTGGATATGGAAATGACCGGACTGCTCCCCGATACCGACCGGATCATCGAAGTTGCAATGGTTATCACCGACAATGGCCTCAATACGATTGCAGAAGCCGAAACGCTGGTGGTGCATCAGCCGGACAGCATACTGGAGGCCATGGATAACTGGAATAAATCCACGCACGCCAAGTCCGGACTCATTGAGCGAATTAAGGCGTCGACATTTGATGAGGCTCACGTTGAAGCGCAGTTTTTAGCCTTCCTGAAAGAATACGTGCCGACGCGCACTTCGCCGATGTGTGGCAATTCGATTTGTCAGGATAGGCGCTTTATGGCGCGTTGGATGCCCACATTGGAAGATTATTTTCACTACCGTAATTTGGATGTCAGTACGCTTAAAGAGTTGGCCAAGCGCTGGAAACCGGATATGGCTAAAGGCGTTAAAAAACATGGAAAACATGAAGCGTTGGCAGATATCTATGAATCCATTGATGAATTAAAACATTACCGCGAGCATTTTATTAAGCTGTAACTGTTTAAGTTGCTTTGAGATAAATAATATTTTATATATTAATCAATTGGTTATCTGTTTCAGATTGATCTCGGATAATTTATTACAGCTGAAATAATCGGGACAGTGGGGCTGGCCCACTCCTTAAAAATACATTGGGAAAATTGAACATGTTGAAAAGTATTGCCAGCAAATGGAATCGTTTGGGTGTTCAAGAAAAATTGCATATCCTGATTCAGGGTTCCCTGATCGTGATATTTTTTCTATCGATGGAGTGGGTAACTGCCCGATTTGAAGAGCAAATTTTAACCGCAGCCGAGATGCGTGCGGAAGAAACTGCAGATGGCTTGATCAATGGCATGAACATGATGATGTTGAACGGCATCATTAGTCAGCCGGAAAATCGCCAGTTGTTTTTGAAAAAAATGCAGCAGTCTCAGGGGGTTAACGAGCTGCGCATTATTCGCGGTCAGGGAGTCATTGATCAGTTTGGTCCCGGATTGCCCGAGGAGCGGGCGCTGGATGAGATGGATCGTCAAGTGTTGAGCTCCGGTAAGGTGATGTTTAAAAGAGTGGATGTTGTTGACGGGGCACCTTTATTGCGCGTGGTTGTGCCCTTCATTGCACTGGAAAATTATAAAGGGACGAACTGTTTAGGCTGTCACCAAAACAAGGCGGGATCAGTTAACGGAGCGGCAAGCGTTACGATTGATCTGACTAAAGACGAAGAGACGCTTCACGCGATCAAGCAATGGCTGTGGCTAGGTCATATTGCCATTCAAATATTTTTATCCATTATTATTTCCTGGTTTGTGCGCGTTCTGATTGTAAAAAATATTGCCGAGCCGGTCAGAAATTTACAAGTCGCGATGGCTGAAATTTATCGCGAGAACGATCTTTCCAAGCGTGCCGATGTGGATGAATTAAATCCGGATATTGGCGAAATGGCACGCACCTTTAATGCACTTGTCGACAAGTTGGAGAGTGCTACGCAACGCCTCGAATTGTTTGGGAAGATGTTTCAGGGAAGCGGCGAGGCGATTTTGATTACCAATGCCGATAGACAAATTATGGCAGTGAATCCGGCATTCACGGAAATTACCGGTTATTCTGCAGATGAGGTAATCGGTAAGAACCCCAAGCTATTGAGTTCAGGTAAACAGAATAAAGACTTTTATCGAACCATGTGGGCTTGCCTGGATGAAGTGGGGCAATGGCAGGGCGAAATATGGAACCGGCGCAAAAGTGGTGAGATTTACCCGGAGTGGTTATCAATCGGTGTGGTCAAAAATATCCGGAGCGAGGTAATCAATTACATTTCATTGTTTTCGGACATTACCGAGCGCAAAGCGGCGCAACAGAAAATCGAGTTTCTGGCACATTATGATTCGCTGACCAAGTTGCCCAATCGCGCGTTGTTTGCCGATCGTCTCAAGTTGGCTTTATTGCATGCAAGCAGAAATCAAAGCAAGGTCGCGCTGCTCTTTTTGGATTTGGATAAATTCAAAATGATTAACGATACCATGGGGCATCTGGCGGGCGACCTGTTGCTGCAATCGGTGGCAAACCGGCTTAAAGGCTGCGTACGTGAATCGGATACGATCTGCCGTCAGGGTGGGGATGAATTTATGATTTTGCTGCCCGATGTCGAATCGGTCGCGGCGGTGGAGAATGTGGCGCAAAAAGTGATTTTGGCGATGGTGGAGCCGCATCAAATAGAAGGGCAAAATTTGGTGATCACGTTCAGCGTTGGAATCAGCGTATTTCCGGATAATGCTCAGGATAGCGAAGCGATGATCAAGTGTGCCGATGATGCGATGTATCGGGCCAAGGAGCGTGGCCGGAATAATTTTCAGTTTTATTGAAACCTGCTGCATGGCGCATTTATTAGTCGATATTTCTTTTCACGGTTTTGGTCATTTAAGCCAGACGGCACCGGTAGTCAATGCACTTGCGGCACAACGGCCTGATTTGCAAATTACGGTGCGCTGTGCGGCTTCTACCGAGTTACTAAACCAGCGTTTGCACTGCAAATTTACCCACATTCAGCTTGCGTTGGATTTTGGGATGAAAATGGCCAATGCGGTGGATGTGTTGCTGCCCGAAAGTATGCAGGCTTATCGCGCATTTCATGCGGATTGGCAGGAAAAGGTGGCACGCGAAGCGGAGTGGATGCGGACGCTGCAGCCGGACTTATTGCTGGCCAATGTTCCCTATTTATCGCTTGCCGCAGCAAAGTTGGCAGGGGTTCCCGCTGTTGCCCTGTGTAGTTTGGATTGGGCTGATATTTTTCAGCATTATTGCGGTGCAGAGGAGGGCGCTGCAACCATTCACCGGCAAATGGTCGAGGCTTACAATTGCGCCGGGTATTTCTTGCAGCCGCAGCCGGCGATGCGCATGCCGGAATTTTTCAATACCCGGCAAATCAGCCCGATTGCCCGTTTGGGCAAGAGCCAGCGCGAGCGCATTGTTGCCCGTTTGCCCCCGAGTGCCGGTGCGGAAAAATGGGTATTGATTGCAATGGGCGGAATGGATTTTCGCCTGCCAGTGGAAAATTGGCCGCGCCTGCCGGGGGTACGCTGGCTGGTTCCCAGTACTTGGAATATTGTGCGCGAAGATGTAAGTGCCTTCGATATCTTGGATTTGTCATTTCAGGATGTGCTGGCATCGTGTGATGCGGTGTTAACCAAGCCGGGCTATGGTACTTTCACTGAGGCGGCTTGTTGCGGCGTTCCTGTGTTGTATGTGTCCCGGCATGACTGGCCGGAAGAACCATTTTTGGTGCAATGGCTGGAGTGCAATGTGGCTTGTCTGGAAGTGACGCGTGAAGTATTGCAAACGGGTGCATGGGGTGAGTTGCTATTGGAATTGTGGGCGTTACCGTGTTATGAGTTGCCCGTTGCGAGGGGTGAAAAACAGGCCGCTGATCTGTTGGGAAAATTAATAGCTTAATATTCAATGAGGTCGTGCGGTAATGCCGGAGCTGTTTGCTAGGGATTCGGGGCGGTTATATAAATTGCCGGTGGATTTTATAGCGCAAAAAAAGTAAAGTATCGACCTTTTCGAGATTTTGCCGTTATCCGCACCACAAAATTGGGCACTTGATGCAGTCAGTGCGGTTCTGTATTTTTTAATTTAATTAATTAGTTACGATAAATAATGAGTTCTAAAGTAGAAAATTCAGATTATGCTATCTACAATCGAAAAGAGATCATTTTTATTCTGGAAGATTTGGCGAAGCATCGAATTGCGATTACGCTCAACTCGTCGGATGGGGTAAGTTTCCTGACGTCGGTTCTGGAGGTAAACGCAGATGAAGATTATGTTTATTTGGATATTAGTCCGGATGAACGCATTAATCAGAAGGTGATTCAAAGCAAGAGTGTTATTTTTTCGACACAGGGTGGCGTAAGAGTCCGCTGGCATGCCGCCAATCTGGAATTGGTGGCTTTGGCGGATGGCGATGCCCTGTCTATGGAAATTCCTGAAGCAGTTGAGCGAATTCAGCGCCGGGAATATTTCAGATTAAATACGCCGCAAGGTGGCAAGGGATTGATTTGTAAGATGCCGTTTGAAAATGGATTTTACGAGGCAAGTCTGGTGGACATGAGTGTGGGCGGAATCGGTCTTTCGATTAAAGGTACGCCACCACCGTTTATTTCCCAGGGGGCAGTCTTAACCGGATGCAGTATTGATTTTCCCGGCATAGGGCCGGTACCCCTAACGTTAAGAGTGTTTGGTTTATGGGCGTCGGTAAAAACCAAGAGCGGCGAGCAAACCCATCATGTGGGTTTGGCTTTTGAAAAGCTATCCGGTAGTGCCAGTAATGTGGTGCAACGCTATATGATTCAGCTTGAAATCGAGCGAATTAATTTCACTTAAGCCGGATACGTGTCGGTTTGTTTTATAATCGACAGAATATATTGATAAAGATTAGCAGGTAATTAATGGCGCAAGATGTAGAAAACTCGGAATATGCTATTCATAATCGTAAGGAAATTGTTTTTATCCTTGAGGATATGATCAAGAATCGTCCTGCGCTCAGCCTGGATGCGCCGGGTGGCTTGGCAGTATTAACTTCAGTGTTGGAAGTGAATTCAGCAGAAGATTATGTTTATTTGGATGTTAGTCCAGACAGCCGGATAAATGACAAAGTTGTAGAGAGTAAAACCGTCACTTTTTCAACCCAATCGGGTGTCAGAATTCGTTGGCGCTCCTCCGATGTGGAACTGGTTGCTTTACCTGATGGCGATGCGTTTCAGATTGCAGTCCCCAAAGCAATTGAGCGTATTCAGCGCCGAGAGTATTTTCGTTTGGGTACCCCGCAAGGCAAGCAGGCCTTAATTTGTAAAATCCCGTTTGAAGCGGGATTTTATGATGCCATTATCGTGGATATGAGCGTCGGAGGCGTCGGGCTTTCTATCAAGGGTGATCCGCCTTCAATCATTTCCCAAGGAGCGATTTTGGAGGGGTGCAGTATTGAGTTCCCGGTAGTCGGAGTAGTACCTTTAACACTCAAGGTTTGCGGAATTTGGTCATCGATTAAAACAAAAAGCGGCGAACAGATGTATCACATTGGCATGGAGTTTGCCAATCTCAGTCGCGGCGCCAGCAATGTAGTGCAACGCTACATGATTCAGCTGGAAAGCGAACGCATCAGCTTGGTTTAATCCAATCTTGGTTCCCGTACGGGCGCCTCGCGTAATTCTCATCCGCCACGATATTCACGATATTCCCCACCACCCCTAGCTTTCCCTAGGGGCACGGAGGCCGTGCCCTAAAAAGCCAATGTTTTAGCCTCTCACAGCCATTTTGGCATCCAGACTACCAGAACCGCAATCAGAGCCAAAATGAGTAAGCTTTGCTCAATTTGATTACGAGTTTCAGCTGCCAAACGCTCATCGATATTCTTTTGCTCTTCCGCCATTGCAAGCGCCGACTTTTCAAGATGAGCGAGTAAGGGACGGTCAATTCCCATGACTGCGGCATCTGCTTTATCAGAAGCAAAGCCACTGCTAATCAGTATTTCTTTACTCTTTTTGTACTGATCGAAATTTTCCGAATGAGCAATAATGAAAGTTTTGATAGGGTCAACAATTCTATTTACATCATTTTTTTGAACGATTTCTTGCGCTTTGGCTACAACATTTTGATGTGCCTTTAAAAATTGAGCCCAATTTTTATCAAGTGACTGCTGATCTTTGCTACGCAGTAGTACGTTTTTCCATTCTTGTATTTCCTGCTTATATTCAACCTGAAGATCGTGAATAGCCAAAGACCGGTCTGATGCAGACTTAACTTGTTGATTTAATTCAGTAGTGCTATTCCAAATAATACTAATCCAAAACAGAACAGCTGCGGTAATAACCAATTTCATCACCGTATTTCTGGAAATGATAGGTCGCTTAATTTCTTCGATATGTACTTTCATTTTGCTGTACCTCATTTAAATTGAGGGAAAATTTCCCGCATGAAAATAATACTAAATAATTGAAACTAATGAAAGTTGCTTTTGAATATTTTTTTATATTTCGAATATAAAAGCTGGCGCGATGTCGCATTGATGAAAAACAAATACCTGAAATGTATAATACACAAAAGGGAATTCTCCCGTGACTAAAAGTTTTCGAGGGGCGTACAAAGTGAGCTTTCGTAAGAATAACGGTGGAATTGGTGGCACAGGAATTTCGAATGAGGGGTCTCTTCATTCTGGTTCACATTCACGCGCGGCTGAGAGAGGCGTTAAAAATATTAAACGCTCAATTATTTCTCCTGCAACCCTTTTCAAGCTTGTCGTATCAGTTGGCTTCCTGTTGTGGATTTATATCATTTGGAACGGAGCATCCGAATTGGACCAGCATGTAAAGTCAATGTCAGATCAGTCAATGGCAGTTTATAAACTCCAAGTTGAATATAAGCAGGAAATACAGGAGTGGAAAAACGTCTTGCTGCGCAGCAATAATCAGCAGTCTTTGGAGGAGAATTGGCAAGTCTTTGAAGTTAGACACCAAAGTGTTGCGGCAAAGGTACGGGAAATTCTTAAGCTGTATAACGATAGCAAAATTACTGATCCCATCAAAATGTTTGCATCGGCTCATTCCGCGAACCATATTCACTATACAAACAGTAAAGAGGCTCTGCTAAAAAACGGATTTGATGAAATAAGTGCCGATGCGATGGTGAAGAAACTTGATCGTCCTTTGCTAGGTTATTTGGATGAGGCTGCAGAGGCTATCCGTGAGGAGCAACATAGAATTAACAATCAAGTCGTCGATAAAACGCGAAGCCAAATTAACCAAAGCTTGTTAATTTTAGCGTTTGTTGCATTGTTGGTCTTATGGATGCCCAAGTAGAATTCCAAAAAATGCAATCTCATGCCCTCTGTTTATATAACGCTTCTAAGCCGTTTAGCATGGCGTTGGCCGCATAGGGCTGAAGCGCCGATTGCTGCTCCTGGGTTATTGGCAGGCAGCAGCGATAGCCAATATCAGCGGGGGGCTAGCCAGCAACAACCGATGGTGGGTAGAGCCTGCCCACCATACGGGTCTGTCGCGTAATTTTCAGCGCAGAGAGAAGGTCATGCAGTTGACCTCGTTCATGATCTTTCCTACCTGGATAGTTTCTGCCATGCACTCCAGGTCTTCGTTAAACTTGCAGATGGCGGTCTTGCAAGCACCGATCCCCGCAGTTTGTTGGGACTGTTTGATGTGATGGGATCCCGCGATGAAGGTATCGCAGCCGGGTTTAAGAGCATCACCGATGGTAATTGCGCGGGCGTGGCAATCGCTATCGATGTTGTAAGAGCACTCGCTTGCCGTGCACTTCGTGACAGCGGGCATTTCAATGCAAATTCTGTTCATGGAATGTGTTCCTTTCACTTTGTTGGACAGACTACCGCCGGACTGGGCCGGTGGCATACCTAGGTGAAAATGACAGGATATACGGCATCACTCGGGAATGCATGCTTTTGCAGCCGGTATGCATTCCCGTTGATCCTGTCATTCTCGCGAAAGCCGGTTTCGGCTGGGGGGAATAATATTTTCCGCACCCCAAGAGTGCTATCGGTGTTTGTCCGGTTATGCTGTAAGTGGACAGGGAAGTTTGTATCAGTGTTTGTCTGATAGCGGCGGCGCGAGATGTTCCTGCAACGCCATCAGCAGGCTCATGAAGCCCGCTGGTTGCAGTGCCAGTGCCGGGTAATATAGCTTCAGTGTGCGTTCGGCGGCATTGAGATAGCGCAGCTCGCCCGACAGATGACCGAGGCGTTGTAAGGCGAACGCCGCGATACCGTTGCCGGACGGTGTGGCATTGTCATAACCGGGCTTGGGGCGATGGATGAGTTTTTCGTGATCGTGGCTGGTGAAGAAAAATCCCTCCCTGTTGCGTCTTCGAACTGTTCTAGCAACACGTCGCCGAGCGTGCGGGCAAACTTCAGATCAGCCGGGCGAAACTGCGCTTGTAGCAATTCGAGCAGCGCATCCAGCAGGAAGGCATAGTCGTCCAGATAGGCATTCAGATGCGCTTTGCCGTCCTTGCAGGTCGCCAGCAGGCGGCCGTTTCGCCACAGCGTGGCACGGATGAAATCCACCGCACGCTGCGCCGAGACGATCCACTCGGGTTCGTCCAGTATCCGACCGGCGTGCGCCAGGCCTTTAATCATCAACGCATTCCAGCTGACCAAAATTTTTTCGTCGCGTCCCGGACGTATCCGCTGCTCGCGCGAAGCGAATAACTTTTGTCGCGCGCTGGCGAGCAGTTGCGCGATTTGCTCCGGCGGCAACTGGCGCGCCCGAGCGATGGCTTCCAGCGGCTGGGCAACCAGCAGATTCCACTGACGGTTTTCAAAATTGGGTGGCTGGTCCAGACCGTAGTGAGCGGCTGCGACGGCATACTCCTCCGCGTTCAACAGGCTGGCGGCTTGCTCCGGCGTCCACACATAAAACTTGCCTTCCTCGTGTTCCGAATCGGCATCCAGGCTGGCATAAAAACCGCCCGGCGGCGACTGCATCTCGCGCATTGCCCAGCCTGCGATGCCTTTTGTCCTGTTCGCGCGCGCAATGCAACGCTTCTTCGCCCCACGGAAACCAGTCCACCGGGTTGGCGGCATGCTGCTGCAAATAAGGGCTGGTTTCATTGGCAAGACGGTTGGGCATGGTTGGCGTATCCGGTAGGATTAAGTCAATGGCCGGAAATGATTATCTTCGACAGGTAGCGGCAATTTTGCCGTGATACAAAATCCGCCGTCGGACGGACTATTGAATTCGATCTTGCCATGCAGTTGTTTGACCCGTTCGCACATGCCGCGCATACCATGCGATGTTCGGGCAACGGTGTGGCCCT
This sequence comes from Gallionellaceae bacterium, assembly GCA_041660815.1. Classification (GTDB taxonomy): domain Bacteria; phylum Pseudomonadota; class Gammaproteobacteria; order Burkholderiales; family Gallionellaceae; genus PALSA-1006. Next base: position 7,911 of record JBAZVN010000019.1, on the reverse strand, counting down.
CTGGCAAACCACGACCATTGTCGCAAATCGACAATACAACTCCGTCATCATTCTTTTGAAGTTTGATTTCCACTTTACTAGCCCCGGAATGCCGCGCGACATTGGTGAGCGCTTCCTGAACAATGCGGAACAGGTTGATTGATTGGGTGTTGTTCAATCCTTGTTCGCAGTTTTTGTTGTCGTCCAAACAGGTGGTCAGGCATTTAATGCCGGTGCGTTTCTGGAACTGGGTGCACTGCCATTTGATCGCCGCCAGCAGGCCGAGGTCGTCGAGAATGGTCGGGCGCAAATCGCTGATGATACGGCGCATTGCGCTCACGGCGGTGTCGAGCAGCGCGTACATGGCCTCGGCGCGCTCTTGCAGCGGAGCCATTTCATTATTTTTCTCAAGCTTGCGCGCAAGCCAGTGCGCATCCATCTTGAGCGCGGCCAGCGTGCCGCCCAGATCGTCGTGGATTTCCCGCGCAACGCTGGCTTTTTCTTCCTCGCGCACAGTTTGAAGATGCGCGGAGAACTCGCGCAATTGATGTTCCGCCTGATGACGTTCGCTGATGTCCTGAATGACGGCCACGAATACGGGGGATTCCGAGGCGATAAGCTGGAGGCGAACTTCCACCGGATACGTCGAGCCATCCTTGCGGCGATGCACTGTCTCGAACAGCAGCAATTGCCGTTCTGCTTTAAGCAATGGTGCGATCAAATTACCGAATTTATTCGGGGTATATGAGGGCATCAGGTCGGGGGGAGTGAGGTGTTGCAACTCATCGGCAGAGTAGCCCAGATTATTTTTTGCGCCTTCGCTCACTTGCAGAAAATGCTGTGATCCGGCATCGAACAGATAGATCTCATTAAACGAGCTTTGCAGCAAATGGCCGAACTGTTGCGCCAAGGCTTTCGCGCGTTTGTGTTCGGACGCACTTTCCAGCAATATTTTTTCCTCGGCCTGCTTGCGCTCGGTGATATCTCTGGCAAAACCGACGGTGCCCAGCACGTTGCCTTGTTTATCAATGATGGGAGTCTTGGAGGTTTCCACCCAGTGGGTGTTTTTGCCGTCAAATGCGGACTCCTCGACAGTACTGCGCTGACGTGATGCCAACACCTCGGCGTCGTCGGCGAGGTATTTTTCCGCCAGTTCCTTCGGCTGCAAATCCAGATCGGTCTTGCCTACGGCCTGGCTGGGATCCGCCAGCCGCAGATAATCGGCAAACACCTTGTTGACCGTGATGTAACGCCCCTTGGTATCTTTCAGCCAAGTCAGGTAGGGCGAGTTATCCAGCATGGCGCGCAGATTGGCTTCGCCCTGTAATGACGCTGCTTCAGCCTGCTTGCGCTCGGTGATGTCTATCATGCTGCTGCGACTCATGATGGCGTTCCCGTCAGCATCTTTCACCATCGTCGCCGACAACAAAATGAAAAAGGTTGAGCCGTCCTTTCTGATAAGTTCGTATTCGACATTTTCGATGTGGCCATGCTCTTTGAACGCAGGATAGTTCTTCGCAAATGTCTGCAGGCTGGAGGGTGTCTGGAATTCCTGAATTTTCCTGCCGATCAGCTCAGCGCGCTCATAACCCAGCCAATCGGCCTCCGTCTTGTTGATCTTAACAATCCTGCCCTCAGCATCCAGAGAGTGATAGCCGCAAGGTGCCTGATCATACAAGTCTTGCAATTCTATTCTGGCCAGATTGATTGCCTTATCCCGGTTGGCGCGTTCGGTGATGTCGCGGCAGAAAACGACGAGCTGACCCGGATCAGCCCTATAAGTGGCGGAGATTTCGATATCAATCACCTGCCCGTCCTTGCGGCGATGGCGTGTTTCGAAGCGGTCATAACCTTGAGCTTCAATTTTGGCAAGATGCGCTTTAACATCCTCAGCCTGCTCCTTTGCCTCCAGTTGGCTGATGTGCATGGTCACCAGTTCTTCAACTGTATAGCCGGATATTTTTGCGTAGGCCTCGTTGGCTTCCAGCAAATGTCCCTGCATATCGTTCACCCAAAAACCGTCGATCGAAGTGTCAATCACCAGCTTGTGCTGCATCAGCATCGCTTCGGTTTTCTTGCGTTCGGTGATGTTGCGGCTGGATGCAAACATGAAATACTGCTCTTCGATCTTTATACCGGATGAGCTGACCTCGACATCGATCAGCGTCCCATCCTTGCGGCGGTGGACGGTCTCGAACCGGGCACTATTGCCGACCAGTTCCCTGAAGCGTTCGCGCAATTGATCTGGCGACATTTGCGCATCCCAATCAGTCACGTTAAGTTTTTTGATTTCTTCCTGCGTATAACCCAATATTTGGCAGAAAGCGTCGTTGGCCTCCACCAGATTGCCGTCCATATCCATCACATGGATGCCATCCATGGCGTTATGCATCAATATCCGGTTGCGCAGCAGCAGTGCAGCGGTTTCCTGCTGCAAGCGCAGCGTCAGTTCGCGTTGCGCATGGGTGACCAGCACCCGGCCCACCACACCCGGCAACATGCGTAAATAGAGTCCTTCAATATCCTTGACCAGATAATCATCCGCGCCGTGTTTCATCACTTCGACCGCCAGCGCCGTGTTGCTTTCTCCGGTCAGCATGACGACAGGGATGGGTGTGCCCGGGTAGTCGGCCAGTTTTCTGATGAAGCTGAGACCGTCCATATCCGGCAGGTTGTAATCGAGCAGGATCATGTCGGGTCTGGCATCGGTGATGCATAAAAAACCGGCCTGCGCTGTGGCAGCTGTTTCCAGACGACATTCAAAATCTTTTAATGCACGCCGGTACAGACGCTGGTCGTCCTCACTGTCGTCAATGATCAGGATGGTCGCGTTCATCGGATGTGCCCATCAATTGCCATGTTGTTCATTTTTCATTCTTGGGCAAAATGGAAATTTCCAGCCAGTATTCGGAAAGCCGCGCAATCGCGCGGATGAAGTCGTTGAATTCAACGGGCTTTTGCACGTAGGAATTCGCCCCTGCGGCATAACACTGTTCGATATCCTGTTCGGCATTGGAGGTGGTGAGCACGATGACCGGAATTTTCATCAACTCAGGCGAGGCCTTGAGGGTAAGTAAAACGAGCCTGCCGTCGGTACCGGGCAGATTTAGATCGAGCAGAATTAATTTCGGGCGGGGTGCCGAGCCGGGCACGGAAAACTCGCCTTTTTGCAGCAGATAATCAAGCGCCTGATCGCCGTTGGTGCAACGCCGTACCGGGTTGACCAGATTGGCTTTGTTGAAGGCGCGCATCGTGGCAATAAAATCGTCGTCGTTGTCTTCGACGATCATGATGAGTTGCGATTCGTTTCCTACCATGACAATTTCCAATTTAAAATTTATGCTTAATATTCATGTAGTTATGAATTAATCGCCCAGCGTAAAATAAAATACAGTGCCTTCACCGGGCACGGATTCCAGCCAAATACGACCTCCGTAACGCTCGACGATTTTCCGCACGATGGTCAATCCGGCACCCGTGCCGCCGCCGTATTTGTGTTGTTCGTGCAGACGTTTGAAAATCCGAAAAATGTTTTCACGATGCTGCGGCGCAATGCCGATGCCGTTGTCGCGCACGTAAAAAACCGGCTGCACACCGCTGCGGTCGCAGCCGACCTCTATCCATTTCTCGGGTTTGTCGTTGTATTTCGCCGCATTGGAAAACAGATTCTGGAATACCTCGCCGATGCGCAGGGCATCGCCCTGTACCATCCCGAGCGCGCCATTGCGGCGCAGCGTGATGTTTTCCTTCGTCCACAAGCGGTGCAAATCTTCCGTCACCGAATCCACCACGGCATCTACATTCACCGGATTTCTGACTAATTCCTCAACTCCCAAACGGGAATAGGCCATCAGACTGTCGATCAAGGTGGATAGTCGTTCGGCCAGCCGCTGGATGCTGTTGATGTATTGCTTGCCGGTCGCGTCCACTTGGGTGGCGTAATCTTCTTTGAGAAAGCTGGCGTAGTTGTGTATGCCGCGCAGCGGCTCTTTCAGATCGTGCGCGGCAACGTAGGTAAATTCGTCCAGAGACTTGTTGATCTCCGCCACGCGCACCTGCTGAAACCGGGCTTCCTTCAATTCTGCGGCGTATTTGGCGCGATAACGATGCATGCCCTCGATAGAGGCGCACACGATGATGCCATCCAACAGAAATACCATGTTTGACCAGAAACTCGTGTGCAAGGCTTCGATAGAAAACGAGTAAAAAGGCGGGGTAAAAAAATAGGTGGCCAGAGTCAAGCCGATGAACGTGGCAAATATTCCCGGCCAGAATCCGCCAATGACGACCGAGAGTGTGACGGCGGGAAAAAAGGTCACATATTGCAATCCGGCATTGACGGGTGCCATGGCCAGCCGCACCGACAGGGCAACCCCCATCAGCGCGAATACGATCACGTAGGCGGAAACATCGCCGTGTTTGGGCTGCGCTTCGACAAACCGCTGTTGCAGGTTGCGGGCGAAAGCGACGAGATTTGCGGGCGATTTCAATTTCGCCTTATCGCGCGCAGAGATATTGCATGCGCAGTCGAAAGGCAGCACCACCCCGCATGACGATGGCAAGATTGCAGAAAATTAACATGAATGACACCTCCGGCGTTGACCTCATTTTGTACGACATGTAGCTTACGAGGTTTCATTTTTGATTTGCGTTCGGCAACACAACTGTCGCACCTTACAAATATAGCGCTTGAGTTTACAGAAATTGTCAGGTTTGCGGCATAGGACAAACACCTATGGGGCTGTTGGAATGGAAAAAACAGATAGCATGGAATTCTCGTATGTCGGGCAATAGATCCGTCATCTCTGCATTTGTTGATGATGTCCGTCATTGCACTGAATACTTGACTATTTAAGTATGTTATGTATAGTGGAAACACATATCCTGCAATGGCGTTCTGATTGCCGTGCATCTCGCAACTATTTGTTTAAATGATGGTTGTATTGATGGCATGACGGCGATCCGGCAAGTTTCAAGGCCAGTTAACTCCATGTAGGTGTGGTGAATAATCGCTACGAAATGGAGTATGCCATGGCTACTTTTTTCGGAATAGATAAACACAACGCCCATGGTTTTATCGACAACAACATCGTATGTTTGCCCCGCACACCCGCTGGCGAATTTATATTGCACAGCATTGTTTCACCCATCAGAAATTCGGATCTCGTTTTCATCAAGCAGTGCTCTGCGCAATCCAGCTTGCACATCAAAGCGGTAGGTGTGGTGCAATCTAGCTTTCCAACTAATGTCGAAACTGAAGTGTGCCTACCGGTGGAATGGGTGTGGCAGGGTGAAAAAATGCTGGATAACTTAGACGAAGTGCTGGCATGTTGCGGCGAACCTCTGTACGAAGAGCACAACATCATGGTGCAAAGAGAGATCATCAATCTTTTGCCGCAACAGTATCAGCTGCAGCAGGCGGCGTAAGTCTATGGAAAGGAGAAGATCATGAAAATCGGAATCTTAGGATCGGGGGATGTGGCCAAAGCATTGGCAGGAGGATTTCTAAAGCACGGTCATGAAGTGATGCTGGGTACTCGTGCGCCTGCCAAGTTTGGCGAATGGGCTAAGGGAAATCCCAAAGGACGAATCTCTAGCTTTTCTGATGCAGCGAAGTTCGGCGAGCTAGTCGTTTTGGCGGTTAAAGGTACGGCAGCGCTGGATGTGCTGCACCTTGCGGGAGATGGGAACTTCGCCGGGAAACCAGTCATCGACGTAACGAATCCCATTGCCGATGCGCCACCTGTCAATGGGGTATTGAAGTACTACACCAGTCTCGACGAATCACAGATGGAGCGTTTGCAACGCGAGTTCAGCAACGCTCGCTTTGTCAAAGCATTCAATTCCGTCGGCAATGCATTCATGGTGAATCCGCAATTCAAGGGCGGCAAACCGACCATGTTCATTTGCGGCAACGACGAGGCGGCAAAGAAAATCGTTGGCGGAATCCTCGATCAGTTCGGCTGGGAAACGGCAGACATGGGTAAAGCGGAGGCTGCCCGCGCTATCGAGCCGTTATGCATACTTTGGTGCATACCGGGCTTCTTGCGCAACGAATGGGTTCACGCCTTCAAGTTACTGACTTAGTCGGTATGCAGAGTGAGCATCCTGATTTGTCAGATTATTAAGTGAGGACATCATGAGTGACACATGCGACTTATCCAACAGAAAATGCAAGCCCTGCGAAGGCGGTATACCGCCGCTGTCACAGGAAGAGCGCAACAAACTATTGAAGCAACTCGATGGCTGGGTGCTGCAAGATCTAGTGATCTACAAAGTTTTTGAGTTCAAGAACTATTACCAGACCATGGCATTTGTAAACGCAGTGGCTTGGCTATCTCACCGGGAGGATCATCATCCAGACTTGTGCGTTGGATACAACCGTTGCAAAGTCGAATACTTCACTCATGCGGTCAACGGATTATCGGAAAACGATTTCATCTGCGCCGCAAAAGTGGATCAACTATTTCACCTATGAAATCAGCGATGCCACAAAGTTAAATAGCAAATCAGGTAGATATCCATCAATGCCACTGGATCTATTTGAAAAGCTGAAGACGCTGATGCAAGAGGGATGCACTAACAGTCAGAAGGTCTAGCAATGAAAATTCAATATGACAAAAACGAAATCATCGCTGCAGCTCGGTATATTGTGAAAAACAAACCCAGCGCTAAGGCTCCATCACAGATTCCCTATACGGATAGAGGCTTTCAACCAGAGCGCGGACATGTGGATGCCATCTTGGGGAATATTCGCGCGCTCGCAAGAGAGAATGAAAAGGTATATCTGGCTGCTCAACAATCACTTGCTGCAGGAAATTCGGATGTTGATCTGCTTTGGCGTAAATGGGTTGAAGTACTCGGGGTGGGTGGATATTGGATCATTGCAAACATTGAAGCAGATACGATCAATTTTGCGATTGCAGTATCACCATGGTTTGGTGCCCCCCTATACATCCACGAAGAAATCTAACTTTCTGAATTCGTAACAAGTTTGGGTTTTAAATTGCTATGAAATTCAGCGTGCCTGGTTATGGTACCTGAATCAAAAAGGACGCCATGAAACACATTAAAAGCCACAGAACACACCTCATCGGATGGCTCTGCGCGGCTGTTTTTGGCGCAAATGATGGCATTGTTTCAACTGCCAGCCTCGTCTTGGTGTGGCGACGGCAGGAGCGAATTCAAATAGTGTTTTGATCGCAGGCGTTGCCAGCCTTGTGGCTGGTGCTATGTCATGGCTGCAGGCGAATATGTTTCGGTGAGTTCGCAGGCTTACAGGAGTGATGCCTAGCCGAAGTCCATTATTGCCATGAGAAGCTCTTGACAGAAATCGGGAAGAGCGAGAAATTCACACTTATTTAGTCAACAATTAAATCTAGGGAGTTCTCGTCATGCTCAAACTCATCCTCACCATCGTCGTGCTGGCTATTGCAGCCATTCTCATTTACGCCTCAACCAAGCTGGACACTTTCCATGTCGAACGCAGTGTAAATATCAAAGCGCCGCCGGAAAAGATTTTCCCCTTCATCAACGATTTTCGTCAGTGGGCGATGTGGACGCCCTATAACAGAGACCCCTCAATGAAAAAAACCTACGGTGGCAGCGCCACCGGCAAGGGTGCAACTTACGCATGGGACGGCAATAAAGACGTGGGTCAAGGTGACATCTCCATCACAGACACCACCGCTCCCAACAAAGTCGTGCTCGACCTGCATATGATCAAACCTTTTGAGGCGCGCAACGTCGTTGTATTCACCATCGAAGCCGCTGGCGATACCACCCGCGTGACTTGGGGCATGGACGGCACGAACAATCTGCTCAGCAAAGTGATGGGGCTGTTCATCGACATGGACAACATGATTGGTAAGGACTTTGCAGCGGGTCTCGCCAAGCTGAAAATTGTGGCTGAAGGCCACTAGGAGGAATCAT
>JBAZVN010000018.1:0-45500 GCA_041660815.1 Gallionellaceae bacterium | reverse complement strand
GCGGTCAGGCCGCTTTGTTGGATCAGGACGTAGTTGCCGGCATCGGTGCCGCTGATCGTGTTCCCGGTGACCGCTACGGCTTTAGCAACGCCTACGTTCTTGTCGGCAAACGCGCCGACTGCCGTGCCGCCCAAGGTCACCACATCGCTGCCCAAGGCAGTCACGCTGGCGGTGCCGCCTAAACTGGCGACGGTCGTGGTGTCGTAGGTTTTAGCATTGGCGGTTAAGCCGCTGACCGTCAAGCTCGCGGCGCTAATATTCGCTGTTAAACCAGCAGGTTGCACTACATTGTAATTACCAGAATCAAGTCCGCTTAGGCTGAAACCGGATACCGTGACGGCTTTGCTGATGCCGACGTTCTTGTCGGCGAAGGTGCCGACTCCGCTTCCGGTGAGGGTAACAACATCACTTCCCAAGGCTGCCACTGCGGCTGTGCCGCTTAATGTAGCGGTTGGGGTCGTGTCGTACACTTTGTTGGTGGCGCTCACGCCGGTCACACTCAAGTTGGCTTTTGTGATGTCGGCGGTCAATCCGCTTTGTTGGATCAGCACGTAGTTGCCGGCATCGGTACCGCTGATCGTGTTCCCGGTTACCGCTACGGCTTTAGCAATGCCTACGTTCTTGTCGGCAAACGCGCCGACTGCCGTGCCGCCCAAGGTCACCACATCGCTGCCCAAGGCAGTCACACTGGCGGTGCCGCCCAAGCTGGCCGTGGTCGTGGTGTCGTAAGTCTTGCTGCTGGCCGTCAAACCGCTGACGGTCAAGTTCGCGGCGCTAATATTTGCTGTTAAACCAGCAGGTTGCACGATGTTGTAGTTGCCGGAGTCAAGACCGATTAAGCTGAAACCGGATACCGTGACGGCTTTGCTGATGCCGACGTTTTTGTCGGCGAAGACGCCGGCTCCGGTTCCGGTGAGGGTTACGGCGTCACTTCCCAAAGCTGAAATAACAGCCGTGCCGCTTAACGTGGCCACCGTCGTTGTGTCGTAGACTTTGTTGGTGGCGCTCACGCCGGTTACGCTCAAGTTAGCTTTGCTGATGTCGGCAGTCAAACCGGTTTGCTGAACCAAGAGATAGTTGCCGGCATCGGTGCCGGTGATGGTGTTGCCGGTGACGGTGACGTTTTTAGCAATGCCGACGTTCTTGTCGGCAAATGCGCCGACTGCCGTGCCGCCCAACGTCACCACATCACTGCCCAAGGCTGTCACGCTAGCCGTGCCGCCCAAACTGGCGACGGTCGTGGTGTCGTAGGTTTTAGCGCTGGCGGTTAAGCCGCTGACCGTCAAGCTCGCGGCGCTAATATTCGCTGTTAAACCAGCAGGTTGCACTACATTGTAATTACCAGAATCAAGTCCGCTTAGGCTGAAACCGGATACCGTGACAGCTTTGCTCACGCCGACATTCTTGTCGGCGAAGGCACCGGCTCCGCTTCCGGTGAGGGTAACAACATCACTTCCCAAGGCAGCCACTGCGGCTGTACCGCTTAACGTGGCGGTTGGGGTCGTGTCATACACTTTGTTGGTGGCGCTCACGCCAGTTACGCTCAAGTTAGCTTTGCTGATGTCGGCGGTCAATCCGCTTTGTTGGATCAGGACGTAGTTGCCGGCATCGGTACCGCTGATTGTGTGGCCGGTTACCGCTACGGCTTTAGCAACGCCGACGTTCTTGTCGGCAAACGCGCCGACTGCCGTGCCGCCTAACGTCACACTGTCGCTGCCCAAGGCAGTCACACTGGCGGTACCGCCTAAACTGGCGACGGTCGTGGTGTCGTAGGTTTTAGCGCTGGCGGTTAAACCGCTGACCGCCAAGTTCGCGGCGCTAATATTTGCTGTTAAACCAGCAGGTTGCACTACATTGTAATTACCAGAATCAAGTCCGCTTAGGCTGAAACCGGATACCGTGACAACTTTGCTCACGCCGACATTCTTGTCGGAGAAGTTACTGGTGGCAGTGCCACCCAAGCTGATGACGTCGCTGCCGAGTGCGGCAACGGTGGCGGTACCGGTAAGGGTCGCAACCGTATTCGCGTCATACACTTTGTTGTTGGCGGAGAGACCGCTGATGCTGAGGGCGGCGGCGGTGATGGTGCCCGCTGCGGTGTTCGTGGTGACGGTGTAGTTGCCGCCGCCGTTGCCGTCATTCACAGTATAGCCGGATGCAATCAGGGTGCTGAGGCCCGCGCCCAGTACGTTTTTGCTGGCGAAGATTTGTGTGGCTCCGCTGACAGTGTCGCCTCCAACTAGGCCGGTGAAGGTAACGGTGCCGGTTGAGCTGAGGCCGCCATCATAAGTTTTGTTATCAGTGACGGCGTTGATGCCGAGGGCGGCGGGGGTGATGTTGGCCGTGGTCGCTGCAGTGCTATTAAAGGTGTAGTTGCCTTCGTCGCCTCCTGTACCCAAGGTGATTCCGCTGACATTAACGGTCTTACCGGTGCCAACATTTTTGTCGAGGTAGGCGGCACTGGTGTAGTTGGTGCTCAGAACATCGCCGCTGAAGCGGTCGTCACCCAAAATGACGGTCGCCGCCGTGCTGGCGTCGTAGCTACGGCTCACGCCAGTCGCGCTAACGGTCAGGGCCAGTTGGCTGACGGTGTAGTCGGCGGTGGCACCCGTGAAGCTGTAGTTGCCCGCATCGGTTCCACTCAATGTGGGGCCGACACTTTGAATGCCAGCATGGGTGCCGGCAATCAGGTTACCGCTACTGCTGAGTAAGCCAACGGTGTTAACGGTGACGGTGCCTGCGGTCACGGCATCGCCGCTCACGGCATTGCTAAATCCGGCTGCCCCGGCAGTCACGGTCGAGCCATAAACATTGCTGCCACCGGTGATGCTGCCGGTGAGCATTAGCGGATCAATCGTATAGTTGACCGCCGAGGTGTAACCGGCGAAGGTATAGTTCCCGGAAGCTGCCCCGCCCAGAGTACTGGAGGCGGTTTGGGTGTAGCTGCCCACCACGAAATTGCCGCTGGTGCTAGTGGAACTGGTATCGACCGTAACTGCGCTAGTGACGACATCCCCGGTAATTACATTCCCAAAACTTACCGCGCCGGGAATCAACGACGCGCCATAGGTTGAACTGCTTGCCGCAATGGACGCGCCGGTTAGTGCTAAAGGATTAATCGTCAGCGTCCCATCTACAAAGGTCAAATCGTATTGAGCGGAAACGAGTCCGTTCGGGGTGATTGTATAAGTCCCTGCATTGGTCGCGTTGACTGCGCTGCCGGTGTATCCCGCAGTACCGAACACTAGATTAGTTAAATAGGCAGTCGAATACGACAAGCCCAAGCTGCTGGTAAATGCGACCTTGTCATAAGTCTTGGTCACGCTGTTAATCGTGATCGTCAAAGGAGTTACCAAGGCGGTCAAGCCGGGCAATGACTGCCCATCGACGATGCGCCATGTGTTGGTGAAATCGAAACCGGTAAAGTTGGCTTGAGAATGCATATTGGCAGTGAGGAGTCCGCTGACTCCCGTTTGTGGCGTACCCGCCACACCCGTCACCCCATTATCCCTACCAATCCCCAGCCCGTCTGCTTTGCCTGAAGTAGAGGTATCCCAGAAATTGTTGGACAGGACTCCCGCCCCCTTAAATCCGAACAGCCCCCCCACCGTATCCAATCCACTTCCCGAAACAGCTCCTGTGCTGTAAGTGTTTGAAACATCACCGTAACTCATGCCGATCAAACCACCGGTATAGTTTCCGTTGGTTGTGCTTGTGCTGGTCACTGCCCCCATGCTGTAGCTGTTAGTAATGGCAGCTTGACTATGACCCACCAAGCCACCGGCTTCGCCGTAGTTGCCCGATAGCGTCACCGCCCCCGTGCTGTAGGCATTGCTGATTGAGCCGCTCCAGTTACGACCAACCAAGCCTCCGATGTTGGCATAATTTGCTGTAGCAGAAACCGAGGCAGAGCTGGATACATTCAACAAATACCCATCATTGCGACCAACCAAACCACCCGCTTCACCGGTTGCATTCACAACCCCACTGCTGGAAACATTGTTCACCGTGCCATTAGCGGTTCCCACCAATGCACCGACAAAACCAGCACCAGTAATATTTACGCCGGTCAGGTGCAAGTTACGAATTTCACCTGCGGGAGCACCAAAACTGCCTAAATATCCAATCAGACCAACATTGTCTTCAATTGGCCGATTGATGAATAAATTGCTGATCGTGAAATTCGCGCCATCCAGTGTACCGGTGAAACTGGGTTGTTGAGTATCGGGGTTAGCTCCAAGCGGCACAAAGCCCGCACTACCCCACATATCCGAGGTCGGTGTCGTGCCATTGGTACCGATTAAATCAATGTTATTTGCCAGCGTGTAGGTAGCGGTCATATCCAGCGCCATCAACTGCAACTGGTGCGCGTTGCTAATGGTGGTGCTGTGCTCAATGCGCAGGAAAGGACGGGTGGAACCGTCCACCATGTACCAGATATTGTTGAAATCCCATTGTCCGGCAGATTGAGGATAGGGAGCTTTTGTCAACAGCGTAGCGGTGGTGGAGCCAGTTACTCCCGCTTGCGGAGTTCCCGCCACACCCGGCGTTAAATTGATCTTGCCAATGCCCAAGCCATCAGCCTTGCCTGATGTGGTGACATCCCAGAAAGAAAAACTCACGATACTGGTGGAAGCGGTCGCGCCAATCAAACCACCCACATCAGTTGTTCCCGTCACAAGTCCCGAAGCATAACTAAGGGTGACCGTTCCAGCTCCACTGAAATTTCCAATCAAGCCGCCCACCAAATCACCACCGGTGACGGCACCGGTGGCATAGGCGTTGCTTACTGTAGTTCCACCGGCTTTATCCCCAATCAGTCCGCCAACCTTGCTGGCCCCCGCAGCGTTCACTGCACCGCTGGCGTAGCTCGTACTGACGGTGCCGCCACTATATCCAGCCAAGCCCCCCAACTGCGAAGCACCTGTACCTGAGGCTGTCACTGCTCCGGTGGCATAAGAATTACTGAGCGTGTTACTCCAATGGCGACCAATCAAACCACCGACTGCGGTATTGGCAGTCACTGAAGCGGAGGAATAACTTTGGCTGATCGGGCCATTGCTCCAACCCACCAAGCCGCCGGTATTGTAATTTGCGTTGGAATTACTACCGGTCACACTGCCTTGGGTGTGGCTGGCAGAGATATTCCCTAAGCCATCATTTTGCCCCACTAAGCCGCCAACATTGCCACCGGTACCAACAATCGTGCCATTCACCCAGGTATTGGCAATGGTCGCGCCCGTGGCATAGCCCACCAGACCACCCACCCAGCCTTGCCCCGTCACACTGGCCACATCTAGGCCTAGATTGCTGATCGAAGCACCGCTGGCATAGCCGATCAAGCCCACATAATTGCGATTCGCATTGATCTTCAGATTGGAAACCGTGAACCCTTGCCCGTCTAACGCGCCGGTGAACGAATTGCCATTATTGCCAATGGGTACAAACCCCGCACTCCCTCCAACACCGGACGCATTGGTCGTGCCGCTCGCATCAATATTGTTGGCCAAGGTATAGCTGCCCGCCAGATTCACTGCCATCAACTGCAACTGATGCGCGTTGGAAATGGTAGTTGAATATTCAGAAAGCAGCATGGGACGTGTCGCGCCGGCTGCCGCATTGTTCAACGTGCCATCAGCATCCACGATCACCCATTGATTCGCCGTGCCGCCGACCGCGCCGAAAGTGAAACCGCTGAAGTTGGAGGTAGTGAAAAATTGCGCAGTCGTCAGGCCGGATGCACCGCTTGTCGTCCCCGCGCCAATGCCTGTCGCCGTACCCGAAGTATCCGTATCCCAATAACTAGTCGCAACCGTACCGGTGTTATCCCCCACCAAGCCACCGACCGTTCCTACCGTGGCCGTTACGCTGCCCGTGGAATAACTATTACTGAGCAAACCGGTTTGAATCCGCCCGACCAAACCACCTACTCGTGTAGTACCCGTCACACTGCCCGTCGCGTAACTATTGCTAATCGAGCCGACTGCCATGTAGCCCGCTAAACCGCCGACCGTACCCGTGGATGCAGTGACATTGCCACTGGCAAAACTGTTATCCACTGTGCCACGATTCGTCCCCACCAATCCGCCCGTATAGTTCGAGCCGCTCACACTCCCCGTAGCATGGCTCAAACTGATTGTTCCGCCCCCGGTTTGGTTGTATCCGACCAAACCGCCAATGCCCTGCCCGCCACCAACAATCGTGCTGCTGGCATAGCTGTTGCTCACAGAACCATTATTGAACCCAACCAAGCCGCCCACAAAGTTTAAACCGGTGGCACTACCGCCCTGCATGCCAACATTTTGCACAACCGAAGATGTAGAGGCATTACCAATCAGGCCAACATATTCAGCCGTAGGCCGAGAAACGGTAAGACTGGAAATAGTGAAACCCTGACCATTCAACGAACCGGTGAATGCCGAAGTAGCATTCCCAATCGGTACAAATCCCGCGCTACCGCCAATACCCGAAGCACTCGCCGTCGAGCTTGCGTCAATGTTATTTGACAAAGTGTAGTTCCCGGCCAAATTCAGCGCCATCAACTGCAACTGGTGAGCGTTGGTAATATTGGTAGAGTATTCGCTGAGCAGCATGGGGCGCGTAGCACCTGTTGCTCCAACCGTGTTATTTAGCGAGCCATCCGCATCAATGATCACCCATTGGTTAGCCGTGCCCGCGACTGTGCCGAAGGTGAAGCCGGTTAAGTTGGCGGCTGTCATGAACTGCGCGGTGGTGAGACCGGTGCCGCCTGCGGAGCTTGCCTGTTCCGATGTAGTGGTGTCCCAATAGCTATTCGTCACCGTACCGGCACTAGAACCAATCAAGCCCCCCATATAACTGGCACCGGAGACTTTACCCGTGGAGTAAGCAACATCAACCGTGCCGCCATTGTCGTTGCCGCCCACCAAACCACCGACATCACTTGAACCTGTAACGTCACCCGTCGCATACGAGTTACTGACCGCTCCCTGAAAGTTATTGATACCCACCAAACCACCGACGGTACTGCCGCCGCTCACCGTGCCGGATGCAAAATTTCCGCTCGTACTACCGGCGTTGAAACCAATCAAACCACCGACATTATTTGCCGCGCTCGTGACGCTTCCCGTGGCATAACTGGTGTTTACGGTTCCTCCGTAGTTCCACCCGACCAAACCTCCGAGCATTCCCACGTAAGAGCCCCCCGTCACGCTGCCGATGGCATGACTACCGGTGACCGAGCCTGTAGAGAAGATGGTTCCGACCAAGCCCCCAACATAATCGCCTGTCGCATTTACAGTACCCGTCGCGTAGCTGTTACTAATAGCGGCTGAATTCGCCCCTGCGAAACCGCCTGCCATTCCGACGCCCGTCACTGCACCAGTTGCGTAACTGTTGCTGGTGGTCGCCGAGTTATAACCGACCAATCCACCCGCATAAGAACCCGCAGCCGTGACTGTTCCAGAGGCATGGCTACCACTGATCGTGCCGCCGCTAAATGTCCAGCCTACTAAACCGCCCACATAGGCATTTGCAGTCGTGGTGCTCGACACATTACCCGTGGCGTAGCTGTTGGTGATCGTGGCGACCGAACCCATTCCGACCAAACCTCCCACATAGCTACCCGTACTCGTCACATTGCCGGTGGCATAACTATTGGAAACGGAACCGGTTGAAGTTAAATAGCCAATCAAACCACCGACATAACCATCCCCGTCCACGGTAGTTGTGGCATAGCTATCGCTGATCGAGCCTGTTCCAGAATGATCTCCAACCAGTCCACCCACGCGCTGTGCTCCGATCACACTCCCGCCGCTCACATAACTATTGCTAATGTTTGTATTGGTATTAGTACCAACCAGTCCGCCGGCACTCGCCACCTGCCCCAGTGATTCAGTCACAGTCACATTACTCACATGGCTATCACTAATGCCGCCTGTGTTATTGCTACCCACCAAGCCACCCGCAGTTGTGACTGCTGTTACCGAGCCGCCGCTCACATAACTATTGCTGATGCTGCCGTAGTTCGTGCCAACCAAGCCCCCAACATTGGCTCCACCGGTTACGATCACATTGAGCAAACCCACATTACTGATTGCAGAGCTTGTGCCGGTCTTGCCAAACAAGCCAGCGTTGTTACCGGCACTGTTGATCGTCAGGTTGGAGATCGTGTGGTTCTGACCGTCAAAGCTGCCGGTGAAATTGGTCGTTGCATCCCCCACCGGCACAAAGCCACTGGCTGTCCACATACTGTTGCCTGCGCCGTTGGTGGCAGTCGAATCAATATTCGTGGCCAAGGTGTAGTTGGCGGTTAAATCCAGCGCCATCAACTGCAACTGGTGGGCGTTGGAAATTGTGGTGCTGCGTTCGCTGCGCAGGAAGGGCCGGGTGTTCGTATCGCTCATCCACCAGGTAGTTGCAAAGTCCCACGCTGGTGCACCACTACCATTTGGCGTTGTCGCAATGACAAAGTTGGCATTCGCAAAAAAATCTGCCTTGGCCATTCCCACGCCGCCCGCAGAAGTTGCTTGTCCTGATGTCGTGGTGTCCCAGAAGCTGGTGGTCACCGAACCAAAGTTGATTCCCACCAATCCGCCAGTATAGATCGAGCCGCTCACGCTCCCCGTAGAATAACTGTTGCTAATCGCTGCACCATTCCAGCCGACTAAACCGCCGACTTGAGAATTGGTCGCACTGGCATTGCCCAAAGCGTAACTGTTGCTGATCGTCGTGCCAGAATTATTCGACCACCCGACCAAGCCGCCAACGCTGTCGTAGCCGCTTGCGTTGCCGGCAGCAAAGCTGTTGTTGATATTGCCTGATCCATCATTACCGCCCGCCAGTCCGCCGATATTTCCAGTTCCCGCACCCCCACTACTGCTCACATTACCAGTGGCGTGACTGGCAGTCACCGTACCGCTGCTGTTTAGTCCCACTAGCCCGCCAGCAAAGTTACTTGTACTGCTCACGTTGCCTGTAGCATAACTATTGCTGATTGTGCCACTCAGGTTTTCGCCTTCTAAACCGCCAACATAGTTTTGACCACTAATGCTGCCACCAAGTATGCCTACATTTTTGACCATCGAAGATGATCTACCAAACAGTCCGACATAATCAGTAGTTGGCCGGTTGATGGTAAGGTTACTGATGATGTGGTTCTGACCATCGAACATGCCGGTGAATGTTGTCGCCAGCGTGCCGATCGGCACAAACCCTGCACCCGTATTCCAAGTGCTCGTTGCCGCTGCATCAATGTTCTTGCCCAGCGCGTAATTGCCGGCCAGATTGGTATTGATGGCTTGCAAGCCAACCCCGGTGCCCGCTTCAACACCCAAGTTATTCACCAGCATCCAAGCGGTGTAGGTTCCTGTTACTTTTGCCAAATAAGGATTGGTAGAGGTATCCGACTTGGTCGTCGCATCGGTGTAGCTCACCGGGTTGTAGTAAATATCTGCACGACCGGAAGCCAAACTCACCGCGCCGCTTCCCGCAAAACTGACTGTGCCCGTCCCCGTGCCGTTGCTATCAGCGCGCAGCACCACATTGCCCGTACCTGCATTACCGATAAGTTGATTAACCGTGATATTGCCAGCCGAACTTAGCGAAATATTGCCCATACTGGTCAAGCTAGTCGATGCGCCTAGCGTACCTACCGTCAACGCGGCACTACTCACCAAACTCACCGCACCCGCAGTCCCGGCTACCGTGCCAACATTATTGGCCGGATTGTTAAAGGTGAAGAATTTAACGCCCGCAAGCTCCAATCCGCTCGCCGTGATCGCTTGGGTTTGCGTCACATCTCCCGTGATGTTGAACGATAAACGATCCCCGACGATAATGCCGTTGGTTGTGGTTGTCGTGCCCGCCCCAAGCGCATCGGAAGTCAGCGAACCCACATTGAACGCACCACCGGCATAACTCATAAATGCCGAGGCCCCAGTGAGGTTAGCTGCAAGGGTGCTGACATTATTGGCGGACGGCAACGTCACCGCCAAGGCAGTGTTGTCACCCAACACACGCAATCCACCCGCAGTGATCGTGCCGGTTGATTGCGTGATGGCACTACCTCCCACGGCATTCAGGGTGACTGTCCCGCCACTGGTGGCAGTCACATTGCTTGCCAGGGTGATATTGCCCCCCGTGCTGTGCAGCACGACATTTGTGCCTCTTAGAAGCCCAACCGAGGTAGCCAAGTTGCCGGTGTTATGAATGCTGACCGCGCCACCAATCTCTCCGTTGATACCCGTGACCGTCAAGGTCGGCGCGGTATTAGTGAGGCTGACAGCCCCTTGATACACGAAGGCGCTGAAACTGCCCACGGTATTAGCAGCGTTCAATACCGTGTTGCCGCCGGAATTAGTTGTCAACAAACCAGAGGTGTTAATAAGACCTGTACCACTTTCTGCAATGGAACCAGACGCAGTCAGGTTAACTGCGCCCCCCGATGCCAGTATCTCACCGGTGATGCTGATTGCCCCCGTGTTGCTCACAGAATTGCTAGCGCCCGCAAACAGGTTGCTGATACCCGTAATATTCAACGAGGTAGTTGTATTGGTCAGTTCAATATTGCCGCTGGTAGTATTGGTGGCGTTAAAACTGGAAACATTATTCGCCGCATTATTAAGGGTTGTTCCGCTGACAGATGTCGTTGTAAGCAGTGCACCGCTAAAGGAAGCCAATTGCGTAATTGTGCCCGCACTACTCAAGGAAATATTACCGCCCTGACCGATCGTAGTGGCGAATCCGCCGTTCACGGACCTAGTATCTACTGCGCCATTCACTACCACACTACCGGTGTTGGCACTCAGGGTGACATTGCCGCCATTGCCCATAATGGTCGTACCGCCCCAATTGTAATAGGCACCTCTAACTCCCGTATCGACCGCACCAACACTGACAGAACCACTCGCCGTTACGGCGACATTACCGCCATTCCCAATAGTCCCGCTCGAATCATTTTGAAAAGCCCAGGATGTAAGATTTCTGATAGCTACATCGCCGCCATTCGCCGTCAGGGTAATGTTACCCGCGCGACTACCGGTGCTGCCGGGCTGATATTTCACAACGTAAGTTGCAATGTCGCTCGTTGCGCCCGTGATGCCACCACCCGCTGTTAAAGTCACATCACCGCCGCGACCGGTGGTCGTGCCAGCGCCCTCCGCACCAATCGAAGCATCAATTACTGTGCCCGTGATACCCAGTAAAATATTGCCGCTGGCCGTGAGCGAAACATCTCCCGCATTACCGACAGTAACCCCTGCGTTATAGGTGCCGGTTTTAATCAGTCCACTGACATTGATAGTTCCTGTGTTGTTTGCGCTAAATGCACCGCCGCCCAACTGACTTACACCGGTGATATTGAGTGTGGCAGCGGTATTGGTCAGCGCAATATTGCCGCCGGTGGTATTGGTGGCGTTAAAACTGGTGATAGTGTTCGCACCGTTTAACGTCGTGCCGCCTACCGAACTGGTAGTGAGCAAACCGGCGGAACTGATTGTGCCGCCAGCCGATTCAGAAATAATTCCACTTGAAATCAATGAGATAGAAGAAGTAAATGAAGTAGCACCGCCAATGGTGATTGCCCCGGCGGTGGCGCTACCCACGGTGATATTTGAAAATGTATTTCCGAAATTGGTGGAGAAATTTGCCGCCGTTAAAGCCAGCGTACCCGCTCCTCCGGCAATTCCAATCGTGGTGCCCGCCGTGCGCGGTTGAATCATTAACGTACCGCTACTTTGCAAACGATCACCCGAGGTCAGCGACAGTGTATTGGCATTTATCGTGATGTTGCTGGTGGAATTGGGCACACTAAAACCACCCACGCTGAATCCCGCTTTTTGACCAATAAAGGTGGTGTCCCATAAGGCTGCAAAGTCAGGGACGTTCGCCGTGCCGGACTGTGCGGTAATGGTGATTGGCCCACTGTTGGCTAAAAGCTCCTTGCCGATGTTAACGCCATATCCGAAGTTATTGCCACTTGATCCACCGGTACCGGTGATAATGATGCCTCCACCGTTAGTAGCCAAGATCGGACCATAAACATTGGCACCTATTGCGGCGGCATTAGATGCAGCTGTACCAACCCCGTTGATATAAATTGCATCGGCGGCTGTGCTTGCCGATGTGATGTAGCCAATGGTTGAGTCATAGTTTGAGAAACCTTGCGAATTTGCATTACCAAAGCCTTGGCTGATACCGGTGATTGAGATTTTCCCTGCACCGGAATTAATGATTGCATCATTCGTATAGACACCAATATATTGCGCATAAGTCGAACCATTGAAGCTTTTGCCATGCAACGTAATATTGCCTCCGCCGGAAGCGAGGCGGCTCGAAGGATTCAACTGTATTCCATTCAAGAATGTGGTATTACCTACGGCATACTCGGTAGTCGGGTCGCCGCCGCCGCCCAGCGTAATCGCGCCGCCATTGCTGGTAATGTTTGAGCTGGTATTCAACACAATCGCACCCGCGCCCGAAGCATCGCTGTCGCTATTCAGAACTACGCTGCCACCCTGCGTGGTGATGGATTGGGCTGCCGCAATGGTAATGTCGTTATTTGCTTTCAGCGTCACCGCACCTGCTCCACCACTCAAGGCGGCATTCACTGCGATGTTGGTGGCGTTAGCGGTCAGACTACCCGCGCCCGTCCATGTCAGCGCATTGGCAATCATGATGTCATTGGCGGCACTGCCTGTGCCACTGATCGTGCTAGTTGCGTAGCTGATGTCGTAGCCCTGTTGCACACTGCTAAATCCAATCAATACAGCGGCATGCGTGCCCGCCGTGGCATTGCTGTTCAAAGTGAGTCCTGCTGCGGTGGCGATGATGTTGCCGGTGATCGGGCTCGCGATGTTGGCGGTATAGTCGTAACTATTGGTCAGCGTTTGCACGGTGCCGTTATAGACCGGGGTCAGCGTGATAGAGGTGAGGAAGCTGCGCAACAGGGGCGCGGTGCTGCCTTCGTAGATGCGCCATGTGGCGGCGCTACCGCCGGTGTTAGCGATGCTCCATCCCGCAAAAGTGGACATAGCCTGTATTTCAGTAGTTGTTTTACCCGTCCCACCTGCGGATGTCATTGCTCCGGTGCTAGTTATATTCCAGAAGCTGCTATTAACAGTACCTCCGTTGGACCAGCCTACCAAGCCCCCAATGTCGCTACTCCCCGCCACTGTTCCCGTAGAATAACTGTTACTGATCACGCTCCAATTGGTGCCAACCAAACCGCCTACCATCCCGGCCGTACCGATAACATTGCCCGAGGCATAGCTGTTGTTAATATTACTCCAGCTAAATCCTACCAAACCTCCTACATAAGTCCCGTTAGCACTGACATTACCCGTCGCATAGCTGGTATTGATCGAGCCGTTATAGTGATATCCGACTAAGCCACCAACTCTCATCGCGGATGCGTTCGCCGCAGTCACGTTTCCGCTGGCGTAACTATTATTGATAGTGCCGCTGTTCCTACCTGACAGCCCCCCCAGAATATCTGCTGTCCCCCCGACACTCCCTATCGCATGACTATCGGAAATAGTGCCGTAATTGGTTCCGACGAGCCCCCCCACCTTGCTTGTCGTGGCAGTCGCATTACCCGTTGCATAGCTGTTGCTGACGGTGGCTAAGCTGCTATTTTCACCCACCAACCCACCAACGGAATTTAAACCACCTACGCTTCCCGTGGCGTAACTATTCTCGACTGTGCCATGAAAGTTCCATCCCATCAATCCGCCAGCGACGGAAGCTGAGGCTGTTACATTACCCGTGGCATAGCTGTTACTGACAATAGCATTGGCAAACCCAACTAAACCGCCGATAGTATTCGCTCCACTTACTGCCCCGGTCGTATAGCTATTACTAATCGAGCCATAGTGCTGCCCAAGCAAGCCGCCAACATAATCGCGCCCGATAACACTACCACTTAGCAAACCGACATTACGGATTGCAGCAGTTGAACTTCCATAGCCAAAAAGACCAATATTGTCTGAAGTTGGGCGGTTAATGGTTAGATTGCTGATGGTGCGCCCCAGTCCGTCGAACGTACCGGTGAATTTGGTGGTTGCATTTCCAACCGGCACAAACCCCGCCGTCGTCCACATTCCCGAAGCCGTTGCACCATTGGTTACCGTCGCATCCACATTCGTACCCAGCGTGTAATTGCCCGCCAGATTAGTCGCCATCAACTGCAACTGATGCGAGTTATTAATCGTAGTGGAGTATTCAGAAAGCAGCATGGGTCGGGTGTTACCCGCTGCTGCCGCAGCGTTATTCAATGTGCCGTCTGCATCGACGATCACCCATTGATTCGCTGTCCCGCCGACGGTGCCGAAGGTGAAGCCGGTGAAGTTGGTGGCGGTGAAGAATAGTGCGGTGGTGAGGCCGGTACCGCCTGCGGAAAACGCTTGGCCTGATGTCGTTGTATCCCAATAACTTGTCACAACCGTGCCCAGATTAATTCCCACCAAACCGCCAATGCCTGTAATCGTTCC
Organism: Gallionellaceae bacterium; assembly: GCA_041660815.1. Taxonomy (GTDB): domain Bacteria; phylum Pseudomonadota; class Gammaproteobacteria; order Burkholderiales; family Gallionellaceae; genus PALSA-1006. The sequence goes on along the minus strand of JBAZVN010000018.1, from coordinate 31,032 downwards.
GCTCACAAGACCCGTGGAATAGGCGTTGGTGATAGAAGCACCCGTGCTGACGTGCCCAACCAGCCCGCCGACTTTGGCGGTGCCTGTCACGCCCCCAGTCGCGTAGCTATTGCTGATCGCACTGACCGCAACACCCGGATTGGTAGAATTACTAAATCCAACAAGTCCACCAACGTAAGTGCTGCCCGATACCGCCCCAGTAGCGTAGCTTTGACTGACTACCCCATTGTTATTGATCCCGACCAGCCCGCCCGCGTAAGTGCTGCCCGACACAGTCCCCGTTGCATAGCTGTTGCTGACTGTGCCATTGTTGTATCCCACTAGCCCGCCAGTTTTGGCACTACCCGACACAACCACCCCAGTGGCGTAGCTATTGGTTACTGTACCCAGATTGCTCCCCACCAAACCACCGGTGCCGAAGAGAGCGCCTGCACTGCCCGTCACGCTGCCCATATTGTAGCTGTTACTGACTGTGCCACCGTTGTATCCCACTAGCCCGCCAGTGTAGCTGCCACTCCCCACAGAGCTGCCGCCAACCATCCCAATGTTGCTAATCCCACTAATTGCAGCGGTATAACCAAACAGACCGACATCGCTCATCGTCGGTCGATTGATGGTGAGGTTGCTGATGATGTGATTTTGCCCTTCGAAACTGCCGGTGAAAGGGGTTGTTAAACTCCCAACTGGAACAAAGCCCGCCGTCGTCCATATCCCCGAAGCTGTTGCACCATTCGTCACAGTCGCATCGACATTCGTACCCAGCGCGTAATTGCCAGCCAGATTCAGCGCCATCAACTGCAACTGGTGGGCGTTGGTGATGGTGGTGGAGTATTCAGAAAGCAGCATCGGACGGGTCGCGCCCGCCGCTGCCGCCGCATTGTTCAAGGTGCCGTCGGCATCGACGATCACCCATTGATTTGCTGTGCCGCCCACGGTGCCGAAGGTGAAGCCGGTGAAATTAGCGGCGGTGGAAAACTGCGCAGTGGTCAGTCCCCTGCCATCGTTGGTCAAACCGGGGTTATTGGTAATATCCCAATAGCTGGAAGTGATCGTTACCGCAGAAGTCAAACCGGCCAAACCACCGATCAGCCCACCGGAAACCGCGCCGGCGGAATAGCTGTTAGTAATACTCGTACTCCAGATATTACCCACCAAGCCGCCGCCGACACCATTAGCTCCGACGGTAACCGAGCCCAAGGCGTAACTGTTATTGATAGGGCTCTGATTACTGCCGCCCGTCAAACCTCCGGCCACAATCGTACCGCCATTAACTGCACCAGTAGCGTAACTGTTGTTGATGGTTCCAAAGGTTTGGCCTCCAACCAAGCCCCCCGCATAACTGTTGCTGGCAACCGCCCCCGTACCAGGCACAGTTACGTTACCCGTGGCGTAGCTGTTACTGATGAGACTTTCGTTTACACCGACCAACCCGCCAAGGCTGCCAGCCGCGCTCGCGGTGACAGGGACTGTTGCATAACTATTGCTGAGGGTGCCGCGGTTAATTCCCACCAACCCGCCCGAGTACCAGGACGCCAACATTGTGCCCGAACCCGATGCGTAACTATTGCTGACGCTGCCGTAGTTGACTGCAATCAGAGAGCCCGCAGTACCGGTAGCCGTCACATTGGCATTGAGCAGCCCCACGTTGCGCACGGAACTCCCGGCTGCCGTGACGCCGAATAGCCCGACACCCCAGGCGGCAGGAAGGTTGATGGTTAGGTTGCTGATGGTGTGGCCCAGGCCGTCGAAGGTGCCGGTGAACGTGCCGATCGGCACAAACCCCGCCCCCGCATTCCAAGTGCTGGTGGCCGTCGCGTCGATGTTCGCGCCCAGCACGTAGTTACCGGTCACCGCCGTGTTCATACCTTGCAAGGTCATGGTCGCGGGCGCCACGGTGGCGTCGCCCGCCACACCCAGCGCGGTGACAACGGTGTACACCGTGCTCACGCCGTTCGAACCGAGCAGCGTGCTGAAATTCGCGCCCTCAGGCAAGTTCACCGCCGCGTTAACGTTATAGGTCGCGGTGTTGCCTGCGGCAACGTTGGCTTGTCCGGGTTGCAGCGCGAGGCTGGCAGTGCCGGAACCGTTCAGACTGGCTTTGATGTTGATGTTGTTCTGCGCGTTGAGGATCAGTTCGCCCGCGCTCCAGGTGAGCGCATTGGCGAGGGTGATGTCGTTGGCCGCGCTGCCGGTTCCGCTGATGGTGTTGGTCGCGTAGCTGATGTCATAGCCTTGCTGGGTGCTGCTGAAATTGTTCAGCACGGCGGTATGCGTGCCTGCCGTGGCGGTGCTGTTCAGGATGAGTCCAGCCGATGTGCCGATGATATTGGCAATGACCGGGCTGGCGATGCTGGCGGTGTAATCGGCGATGCTGGTCAGCGTCTGCACCGTGCCGTTATAAACGGGTGTCAGGGTGATGGGGGTAAGGATGCTACGCAACAAAGGCGCAGACAGCCCTTCGTAAATGCGCCAGGTTGCCGCAGACCCGCCGGTATTGGCGATGCTCCAGCCGGTGAAGTTCGACATTAGCGTCATTCCGGCGGTGGTCAGGCCGGTGCCACCTGCGGAGGTTGCCTTACCTGATGTCGTGGTATCCCAATAACTGCTGGTGACAACCCCCGGTGATTGCAAGTTTCCCACCAAACCACCGCCAACACCAGTTACACTTCCGGTTGAAAAACTGTTTGTCATTGTACCAGCATGGTTACCAGCTAGGCCGCCAACAGCAGTTGAGCCGCTTACATTTCCGGTAGCGTAACTATTATTTATAAACGCATCAAGATCGTTCGCTCCCACCAAACCACCTGCCCAAGCACTACTTGCAGTGACAGTGCCTGTAGCATAGCTGTTACTAATGCTTCCAAAACCATTGTTTAACCCTACCAGTCCGCCAACACGGACAGATCCACTTACCACCGCTGTTGCGTAGCTATTACTAATTATTGCGTTGTTAGTGGAATAGCCAATCAGACCGCCCGCCCCTCCTGTGACAGTACCTGTTCCAGTTACTGTACCGGTGACGTAAGCATTACTCACCGAACCTGCACTGTTGGCGCCAATTAAGCCACCGACATAATTATTTCCATTTACACTTCCACCGACTAACCCAACATTGCTTATTGAACCACCACTAAACCCAAACATTCCAACGTAGTTAGTTGATGGTCGATTAATCGTTAAGTTGCTGATCGCGTAGCTTTGGCCGTTAAAAGTGCCAGTAAATTGTGTAGCTGTAGTCGCGGTGCTGTTCGTCCCAATGGGCACAAACCCCGTACTGCCCCACATCCCTGTAGGATTAGTCGTGCCATTGGTTGCCGCTACATCTATATTTGCTGCCAGCGTGTAATTGCCCGCCAGATTCAGCGCCATCAACTGCAACTGGTGGGCGTTGGTAATCGTGGTGCTGTATTCGCTCAATAGCATGGGGCGGGTTGCGCCCGCCGCAGCGACTGCGTTATTTAGTGTGCCGTCGGCATCGATGATCACCCATTGATTTGCCGTACCGCCAACCGTGCCGAAAGTGAAGCCGGTGAAGTTGGAAGCGGTTAAAAATTGTGCGGTGGTGAGGCCAGTGACACCCGTTTGTGGCGTACCGGAAACTCCAGCCACCCCGTTCAATGGGGTAGTAGTTCCCCCCATTGAACCGATACCCAAACCGTTGGCTTTACCTGAGGTCGTGGTATCCCAAAAGCTCGAAGTAACCGAACTCGTCCCTTCATTCCACCCTACCAAACCACCCGATTGACCCGCAATGCCCGTCACTGTGCCTGTCGCGTAACTCGTGCTGATCGAGCCATTGCTGTAGTTTTGACCGGCCAAGCCGCCCGTTCTGCCGAAGCCCGTCACAGTGGTCGAGGTGACATTGCCTGTGGCGTAGCTGTAGCTGATCGACGAAGCCCAATTGATGCCGACCAATCCACCGACAATATCTGCCCCCGTCACATTGCCTGTGGCATAGCTGTTGTTGACCCCGCCTGCATTGACGATGGCTCCAATCAGCCCTCCCACAAAAGCGGCAGCATTCACAGTCACCGTAGCGTTGCTATTGCTGACCGTGCCGTTACTCCATCCCACCAATCCGCCCACATTGCTACCTATGCTTGTGCCCGTTACGGTGCCGGTAGCATAGCTTGAGGTGATCGTACCTTGGTTTTGCCCGACCAAACTCCCGACATTGCTTTGTCCGCTAATGTTGGCACCCAGCAGGCCGACGTTCTTAATTAAAGACCCTGCACCGGTAATACCAAAAACCCCGATGCCGTCCGTAGTGGGACGGTTGATGGTGAGGTTGGAAACGGTGTGATTAAGCCCGTCAAATTTGCCGGTGAAGTTGGTGGTTGCGTTCCCCACCGGCACAAACCCCGCCCCCGCATTCCAAGTACTGGTAACCGTCGCGTCGATGTTTACACCTAGTGCATAACCGCCTGATAAATTTGTGTTTATTGCCTGCAACTGAGTTACATCATTCACCAGCATGTAGGCGTTAAGCGCTCCGGTGACATTGGCGGCATAGTTTATTGTCGCGGCGTAAGTCGGGCTAAGTGCATTTGAACCAATGGGGTTGTAGAAAATATTGGTAGTAGCTGCGGTCACTGTGCCACCCGCGCCAAATGTTACTGCGCCTGCAAAGGCACTGTTGCTAACACTTTGTGCATTCGGATCGGCATTTAACGTAACGATACCGGTAGTGTTGATAGCCACACCGGTTAAGCTGATGCCCGAAGCATTGGGACTAGTGATAGAGATGTTGCCGGTGGTGCCGTTACCGATTTTGTTGACGACGACTGGAGCATCAACCACTACACCTTTGCCTACGCCGTTGACGGCGCTGCCGGTGATGTTTATCGCGCCGGAAGCGGAATCAACGGTAGAATCAACGGTATTCTGACCATTGATGTGAACACCGGCAAGGTATGCCCCCGCCTGCAAAGTAGAGGTTGAAGTGTTCACACCGCTGAGCGTCAAAAGCCCGCTATTGGTGCGCACCACGCCGCCCAGTTCGACATCGATGCCGCGCGCATGATCATTGGCCTGGGCATTATTGCCCACCGTGCCATTGATGGTGACCGTCCCCGTCCCAGAGGACTGCACGTTGCCGTTGAACATCAACGCGCCTATGGAACTGGAACCGCTGCCCGCAGTGCCGTTGATCAAGATCGCGCCATTCGCGCTGCTCACTGTTCCCGCAGAGCCTGAGCCAGCACCGACAGCAACGCCCCAAACATTCGCCGTAGCAACGGTGCTCATGGATTGCCCGGTGAGGGTGATCGTGCCTGCGCCCGTCGTGCTCACCACCGCTCCACCGAGGATGTAGACCCCAACTGGATTCACTATCCCGGCGGTCGCCGCATCTGCAATCCCGTTGATGACGATGTCGCCGCCCGCCGCCGTCAGGTTGCCTTTCACAGTTACGCCGCCACTGTATCCCGCCGCGTTATAGCCGCGCGCAAATCCGACGCCCGCGCTGATTACACCGCTGCCACCACCCAAAGTGATATTGCCGCCGTTGCTGCTGATGGAAGAACCAGTATCCAATAAGATTGCGCCCGCACCACTGGCATCAGAATCAGAATTCAGCACAACATTCAGCGCGCCAACCGTGGAGGAAATACTGGTATTCGCCGCAAGCGTAATATTGTTTTCGGCTTTCAATGTGAGCGTGGTTGCTGCGCCTGCCGTCTTTGCAATATTGGCGTTAACGCTAATGTCCCCGGCTTCAACAAAACCACCGTTCACCGTGGTGATCGTGACATTGGTGCCAGCATTAAGTGCCGCTTCAATGGTCGCCGCAGTGATCGTGGAGCCGCTCGCACTCGGCGTCCAGATTCCTCCCGCAAATGTACCACCCGCATCAGCTGTTGCTGCGATCGTGATATTCAGTGGGTCGATCAGCCAGGTGCCCGCCAGCCCCATCGCGGAGGCGGTGGTAACTTGTGCGGTATCGGCAACATTGACATGTGCAGCCGAGGTTTCGATGAAGCCGCCGTTATTGGACAGCCCCTCTCCCCCTGCCCCACTTGCGGGAGAGGGGAGAATTGCACTCGCATCCAGTTTCCCCGTGACTTCCACCGTGCCGCTCTGCATATCGGCCAGTACTTCGATTTTGCCACCGCCCACGCCCTGCGCACTGATGGTGCCGCCTGCTGCTACTTTTTTGCTAGCCTTAAATACGATTTTTCCACCCTGCAACACCGCGCTATTCGCGCTGACGCTGCCGGTGTTTTTAACTACCGTACCAAACAGTCCCAGATTTCCCGCGCTGGCAACCAGTTGTCCGACGTTGGTGGCATCGCCTGCAGGGGCGGTAATTTGCACTCGTAAATTCGGTTCGTTGCTGTTGACGATTTCAACTTCGTGGCCGGCGGCCAGCAGGATGTCACCATTCGGTGCATTGATAACACCGGTATTTTCAACATTCGGGGCGATCAGGTAGATCTGGCCGCCGTCTTGGGCGTTTATCGTGCCGGCATTGCTGATGTTTTGTGCGCCGGGAACATTGGTGAAGTTGTAGCGCCCGGCTAGAAAATCGGCGTTGCTGATATTGAGGCTGGTGGCCACCATACCCGCCACATCCACGGTTGCTCCGGCACCAAATAGCACACCGCTGGGATTAACCAGAAATACGCGACCATTGGATTGCAGACTACCCAAAATATTGCTGGGATTGCCACCGGTAACGCGATTGAGTACGGCAGAAGCCGCAGATTGTTGCGCGAAGCGGGTGATTTCATTTTTTTGAATCGAGAAATCTTGCCAGTGAATAATCGCACCGGGGGTGTTGGTAACGGTGAGGGTGTTACCGCTAGTGGCAAAACTGGCTTGGCCGTTAACGACGCTGGGGGCGAGCGGGTTAGCATAGGCCGATGTAGCAAAACAGCAGGCTAAAGCCAGTACCAGAATAGTCGGGGCGGGCCCTGCCCGCGAAATGGATAAAACATGGCGGGCAGCGCCCATTCCTACATTGACTTCCCCAATAACGCCCGATGCAGAGCGCTTACCCTTGGCTTTAGTAATCTCGGAAACGGCGATCCACGCGCCGAGCGCGTCCGACCATATCGTTCTAAATATATGATTTAATGATGAATTCATTAAGTAAAAAACAATTACCTTTTAAGGAAAATCAAATCCAGAAGCTCAAAAATAAATAACCACAATTTGCGCGGGTGCTTTATAGACGAAATCAGCTGATAAAACAATATGCCAAATTATCTATATATATCTGAATTTGACAGGTCAAAATACAAATACCGCCTCTATTGCCATCCTCACTTATCCCCAATCTCATTTATCTTCGCCCGCCCCGGATCATCTTTAATATCTCTCCACAGAAAGTCGGGCTGCTGTTGCAGACTGCTCGCAGTAAAGTCTCTCTACTTCGTTGAACTTACAATTGCCGGCTAACCATATTAATGAACCGTTGCGCTACGGAATTTATTCACTTTGGCCTTGAACCACTCAATCGTATCGTCCACATACACGTACACCACGGGGATAACCAGCAAGCTCAGGAAGGTTGAGGTGATTAAACCGCCGATCACCACGATGGCCATAGGCGAACGGAAACTGCCATCTCCCATGCCCAAATCCAGCGCAACCGGCAACATCCCTGCGCCCATCGCGAGTGTGGTCATCACAATAGGACGCACGCGTTTTTTACAGGCGTCCAGCAGCGCTTCGGTACGATCCATGCCGCGCGTTCTGCGCGAGGCGATAGCATATTCCACCAGCAATATCGAGTTCTTGGTGGCAATCCCCATCAACATAATCAGCCCGATCATCGACGGCATGGAGATTGCGCTATTGGTCAAAAATAGAGCTAAAAACGCACCGGGAATTGACAACACCAAAGCACCCAATATCGTGGCAGGCTGCATAAAGTCTTTAAACAACAGGACCAGCACAATATAAATACACATCACGCCGGTGAACATGGCCAAACCGAAACTGGCGAATAATTCCTGCATCGCTTCGGCATCGCCAATCGGCGCCATTTGTACGCCTTCCGGCATATTTTTGATGGAGGGCAGTTCATTCACTTTATTCTGGATTTCCCCCAAAGGTTGGCCGGCCAGCTCAATATCAAAAGTAATATTGCGTTGGCGATCATAGCGATCGATTTGCGCCGGACCACTTTCCAACTCCAGTGTGGCCACGCTCCCCAGCATGACCGGACCGCGCGAACCGGGCACCACCAGATGTGAAAGTAACTCGATATCCTGACGCGCATCATCCTGCAATTTCACAATGATAGGTAACTGCCGATCCGCCAAATTGAGCTTAGCCAACGATTGCTCATAATCGCCATTAGTCGCCACGCGCAAGGTATCGGCGATGGCCGCCGAAGTCACGCCCAAATCAGCCGCCTTGGCAAAGTCGGGACGCACGACCACTTCGGTACGCAAAATACTGGAATTGGAAACCACATTGCCGATGCCCTGCAGCGTGCGAATTTCCTGCCCCACTTTCAGCGCATGCTCGGCCAACTGCGCACTATTTTCACTGGTCAATACCAGCTGATATTTATCGGACGAAGCACCCGAACCGACCTTAACCCGCACCCCGGGTAGCGCCACCAACTCATCGCGCAACGCATCTTCTATCACCTGTTTTTTAGGCCGATCATCGCGCGGTTTGAGTTGCAGGGACAGTGTCGCCATGCGAGCTTCGGGCGCGCCACTGGGTTCAAACGCATTACCGCCCGCAGCACCGCCACCAATCGCCGTGTACACCAGAGTTACATAGGGATTTTTTTCAACAATGGCACGCGCTTGCTCGGCCATCGCATAGGTCTGCTCAAATTTGCTGCCGGGCGGCAACGTAATGGTGACCTGCGTTTGGGATTGATTATCTTTGGGCTGAAACGCGCTGGGCAAACTCCCCGCCAAGGCAAACGAGCCGAAGAAAAATACGGCGGTAATGGCCAGCGTCGTCTTGCGGTGATGCAGACACCATTGCGCCCAGACCAGATAAACCTCGATCCATTTGGGAGTGGCGTGCAGCACGCGCGGACGCAAAAAATACGCGGAAAACATCGGGGTCAGCAAACGCGCCACCACCAGCGAAAATAACACCGCCACCGCCGCCGTCCAGCCGAATTGCACGAAAAATTTGCCCGGAATACCGCTCATAAAAGCGGTGGGCAAAAATACGGCGACCAGGGTAAAAGTGGTTGCGATCACCGCCATACCGATTTCGTCCGCCGCTTCCATCGCCGCCTGATATGGCTTCTTGCCCATCTCCAAATGGCGCATGATATTTTCAATTTCAACGATGGCATCGTCCACCAGCACCCCGACCACCAGCGACAAAGACAGCAACGTTAACACATTGATTGTAAAACCTAAAAAATACATTGCGCCAAAGGTGGGGATGACGGCGAGCGGCAAGGCGGTGGCGGCCACAATCGTGGCACGCGCGTCGCGCAGAAAAAATATCACCACGATCACCGCCAACAACGAGCCTTCAAAGATCATTTCCATCGAGCCTTGATAGGTTTCATACACCATATCCACCGTGTCAAACACGCGCTCGGTTTTTATCTCGGGATGGGTTTTCTTTAACGCTTCCAGGGCTTCTGTCACGCCCTCACCCACGGCGACATCACCCGCCCCCAGCGAGCGCACAATCTCAAAACCGATCACCGGTTTGCCATTGTGCAAAGCGGCAGATCGGCGCTCGGCAATGGTGTCACTGACCGTGGCGACCTGATTCAATCTCACGCGCCGACCATCGCGCAGGCCGATTTCCATCTGTCCCAACTCTTCCGCGGTTTTCACGGTTGCGACGGTGCGCACCGATTGTTCTGCACCGCCGATGTCGGTGCGCCCGCCCGGGGCTTCCTGTTGAATCTGGCGTAACTGGCTGGAAATTTCCGAAGCGGTAAGATTCAGCGCCAACAGCTTGACGGGGTCGATTTCTACCCGCACCTGACGGGTAACGCCGCCCACCCGGTTAACCGCCCCGACGCCTTTGACGCCCAACATCAGCTTGGCCATTTTGTTGTCCACGAACCAGGACAACTCTTCTTCGCTCATATTCGGCGCGGTAATGGAATAAGTGAGAATCGGCTTGCTGCTCAACTCCATTTTATTGATGGTCGGATCAAGCATCTCGCGCGGCAATTCACCCCGGATGCGCGACACGGTGGAACGTACATCTTCCAGCGCTTCACGCGAATCACGCTCCAAACGAAATTCCGCCGAGATGATCGCCGTACCGTCTTTGACTTGGGTATACAGATGTTTTAGCCCTTGCGCGCTGGCCAGGGCATTTTCAATTTTGCGCGCGACTTCAACTTCCATTTGATCGGGAGACGCGCCCGGAATGGATGCCGTCACGGTGATCATCGGCAGGTCAATGTCCGGGAACATTTGAATCTTCATGGCCTTAAACGCCATCACCCCGCCAAAGGTGAGCATGACAAAGAACAACAGGGCCGGAATTGGATTCCGGATTGACCAGGCAGATACATTCATCGTCTTAAGGTACCTCTAAAAATTTAATTTTCTGATGGAACTACTAGCCATCTCACTAAGCTGCAAAAAACGCAGCAAGTGATTGGTTAGAAGCTAGGCAAGGCGCGAACTAAAAATTAGGACGCAGCATATGCATAATATGTAAGGAGTCATTTTTTGTGAGCAACGCAGCATCGCGAAGTAAATTTAATTTTTAGAGGCACCCTTAGCCCTTCACGACTTGAACCAGATCACCTTCGGTGAGGAATGAACCGCCGCTTTCAATAACCGATTCTTTATCGCTAAGTCCATGTTTAATTTCAATATTATTTCCAGCGCGTTGTCCCACCGTGACCTCGCGCTCCCTCACCCGATTATCCTGTCCGGCGATTAATACGTAAGTTTTATTGCCGCGCTGCATCACAGCGGACTGCGGCAGGGACATTACATTTCGCTCGCCCCCGCTGATAAAAAGGGTGCCGCGCACGAAGCTTCCGGCAATCACGCCCGACGCTTCCGGCAAGCGAATCAGCGCATATCCGGTGCGTGTTTGGGGATTCACCAGTGGTGCAACGGCGCGCACGGTTGCCTTAATCGTGCGCCCGTCCGTTGCGATAATTTCCGCTTGCATGCCTTTGCGTACTTGCGCCAATTCCTCGGCGCTTAATTCTGCGCGCCATTCCAAATAGCCTTTGCGAATCAAGCGAAATAGTTCAGTGCCGGATTGGGACAAAGAACCGGAAGCGGCGTTGGCGGCAGAAATAATCCCGAAATCAGCTGCCACAATTCGTGTTTGTTGCACGCGTAATTTCGCCGATTGCAAACGCGCCCGCTGAACTTCCACGCGCGCCTGAGCAGTTTGCTCGCTGGTACTGGATTGACCGGCCTGCTGATCGCTTACAAACCCCGAATCACTTAATTTACGCGAACGTTCCGCATTGGCTTTGGCATCGGCCAGAATAGCTTCGCTTTCGTTTAACGCGGCTTGCGCTTCCGCTGCACTGGCTTGCACCGAAGCGGCATCCAAGGTCGCCAGCACATCGCCTTTGCGCACTTTATCGCCCACGCTGACATTGACTTCGGCGATACGCAAGCCGGAGATTTCCGCACTGATGACGGCCTCTTGCCAAGCCTGTACGCTGCCGGTCGCCATGAGATTTTGAACCATTTTTGACGGTTTAAGCTGGGTCAGGCGCACGGTTAAAGCGGGCTTGGCGGTGGCCAAACTTCCCGTCTCCGCAACACTTTGATTACCCAGCGACACCATGAACAACGCGCTCACCACACATACGCCGGTTAGCGTTATTTTTTTTACAGCATGTAAAGTAAGCATTATTGAAAAACCTTGTCGTTAATTATTCACGGGCAGCTTGGACACGTTGTTTTAAAGAATTGCTCACGATTGCCGCCCGTCTGGCATAAATAATCGCTTCGTCAGTACGTCCAAGAAGTTTGCTAACGCGCACCAAACCGTTTAAATCTTCCGCAATTCGCGCGCTTATACCCAATGCTTTGTCATTATCCAGTGCGGCTTGGTAATGCTTCAACGCCTCCGCATAGCGCTGTAATTTTTCTTCTGCGGCGGCCATCAGTCGCAGTGCGTTGGTTTGCTCTTCTTTGCCTGCCTGCTTCTCCCGGCTTACCTCTTCGGCAATTGCCAGCGCCGCTTGTGCATCGCCTTTCGCCATCAATAAGCGAGCGCGCAACATACTGATTCCATAGAATAAATTGCAATTTTTATCACACAGCTTTGCGGCATTTTGCAAGGCCTTTTCCGCCTCATCTAGGCGTGCCATATTGGTCAATATGACTGCCTTGCGAAACGCGGCAATCAAGCGTGATTCGGGCGGATAAATACTGTCTTTTTCCAGCAAGATTTTATCCAGCCAGATTAACGCACCCATGTCTTTATTGAGCTGATGTGTGACCGTCGCAAGGTTGATCATGGTGGTTGCTGCCGCCGCAGAATCATCCACGGATTGCTGCAATACCAACACGTTGGAGAAAGTATTATGGGCGCGCTGCAACTCGCCATTACGCAAGGCGCGGCGGGCGTCTTTATCCAGCGTTTGGGCAAGTTCAACGGCTTCCGGTTGACGCGGGGGGGGCGTGCTACTGCACGCTGCCATGACACTGGCCAGCAGCAAAAAAAGTAACCTAATCATGGCTGTCCATTCCGATAGGGCCGGTTTCAACGGGAGGCAGCGTGCCATTAAATGGCCAGCGCGTGCTCAGGGATTCGACCATTTCCTGACTGTCGCCGAGAAGGATGCGGGTCTTGCTCAGGGTATCGCGCGTCTCACCCAACACGGCGGGCAACTGGGGAGCAGTTTGTTGCACAGCATTTTTAATCGACTCGCTGGTTTGGCGCAAACTCTCCATGCTGCTATCCGCACTTTTCAACAACACCGGAACATCTTTCTCAATTCTGACCGAAAGTCTTTCAGCACTGTTTGCGGTATTGCGCAACGAGCGCAGCAACGGATTCACTTCATTGTTGATGCTGCCGTCCACACTGGCCATCATTTGATCGGCGCTGCCCAATACCTGTCCCACGCCGCCCAATACTTCATCAACCTCGCCCAGCGTGTGATCGATGCGCGTTTTTGTCGTATTTAATCCCGCGGAAAATTCATTCAAATTTTTCAAAGTTCGGCGCAAATCGCCTTTGGGATCGGATAAAGTTACGTGCACATCATCCAGAATCGGCAACACGCGATTTTTGACATCCACCAATGCCTGCTCCAAATTATTGGAACGTCCGAAACTGATTTTCCCTCCCGCAGCCAGAGGCGGCAAACTTTCCGTTCCGCGACTAATTTCGAGCACGCCATCACCGATCATCCCTTCTTTCTTTAACATCATCTGGGCATCCTGGCGCATGAGTTCAAGATATCTCGTATCGATCCGCACCTCAACCTGCACATGACCTTGCGCGTCCAGAGATAATTCCTGCAGCTTGCCGATCTTAAAACCGCTGAATTTTACCGGCATACCTTCGTTTAAATCTTGCCCGCTGTCGGCCACGAAAAATACGGGCGACATGGGGGTGAATATGCCTTTTTTAATTCCCGTCCAAAGAAATACCAGGCCGACACCGACCAGTGCGAGCAATAAAAAAATCACGACTTTGCTGTATAGATTTTTAAAACGTTCGTCTTTTTCAGTTAATAATGACATGGGTACCTCACTCTATCTTTTTCCAGGGCAACGTAGTCGCCTTGTCTGAAACCACCAGCACTGCCCGTCCCTGTGAGACATAGGCATCCAGCGCGGCGATCCATTTCTGCGCAATTCGCGCTTTGACATCCTCAAATAGCAGCGCATCAACAATCAGGACACGCGGCATCTGCAACAGTGCACGCAACAATCCGGCCAACTTGCGCTGCCACGGTTCCAGATTGTGCGGTAATGCCGCCATCAGTTCCGCGAAAGTGTTTTCTTCCACACCCAGCAAATTCAACCAGTAAATCATATTTTTTTCAGTTTCGGCTTCCTCATGGGATGCGTGATACCACAGCGGCAGCGTGACATTTTCCCAAATCTTGAGATTACTGATAAGCCCCCCGCTTCCTGCCACCCAGCCCACCCGTCCCGGCCTGCTATCGCGCAGGGCTTGCCACTCTGCGGGAGGTCGGGAATCGCCTTTGCGTCGCTCACCTTGCGCGCCTAATTTTTTGCGATTTTCACGTCTGCGTTCACCCAGAATAATTTCGATTAATCCTGATTCACAATCGACCACGCCGGTCGCCAAATTCAAAACTTCATCTTTTTCCACTTTGGCGGAAAGCTGTAACAACTGCGTCTCGCCCGAGCTCAATACGAAAGATAGAATCCGGCCAGAATTCTCAAGGTGCACCTCGGTGAATTTAAACAATCCGGTCATATTAGAACATTATCGCAGTGATTAAACCGTCGCAGGCAAATACGGCCAGCAAACAGCGCATGACTGCCCGCGAGGCGGCGATGGGAATTTCTGTCATGTTACGTTTAACCGAAAGACCGTAATAGCAAGGCACAACGGATACCAGCATTCCAAAAAATATACTTTTAACCAGAGCGGCAATAATCTCCTGAAAACTCAAAATTTCAAAGAAATGTCCCAGCTCACCCAGCAGGGAAACATCAATATTCCAAGCCGTGACAAGCATCCCCGTTCCAATTGCAACCACTTGAAAATAAAAAGTTAATGTGGCGCTGGTTAAAATCATGGCGAGCATTCGCGGCACCACCAAATACGATACCGGCGAGATATTCATGCGCTTGAGACTTTGAATTTCACCATTCACTTGCATGGCTGCGAGTTCGCTGACAATGGCGGAACTACTGCGTCCGACAATGACAATCGCGGTGAGCAACGGCCCCAATTCACGTACCACGGTCCAAATTAACACTTGCAAGGTGAGCAATTCATTGCGCCCCACCAGATTGCTCACTTGCGTCACCATGATTAATCCGGCCAAAAAAGCGATACTGCTAACTGGCCCGATAGACTGGATACCGGAAAAATATAGTTGCTTGAGTAAGGCTTTGCGCACCGGCCATTTTGTAACGACCGATACCGTTGTTAAGACCTGCCAAATCAGGACAATACTTTCCCTGACAAACAACGCTTGTGTGCCCAGAAAATTATGCAACCGTGTAAGGGGATTAATCATTTTTACAAAATTAGCCTTGCATTGCCCAAGCAACCAATAATTTATCTTTAATAATCATATAGTTATAAAAAATCCGTGCCAGACAGTCAAGGTTAAAAACGAGCATATTAAACCAATCGCAACCATCAACGTTGCCAAATCCGCATCCAGCTCATGCTCTGTTGCGATGATGGCGGCGGTAATCATGGGCGGCATGGCTGCTTCAAACAAAGTGACCTGAATAGCTTGCCCCTGTGCACCAATCACTTGCACATACAGGAGATAAATCAGCAAGGGGGCCAGCAGCAATTTATAGCTTAAACCCAGCGCCAGATTGCGCATATTTCCGGCCAAATGTCCCAAGCGCAATTGCAAGCCCACCGACACCAATGCCAACGGCGCCAGCGTATCGCCCAAACGCTGCAGCACCACTGAAAACCATGCGGGATACTCTGCGGGAATTAACAACAGTGCGATCATCAGCGCGATAAACGGGGGAAACAGGGCGATGCGTTTAACGATTTCGCGAACGCCCGGACGCCCCGAAGAATAGATGCCCGCGACGGTAATTCCCAAAATCGAGAGCACAAAAAATGAACCGAGTTGATCGGCGATGATGGCGGTGCCCAGACCGCTTTTGCCATAAAAAGCCTCGACCATCGGCAGGCCAAAAAACGAGGTATTACCGAGTCCGCCCACCAAAATTAACGCGCCGGTCGTGCCGCGGGAAAGTTGCAGCCAGCGCCCGACTAACCAGAAAAAAACAAAAGAAAATCCGAACACCAGCCATGCCATCGCGGCGACTAAAATCACATCGCCGGAAAATTTTAGCTCATGGATGTACAGCAGCGTTAAGGCAGGGAGTGAAACGTGGATGATAAAACTGTTGAGCGTAGCCGGTGCGTTATCCGGCATGCGCCGCGCCCGCCGCAACAATACGCCGACAATAAAACACAGGACGAGCAGGATGAGGTTATTCATACGGGGTTAATTTGGAGTGCGACGGCATGACGTCGCCGTTTTAAAACCAGCGGTGTCTTGCCACCGCACTCCATAAAATGCGGGATCGATTCCACATTCGGCAGAAACTCCTCGCCACTTTGGAGTGCGACGGCACGACGTCGCCGCTTTAAAATCAGCGGTGTCATACAACCGCATTCCATAAAATGCGGGGTCGAATCCACACTCGGCAGAAACTCCTCGCCACTTTGGAGTGCGACGGCA
Organism: Gallionellaceae bacterium; assembly: GCA_041660815.1. GTDB lineage: Bacteria > Pseudomonadota > Gammaproteobacteria > Burkholderiales > Gallionellaceae > PALSA-1006. Next base: position 14,717 of record JBAZVN010000018.1, on the reverse strand, counting down.
CGACGTCGCCGCTTTAAAACCAGCGGTGTCTTGCCACCGCACTCCATAAAATGCGGGATCGATTCCACTCTCGGCAGTAACTCCTCGCCACTTTGGAGTGCGACGGCATGACGTCGCCGCTTTAAAACCAGCGGTGTCTTGCCACCGCACTCCATAACTGCGGGTTTAATTTGCGGACTTGACTCGATAAACAGCAACTTAAAAATCATCCATCACATGAAGTTTTTCAGTCCGACAGTTTTCTACTGAGGCTTGCAGTGGCGATGCCGCATTCTCAACAAACCACTGCGCCGAACACCAACGGTAATCCGCAGCATTTTCTGCCGCTCCGTGGTGTGCAGGATTATGGTTAACATAATTCAATCGTGCCAAATATGTTTTTTCAAAAGTGATATGGCTATCCCAAAACTGATACCACACTTTTCTACCCGGAGTTGCATCCCATTCATTCAATTTTTTGGACGTGGTCATATGCAACTTGGAAAGAAATTTACTCAACGAAGCAGGATTCTCCGGTGCAGTTGCAACGAAATGATAGTGATTGGACAGTATCGCCCACGCTTGCATTTGCCAGCCAAACTCGGCAGCCCGCACAAATAAAGCCTCCAGCAAAAAATCCAGCCTTTCCGGCGTATTCCAATGGTGAGTCTTCTGGTAGGTTCCGGCTGTTACCATGTAAATTCCCTGCCCCAATAGCCAGTGCGGTGGAACGTGCAAGGAGTGTAATGGCATGATAATACTAATAATTACGCAGAGCCGACTGAGATCGCTTTAACCGCGACGTCATGCCGTCGCACTCCAAAATAGGGCGAGGTGTCGCACACTAAACATTGGCGGTAATATAGGCTTTTAACTTAGCCACATCCGCATCCATCACTTCGCAGCGTTGCGGCAAATTTTCGATACCTTCCAAAGATTCGGGACGCTCGGGTTTGCGCCCCAGCGCTTCAATAATGGTCTCTTCAAATTTGGCAGGCAAGGCAGTTTCCAGACAGATGAGTGGCAAGCTGGGACGGCGTTGTTCCAAGCCAACTTTCAAACCGTCGGCAGTATGCGTGTCGATCATCACGCCATACTCTTCCCACATTTCACGAATCGTTTTGAGGCGATCCTGATGCGAACTTTTGCCGGAAGAAAAGTGAAATTTCGCAAGCGAATTCCAGTATTCGGTGCCTTTAATATCAAACGCGCCACCGGCATCAACCTTGCCCCAGAATTCGCGCACCTTGGCTCCGTCGCGCCCTACCAGGTCAAAAATAAAACGCTCGAAGTTGGAGGCTTTGGAAATATCCATCGAGGGACTGCTGGTCTCGTAGGTGTGATCCGTGCCGCGCGGACGGTACACGCCGGTGCGGAAAAATTCATCCAGCACATCATTTTCATTGGTCGCCAAAATCAATTGACCAATCGGCAAGCCCATCATGCGTGCAATATGACCCGCGCAGATATTGCCAAAATTACCCGACGGCACCGAAAACGCCACCTGCTCATCATTCGATTTCGTCGCGGCAAAATAGCCTTTAAAATAGTAAACAATCTGCGCAGAAATACGTCCCCAGTTGATGGAGTTCACCGTGCCGATTTTGTGCTGCGCTTTAAAGGCGTGATCGTTGGATACCGCCTTCACCAAATCCTGCGCATCATCGAACATGCCGTTGACTGCGATATTGAAAATATTCGGATCTTGCAACGAATACATTTGCGCGCGCTGAAACGCCGACATCTTGCCATTCGGTGACAACATAAACACGCGAATACCGCGCTTACCGCGCATCGCATATTCGGCTGCCGAGCCGGTATCACCGGAAGTCGCACCCAGAATATTCAACTCGGCATGCTGTTTGCTCAACGCATATTCAAATAAATTACCCAACAACTGCATCGCCATATCTTTAAACGCCAGCGTCGGGCCGTTGGATAATTCTTGAATATATACACCGGGTTCCAGCGTGCGCAGCGGGGTGATTTGGGTTGCATCGCTATCCGCACGACCGTTGCTATACACCCCTGCGGTGTAAGTTTTATCAATTATTACCTTGAGGTCGGCAGCCGGAATATCCGTGGCGAATTTGGATAACACGGCAAACGCGAGATCCGCGTAAGACAAGTTGCGCCACGCATCCAATTCTTCACGCGTCACCTGCGGATAGTGTTCCGGCAGATACAAGCCGCCATCAGGCGCCAGACCGGCCAATAATATTTCGGTAAATGTTTTAGCGGGCGCATTGCCGCGGGTGGAGATGTAGTTCATGCTGAAAATTCCTGAATTATGTTTGCACCGCTTAAATACATTTACTTACTTCCCCAGTTCTTCCATGCGCAACTTGGTTACCTTGCCCGCCACAACGCCCAGCGCTTCGATCTTCACAATCGCGGCGTTGATACGTTTTTCGCGGGTTTGATGGGTGAGCATAATCAGATCGGTTTGCTCTTCGCCTTCACCGGGTTCTTTCTGAATCACTGCGTCGATGGAAATTTGTTCATCCGCCAGAATACGCGTGATGTCGGCCAGCACACCGGGTTTATCCTGTACCCGCAACCGCAGGTAATAACTGGTGATCACCTCATCCATCGGCAAAATTTTCAGGTCGGCCATCGCATTCGGTTGAAACGCCAAATGCGGGACGCGATTCTGCGGGTCTGACGTCGCCATGCGCGTCACATCGACCAAATCGGCAATCACTGCGCTCGCCGTTGGCTCTGCGCCCGCACCTTTACCGTAGTACAAAGTGGCACCCACCGCATCGCCATGCACGACGACTGCATTCATCGCACCTTCCACATTGGCAATAAGACGCTTGCCAGGAATCAAGGTGGGATGCACGCGCAATTCCACGCCTTCATCGGTACGCTTGGTGATTCCCAATAGCTTGATTCGATAGCCTAATTGCTCGGCGTATTGAATATCGATGGCATCCAGCTTGGAAATCCCTTCGACATGCGCTTTATCAAACTGCATGGGAATACCAAACGCCAAAGCGGACAAAATGGTGATCTTATGTGCGGCATCCACGCCTTCAATATCGAAGGTCGGATCGGCTTCGGCATAACCCAGACGTTGCGCTTCTTTCAGCACCGTGTCGAAACTTAAGCCTTTGTCGCGCATCTCGGACAAAATAAAATTGGTCGTACCGTTAATAATGCCGGCGATCCATTCGATACGGTTTGCAGTCAGCCCTTCGCGCACCGCCTTGATAATCGGAATCCCCCCCGCCACCGCCGCTTCAAACGCCACCATCACTCCTTTGTCCTGCGCCGCGGCAAATATCTCGTTACCGTGCGTGGCGAGCAGGGCCTTGTTGGCGGTCACCACATGCTTGCCGTTGGCAATAGCTTTGAGCACCAATTCCTTGGCCACACCGTAGCCACCGATTAGTTCGATAACAATATCCACTTCAGGATCGGCCACCACCGAAAATGCATCATCGGTAATACGGCACGCACCGCCCGTTACTTGTTTAGCCAGTTCAACATTGCGATCCGCCACAACCGTGATACGAATTGGCCGTCCCGCACGGCGCGTAATTTCTTCCGCATTGCGTTGTAACACGGTAAACGTACCGCCACCGACTGTACCGATACCGAGAAGACCTACATTGATTGGTTTCATTTTTTTCCTAATATTTAGTTTATCCGCGTGGGCACAAAAACGCGCCCACCCTACTTATGTTCCATGCCGCTTGCGATAGCTTTCCAAAAAGCGCGCAATGCGCCCCATGGCGTCCGTCAGATCATCAGCATTGGGCAAAAATACGATGCGCAAATGATCGGTATGCGGCCAATTAAATCCGCTGCCTTGCACCACCAGCACTTTTTCTGCCTCCAGTAATTCCAAAATGAATTTTTGATCATCCGCAATCGGATAGATCTGCGGATCAAGACGCGGGAATAAATATAAGCCCGCTTTGGGTTTAACGCAGCTCACACCGGGAATCTCGGTGAGTAATTTATAGGCCAAATCGCGCTGTTTGGTGAGACGCCCGTTGGGCGCAACCAGATCATTAATGCTCTGATAACCGCCCAGCGCCGTCTGAATGGCAAACTGTCCCGGCACGTTGGAACACAAACGCATCGACGCCAAAATTGTCAAACCGTCGATGTAATCTTTGGCATTATTTTTATTTCCGGACACGATCATCCAACCCGCACGATAACCGCAGGCGCGGTAATTTTTCGACAGGCCGTTCATCGTCACAAACAGCACATCATCCGCCAACGATGCCATCGAAGTATGTTTTGCGCCGTCATACAACATCTTGTCGTAGATTTCATCGGCAAAAATAATCAGCTGATGCTCTCTAGCTATCTCTATGATTTCTTTAAGTAATTCGTCAGAATATAAAGCACCAGTGGGATTATTCGGATTGATAATTACAATGGCGCGGGTGTTGCTAGTGATCTTGCTGCGCATGTCTGCCAGATCGGGCATCCATTCATTTTGCTCGTCGCACAAATAATGCCGGGGCGTGCCGCCCGCCAGCGTCACCGCAGCCGTCCACAAAGGATAATCGGGTGCGGGAACCAGCACTTCGTCGCCGGTATTCAGCAAGCCCTGCATCGCCATGACAATCAGTTCCGACGCGCCATTGCCGATGAAAATATCTTCCATGCCGACCCCGGCAATATTCTTCTGCTGCGCATAATGCATGATGGCTTTGCGCGCCGAAAACATACCTTTGGAATCGGAGTAGCCGGACGAATTGGGCAGATTGTGAATCACATCCTGCTGAATTTCTTCCGGCGCTTCAAAGCCGAACGGCGCCAGATTGCCGATGTTCAATTTAATAATGCGATGGCCGTCTTCTTCCATCTGCTTGGAACGCGCCATCACCGGACCGCGAATGTCATAACAGACACTCGCCAGTTTGGTAGATTTCAGCACGGGGCGAATCGAATCAATCTCAGCGGGTTTGGTGGGTTTCACTATATTCTCTCAATCACGGCTCAATCCGGTAAAATTCGTCCGAATCTCAATTCCGAATCACAATTAATAAGGCGCGCAATTCTATCCGAGCGCGCCCCCGTCAGCAAATGGAGTTAAGCCTTGACCTTACAACGCACCATTGATCCGCAGCAAAAGACCTTCACCGCCTATGGCGAAGGTTATGTTTCCGTTAACGGCGAGCGCTTTATCAAGCCTATTGTGCTCACCCCCGAGCAGATTTTTGGCGATTGGAATGCGCCGGATTTTGCATCCCTCACAGCCGAACATTTTGATTATTTTTTATCCATGAAACCGGAAGTGCTGCTATTCGGCACCGGCGAAAAACATGAATTCCCGCACCCGCAGCTGTATCGCAATTTGATCAATGCCGGCATCGCTATCGAGTTTATGAGCACGCCTGCCGCCTGCCGCACCTACAATATCTTGATTGCCGAAGATCGCAAAGTGGTTGCCGCCGTACTTATATAACATATTGATTCAATTAAATATTTTAGAGCGACATGCCCCATCCACTACACAACGTTATCGCCCAAACCGAACAAGTCATCCTGGGCAAACCCCGCCAAATCCGGCTTGCACTCACCTGCCTGTTGGCGCGCGGCCATCTACTCATCGAAGACTTACCCGGAGTGGGCAAAACCACCTTGGCGCATGTGCTGGCGAAAACGCTGGGGCTGCAATTTCAACGCATTCAATTCACCAGCGACATGCTCCCCGCCGACATCCTCGGCGTTTCAATTTTCCAACGCGACACTGGGAATTTTAAATTTCATGCCGGACCGATTTTTGCACAAATGATTTTGGCCGATGAAGTCAACCGCGCCACACCCAAAACACAAAGCGCCTTATTGGAAGCGATGGAAGAACAACAAGTAACCATCGAAGGAGAAACGCGCCCGTTGCCCGCACCGTTTTTCGTGATTGCCACACAAAATCCGACCAACCAAATCGGCACCTTTCCGCTGCCGGAATCGCAACTCGACCGGTTTTTGATGCGCATCCAATTAGGTTATCCGGATGCCCAAGCGGAACGCGGACTGCTTTCCGGCATTGACCGGCGCGACATAGTCGCCAAACTTACCCCGCAAATGGAAACCGCCGAATTGATGCGCCTGCAACAACAAGTTCGGCAAGTATTCGTCTCCCCTGCCCTGCTCGACTACGTGCAAGTTATCCTGCGTCACACCCGCGAATCAACGCGTTTTGTACACGGCCTATCACCACGCGCCGGACTTTCGCTGCTCGCTGCCGCGCGCGCCTGGGCATTACTCGACAGTCGCAATGCCGTCATCCCGGAAGATATTCAAGCCGTACTCCCCGGCGTTGCCAGCCACCGCCTGCAAAGCACCCAAGACACGCAAGCCTCGGACGGTGAAAAATTGGCGCGGGAGTTAATTGAGGCGGTAGCGATTCCGTAAAGTACTTCAAAATCATTAAGCATGAAACAACACTCATGGGAGCAGCGGAAGTACGGTGGTTTTCGTGGGAGCGGCTTCAGTCGCGAAGGTAACGTGGAATCGGAACGCAACTTTCGCGGCTGAAGCCGCTCCCACGGGGCGTTTCATCATTCGGGGACGTCAACCACCATGATCGTTAGGTTGCATTTCGCCTGCGAAGAATTACGGGCTGCATGAAGTAGTCACGCAAACTTTACCGAACACAGATAGTCCATCCTAAATTTACCCTCATAATCAGTTGGTTGCAAGATAGCCAACTTAAAATCTTCATCAGATGAACACCGCCAAGATGAGCTTATTCCCAACATCGGGCGCTTGCCCTGAAACAAAATGTATCGTTAAATCCAACCTGTGTTAAGACTGTTCAGTGCGAAGATGGTAATGCAGAAATCGAAGTTTGGTTCGCACTTCATCAAGTAATTTGGACGGATGAGGAATTGATGCCGTATTTGAATTATCTTGCGCCGTTATAATGAATTATGAAAGAAATATAAGTGTTGTTCGGCAATCTTGCCAAGATTATTCGAAGTTATTGATGTTGAATATACGTTAGCCATGAAACCCATCTGTCGCCACTGTCATTTTCTATCCAAGGAACACCGAGAGGAAAACACCGGTCGCGCGCTCGTATTTTCCTTGAGCAAACAGGAACGTGAAAAAGCTGCGCTAGCCCCACGTGAAGTGGTCGCACCGTACTATTCTCTAAATTGCCATATGGGTGTTTGGGATGAAGGGGTTTCGGGTTCGGCGGAAGAACGAAACTCAATTATCAATCTTACGCCAAGAGCATCCGGTTGCTTTTTCTTCCCTTATCACCCAGCCATGCTTTACGATGCGGCGAGAGAGCTGCAAAAGCGCGCTGACGAAAACATGCAGATGAAGAAATCGAATCTTTACACTCGTATTGGTCTGTGGGTTGCTGCTGGTGCTCTTGCGATCAGCGCGTTGGTAGAGGCTTTGAAAAATGGCTCTTAAGTCGCTCCTTATAACAAATTGATTAAATATGATATTTTTTGAGCGACTTTTGGGCGATTTGCGGCTGAAGCCCGATTATTTCGCTAACCCGACATTCGACCCGGACTCCGCAAAAGAGCGGGGCCGGTTAATTTTACCTTAAGCGTCGAATCGAACGCATTCACCACCTTAAAGAGAAGAAACCAGTATGGGCCTGTTCGATAGACTACTTTCAAATCTCACCGGTGGTGCCGCACCATCCCCGTCGACTCCGGCGTCGGAAGTACAGCCACGAATAAATACCGGCATCAATGTCACAATCACTGGCCCAGCCAGCCGGACAGTTCAGGTCTCGGATACCGAGGTCGCGGAGCGCGTCCATGAGCACGCCTTCGTGCTTACCACCGACCCGCCTGCGCTCAAAACTGCAGACCAGTGGTGGAACGAAGACACCCAAAAGCGCAGACGACGCGAGGGCTCGGAGAAGGCGTATGCGTGGCTGCTGCCCTTCGCGCCGGTTGAAATCGCCATGCTCAAGCAGCTGCAAGCCGCGCAAGAGTGGGGGCCTCACGGCGCAGGTGCAATCGCGAAGGAACTGCGCGCCCTCATCCGGGAATGTCGCAAAGCTAAAGAACCGTACCAAGAACTGCTCCGAGCACTTTACGGTGTGTGCATTGCCGCAGATATCTCAGCATCACTGAAGTTTGAAGGTATCCAGCCGCACTACATGGCTCGCTTTGTTGATATCAACGAACTTCGTCCGGTCGAGCTCGATTTCAGGGCGATGGGTTACCGGTGCATCGAGTCTCTGTCCAAGACCGACGTAAAGTGGCTAGTCGAAGCCTTTGGCGAGCCTGCCGAGCACCAGTCCTTCGATGCTCTGTGGCCGCACATACGACGCAATGCTGTGGCTCGATACTGCTGGAGTGATCTGCGCAGTTCCAACGACGCCGCGAAATCTCTAAACCGGCCTCAGAAGACAATGCAGGAGTGGCTGAACACGCTAGTTAGCCGGAACATCGGCTACTTTAAGGAATGGCAAGAGCGTGTTGTCACACGTCAGGCCTACATAGCCGAACTCGCCACGGTGCTTGACGCGACTTGGGCTGCAACTCGTCAACCGTTTATCGTGGCTGACCTCGAAACCACTGGCTTAAGCGCCGAGACCGATGAAGTGATCGAGTTCGCCGCAGTACAGGTGACACCGGATGGCAGTATCGCCGACGAGTTCTCGACGCTAGTGCGTGCCACACGGCTCGTTCCAATCGAAATTAGTCGGCTAACGGGAATTACGCAGGATGCCATCGACCGTGAGGGGCGGCCACCGGCTGATGCGATGAAGGCATTCGCAGCATTTGTGGGTACGCATCCGATCTTCTTCCACAACGCACCGTTCGATCAAGGGTTCATCAAGAAGGCGGCGAGTAAGGCCAAAGTGAAGTTCGACAACCCAGTCCACGACACTCTGCCGTTGGCGAGGCAGGCTTGGCCGTCGCTAACCACTTACAAGCTGGCCACGCTGGCGCTGCACGTAGGGGCGGCGGTACCAACGCACCGAGCACTCGAAGATGCCAAGGCTACATTGGCTGTGCTGCTGGCGGCCCGGCAGAGGGTTGCGTCTAATAAGTAGCTTCGAGAAAGAGAGCTACAACTTCAACTCCGAAGTTGACACCCTGCAAGGGGGGTAACTTCGGCGTGGCGTTCACGCGCAGTTTGGCAGGAAAAATACACACAACATAATGAAAATTAACACAAAACTTCCTCTGCATAATAAAAATCGACACACATCTGGCGATTGACAGACACAACATATCTGTTTACTATCCAAGCCATGAACTCGAATGAATTTAAACGCTGGTTAACCAAACAAGGGGCAACTTTTCAAGCGGCCAAGGGTTCGCATTTCAAAATCTTTTTAAACGGCAAACAGTCCGTTATTCCGATGCACAGCACTGACTTAAAGACCGGAACCGTTGAAGGTATTAAAAAACAACTTGGATTGAAAGGAAAATAAACCATGTTTGACTACCCCGTTATTCTTGAAGCACAGCCCGAAGGTGGCTTTGTCGTTACTTTTCCAAATGTACCGGAGGGAATTACGCAGGGCGAAGATGAAGATGAAGCCTTGATGTATGCCGTTGACGCGCTCGAAACTGCCTTGAGTTTTTATGTAGACGCACGCAAGCCGTTGCCTAAGGCCAGCAAACCCGCAAAAGGGCAAAAGACTGTGCGCCCGTCCGCACTGGAATGCGCCAAATTGGGTGTGTATCAAGCGATGACCGACCAAGGTATTAAAAAAGCCGAGTTAGCGCGCCGTTTGGGGTGGCACATGCCGCAGGTAGACCGGCTTTTCGATTTGAGACATGCATCTAAATTAGAGCAACTGGAGCAAGCGGCGGCAGTTTTAGGGCGGCATATCGAAGTGCGCGTGGCTTAAGTTATCAGCAGATTAACGCATCCCGAAATCTCCCTTATTCTTTAAATTAATTGGGTGTAATTGGGTGTACTATTGGTTCCATGATTAATATCGATACAATCCATATCACCCCGGAGATTCTGACATTAATTTCCAAAATTGATGAATTCAAGGGAGCATGGCGTGCATTAGGCACTTTGGCGCCTGATCGCTTATCTGCATTGCGCCGCGTCGCAACAATTGAAAGCATTGGCTCCTCCACTCGAATCGAGGGAAGCAAATTGTCCGACCGTGAGGTGGAACGACTCCTATCTAATCTACAAATTAAAAATTTCACCAGTCGCGACGAACAGGAAGTAGCCGGTTACGCGGAGGTTATGGAGCTGATATTCTCATCGTGGAAAGACATTGCTTTTACCGAAAACCATATCAAACAATTGCATCAGAATCTGCTCGTGTATAGCGAGAAGGATGAGTGGCATCGCGGCAACTACAAAAACACCTCCAATAGCGTCGCTGCCTTTGATGAAAACGGCAAACAGCTCGGCATCGTGTTTCAAACAGCCTCACCATTTGACACGCCACACCTAATGACTGAATTGGTCACATGGGTGCAAAAAGAAATTGGTGCCCAGCACTTGCATCCATTACTCATCATTTCCGTGTGGGTAGTTGTGTTTCTGGAAATTCACCCATTTCAAGATGGCAACGGTCGTCTCTCGCGCGTACTGACGACATTGCTGCTATTACAGACTGGCTATGCCCACGTGCCCTATAGCTCACTGGAAAGCGTCATCGAACAAAACAAGGAAGCCTATTATTTGGCACTTCGTCAAACTCAAGGAACGATTCGTAGCAATGCGCCGAACTGGCAACCTTGGCTGACTTTCTTCCTGCGTTCACTCACCGAGCAGGTCAAACGATTGGAAAAAAAGGTGGCGCGTGAAAAACTGGTGCTAGCCACCTTGCCGGAACTTTCTCTGCTGATTGTCGAATTTGCCCGCGAGCATGGTCGTGTGACAATTGGCGAAGCAATTAAACTGACTGGCGCGAGCCGCAATACACTCAAGCAGCATTTCCGTACACTAATCGAACGCGGACACTTGAACCAGCACGGTAGCGGACGAGGCGTTTGGTACGAGCTTCGCTAAAAATCACTCCATTAACTTGCCATTTCTACGGTGAGCGATTTAACTAAACGAATGCATTTAGTTGCCTTCCAGCGCTTCCCATCTTGCCATTAAGCGCAGCAATTCCTCTTCGATGACCGCCCCGCGTTCTTGCAGTTGTTTGGCATGAGATGGATTGTCGCGGTATAAATTTCCAGTGCCCAATGCCGCAGCGATATCTTCCTGTTCGCGCTCTAATATTTCGATTTTCTTGGGTATTTCATCCAGTTCTTTTTGCTCCTTGAAGCTTAATTTTCTGGAAGACTTTGCTTGGGGTGTCTCAACTTTTGCGGCTGGTTTTGCCGCCGCAGCAACGGTTTTGGCAGGCGCACTTTGCGCAGCTTCATATTTTTTCACACGTACCCAGTCTTCATAACCGCCGACGTATTCCATCAAGTTTCCGTCGCCTTCAAAGGCGATCACTTGCGTCACGACGTTATCCAGAAATGAACGGTCATGGCTGACCAGAAACAAGGTGCCGTCGTAATTCGCCAGCAGTTCTTCCAATAATTCCAGCGTCTCGATATCCAGGTCGTTGGTGGGTTCGTCCAGCACCAATACGTTGGCGGGCCGGGTGAATAAACGCGCCAATAACAAACGATTGCGCTCTCCCCCGGACAAGCTTTTTACCGGTGAACGTGCGCGTTCCGGGGCGAATAAAAAGTCCCCCAAGTAGCTGATGACGTGTTTTTTCTGCCCGGCGATTTCGACAAAATCAGAGCCTTGGCTGATGGTGTCGGCCAAGGTGGCTTCTTCGTTGAGTTGCGCGCGCAGTTGATCAAAATACGCCACGCTGAGCTTGGTGCCCAATTTAACTTCGCCGCTGTCCGGCGCCAGTTCGCCCAGAATAATTTTCAGCAGGGTACTCTTGCCCGCGCCATTGGGGCCGAGCAAACCAATCTTGTCACCGCGCTGAATACGGCAGGAAAAATCATTGATAATTTTGCGCTCGCCATAGGTTTTGCTCACGTTGATCAGTTCCGCCACCAACTTGCCCGAGCGCTCTCCGGTCTCCACGTTCAACTCAACCTTGCCCACTTTTTCACGCCGGGCGGCACGTTCCAAACGCAATTGCTCCAAACGCCGTACACGCCCTTCGTTGCGCACGCCGCGCGCTTTAATGCCCTGACGAATCCAGACTTCTTCCTGGGCCAGTACTTTGTCGAACTTGGCACTGTGTACCGCTTCGTCCGCCAACATCTGCTCTTTAAGCTTTTGATAGGCGGAAAAATTTCCGGGGAAACTCGCCATCTTGCCGCGATCCAGCTCAACAATACGCGTGGTAACGTTGTCCAAAAAACGCCGGTCATGGGTGACAAATAAAACACTGCCCCGGAAGTTATTCAGCAGCCCTTCCAACCATTCAATGGATGAAAAATCCAAATGGTTGGTCGGTTCGTCCAAAATCAATACTTCCGGCTCCGCCACCAAGGCTTGCGCGAGCGCCACGCGCTTGCGCACACCGCCGGATAAGGAGCCCACCAGGGCTTCAGGGTCAAGCTCCAAACGCTGAATTGCCGTTTCAATGCGCGCCTGAACCGCCCAACCGTTCTGTGCTTCCAGCGCCGTTTGCAGCGGCTGCATCGCTTCCAGCAGCGCTTCGTAATCGGCATCCGGTTCGGCTAATTGGTGCGACAGATGATGATAATCGGTAATGATCTGATGCAGCTCGCCCAGTCCTTCCGCGACCGCATCGAATACCGTGGAAGCTGGATTCAGAATCGGCTCTTGGCTAACGTAACAAATACGCACGCCGGGCTGGCGCCAAACTATGCCGTCGTCCAGCGCGGCTTGTCCGGCAAGCACGCGCAGCAGGCTGGATTTTCCACCACCGTTGCGTCCGATCAGACCGACCCGCTCTGCCTCGTCAAGTTGAAAATTCACGGAGTCCAGCAGGGCAACGTGACCGAAAGCCAAAGCGGCTTTATCTAGCGTAATGTAGGGCATCAGGAAGGGGTCTTTACAGATTTAAGAAGGGTGGATTGATAGATAAATGACAGGCCGATCGCCCACATTGCCATTACCCAATAGCCGAAGGCATCGGTGAATTTGGCAAGTACGGAAATCAACAGTAAATCGGTGAACAAGGGTTTGGTTAGTTCAAAACTCAACAGGAGAAACGCCAGCAAATTCGCCGCCAAAATGATTCTTTGACCAAATACAAAACCACTGCCTTCGGGATTGCCGACCGGCCATAAAGAGCCGCGCACATGATTGATCACTGTCACTGCGCCAATCACAAAAAGCAGTCCCACCAAGCGTCCGGGAATGCCTTCTTCAAGCGTACTGACACCGGCCAATTCGAGCAGCATACGTCCGATAAACGCCACCCAGCCCATCGCCAACACATGCGGAATTAGCACCCACGCAGCAAAAATATTTAATTTATATTTCATAATAATTTCCAAAGTCGAATTCAGCAGGGGCGCGATTTTACGTTAGAATGCGCGCCCTTGCCCCGGTAGTTAAATGGATATAATAAGCCCCTCCTAAGGGCTAGATACAGGTTCGATTCCTGTCCGGGGTACCAGGCGAACTACCTAACCATCTGATTCATATCGATAATTGGCATCAAAATCGCCAGCACAATGAGCAGTACCACGACCCCCATCGTCAATATCAGCACCGGCTCCAGCAAGGCGGTTAACACCGACGTGTAGTTGCTGACTTCCTGTTCTTGCTGGATGGCCGCACGGTCCAGCATGGCATCCAATTTTCCGCTGGACTCACCACTGGCAATCAGATGAATCAAAATGGGCGGGAAAAATCCCGAAACCGCCAAGGCGCGGCTTAACTCAACCCCTTCGCGCACTTTTTTGGACGCGTCTTCCAACGCGCGGCGCATGGGTAAATTGTTTACCACGCCGGCTGCCGCCTGCAGCGATGTCAACAACGGTACGCCGCTGCCGGCCAAAATTGCCAGGGTGCTGGCCATACGCGCGGCATTTACGCCGCGCACCAAACGACCGAGAACAGGCAAACGCAACAAGCGCAAATGCCATTGATAGCGAATTTCTTCACGTTTTAAAACCATGCGCGCCAAGGCGACGACGGAAAAAATTAATATCAATAAATACAACCAACTAGCCTGCAAACCCGAACTTAAGCCGATCAACAAACGGGTTAACAGTGGCAAGGTTTGATGCGACTGCTGAAACACGCCAACCACTTGCGGCACGACATACATCAACAGGCCGGTCACCACCAGCAACGCGACCACCGTGACAATGGCCGGATAAACGAAGGCCAAGCCCACTTTTTGCTGCAGCGCATGGCGTGATTCGGTGTAGTCCGCCAGGCGGGACATGACTTCCCCCAATTCGCCGGTGGCTTCGCCGGCTTTAACCAGCGCGCGATAAATGTCGGGGAATACCCGTTCGTATTTGCCCAATGCCTGCGCCAAGGTGTGACCGGCCAATACTTCACCGCGCACACCGGCCAGAACCTGGCGTGCAGTTTCACTTTCACTTTGTTCGATGAGGGCGTTAAGCGCTTGCTCCAGGGTGAGCCCGGCGGCCAGCAAAGTTGCCAATTGACGGGTGATGATGCTGAGTTGCGCTGCGGATATTCCGGAACGAAACCGCTCGCGCCAACTGGCGCCCGCCCCCGCTTGCAGATTGTCTTGCGACACCACTTCTACGGAGATCACCGTTAAACCGGAATTGCGCAAATTGGCCCGCGCTTGGCGCACGGTATCGGCTTCGATCACACCGCGCGAGCCGCGCCCCTTGGCATCTAATGCTTCATAACGGAAGCTGCCATTTATGTGTCCATCA
>JBAZVN010000017.1:0-84445 GCA_041660815.1 Gallionellaceae bacterium | reverse complement strand
TGCTTAGCGTCGCATCCGTATCGCCGGTAGCGAACCCGGTATAGCTAAACGTCGGTGTAAAACCAACTGGCGCTGCGGTGGTGGCGTTATAAGTCTTAGTAACTGAAGTATTGGTGAGCGTCGGGGTGAGCGTCGCGGCAGTAATTGTTGCCGCAACAAATTTACTATTTGCACTTAACGCGTAATCTGTTGTGAGTCCTGTTCCGGTGATGGCGCTCAGCGCCAATCCTGAAACCGTCACCTTGCTTGCGGTCGCCACATGACTAAAATCATAAGCCGCACCGGTGTTGGTTAACGTCGCTCCGGTGTCGCCGGTAGCAAAACCGCTGAAGCTGTAAGTCGGGGTAAAACCGACTGGCGCTACAGAGGTGGCATTATAAGCTTTAGTGACTGAAGTATTGGTGAGCGTGGGTGTTAACGTTGCCGTCGTGATCGTTGCCGCAACAAATTTACTGTTGGCACTCAATGCGTAATCTGTTGTGAGTCCTGTTCCGGTGATGGCACTCAGCGCCAATCCTGAAACCGTCACCTTGCTTGCTGTCGCCACATGACTAAAATCATAAGCCGCACCGGTGTTGCTTAGCGCTGCATCCGTATCGCCGGTAGCGAAACCGGTGAAGCTAAAAGTGGGCGCAAAACCGACTGGCGCCGCGGTGGTGGCGTTATAGGTTTTAGTGACTGAAGTATTGGTTAGCGTTGGGGTTAACGTTGCAGTGGTGATCGTGGCGGCGACGAATTTACTGCCTGAATCAAGGGCATAGTCGCCAATCAAACTGCTATTTGTTCCGGTGATCGCACTCAGCGCTAGTCCTGAAACCGTCACTTTGGTCGCAGTCGCCACATGACTAAAATCATAAGCCGCGCCGGTGTTGCTTAGCGTCGCATCCGTATCGCCGGTAGCGAACCCGGTATAGCTAAACGTCGGTGTAAAACCAACTGGCGCTGCGGTGGTGGCGTTATAAGTCTTAGTAACTGAAGTATTGGTGAGCGTCGGGGTTAACGTTGCAGTGGTGATTGTGGCGGCGACGAATTTACTGTTGGCACTCAACGCGTAATCTGTTGTGAGTCCAGTTCCGGTGATGGCACTCAGCGCCAAGCCTGAAACCGTCACTTTAGTCGCTGTCGCCACATGACTAAAATCATAAACTGCGCCGGTGTTGGTTAACGTCGCATCGGTATCGCCGGTGGCGAAGCCGGTATAGCTAAACGTTGGCGCAAAACCGACTGGCGCCGCAGTGGTGGCGTTATAGGTTTTAGTAACGGATGAATTGGTCAGGGTAGGTATAAGTGTTGCAGTGGTAATCGTTTGCGACTGACTTGAGGGCTGCGCAAACAGCGCGTAATTGGCGCTATCCCCTCCGGAGCTTAGCGTATAGCCGGTGAAGTTAACTGTACTCGCGGATGCTACGTGAGCGCTGTTGAAATTAGCCGCACCGGCAACCAAGCTGACTTGCTGGCCGGCGGTCACACCATCAGGCGCGCTACGTAAGGTGAAAGGCGCAGAGAGAAGCGCTGTTGTGCTGCCGTTATAACTTTTACTTTGGGCTGTCGCTGAGGAATTATTGATAAAAGTCCATGCCCGCGCATCATAGGTTCCCGTCAAGGTGGCTTTTGCTCTCAGTGCAGCAATTTCAGTAAGTGTGGCTGTGTAGTTCACAGGATTAAAGCGAATAGCCAAGTTTGCCGCAGTGACGGCAGAAAAAGTGACAGTACCACCGGCAACCCCGGGGCCAGTGCCATTATTGCCTGCACTCAATGTCACCGAACCACTGCTGGCGGTAATGGCTGCACCCACGGTCACATTATTTCCCGCATTCAGAATGAAGGTGCCGCCACCTACGCTGGAGGAGGTGAGCGCGGCATTGATGATCACATCATGCCCGGCTTGCAACGTCAGAGTTTTCCCAACAGTGTTGGAGCTGGCGTCTATCGCAGCGGCGACAGTAATGTCGTTATTCGCCTGTAAAGTCACGTTTGCGGTATTGAGCTGAGTGATCAACTGGACTGTGGTGATGATGCTATTCAGTGCGCCGTAATCTGCAAATAGTATAT
Organism: Gallionellaceae bacterium; assembly: GCA_041660815.1. Classification (GTDB taxonomy): domain Bacteria; phylum Pseudomonadota; class Gammaproteobacteria; order Burkholderiales; family Gallionellaceae; genus PALSA-1006. The sequence goes on along the minus strand of JBAZVN010000017.1, from coordinate 82,393 downwards.
TCGGCGTATTCACCGCGGCATTCAAATCCAAGCCTGTTGAATTGCCCGCCACATCTGGAGCTGCCGCTTGAATAGTGAGATTATTGGGATCGAGAAGTAGTATCCCTGTAGTTCCGCTTGGGGCAAGCAAATCAACTTGTCCGGTATAAATGAGATGATTTTTACCGGAAACTTCAGCAAAGCCACCATTGCCATTTTGCAATCCGCCGCGCGCACTAATGTTGCCCTCAAAGCGCGTAATCGTATCAGCCCATACGATCACTTTTCCGCCATTGCCGTTGTCTAGTGCATCAGCTTTTATACTACTGTCAACGCTGACATAAGTTGCCCGCGCATTGTGTACGGCAGAATTTTTCCCCTGAAAATCTCCCCCGATTAAAACCGAACCGCCGCCAGAAGCGCCCGTAACATCAAGATTTGCTGCAAGCAATCCAACCTGATTGCCCAGCAATTGAATGGTGCCGCCGGTGCCGGTAGTCGTAATACCTTTTGCCTCAGTTACACCTGAAACGAGTGTTGTTCCGCTATCCGATTGCAGGGAAATGACACCTCCTTTTCCGGCATTTGCACTTATATAACTATCTGTTTCTAAAGTAATATTTATCTTTGCGCGCAACATGATTTTTCCGCTGGCATCACGACTTATCTGGTTGGCGTTAATGATTCCGGCGTTGTTCAACACCGCTCCATAAATGCCAATTTGTCCACTTTGCGCAAAGATATCGCCAAGGTTAACGACTTTATTATTGTCCGCAGTGATTTCGACCCGAACATTGGGAGTGCCGCTATCGAAAATATTTACCGATTGGCCGGCAGCCAGAATCACGTCGCCGTTTGGCGAGTTGATAATTCCGTTGTTCGTCACATTGCCTGCAACAAGATAAACGTGGCCTCCCGAAGGCGTACTGATATGTCCCTGGTTTTGGATATTTCCGGCAAGTGGATTTGCGGAAAAATTAAGCTTGCCGCTGAGAAAGTCCTGATTAGTGAGGTTCAGTGTTGAAGCGACTAAACCTGCCACGTCAATGCGCGCACCCGCACCGACCAGAATGCCGCTGGGATTAATCAGAAAAACTCGTCCATTGGAAGTGAGGCTGCCCAAAATTTGCGAAGGATCAGGGCCGATAACACGATTCAACACACTTGATGCTGCACTTTGCTGGTGAAAATGCGTAGTTTCATTTGCGCCTACTGAGAAACTTTGCCAATTGATAATGCTACCCGGGCTATTGCTTACATTCAGCGAATTGCCCTGAGTGGAGAAACTGGCCTGTCCCGCAACAACAGCAGGATCAAGGCCATTTGCTTGCGCCTGTGCTGTTGCGAATAGGCAGGCAATTGCCACACTGATTGTCGTGCGCTTCCACTGACTGCAAACACGATGTTCTGGCTTAATCATGGCTAAGTTTTCCAGGCGGTGTGCGCGCGCGACTAAATATTTTTCTGATCATCAGGATAATCGGCAAGCGGTATCTGAATAACAATTGACCGCCCACTTGAGCAAAGCCCCAATAACCTTTATGCCGAAGAAATAACAACGTACTAATGCTGCCTGCGACCCAGGCGGGATGGCGGTACAGAAAGCGCGCAGCGCTAATCGCGGTATCGAGCAACGCCAGGGGCTGTTCGATTTGCTGTACATGAATTGAAATTTCGCTACGCTGCATTTCAATTTCTTCCAGCAATTTATGGCGTTGCGCTCTAATTTTAGCCAGACGCTTGTTCATGGCCGTGCTGCCAGCCGATCACGGTCATCGATTAATTCAGTTATGCTGGCGGAAAACAACCGGGGCTTGGTTCGTGCCAATGAGCGCAAGGTGTTTAACAATACAAGTGCAGAAATTAAAAAAACAATAGTAAGTCCTGCCAATACCTCCAAACGATAACTGTCCCAAAAAGTGATTACGATAAATGCGCTTAATAGAACGGTGGCAATGCCAAAGCAGAACAGGATGAGGCTGCCATAAATTAGTATTTGTCCGATACGCAGTCGCTCTTCCTCAATCTCGTTTGACAGGAGTTCCAGTCGTGTTTGAAAAATGGCGAGCAACGTACCCACCATTTGTTTCGACGACTCTAATAGTCCGCTCGATTCCATTATTTTCTAACGACGCGCAATCAACATGCCAACAATTGCACCAACACAGGCAGAAATACCAATCGCCTTCCAGGGATTCTCATGCACATATAGATCAGTCACTTTGGCTGCTTGACGGGTGCGCTCAAGCACTTCAGTTTCCGTGTCAATAAGGCGATCTTTAACCACGCGCAAGCTTTTTTGAATGCGTGCACGCGCGGCTGAAGCGTTTTCACCCGCTTGACTGGACGTGGCTTGCAGTAAGTCTTCGGCATCCTTAACCATCAAATGCAACTCGTCCATAAATTGTTCTTTTGTGGCGCTAAGGTTGGCATTAATTGAATCTAATGTGTTCGTGCTCATGGGTATTTCTCCTAAAGAAAAAAATATGTTGCGGGGTTGAAGAGCTTAAGAGGGCGCTTGTATATAATTAAATATAATCAACGAGATGCGGTTTTTCCATTGCTGTCTGAAACAATGATTTCCACGCGTCGATTGGCTTGGCGGTTGGCCGCTGAATCGTTACTGGTGATTGGAAACGCTTCCCCGTAACCGATGGTGATTACGCGGTTGCTATTGATTCCCATGGAAACCAAGGCGTTGCGAACTGAGTTGGCGCGTTGTTCGGACAGCTTTTGATTTTTAGCGGCAGATCCGATACTGTCCGTATAGCCTTCAATCAGCACCATGTTTTTGGGGTAGTTGGTGAGGAAATCGGCGAGCTTTTGGACTTGCCGGGTGCCATTTGATTTTAATTGTGATTTGCTGGAATTAAATAACACGTCTCCCAGCGTAATGACTTGGCCGCGATTGGTTTTTTTTGCATGCAGCTCTTTGAGCTGAGTTTCCTGCTTGGCAATAAGCTGTTGATCCAGTTCTGCCTGAGCATTCGCAGCGACCAATTCATCTGCAAGTTGATAAGCCGTGGCTTGGGCAACTTCCAGAGATTGCTTGGCAACATCTGCTTCGGCAGTTCTGGCATCAAGTAGCGCTTGTTCGCGAACCGAAACAGCCGTGCTCAGTCGTGCCTCATCCGCCTTTCTAAACGCAGTTTCCTGTGCGACCCTCACTTGCTGGTAAGACAGATAGGCAAGATGATTGACGGTTTCGATACTTTCGCCCTTCTTTTGCGCGGCTTCTGCTTTTATCAGGGCATCACTGGCCAGCTTCATTTCGTCTGGTGCTAATGCAGAAATCACAGAATTATTGCTGGCTTCGTTGTACTTTGCATGGGCTTCCGGCAAGTAGGTATTTTTTGCGGTGGTGCTGCATGCGCTTAAAATTACCAATGCAATTAATGAGATAGATATATTTTGAAAATTATTCATGAGTGACTCCATTAAAATAAATTAGCGGGTGTTGCGAATGATTTCTTTTTGCAGCACGCGACTATCGTCATAAACAGTATCGGCCGCTTGCTTGGCTTTAGTGGAGCGCGCAACAGCAATAGACAGTTGTGCATCAAGTTGCGCTTGCTCTGCGAGTTGTTGAGCCAGCAAGAAGTTTTTTTCCTCCATGGCTTGATCCGCGCGGATTATTTTGTCGTTTGCCAATTTAAATTCTTGCGGTGCCAATTCATTGGCTCCCGCACTTTTTGCATTGACGATTGCCGCTTTTGAAACCGCAAGTTGCTCCAAGGGAGGGGGAGTGGTTGCGCAGCCAGCCAAGATAAATATTGCAGTCATGGCAAGGCTTGCTTTTGCGATTAGATTTGATTTATATATCGTTATCATTTTCAAGATCCGGTTAGTTAGATGCGTCAGTAATAAGTGTGTTGTTAAGCAATTTCGATAGCTAAGAATAGGGCTCCAGACAAAAGCAATCTGTACGCTTTCGTACATAAATATATTTTTTCAAAGTGCTTAAGAGCCGAGCAATTCACCCAGTGGTTTAAGCGCTTCCACATGGTCACAGATCACTTTAGCAATGGCGACAAGCGGTGCACCCAGCAGTAGCCCCCACACTCCCCAAAGCCAGGCAAAAAACAACAAAGCGATAAACAGCACAGTCGGATTTAATTTGGCAAACCGGCTTTGAATCCACGTGGTAAAAATTACTCCGACTGCCACGGTTAGCATGAGCGTTACCGTGCTGGTGGCGAGCGCATGGGGTAGGGAATTAAATTGAATGAAGCTGACCAAGCCTCCTGAAAAAGCCAGTAATGCCGGTCCTAAATAAGGAATGAATTGCAATATGGCGGCGGACACACCCCAGAGCGCGGGTTGTTCCATGCCGAGTGCGGAGTATGCCAGCCAGACTGATACGCCAATCATCACGCTAGAAATCAGCATGGTGAAAAGATAGAGTTGTATTTGTATTTCGATCCCGTCCAGTATGCAAACCATCTCTTTTTTGCGAAATAGCGACGGTCCGACAACCGTTAATATCTTATTGCGAAAGTGCGCGCCAGAGGACAATAAAAAATAGGTGAGCAGCAGCACAATCGGTGCTTGTGCGATAGCCGCGAATAATAGTGAATATTGCGTAACTACATAATTATGCAGTGAAATCGAGGCGTCATTATTTTGTTTATCAGCAACTTTTTTGCCTTGTTGACTGCCCGCATCGGTGGCGACCCCTTCTAGCTGTTTGGTGGCTTCCTGAATATTTTGCAATGCACTTTTTTCGGTGTTGGTGGAGTGCAATTGCTGACGCAATTTGCGGGTGGCTTCAGGCAATTTGTCGATCATTGCAGCTGCATCGTCGCTTAGTGAAAATCCCAGCCAGCTAAATCCCCCTATCAGAACGCCCATCACAATTGCCGCGCCCAAAGCGCGCGGGATGTAACAAAACTTCAGCCAATCCACCATCGGGCTCAAGGTGTAGCTGGCGAGAATTCCAACCAGCAATGGAACAAAAAATGCGCGCCCCCAATACAGAGCGCAAACAATCGCAATCACTGCCAGCACATTAACCGCAACATTAATGCGCAAATAGCGGAACGGGCGAATCGTTACCACAGCGGTCGCAGTGGCCGTGTTGGGTGTTTCTGTGGCCGCATTAATGACTGTGGTCAGTCCGTTAAGTTCTGCCCTGCCGTCATCAGTCGTCTGTTGTGTGGTCAGCATGAGGTGAGCCCCGAATATTGTGCGTGCATGTTGAAAGAAGCAATTGAATTGGGATTGTGTGAATCAGCAATTTACTTGTTTCGGAGAAGTGAATCTGTTCGCTAGCACGCTTAAATTTTTTCGAGAGAAAGGTTTTGAGAGAAAGGCAATGTGTAGTGCCGCACAGAGTAAAGCGCCGGAAAGTGGGATAACAAAAAATCAATATGACTTGTACTTTTGCTTCGATTCGATCCGGGAGTTTTCAAGATTCATAAATTTGGGAGAATCAAATGAGTCAATTCAAAAAATTTACGCATCCACTACGTTGGTTTGTAGCACTACTGATAGTGGTTTTAGCGGCAGGCTGCGGAGATTCTGGAACGCCGGACAACACAGCACCTACGGTAGGTTCGGTGGTCACTGAGAATGTTTCATTGGGCGTGCTGGATAAAACGGTTACCGCCAATTTCACTGAAACGATGGATCCGGCATCGCTAACTGATCAAACATTTACTGTTAAAAAACAGGGTGATACGGCAAATATTCCAGGGGTTGTCAGTTATTCCGGCAACACCGCAATTTTCACACCAAACAGTGTGCTAGAGGCCAATACGACTTATACCGCCACGCTTACCACCGACATTAAAGACTTGGCAGGGAATGCATTGGCGACTAATCATGTTTGGAGTTTTATGACCGGATCTTTAGAGTCAATTGCAGTTACCCCTGCCTCCGCGTCTATTGCTCTGGGTGGAACTAAACAGTTTAGTGTTACAGCAACTTATACGGATCAAACTACGTCAGATGTGACAGCCATTGCAATATGGACGGCTGCCACGAGTAACGTGGCCAGCGTTTCAACGGCAGGTGTTGCGTCATCAATTGGGGTAGGTACTGTGCTAATTACGGCTACCTTCGGCAATCAAATTGCCAGCACTTCATTGGCAGTGACCAGCGCAACGTTAACTTCGCTTGCATTGACTCCGGCAGCTCCCTCAATTGCGTTGGGCACTACGCAGCAGATGATCGCAACAGCAACCTACAGCGATTTAACCACAGCGGATGTGAGCGCAAATCTTGCCACGCAATGGACTTCTGCCAGCATCGGTGTCGCAAGTGTATCGACATTGGGAGTAGCGACTCCGGTGGCAACCGGCAGCTCGGTGATCACAGCCAGTTTCGGTGGGATAAGTGCGACAGCCACCTTGACGGTTACTGCGGCAACCATAAGTTCGATTTCGATTGCACCGGTAGCTCCTTCAATCGCGCAAAGTGCCGCTCCATTGCAATTTGTGGCTACGGCAAGTTATAGCGACGGAACAACTGCAGTAGTGGACGCCACATGGGTATCCGCAGATCCAGCAGTTGCTACGATAGTTGGCTCCACAGGTGTTGCAACACCGATTGCCGGAGGCGCTTCGTTGATTACTGCAACTTTTTCTGGTTACTCGGCAACGACTACGTTGACAGTCAATAGTGCAACACTATCGTCAATTGCCGTAACACCAACGGCGTCTTCAATTGCGAGTGCTGGTTCAACGCAACAATTTGTGGCAACGGCGACATTTAGTGATTCAACCACCGCTGTGGTTCCGGCAACTTGGACGTCGGCTAGTGATGCGGTTGCCACTATTTCAATTGGCGGTTTAGCAACCTCTGTTGCCAGCGGAACTTCGCTTATAACCGCGAGCTTCGGTGGGCAAAGTAACACTGCCAATTTGACTGTCACTGCTGCGACATTAAGTTCAATTGCAGTAACACCAACGCCCAAGACTATTGCGCTTGGCAGTAATCAACAATTTGTGGCAACCGCAACCTATAGCGATGCTACGACTTCGGTTGTGTCGGCAAACTGGGTTTCTGGAAGTCCTGCTGTGGCAACGGTATCTTTGTCCGGTTTGGCAACACCTGTTGCCAAAGGTAGCTCATTGATTACCGCCAATTTTGGCGGACAAGCAGCGACAGCTAATCTGACCGTGATTGACGCTAATCCAACGGCACCCAAGCTTGGTGAGGCAGGCCGGTTTGTGTTGCTGGCAAGTCAGGCAATTACCACGACGGGAACCACTGCGATTAGCAATGGTGATATGGCCATTGAAGATCAGGCACGGTCCTATTTTGCGGGTTTCACCACCGGGCCAAGTGCGGGTCAATTTACCCAGCTAACCAATGGCTTGTCGTATGCCGTCAACGATGCAAATCCTGCGCCCTATGCTTATCCGCTGCACACTGCCACGGTTGTTGTTGGTGCGCCCTGGACAACCACTGCTGCGATGATTACTCAGGCTAAAACAGATTTGGGAATTGCCTATTCTTTCCTGGCGGCTGATCCCAATCCGGGTGCACCAACTCAGGTATGTCCTACTGAACTGGGTACGCTGACGCTAACGCGTGGGGTGTACAAGACTGCGAGCAATGTCGGTATCTCAACCGGTGCCTTGCATTTGGATGCACAAGGTGACCCGAACGCAGTATTTATTTTCTCGATTGATGGCACGCTCACTACAGGTGCGAGCGGAAGCATCATCCTGGATAATGGTGCGCTAGCCAAAAATGTGTTCTGGAGAAGTGGTGGCAAAACTACCATTGCGGCAGGCACCACTTTTATGGGAAATGTATTCTCTTGGACGCAAATCAATGTGCTGGCTGGCGCAAACATAACAGGTAGTTTATTTGCGGTAACCAATCAGATTACCTTGATTTCAGACACGATTACCAAAGCGCCGTAATTTACGTAAAAAAGTTGGAAAACAAAAGGCCGTCGCAAGACGGCCTTTTGTTTTGCGCATTTACAATATTTTTAGTGTTACTCCCGATTTTTGCTGAGTCTTCGCAAAAGTTTTCTATGTGCTCTAGCGCACGGTGCGGTTTTGACAGAAAGAGGATAACGATAACCAGTGTGGCAAGTTGCATGGTCTTTTACCGATCTTAATTTTGAATTGGATCAAGGCAAATAAAGGCTTTCAACCTTGCTAAATGGGTAATGCCGAAACACTAGCGGCATTAATACTGCACGACATTAATCATCCGCATTAATGTTCCGCTAGTTCAGATAAAGAGGGGAATGAAATGAAAAGATTCGAACTTATTACCAAACCGCTATTGTTTTTAATGGCATTTTTTGTCGCGATTGCGACTGGATGTAGTCACGGAGGTGGTGATGCCATTCTGGGTGGCGGTGGAGCCGGTGTTTTTGCCGGTAAAGAAATTACCAGCTTTTCAATTAACGGCGTGGCGGGCGTTATTAACGAAACGACCAAAACGATCTCGGTGACCTTGCCCCATTATTCATCAGGGACTACGGTAACCAATCTGGCGACTGCAAAAACAGCAACATTTACCAGCACAGGGGCAAACGTAAAGGTGGGCGCCACGCTTCAGGAAAGTGGTACAACCGCCAATGTATTTAATCCCTCAGTTGCTTACGTGGTAACGGCTTCCGATGGATTAACGGCAAGCTACACTGTCAATGTAACTGTAGCGACTATTACGGATAGTGCGATTACCAGTTACTCACTTAACGGCATTGCCGGCGTAATCAGTGAGGCGACAACGCCTAAAACTATTACGGTAGTCATGCCATTTGGGACGGATGTAACACTGCCGATGACAGCAACTTATTTAACTACGGGATTAAGTGTCAAAGTGGCAGGCACAACACAGAATAGTGCGTTACCTCCTACGAATGTCTTTACGCCCGGAACGCCAAAGGTTTACGTGGTTCACGCAGCAGATGGAATAACAATCGCAAGTTATAACGTGAATGTAACTGTGGCCAGCAATACTGCCAAAGACATCACCAGTTATTCGATTGACGGGGTTGCCGGAGTGATCAATGACACGACAGGTGTTATTTCCGTGATCTTGCCTTACGGAACTGACTTGTCGCAGCCTAAAATTTCAACGTTTAGAACAACAGGGGTAAGCGTAGCGGTAGCCGGGGTAGCCCAATCGAGCGGAGTTACAACGAATGTCTTTACGCTAGGAGTTTCAAAGTTATACACGGTGACTGCTGCGGATAGTTCGCTGGAGAATTACAACGTTAATGTTTCCGTTGCGACCAGCACGGCGAGAGCAATAACCAGTTATTCACTGAATGGAATTGCAGGAATAATCAGCGAGGCAACTACGCCTAAAACAATTTCAGTGGTGATGCCGTTTGGAACTAATCTTGCGACGGCGATGACAGCAACCTACCTCACCACTGGTACCAGCGTCACTGTTGGAGGAGTCGTGCAAAATAGCGCGCTTCCGCCAACCAACGTATTCACTTCCGGAACCCCCAAGGTGTACATCGTTCATGCTGCCGACGGCACATCAACAGCCAGCTATAATGTGAATGTAACTGTTGCCACAAGTTCTTCGAAGGCAATAACCAGTTATTCGTTGAATGGAATTGCCGGCGTAATCTCTGAAGCAACAACCCCTAAAACCATCTCAGTTGTGATGCCGTTTGGAACCAATCTTGCGACGGCGATGACAGCAACCTACCTCACTACCGGTACCAGTGTCACTGTTGGAGGTGTCGTGCAAAATAGTGCGCTTCCGCCTACCAATGTATTTACTTCCGGAACCCCGAAAGTTTACACGGTCGTTGCCAACGACGGCTCAACAGCGACCTATAACGTTAATGTGACTGTTGCCACAAGTTCTGCAAAGGCTATAACCAGTTATTCACTGGATGGTATTGCCGGTGTGATCAGTGAAGCGACAACACCTAAAACCATCTCAGTGGTGATGCCGTTTGGAACCAATCTTGCGACGGCGATGACAGCAACCTACCTTACTACCGGTACCAGTGTCACTGTTGGAGGTGTCGTGCAAAATAGTGCGCTTCCGCCTACCAATGTATTTACTTCTGGAACTTCCAAGGTTTATACGGTCATTGCCAACGATGCTTCAACAGCGACCTATAACGTTAATGTGACGGTTGCCACAAGTTCTGCAAAGGCAATAACCAGTTATTCACTGGATGGTATTGCCGGTGTGATTAGCGAAGCGACAACACCCAAGACGATCGCTGTAATCATGCCATCCGGGACAGACTTGACGCTTCCGATGACAGCGACATGGCTGACTACCGGAACCAGTGTTACGGTGGGTACGCCAGCGGTCACGCAAGTGAGCGCACTTCCTCCGACAAATGTATTTACTTCTGGAACTCCCAAGGTTTACACGGTCATGGCCAACGACGGTACAACAGCGTCGTATAACGTTAATGTGACTGTGGCCACTAATAATGCCAAAGCGATTACCAGTTATTCTCTGAATGGTATTGCCGGTGTGATTAGCGAAGCAACAACACCCAAAACGATCACGGTGGTCATGCCATCCGGCACAGACTTGACTCTCCCGATGACAGCGACATGGCTGACTACCGGAACCAGTGTTCTGGTGGGTGCAACACAGCAAATTAGTGCGTTGCCACCGACGAACGTGTTTACCCAGGGTACGCCTAAGGTATACACAGTCACAGCCAGTGACGGCTCATTGCCGGCGAGTTATAACGTGAATGTGAGTGTGGCTACCGGATCTGCAAAAGCCATAACCAGCTATTCACTGAATGGTATTGCCGGGGTGATCAGTGAAAATACGACACCCAAAACCATCGCGGTCATTATGCCTTCAGGGACAGATTTAACGCTCCCCATGACTGCAACCTGGCTGACGACCGGAACAAGTGTAATGATTGGTGTAACTCAGCAGTTTAGTGCGCTACCACCAACCAATGTCTTTACACAGGGAACGCCGAAGGTTTATTCAGTGACGGCGGCAGACGGCTCGGCAGCGGCAAGCTATGACGTAAATGTGAGCGTCGCTTCAAGTTCAGCAAAAGCCATTACCAGTTTCTCTCTTGATGGAATTGCCGGAATTATTAGCGAGAATACAACTCCCAAAACAATCACTGTGGTGATGCCCAAGGGAACAGACTTGACGCTGGCAAAAACAGCTACATGGCTAACTACCGGAACCAGTGTATTGATAGGTGCAACGCAGCAGTTTAGTGCTTTGCCGCCAACCAATGTCTTTACCCAAGGAACGCCGAAGGTGTATTCAGTCACCGCAGCTGATCTTTCATCTCCAGCCAGTTACAACGTCAATGTAAGTGTGACGCCAGTTGACCCGGGCCCGGCAGGTGCTGTTCCAGTGCTGGCTAGTGCAAGTACCTTCGGAATGATGGCTCGCGATGCGATGACGCTCACCGTAGGTGTTCCAGCTCCGCATATCTATGGAAATATTGCATTGACCGGACCCACCTCGACCTCTTCATCTTTAGTCGGGTTTGCGCTTGCAGGTACGGTGGGGAACAAGACTTCAATCTATGTGACCGGCTCTAAGGCACTCAATGTGGATTCGATAAACACCACTGATAATGGAAACTCGGCATCCCTGCCACAACTGCTGCTTGACTTGCAGGCAACCTATGCAAATAACAAGCTGGGTTCACTGACTCGTGTAGCTCCGGCAGCAGCGCCCATAGCAGGCAGTCACGGTGGTACGTTCGGTACAGGTGTAGTTGATTTGACGGGGAAATTGCTTCTTCCCGGAATCTATGCAGTGGGTACCACAACTGACACCTTTGCGTTGAGTAATTCATCCGGGCATCTCGTGCTTGACGGTGAGGGTAATGCGGACGCAGTGTTTGTTTTCCAAGCTGACACCATGACTACAACGACAGGTAGTGTGGTTCTGCAAAACGGTGCCCAAGCTAAAAACGTATATTGGGTTATGACTAACAATGCAACGATTGGAACCAATACCTTCTTCCAGGGAACCATCGTGGCAGGTCGGACAATTACGGTAAATGCCAACACCATCGTGCAGGGTCGAATGCTAGCCGGTGGAGATGTTGCGGCACCAGCAGGTACAGGCAATATTACCGTGAGTGGTGTTATCACTGTTCCTCCCCAGTAACTACGCAATTAACACCTCAGGCCTCCCTTCACCGGGAGGCTAACTGACAGCACTTTAATAGGTCGCGCTCACTGAGTTGCACCAAATTATTTTGGAGAAAAACATGAATATATTAAAAGCATCAAGCACGTTGGGGTTGGCTGTTTTGGCGGCTTTCATCAGCCCTCTGGCAGCCTCGACTGAATTAGGTTGGATGATGGGGGCGAACATTGGCGAATCGCGTGCCAATATTGACGATGTGAGCATTAAGCAGCAGTTGCAGGCTGATGGCCTGGCTTGGAAGAGGCTCACTGAAGACTATAGCCAGCTGGCTTTCAAGTTATATGGCGGATACAAATTTAATGAAAACTTTGCGGTTGAGGGCGGTTACTTTGATCTCGGACGTTTTGGGTACACCGCCACTACAACACCAACAGGCTCTTTGAGCGGTCATATCAAACTCAAAGGAATTAATATCGACGCAGTGGGTTTCTTGCCCGTTACGGAAAAACTTTCTGCGTTTGCGCGTGCCGGTGTGAGTTACGCGGAAGCCAAAGATACATTTACCAGTAGTGGCGCAGTGGCGACTCCGACCATCCCCAATCCAAGTGAAACCGCGATGAATTATAAATTTGGTTTCGGTGCGCAATATGAGGTGTTGGAACATGTGGCCGTGCGCGGCGAATGGGAACGTTATCGCATCAATGATGCGGTTGGTAATCAGGGCGATATCGACATGGTGTCGCTAGGATTGATCTATATGTTTGGCAAAGAAAAACCTCTGCCACCGAAGGAAGTTGTCGCTGCCGCGCCGGTGATGGTTGTGGTCGCCCCCCCACCTCCCCCGAAGAAAATAATTGTGATTGTGCCGGTTCTGGTAAAAACTCAACAATATTGCAGCATTCTGGATATTCAGTTTTCAATTAAGAATGATGAGATGCAGCGTGAAGATAAAGAGAAGCTCGCGGTGTTGGGTAGGTATATGGCTAAATACCCTGAAACAACTGCGGTCATTGAAGGTCACTCGGACGATGTGGGCACGCCTGAATTTAATATGGGGCTGTCACAACGCCGTGCAGAAAGTGTTGTCGCTTATTTGAAGGATAGTTTCAAAATATCCGGGGATCGTTTGTCTGCAGTGGGCTATGGCGAAACGCGTCCTATCGCAGATAACAGCACACTGGAAGGTAAGCAAGCGAATCGGCGTATCGACGCTGTGATTGCTTGTGCCACCGATGTGGCAGGGCTGAAAGTGGTCGCGGAAAGAATTACCATGGCGATGTTTATCGAGTTTGATCCATTGAAATCCAATGTCGATCCTAAATACGATGAGGATTTGGCCAAGGTTGCAACTTTCATGAAAGACAATCCTTCTATCACCGCAACCATTGAAGGGCATGCCGGTCGCTTTGTCGGAACAGGTGATGATAAGTATAAAGTATCGGATGAGAAGGCTATGGAGGTCTCGCAAGCCCGTGCACAAAATACCGTGAATTATCTGGTAGACAAGTTTGGCGTGCCACGCTCCAGACTGTCAACAGCGCAATTCGGCAATACACGCCGAGTTGCCTACGGCACCACGCTGGAAGGTCAACAAGAGAATCGCCGCGTTAACATTATTTTTAATTACAGCAAGTAGTACTAAAGCCGGGCTCCGATTAGAGCCCGGTTTTTTTAACTAAAAAGGAAGCAAAATGAAAATGAATAATCGCTTGATAAGCACGGGTGCTACGCTATTTTTGGCGCTCGGATTAAGTGCCTGTGAACAACCCGGTGTGGCAGAAAATACCGGCAAAAAAATTGATCAGCAGGTTGAAAATGCGGGCCAGCAGATTGATAACGCGGGTGAAAAAATGAAGGATTCGGTTGATAAGATGGCGGATAAATTAGAGGAAAAAAGTGATCAGGCCAAAATGGCATTGGAAGACACTGAAATTACCGCCAAGGTAAAAGCAGCAATATTTGCCGAGCCGAGTTTAAAGTCGCTGCAAATTGCGGTTGTAACGGTGAATGGTGATGTAACGCTCAGTGGCTCGGTGGCTTCAGCTTCTTTGGGAGACTTGGCCAAAGGTTTGGCTGAGGCGGTTGATGATGTAAAACATGTTAATAATCATATAGTTATAAAATAACCCCCTAAGGGTTATTTGTTCAGGGTGCCTCTAAAAATTCAATTTTCGAAGCTAGGCAAGGCGCGAACAAAAAATTAGGACGCAGCATATACATGATATGTAAGGAGTAATTTTTTGTGAGCAACGCAGCATCGCGAAGTAAATTTAATTTTTAGAGGTGCCCTTCATACAATTTAAGGAGCCATTCATGGAATTGCAAAACGCCTATAAACAAAAAATGTCCGCACAACTTAAAGAGTGGAGTGCGCAGCTAGACTTACTGGAGGCAAAAGCACAAAACGTGGGAGCCGATGTGGAAGTAAAACGTGCGGTAGAGTTGGAAGAATTGCGCGCCAAAGTGCATTCTGCATCAGAAAAATTGTCAGACTTGGAAAAAGCCAGTGGCGAAGCATGGCAAGAAGTTAAAGAAACTGCGGATACAGTCTGGGAAGAGTTAAAATCCGGCTTCGCCACGGCACATGCCAAATTTAAGTAAATAAACAGGGGACGGAGCCCGATTAAATTTGATCGTTCCCCGTCCCTTTTTCTTTGGAGATAAAAATGAAATCAAATTTTATGCGCATGACTAGCCGATTATTAATCGTGTTGGTGTTAAGTTTTAGTTTGCCGATGCAAGCGGTGCAAGCTGAAATGATTGCTACCGATAAAACGAGTGCGGCTCAACAAACTCAATCCGACCGTGAACGTATCCATCGCTACCTGACCCGCGAAGATGTTGTGCAGGAAATGCAAGCACAGGGAATTGACGCAGTTAGCGCTCAAGCTCGCGTTAATGCATTGTCTGATGAGGAAGTAGAAATTGTTGCGGGGAAGCTGGATTCATTGCCCGCCGGTGGCGATATTATTAGTTTGCTGTTTACGATCTTTGTTGTTTTGCTAATAACGGACATTTTAGGCTTTACCAAGATATTTCCGTTTACCCGTAGTATCCGGTAACGCTGCGCTATGCGGTATTCACTGTATGCCCGCTTCTTTGCGGGCATATTTACTTTGCTCGGGCTGATGGGCTGTGCCACATCGCCCTCCCCGCAGGTACTTAAGAGTTTTTCCGGGCCGCAGCAAGTCGAGCTGCTCGATGTCCCCTTCTTTCCTCAAGAGCCGCATCAATGTGGGCCGGCGGCGCTGGCGATGCTATTAAACGCGAGTGGCGCGAAAGTGACGCCAGAAGCGCTTGCCCCGCAGGTGTATCTGCCCGGACGCCAAGGATCGTTGCAGGTGGAAATGCAGGCGGCCACGCGCCGCGCTGGATTATTCGCGTATGTGCTATCCAATAATCTGCAAGCGTTGCTTACCGAAGTGTCGGCAGGATCACCGGTATTAGTGATGCAAAATCTGGCTTTCAGTTGGTCTCCGGTATGGCATTACGCCGTGGTGGTGGGCTACGATTTGCAGCGCGGTGAAATTATTTTGCGCTCCGGATTGGAGCGCAGAGCGGTGCTACCGTTTGTAGAATTTGAACGCACCTGGCAATTAGCCGGATCTTGGGCGATGTTGGCCTTGCCGCCGGGGCAGATGCCGGTCACTGCGCAAGCGTCGGTGTATTTGGCTGAAGCCATCAAGATGGAAAAATTTGTTGCGTCGGCAACCGCGGAAAAAATTTATGCGGCAGCTTTGCAAGTCTGGCCCCAAAATCATGAGGCGCTGATCGGGATGGGGAATGCAGTTTACGCGCAAGGTGAGACAGCGCGAGCCGAAGCATTTTTTCTGCAGGCCAGCCACATTTATCCCGATTCATTGATAGCCTTTAATAATCTTGCCCAGACACTGGCTGATCAACAGCGTTATACAGAAGCGTTGGTAGCGGCAACGCGTGCGGTAAATATAGGCGGCCAAGAACTGAAATCAGCGCAAAATACGCTCGCGCAAATTCAGCGTAACATGCTGAATAAATAGCATTATTATTTCGCAAGTCTCAATTAAGTCACGGCGATTTTCGTGGGAACGGCTTCAGCCGCGAAAGTAGCGTGGAGTTAGAATGTGTCTTTCGCGACTAAAGTCGCTCCCACAGGGCGCGGTGGTTGTTGTGGGAGCGGCTTTGATGAAACTACTGGTAAAACTACTAGTCATCTGACTAAGGCCGCAAGCTGCCAAGTCATTGGTTATAGCCAATCCACTAAGCACAATAAAGCCGAGCAAGTGGCTGGTTATAGCCGCGAAGTAACGTTAACCACCATGGTCGTTAGAATTATTTCAAATTAATCGTCAGGAGCAACACAATGCAAAATTTTACTTTTCACAACCCGACACGCATCCTTTTTGGAAAAGGGCGTATTGCAGATATTGCGCAGGAGATTCCAGCGGGCGGGCGCGTACTGATTACTTACGGTGGCGGCAGCGTGGTGAAGACCGGCACGCTGGCTGAAGTTAAAGCAGCGCTTTCCGGTTTTACGCTCTTTGAGTTTGGTGGAATCGAGCCCAATCCGACTTATGAGAAATTAATGCAGGGTGTTGAATTTGCGCGCCAGGAAAAAATTGATTTTTTGCTGGCCGTCGGCGGCGGTTCTGTGATTGATGGCACTAAATTTATTGCCGCTGCGATTCCGTTTGCGGGCATCCCCTGGGAAATTTTATCCAAACAAGCCAAGATCAAGACTGCCGTTCCTTTTGGATGTGTGCTCACCTTGCCGGCGACCGGCTCCGAGATGAACAGCGGTGCGGTGATTACTCGCCGCGCCACCAATGATAAATTGGTTTTCGCCAGTCCATTGGTTGCGCCACTTTTTTCTGTACTCGATCCCGCCAAGACATTTACGCTGCCTGCAAGTCAAGTGGCCAATGGCATCGTTGATGCATTTGTACATATCACCGAACAATATTTAACCTATCCCGTGCAGGCAAAAGTGCAAGACCGTTTTGCCGAGGGTTTGTTATTGACCTTGATCGAAGATGGCCCCAAGGCTTTCAGTGAGCCGGAAAATTACGACGTCCGCGCCAACTTAATGTGGACGGCAACCCTCGCACTCAACGGCTTAATCGGTGCGGGGGTTCCGCAAGACTGGGCTACACATATGCTGGGACATGAATTGACCGCCTTGCACGGACTGGATCATGCCCAGACATTGGCAGTGGTGTTGCCCGCGATGCTGCAAGTGCGGCGTGCGGACAAGCGCGAGAAGTTATTGCAGTACGCTGATCGGGTATGGGGGCTACATGACGGAGATGAGGCGCAGCGCATTGATCAGGCGATTGAGAAAACCCGACAGTTCTTTGAGTCGCTGCAAGTGCCTACGCGTTTGTCGGCCTATGGCATTGGTGAAGACGCTATTCCGGCATTGCTGGCGCAATTACAGCGACACGGTATGACGGCATTGGGTGAGCAGCATAATTTGAGTCTTGAGCAATCCCGGAAGGTTTTCGAGCTTGCAAAATAGTTAATATAAACAAAGCATTGAATTTTTTGCATTAGGTGATTGTGTTGCGGGCAACATTATTTTTGGAGTGCGGCGGCATGACGCCGGGGTTTTGCTTGGTGTTATTTGACTTTGTTGGCTGCAAAAAAAGCGGCGTCATGCCGCCGCACTCCAAAAGAGGGGAAATACCGCCGCACTTTATAAAATGAAGTATGGCTTGCTAGTTTGCACGGTGAAAATTTGCGGGCAACATAGCCTTTTGGAGTGCGGAGACATGTCTCCGCGGTTTTGCTTGGTGTAATTTAAGTTTGCTTGGTGCAACAAAGCGGCGTCATGCCGCCGCACTCCAAAAAAACTATGCCGATTTATTTCTTAACTGCCGGTTTGTCCGCCAATTCCATGCAGGTATCTTTAGCACTACCGCTTAGCGAGTAGCATTTCTCTTTTGCTACCACTTCATTCGCTTCACGCTTGTCGGACGCGGCTTCCTGGCGAGCTTCTTTTCCGGTTTCTTTTGCTTTGCTACGCGCCTCAGAAGATTCTTGAACCGCAGTTACTTGAGCTTTTGCCGTTTTTAAAATGACGGTTGCATCAGCTTTAGCACTTACGAATGCAGCCTTGGCCTCTTGCTCACATACCCCCTTCGCATTGCCTTCCATGTCATCACACTTTTCAAAAGCTACGTCATAAGCTGCTTTGGCCTTGGCTAAACTCAAATTGTAATTTGACTTGTTTGAAGGTTTAAAATTTGCTTTAAGTTGGGCTGAGGCAACTGCCTGCTTACCTTTTGCATCAGCCATGCAGATATCTTTGGCGTTATCGGCAAAAGGTTGGCAATTTTTCTTGGCTAACCGAAATTCGGCCGCAATGTTTTTCTCGGTTGATTTGTATTCACTTTTTGACAAAGGTTGCGCTACGGCACCCAAGCTAAAAGCCAGGCTGGTAACAGCTAGAATTGCGGTAATGTAATTTGTATTCATTGGATCTCCCGGGATAGTGTGTTGAATTAAGTCGCCGCTGCAAGCGCAGCAGATGTTGAAGTTCAACAGTTTTGCAGTGCCTCACACGGAAGCAGATAGTCATCCATTCCCCCGTGTTTCTCTGTGCGACAACGCACAGAGAAACACTCGTCTAAACGCCATGATAGCCGTCCGTGTTGTGAAGTTATCCGCACACGCTGAATGACTATTTCACCATGCACTAACAAACGCCTTCAAAAAACTACTGCTGGTCTGGCCTCTGCAACACCAGTATTTGTAACAAAATTCATTGTGTCTGAAGGTCATGCCATGCTCCTTAAATTTATCAAAGCAACTCTGTTTAATGTTGGCCAAACGAAAATTTTCATCAGCGAAAATCGTCGTGAGGTGAACTGGTTGTTAAGTATGGCTATTGTCTTGGCGCTAGTGGCGACCGTGTCTTTCTGGGCTTTTGAGCAAATTGAAAAAGAGGCCGCAAATCGCAAACATACTTATCAGGTGATTACTCGGGCCAATGCATTATTGGCGGCTATGGTTGATGCCGAAACCAGTGTGCGCGGATATTTATTGACGGATGACGAAGCATTCTTAAAACCCTTTTGGGGGGTGCGCAACACTCTTAATATGCAATTAAAAGTGTTGCGCGAAAAGACCTTAATTAGCGAAGCACATCAACATCTGGATTCTATTGCGTCATTGGCTGAAGCCAAATTGGCGTATTTATCCAAGATGGTTGCAGAACGAAAAATACGCAATGTCAACACGCCGCCGACACCTTTAGCTGGGTCAAGCGGGGAAAACTTGATGAGTTCAATTCGGGCCGAGATGAGTGAATTCATCAAAATTCAGGAAGCTGCGCTGGAATTTCATGATGATGCAATGAAATCTCAAATGCGTTTATTGTTTTCCGTGATTGTGATTGCCAGCTTGTTCACCCTATTTCTGGCGCTGGCTTTCACCTATCTGGTTTACAGTAGAACCCGACAAAAATTGCAGGAAATCGGCTTGATCGAAGAGCGGCATTTACTGGATATGCGCGAAGAAGGCAATATCAAGTTACAGCAGCTCAACTTTACCTTGCAGGCCAGCGAGGAAAAACTCGGCGTGACACTCAGCTCCATTGGCGATGCCGTGCTGACGACAGATGAAAAGGGCTGCATAACGTTGCTTAACCCAGTTGCCGAAAAACTAACCGGATGGAAAATGTCCGAAGCATCCGGTCGCCCGGTTGAGGAAATTTTAAACATAATCAATCAGGAAGGCCGTCAACCAGCCGTTATTCCGATTTACGAAACTTTGGCACACGGCACGACACACGGCTTGAATACACGCACTATTTTAATTACGCGCGGCGGCACGGAACATTCAATTGCAGACAGTTGTGCACCGATTCGCGAGCGCTCCGGGCGGGTGATTGGCAGTGTCATGGTGTTTCGCGATGTCACTGCCGAATCGCTTACCCAGCAAGCGTTACGCGACAGTACCGTGGTGATTCAGACCATTCTGGATACGGTAGTGGATGGTGTGATTACTATTCATGCACATACCGGTTTAATTGAAACAGTTAATCCGTCCGCCGAGCGTATGTTCGGATATGACGCGGCAGAGTTGATCGGGCAGAGTTATTTTGTGCTGACACCGGAAAATATGCGCGAAGAGCGGCGTGCCGCATTGGCAAAAATTAGCGGGGCAGATTCTAAATCAAATGCCAGTCTGGAGCAGCAGGGAGTGGGGTTGCGCAAAGATGGCACAACCTTTCCGCTGGAGATGGTGGTGCGAGAAATGTGGCTCAGGGGAGAGCGATTTTTTACCGGAGTTTTACGCGATGTGACACTACGCAAACGTGTTGAAGATGAGCGGGCGCTGTTTGATCAGCGCTTAAGCGATCAACAGTTTTATACGCGTTCTCTGATTGAGTCGAATATCGACGCACTTATGACTACTGATCCATCTGGAATTATTACCGACATCAATCAGCAGATGGAAGTACTTACCGGGTATGCGCGCGCGGAACTAATCGGTGCGCCCTTCAAAAAATTCTTTACCGATTCGGAGCGCGCTGATGCAGGCATCAAGTTGGTGTTAAACGATAAAAAAGTAAGTGACTATGAGCTTACCGCGTGTGCCAAAGATGGCAGTAAAACGGAAGTCTCCTATAACGCCGCCACTTTTTATAATCGCGAGAATAAGTTGCAGGGCGTGTTTGCCGCGGCGCGTGATATCACCGAGCGCAAACGTTTGGATCTGGTATTGCAGGACAAAAATATTCAATTGGAATTGGCTACCGCCGCTGCAGAAAAAGCCAATCTGGCTAAATCAGATTTTCTTTCCAATATGAGTCATGAAATCCGTACCCCGATGAATGCCATCATTGGTATGTCCTATTTGGTTTTGAAAACCGAGCTTACGGCGCGTCAGCGAGATCATGTTGAAAAGATTAAAAGTTCCGGACGCCATTTGCTGGGCATCATCAATGATGTATTGGATTTATCAAAAATTGAGGCCGGCAAATTGACGGTTGAATATGCCGAATTTGAAATTGAAAAGGTGCTCGACAATGTGGCCAATATCATTTCAGAAAAAACGGCGGCAAAGGGTTTGGAGTTGGTTTTTAAAGTTGATAAAAATGTTCCGGCCTATCTGATAGGTGATTCTCTGCGTTTGGGGCAAATCCTCATTAATTACAGCAACAATGCCGTTAAATTTACCGAGCAGGGCGAGGTCGACATTGTCATTGAATTAAAAGAACAGACCGATAAGGACGTAGTGTTGTATTGCGCCGTGCATGACACCGGCATTGGGTTAACGCAAGAACAAACCGGGCGTTTGTTTCAGAACTTTTCCCAGGCGGATACCTCGATTACGCGTAAATTTGGCGGCACAGGATTGGGCTTGGTGATCTCGAAAAAACTGGCGAATTTGATGGGGGGAGAAGTAGGCGTCAGCAGTGAGTTTGGTAAAGGCAGCACCTTTTGGTTTACCGCCCGTTTGGGAAAAAGTATTGGCCAGCAACGTTCCCGTGTATTGGCGAATGATCTGCAGGGTAAGCGCGTATTGGTGGTGGATGACAATGCAAACGCCCGTGTCGTGTTGGGTGATTTGCTCGGAAATATGAGCTTTAAAGTGGAGCAGGTCGACTCCGGGGAATTGGCTTTGGGGGCGGTGGACCGCGCTGAAGCACAGGGAGCACCGTACGATATTGTGTTTTTGGATTGGAAAATGCCGGGAATGGATGGTATTGAAACCGTCAAGCAACTTAAAAAGCTTCCGCTGATTCGTAGGCCGCACATGATGATGATGGCGCCTAACGGAAGTGAAGAATTCATTAAATCTGCGCAGGACGCCGGCATTGACAATGTGCTGGTTAAGCCAGTTAGCGCGTCAGTATTATTTGATAGTGTGGTGAGTCTTTTGGGGGGTAATGTGATTGGCTCATTCGGCTCGGAAAGCATAATGAGTGACAGCTTTAAAAAGCTTGGAATAATTGCCGGTGCGCGCATTTTACTGGTCGAAGATAATGAATTAAATCAAGAGGTTGCAACTGAGCTGTTGCAGGAGGCCGGATTTGAGGTAGAGCTTGCTGAAAACGGGCAGATTGCCGTAGAGAAAGTAGCGAGCGGCAAATATGACATCGTATTGATGGATATGCAGATGCCGGTGATGGATGGCATTACCGCCACACAGGAAATTCGCAAAGATGCGCGCTGTAAAAATTTGCCGATTGTGGCGATGACTGCCAATGCAATGCAGGGTGATCGTGATCGCTGTATGGCGGCAGGCATGGATGATCATGTCGCAAAACCGATAGAGCCGGAAGATTTGTGGAAGGCGTTGCTGAAATGGATCAAACCCAAAAATGATCAGCAGCCGGTAGAGATTAAGCCGCAATCCGGCGCAATTAAAGTGGCTCCAGATATTGTGCAACAAATTGAATTGCCGGCTCACATTGACGGTTTGGATATGGTAGGTGGTTTGCATCGTGTGCTGGGCAAAAAAGCACTGTACCTTTCAATGTTGCGCAAGTTTGTCGCAGGACAAAAATTTGCGGTCGACAAGATGCTCATAGAGTTGGATAGTAATGAATGGAGTACAGCAGAACGCCTTGCCCATACCTTAAAAGGCGTTTCCGGCAACATCGGCGCCACGAATTTGCAGGAGCATGCGGCACAGGTTGAAGCGGCCATTAAGCAACGCCGTTCGCGTGAAGAAGTTGATGGTTTAATCAAAGGGCTCAAAAAACATCTCGACTATTTTATTTCTCAATTAGAGCAAAAGTTGCCAGCGCAAGCTGCGCAAACTTTAGTTGAGGTTGATTCTGAGCATCTGAAAATTGTGTGCGATAAATTAATAGTGCTGCTTTCCGATGATGATGCTGAAGCGGGAGATGTACTGGATGAAAATGCCGAACTGCTCAATGCGGCATTCCCGGATCAGTTTCGCAAGATAGAAAACAGTATTCATCAGTTTGATTTTGATACGGCGCTTCAAGCACTCCGTGCTGCCCCCCACACTTTATAAAGGAAAGATGATGTCCGAAGAAAATATTGTCGAAAAAGCCACGATCTTATTGGTTGATGACGCCCCCGAAGATTTGCTGCTGATGAGCAACTTGCTTAAAGACTACTACACGGTAAAAGTTGCCAATTGTGGTGAAAAGGGAATCATGATCGCGATGTCTGATACACCGCCCGATCTAATTTTGCTGGACATTACCATGCCGGGAATGGACGGATATGAGGTGTGCTGGCGCCTTAAGCATGATCACAAGACGCTGAACATTCCGGTCATTTTTATTACCGGAAAATCTGATATAGACGCCGAGAAAAAAGGCTTGGAATTGGGTGCTGTCGATTTTCTGGTCAAGCCGGTGAATCCTGAAATCGTTTTGGCACGAGTTAAAAACCAGCTGGCGCTCAAAATTAAATCCGACCGATTGCAAGGTCAGAATGATTCGCTAGAAATCGAGGTGGCCCAGTTGCAACACCCGCTGCCGATTGATATTCCGGTTCCATAACAATAACTTGTTAGCTGAAAGTCACCATGAACGCTCACGAACTTCCTGAGAAATCCACAATATTGGTGGTCGATGACACGCCGGAAAATTTGGTGCTGATGAGTAATTTGCTCAAAAATGACTATAAGGTGAAAGTTGCCAACAGCGGAGAAAAGGGTTTGAAAATTGCATTTTCTGATGCGCCGCCCGATCTAATTTTGCTGGATATTATGATGGCTGATATGGACGGTTTTGAAGTTTGTCGCCGTCTCAAGCACGATCCGAAAACCATGGATATTCCGGTGATATTCCTCACGGCTAAAACGGATACTGAAGATGAGGAATTGGGTTTGGAACTTGGCGCAGTGGATTACATTACCAAGCCGATCAGCCCGCCGATTGTCATGGCACGGGTAAAAAATCATCTGGCGCTTAAATTGATGGCCGATTTTTTGCATGACCAGAATCACTTTTTAGAAAATGAAGTGGAAAAGCGTACGCGTGAAGTCGTTGCGATTCAGGATGTGACTATTCTCGCCATGGCGTCGCTGGCGGAAACACGCGATTCAGATACCGGAAATCACATTCGCCGTACCCAGTTTTATGTAAAAGCACTCGCGGAAAAATTGTGCGGGCATCAACGCTTTGCCTGGTTTTTGACGCCCAATAATATCAATATGCTGTTTAAGTCTGCGCCGTTGCATGATATCGGCAAGGTAGGAATTCCCGACCGGATCTTGTTAAAGCCGGGGCGCTTTGAGCCGCAGGAATTTGAAATCATGAAGACGCACACCACGCTGGGTTGGGATGCCATTGCGCATGCGGAAAGTTCACTGGGTACGCAGGTTGAATTTCTGGCATTTGCCAAAGCGATTGCCTTATCTCATCAGGAGAAATGGGATGGCAGCGGTTATCCGCAGGGGCTTGCCGGTGACGATATCCCCATTGCGGCACGCCTAATGGCGGTGGCGGATGTCTACGATGCGTTGATCAGTCGCCGTGTTTACAAAGAAGGCATGCCGCATGAAAAAGCGGTGTTAATTATGCAGGAGGGGCGCGGCTCACATTTTGATGCGGATATACTTGATGCGTTCCTCGAAATTCAGGATGAATTTCGAGCCATTGCGCAGCGCTTTGTTGATTCGGATGCGGATATGGTGCTTAAAAAAGATTATCTGGTGCAGGCACAACTCGTGTGAGCAAAATATGATCAATAAGCAGATGGTGTTTCTGGTGGTGGATGATTTTGAGCCGATGCGTAAGGTTACGTCCGGCCAATTACGTGCGATGGGTGCCAATTCCATTTTGATGGCAAACAATGGCGCTGAAGCAATGCGCAAGTTGCAAAATCAGCGGGTGGATATGGTGTTATCCGATTGGAATATGCCGATTATGTCCGGTTTGGAGCTGCTTAAGGCAATACGCGCTGATGAGAAATTGTCGCGGATTCCTTTTATTATGATCACCGCTGAAGCGGAGCGGGATCGGGTGGAGGAAGCGATTTTTAATGGCGTCAACGAGTTGCTGGTTAAGCCTTATACCACCGGTTGTTTGGCCGCGCGTATCGAAAAAACTTTAGCAGCGCCCCCGCGTGCGCCGGTGTTTGGCAAAGGTGAGTTTCATCATCACCCTAACATCCCTACACTTCAGGTCGTTGTGCCAGAGTCGGCCGAACAAATTCGACCGACTGTTCTCATCGTCGATGATATTCCGGATAATTTGCAGTTGCTTTCGTCAATATTTAAAGATGAATATCGGGTGCGCATCGCTTCATCCGGCGAAAAAGCACTTGGCATTTGCCAATCCAATGATCCGCCGGATTTAGTGTTGCTCGATATCATGATGCCGGGCATGGATGGTTTTCAGGTGGCACAGCAGATGCGTGAACATCCCACTTCGCAGAATATTCCCGTTATTTTTATTACGGCCATGACGGGAGAAGCTGCGCGGATTAAAGGTTTGGAACTGGGCGCGGTGGATTTCGTTAGCAAGCCGATTGACCCGGACATTCTTAAACCGCGGGTGCGCAATTTTATGCGCTATGTGAAGTTGCACAAACAATTGCAAGCCAATTATGACGGTATGTTGGCTACAGCGCGTATGCACGAAGATGTCGAGTTAATTATGCGACACGATATGAAAGGGCCGTTGGCCGGAGTGATCGGCATGCTGCAGGCGCTGGTCGAAGAATCCTCTATGAATGATAGCCAGCTTAAGCAATTGCGCGTCGTTGAAGAGACGGCTCTGCAGGTGCTGAATATGATTAATTTGTCTTCCGAGTTATTTAAGATTGAAACAGGACGTTATAAGTTGGATGCGCAGCCGGTTTTAATCGGGGATATTTTGAGTCGCATTGTAGAAATGGCGCGCGCGACTTTTGCCGAAAAAAATATCACCATTGCATTTGAAGTGCCTCCGGGCAAAGAAAAGTTGCAGGCTCTGGGAGATGCGATGTTTTGTTATTCCTTGTTTCAGAATTTACTGAGAAATGCCTGTGAGGCAGCGCCTGAAAAAAGTCGCATTTCGGTCGAGTTATTTGATGAAAGTCCCCTAAAAATTATCCTGACGAACAAGGGCGCTGTTCCGCTGCAAATACGCACCAATTTTTTCGAAAAGTACATTACCCAAGGTAAGCAAGGTGGGACGGGTCTTGGCACTTATTCCGCGAAATTGTTGGTAGAGGCACAAAACGGGAAAATCTCACTTGAGGTGTCTGATGTGCATAATCAGACCACTATACAAGTATCGCTGCCCCGTTTTGGTGTTGTAAAATAGTCAATTAAAACATAAACTTAATGCTTAGCCCGACATTGGAGGCAACCGGGCTATTGCCACTGGCATCTACCGGAAGTTTGCCCAGGTTTTCAGACTCCAAGCGAACTGCAATATTTGTTGATGCGTTATAGCCAACACCAAAACTGGCCAGGGGTTCCATCGAATTGGATGAGCCGGTTTGATTGCGGCTCGCGCCTAATTTACCCAGAAGATCCCAAGTTGCGTTGAGCGGTAATGTGCCGGTTAATGCCAGAGATATTGAAGTCGCGGTTGAGCCACGATAATCACCCAAGTCTGTGTAGGCTCCCTCAAATCCGAAATTGGGAATAAGTTGATAGCCGGCATAAACCTTCATCGAGGTATTGACATTGTCGGTGTTAGCCGAACCAGCGCCTCCACCTATATAGGGTTGTGCTGAGGCGGGTAGCGCAATACAGGCAGCCCCAAGCGTTATTGCGAATAAAATCTTTTTCATTATCATCTCCAAATAGTCTCATTGCGGAGACTGAAGTGTAGAGGTGGGTGGACGTTGAGTATGTGCGGGCTCGCACACTGTGGCAATTAAATCTCGGACTATGTTTGCTACAGCACCAATGAAGTTGCCTGGTCGCGCGCATTATTGCGACCGGCATTTCTTTGCTTGTTCAGGTGCCGCCGAAAGAAACCATGTTCAGGGCACCGCTAAAATCTATATATATTTCGCGATGCTGCGTTGCTCACAAAAAATTACTCCGTACTTATCATGCAGATGCTGCGTCCTGATTTTTTAATCGCGCCTTGCCTAGCGTCGAAAATTGAATTTCTAGAGGCGCCCTTCATTCGTAGAGTTACATCTTCTATATTGCTGGCCATTGTTCAATGTATTGTTGCGGCTTCGCTCCCCGCAGAGGCTAGTGTGATCGCTTACAAAGCTTATGCTTATCCCGCCAATTTTTCCCCTTACGCCCATCTTTATAGCCAGTTTTCTTATGCTGTTTTCCCGCATGATTTACGGGGAGATGAATTTTTGGAAACATTATCTGCGGACTTTTTTTATAGCGCTTCGAGTGCGGTTGATAACGCTAGATTTGCGCGTGTTTCGTGGACTGAAAGCGCGCTACAAATACAGCCTATCAATGTTGAGTTTGCGCAAAGCAACGGCCATGTCAGTAAATACGAATTCAAACCGATGCGTTCTCAAAGTACGCTGCAGACATTTGTCCTCTACGCTTCGATCAACGGGAAAATTGCCTCCAAGGATCAAGATACTTCTTTAAGCAGGGGATTGAATGAATTGAATGCAGCGAACGCATACCCGAATGATGAGACGTTTGCAGATCAGGGCTATCTATTAAATCTTGAAACCCGTATGCAATTACCCAAGATATCGGAGATGGTGGCGGGTGACGTGCAGCTAATTGGCTTTATCGATACCGGTTCTGTCACGATCAATAAAAACACTTGGGCTGACGGACTAAATCGCCGTACCTTAAGCGGCACTGGGTTTGGCTTTAACTGGACAGAGGAAACCAATTTTGAGGTGAAGGCCTATTTTGCCAACAAACTCAATACCAAATCTGCATCGGAAGCGCCCGATGCAAGCTGGCGGTTTTGGCTGCAGGGAGTTAAATATTTTTAAAGGGCGGCATCAGTCATTCGTAATGCCCAGCTCCTTATATAACTTGGCAAGCATCGCCCGCAATTCGGCAACTTCTGTATCCAGTTTGGCTACGTTGGCTTTCAGCGCGGCAATTTCGCTTACGGAGATATCCCGTGAAGGTGTCACGTTATGGATGCTTGAATCTTCAATCATAGGTGCGCCAGACAGCAGGTGCATCCAGCGCTTTTCACGTGAACCGGGTTGGCGCGGCAATTCAATCACGAGACCACCCGCAGGGCGCTCGGCCAATTCTTCCAGAAAACTTTCTACCGAGGCGATATCCGCAAATTTATGAAGGCGTTCGCAGTTGATGCGCAGTTCCCCTGCAGTTTGCGGGCCGCGTAACATTAGCAGGGTGAGCAGGGCGGTGGATTGAGTCGGAATGTGCAGTACGCGTTCAATATTGTGCGAATAACGTGAGGCTCTGCCACCGCTGCTTTCGACGGTTAAAGACAACGATCTCAGGCTGTCCAGGGCGAGGATGACATCTGCTTCGCTCGCCTCAAGCACCGGGTCGCGGCTGCTTTTCTGGTTGCACCCGGAGATCAGCGAATTCAAGGTAAGTGGATAACTGTCCGGAACGGTGCGTTGTTTTTCTGCAAGCACGCCGAGAACGCGGGTTTCGAGCAGGGAGAGAATGGGAAGCTTGGAGTCCATGGGTTTATTACCTTACTTTCTGCCGAATCCAGCAAGCTGCAAAGGGCTTTACAGCATGTTGGGTTTAGCTGCCGCGAATATCTGAAGGCGGTCAGTCAAACTTGGCGCCAACGGTACATTGCACCTATCGATTGTCAGAAATAATTGATGGTCGGAGTGAGAGGATTCGAACCTCCGACCCCTGCGTCCCGAACGCAGTGCTCTACCAGGCTGAGCCACACTCCGATTGAAACTATGACTGTCTGGAGGCAGCCACACTGCATAATTCTAGCAAAGAATTTTTATACTGGGAATCTGCGATCATGGAGATTGCGGCACGCGCCAAATCTGCTTCATGCTGTGCTTGCTGGCGAGTGTAGGTTAAGGCGCCGGTTTGTTGCACGATCTGCAGTACCTCCTCGAAACGGCTGATATCACTTTGCTCAATTGCTTCGCGAATGAGTTGTGCTTGTTCCGGAGTGCCATGCTGCATCGCATAAATCAGGGGGAGTGTCGGTTTGCCTTCGGCCAAATCATCGCCCAGATTTTTGCCAATTTCTTTTGCATCACCGGAATAATCCAGCACATCATCCACCAGTTGAAAAGCCGTCCCCAAATGCATGCCATAGCGGGCGGCGGCCTCTTCGGTGGCGCTATCTTGTTTGGACAGAATGGCGCCCAAACGCATTGCGGCTTCGAATAATTTTGCCGTCTTGCGATGGATCACGCGTAGGTAGCTGTCGGCATCGACATCGGCGTTATTGCAGTTGAGTAACTGCAATACTTCACCTTCCGCAATCACATTCGTCGCATCGGCCAAAGTTTGCATGACGCGCATATCGTTGGCTTCCACCATCATCTGAAACGCGCGCGAATACAGGAAGTCTCCAACCAGCACGCTGGCGGCATTGCCAAACAGGGCGTTGGCAGTTTCGCGCCCACGGCGCAGTTCGGACTCATCCACCACATCATCGTGCAGCAGGGTGGCGGTGTGAATAAATTCGACGACCGCAGCCAGTTCATGATGTTGCTTTCCCTGATAGGCAAAAGCCTGGGCCGATAAAATTACCAAAGCAGGACGCAAGCGCTTGCCCCCACTATTAATAATGTATTCGCTGACTTGGCTAACCAGAGCTACCTCGGAATGTAAACGAGCCCGGATAACCTGATCTACTGCGGCCATTTCGGGTGCGAGTAAGAGATTGAAGTTTTTGAGTGACACTCTGCCTATCCTGGAATTTTATAAACAATCAGTTGGCGTGTTAAGCACGCTCTTTGGGGAGGCGTATTGTCGCATAAAAATTATTGAAGGTATTCAAATTAAACGTTGTTTTGAACGATTCCAGACATAAAACCCTATTGCGATCCCCAGCAGCGATAGGCTTTCCACATAGTGTGCGGGAGCTAATTTATCCAACGGCAACAGCAGACTAACCAAGACCGGCGTGAGTCCGCCAAATATCGCATAGGCTACGTTGTAGGAAAATGACAGCCCGGAAAAACGTACTGCGGCAGGAAAAGCTTTGACTGCCATGCTGGGGACGATGCCAATGACGCCGACAAAAAAGCCGCATAGTGCATATAAGGCGTTAATATTTTCCGGGGCAACGGACATTTGCTGATAAAACAACCCCGAGGTGATGCCCAACATGGCACAGCCGAATATCATTACCTTTCCCGCGCCGAAACGATCGGCTGCCGCGCCGAACAAGATACAGCCGATACTTAAAAATAGGGTTGCGATGCTGTTGGCTTGCAATGCCACCGCAGCGGGAATCGCATAGAGTTTTTGAATCAGGGTGGGGGTCATCAAGATCATCACGACAATGGCGGCGGAAAGCAGCCAGGTAAGCAACATGGTCAAGATGACTGCCGGGCGATGCTCGCGCACGACTTTGCGCAGCGGTAATTCATTGGCCAATTCTTGCCGGGCTTGTAGCTCTTTAAACACCGGCGTTTCATGTAACCATTGGCGCAGCCATACCGATACCAAACCGAAGACCCCGCCGATGATGAACGGAACGCGCCAACCTTCGCTGAGCACTTCGGCGGGTGTGTAGAGTTTGTGTATCGCCATTGCCATGAGAGAGCCCAGCAAAATTCCGCCGGTTAACCCCGCCGTTAGCGTTCCGCATGCAAAGCCGATATGTTTAGGCGGCACATGTTCTGCAACGAATACCCATGCGCCGGGCACTTCGCCGCCGATAGCCGCGCCCTGAAGTACACGCATGGCCAGTAATAATAAGGGAGCCCAAATGCCAATGCTGGCATAGGTCGGTAACAGGCCAATCGCCAGAGTGGGAATGGACATCAAAAAAATACTCAACATAAACATGCGCTTGCGACCGAGCAAGTCGCCAAAGTGGGCCATGATAATGCCACCCAGCGGGCGCGCTAAATACCCTGCCGCGAAAATTCCGAAGGTTTGCACTTGACGCAACCAGTCCGGTATATCCGGTGGGAAAAATAACTGCCCGATGACCACGGCAAAGAAAACGAAAATGATGAAATCGTAAAATTCCAATGCGCCGCCGAGGGCGGACAACACTAGCGTTTTATAGTCTTGGCGGGAAAGAGAGCGCATAGCAAGTTCAACTGAATTTAAAAGAGGCGTGATTTTAATTCATTGAGTCCGGGTCGGTTGGGGGAATGTCGGGCGTCTCAAGTTGAGGATTGCGGGTGCTACAAAAAGCCGGCTGAATATATAATCCAAAAAAGCAGTTGTCCGCAAATTTTACAGATTAACGCCGATTAAAAATACATCATCACCCCGGAATTGGGGTTTGCCGCGCAGGAAATATTAATAATATAATCAATATGTTGCAAATGAATCCTGCCCATCTTAATTTGTTGCTAACCCGAACTATGCCCTTCGGCAAATATAAAGGCCGGTTAATTGCCGATCTTCCCGGTCAATATCTCAATTGGTTTGCCCGAAAAGGATTTCCGCCCGGTGAGATTGGTTTGTTATTGGCTCTGATGCAGGAGTTGGACCACAATGGTTTATCAACTTTGCTCGATCCCTTGCGAAAATCCCCCGGCAAAATTCAAAAATGAAATTGAAAATAGGTCTCGTACTCTTAATATTTCTCCTCGGGTGTAATAGCAAAAAAGATACCCCAACCCCGGTGACCACACCTCCGCCAATCGTGGCAAGTTCCGCAGTCGTTGCGGATTTCAGTTCAACGATTGATCCTGCGATTTGGGGCGTCTCGGATGGCTGGACAAACGGGGGCATGTTCAATAATGGCTGGTCAGCGAACAATGCCATCATCGCCGCTGGTTTACTTACTTTGCAAATCGATGATCAGTGTTCACCCTATACCTTATGTAGCGGCAAACCGTATAAATCGGGCGAGTATTCCAGCAAAGAAAAATATGGTTTCGGAACGATAACAGCAAGCATGACTGCCGCCGCAGGGTTGGGCGTGGTCACCTCGCTATTTACCTATAACGCCGCGCCGCACGATGAGATCGATATCGAAATTCTGGGTAAGGACACCACCAAAGTTCAGTTTAATTATTTCGTAAACGGTGTCGGGGGGCATGAAACAGTGGTGGATCTCGGCTTTGATGCGGCGGCCGCGCAACATACCTATGCCATTAATTGGCAAGCCAATAGCCTATCCTGGTACGTTGATGGCGTTTTAAAACATCAGGTTACGGGAGGTACGCTACCGTCCGCGCCGGGACAAGTGATGGTGAATTTATGGCCGGCAACCGGAGTGGATGCCTGGACGGGAATATTTTCATATTATGCGAACCCGATTAAGGCCACCTATGGCTACATACGGTTTGATCCGTTATAAATTGGAAATTCTAGTCAAATACGTGAAGCAATACTTGTGGGAGCGGCTTTAGCTGCGAAGGTAACATGAAATTGGAACGTGTTTATCGCGACTATAATCAGTTACTTGCAAGGTTTTATCGTGCTTAGTGAGTTGGCTAGTAGTTTCACCAGTAGTTTCATCAAAGTCACTACAGGGCGATTCATTATTCAGGGTGGCGTCAATCAACATAATCGTTAGGTTCGATCACTTCCGGTTTGTGGTGTGCGGTCATTCAGTTTGCATTTTGCCCTTTTACCCAATTCATTTTAATAAGCGCAAAGTGATGATCCGATCAATTTTGAGGAGATCATCATAAAAACCAATTCCGTAATTAATCATCGTGAGCCGTGGAACAAAGGAAAAGCTCATTGGACGGAAAGTAACACAAAGAAATTAATAATTATGTTGCTCCGATGTATCAATATTGGTACGATACGAAAATGAGCACCTCTATCCTTGAAGTCAAGTTCTATAAAACTGATGCTGGCACTGAGCCTGTTCGGGATTGGTTACGTGATTTACCAGCTATTGATCGAAAAATCATTGGTGAAGACATTAAGACTGTGCAATTTGGCTGGCCGCTAGGAATGCCACTTGTGCGTAAAATGGAAAAAGACTTATGGGAAATTCGTATTCATTTGGACGCCCGTGTTGCGCGCATGCTATTTACGATTGTCAGTGGCAAGATCGTTTTATTGCACAGTTTTATCAAGAAATCTCAAGCGACACCACAGCCCGATTTGAAACTAGCAAAAGATAGAATGAGGAGTGAATGATGAAAGAAAAAAATATTGGTAGCAGTTTCGATGATTTTCTCGCAGAAGAGGCCATACTGGACGAGACAACAGCGGTAGCCGTCAAGCGCGTGATCGCATGGCAAATTGATCAAGAAATGAAAGTTCAGAATCTGACCAAGACATCAATGGCCAAGAAGATGCACACCAGTCGCGCTGCATTAAATAGATTACTTGATACCTCAGATACCAGCCTAACGCTTACCACGCTTTCAAGTGCAGCCTCGGTACTTGGAAAAAAACTTCGTATTGAATTGTCACCTGCCTGATTGGCTAAGGAAAAAACTAGTTCCTTGTTAATGCAAGAGTCTGATGCAGTTTCAGCACTGAAGGTTGATAATTTTCGCCTTATTGCGCTGCTCGAATCGCACGTCATTGAGTGGCGTTTGCCGCCTAAACCAGCCGCAGTAGATACGATAGAAGCAGAGCCATCAAATTACACTCCCCAAGAAAAACTGCACTTGTCGCGCAACGTATTTGCGAGATACCTTCGCACTAATGAGCGCACTTTAGAAAATTGGAAACAAGGACGCGCCAGTCCTAATGCCCAAGCTGCTGTGCTCATTCGTATGGTTGAGCAATCTCCCGATATTGTCGAGCGACTAAGCACAATCTAAAAACAGTACAAATTATCAATTTTTCAATGACAGGTTTAGGGAGATCTGCCCCTTAAATCGAACTCACACGATGTGGACATTAAGGTCATTGACTATCGCTTGTATATGGCAACAATGAGTCTATTGTTAACGTAAAGTTGAGGGGCGCCGCGCTTTTGCGGCGTCCCGCTCGAACGCCGGGTTAGCCATTGGGTATAAGCATCTTTCTGAAATCTGCAATCTTGTGAGCTTTAACAACAAAACCCAGATTGTTTGGAATCTTGGACAAGCTGATAGGGATTTGGGCAAGCGGCACTTCGATAGTTTGGATTTCTCCCTCAGCAACATGTTGAGGGCCAGCAAACAAGACACCAAGCAGAATGATGCGCCCGCCACCAAGGTTTAGATTGCCTTTTGCATCAAGGTAGCCGCCTTGGTCGAAGATTAGCACTGGGCTTCCGCTTGACCCTGGAAAACAAGCACAATCAATCACGAATATTGGGAGCCCGTTGTAGTCGTTCTTCGGGTTCGTGGCTGTAATTCCACGCCGCACGATTGGCATGTTGTTCTTTTCATCCCAAATGCCGTTCGGATATCCAATCATGGTTATGTTTTCGAGACCAGAAAGATCGGCAAGTTTCTCGGGTGTGATCAGTAGGTCTTCGCCAATCGGTGGGGCGAAGAATTTGATCCCTTTCGCCTCGGCTTCGTGATAAAGGGGAGCTATTGGGAAAATCGCTAGGTCGACGTTTTCCTCAGGATGTTTTATCCAGAGGCTTTCAAAATTGTCGAGGACAATTCGTTCAGTTGAGCCAAGAATTGGCTCACCTTGTTCGTTGCTCTTTGTCAAAACAAATGTGCCGACTTTTGAATCTTTGATTACGTGTTTATTAGTGACAATAACTGGCACGTGGGTTTTGTCATCGATCTTGAACGAGAAGAAGAACCCCGTTCCGGTGGACGCACGATTTCCAACCAGCGAGCACTCAAGCCGGACAGTGGTGTGCATTAGGGTTTCAGCAGGAGTCATAGGCTAAAAATGGCTAACGTAAAATGGGCTGCGCGCTTTTGCGCAGTCCCTCTCGACTGACGGGTTGACGCGGGTTGCTTCGCGGCAATCTCGCTCGAACGTTAGGTTATGTATTTATGGACACAACACGAGCATTGGCATAACCATCCTCGTGCTTAGTGGCAACCAACGAAAGTTTAACCGCTTGATGGGTTGTGAGCGATTTCATCAAAATGTCAATGGACTCTGGGCCAAACTCCTTGTGCAAGACCCTCGCCCTAACGGTTTCATCGTTCTCGATTTTGACCTCAATAAGATAGTGATTCCGATACCATCTAACAGACATAACCTGATAAGCACCGCTAAGCTCAACCTTTTCCGTTCTTCCTCGCGACTTTTCGGATAGCTGCGCAATTTCGCCCTCATTGAACTTCTGTTTTCCGATGGATAAACTTTTGGCATCAGATGCTGAGGAAATTATTTCTTTAAATAGCTCTTGAAATTCCTTGGTAGAGTCTTTGAGACTGGGCGCGACTTCAAGCGCCTTTTGAAGCAAGTGGAGCTTCTCGATTTCAATGTTGACGTTGTTATTGGAAATCGTTGAGGTAGTGATGCTTCCTGAAACGATGAGCGCCAAAACGCAGAGGGTTATTCCTGCAACCTTTTGAGTTCCGGGTTTTGACAGTGCTTCCCCCATCTTGTTTAAGAAGCCAGTTAAATCTGCCTTAATTTCCGTACTACTTTTCTTGACTTCGTAGACAAGCTCCAAGCTCCCCTTTTCATATTTCTTTATGTTTCTGGCATCTCCATCGTGAACAAATTTTCCGTAGCCTGTATTTAGCTCCCGTTGAAGTCTTGCCAGCTTACCTAACAAGAATGCCGGAATCGTTGAAGAGTATCGGTCTCCTTTAACGACCAAGTCAAAAAATGGCCACTGGTCAAACTCGACATGCGATATTGAATTTGAGTCATCCAGAAGTTGGGCGAGTACCCGCCACGCATCTGACTCGGATGCAATGAGCAAGGATTCCCGAAGCGAGTTGTTAGTCATGTTTTATTATTGCCTCAAGAATAGAAATAGATGCATCACGCTAAATATATAGAACTTCTTTTGCATAAGAAATATTGTTGATGTTCTGTATAAGATGTCCTGCCACACTGTAATTTCATGATTTAAAAATCAAAAAAATTGTAACAGAGCATTACTTGCTGCGAACACAGCACTTACTTAAAAATTGTGCTTGTTATCAAAGCTTATCAGATAATTCGGCCTACATTTTGATTTTAGCTAGATAATCGAATTTCAGGTAATGGCACTTGCCGTTGCATCTCACACACTTCAAAAAAGTTGTATGTCCCCAATGTACACATTGTGCTCAGCTGCGACTGTCGGCAGTCCGGCAGTTGGAATGAAAAATTTCGCTTTATAAATCCCATTCATATGCATATTTCTTTTTGAACGAGACATTACGCCAATACTTCAAGCCCATGTTTTTCGATTACATGCAGCAACCTAAGTGCCATGCCACTTGGCTTTTTCTGACCAGTTTCCCATTTCTGAATAGTCGACTCACTGGTGTTTAAATATCGAGCAAATACAGGTTGGCTGACATGTGTTTGTTCGCGAAGACGTTTTATGTCTTTGGCATTGAACTCGGGAACAGAGTCCAAGCAAAGGGCATCGTATTCTCGCATGGTGGTTTTATTGATGGCGCCGACTTTGCGTAATCCTTCGGCGGCACTATGGATAGCAGCAAAGGCGTCACTTTTCGGTTTGGTTTTGGTTGATTTAGTTGTCATGACAGATCTCCACTAAGTCGTTTCCTTGTAATTGATCCGCAATATAAGTATCTGTTGCGGAGCTGTAATCCTTTGCTAGTTTTTTGAAGGCTACTAATTCATCAGAGGCAATATTTTCACGATCCTTTTTTGCATATAGGTATGCAAAAATCCAGTGACGACCAGCCTTGGCAACGATGATTGAACGGTGCAGATTTTCATTCAACCGTTTCTTATAAACACCCCCTCCGAGATCATCTGCTTGTCCAGTCATCACGTGCCTCATGGCTCGACAAAGATCCTCATCGATGATCTTTGCTTTGCGAGCCTCTTTAGCAAACCAAGCAGTTTTAAAGGCTCGATCTGGCTTTGATTGCTTTTTAACTTCAGGAGTTAAGAGTTTTTTCGACATGTCAAATCGTAGCACCTAGTGCAATCAATTTCAACTTAAAACCATCATGTGAAAGTCCGCAATGGAGAAACTTTTCATGCGGTCACTTAGTGACTTTTATTTGACGATGAGTTTAACAAAATTTGCAAAATCTGCATGTCTCCAACGTCCACGAAGCCGATTGTGCATTAATATTCTGTGCCGTGAAGCGGACGCTGAACAATGATGATTTATAGCACGAGCCTTGAAAGAAGGTGATTTTCAAGGCGGTGCATTTCTCACGTAGAATTAAGAATGCCGCGAATATGGAGAATTCCACTCCAAAATCAATGCGTAACATATTGATTATTAAAGGTAATAAATCAACAATAATTTGCCAGCTTTGAGTAATTAATATTAGATAACTATATGAAAGAAAACAATAAAATTGGTGTTGTCTTTGTTTGTATGGGCAATATTTGCCGTTCGCCAACGGCTGAAGCTGTGTTTCGACATTATGTCGAGCAGGCAGGGCTGAGCGAGAACATTCATATTGATTCTGCGGGTACGCACGATTATCACATTGGCGATGCGCCGGATGGACGCACTCAGCGAGCTGCTTTGCGGCGCGGTTATGACATGAGTCGGCTGCGTGGACGCCAAGTTGAAGCGCAAGATTTTTCGCGTTTTGATTATATGTTGGCAATGGATGAAGCGAATTTGGCTATTTTGCAGCGCTTGCGTCCGGCGGATGCCCGAAGCCATTTGGGTTTATTTCTGGAGTTTGCGCAAAACCATCAGGAGCGTGAAGTGCCCGATCCTTATTATGGCGGGGCGGATGGTTTTGAGCGGGTGTTGGATATGGTGGAGGATGCCGCGCAAGGGTTGTTGCAGCATCTGAGGCGCTAGCATTTATAAAATGTAAGGCAAATTTTGTAGCTTGCCCGATTAAAGCTATAATCCGCGCCCTTAAATTAACCCGCTTTCCAGCCACCGCCGCATGCATTTATTCGCTTTTGGGATTAACCATCAAACCGCACCGCTTGCCGTTCGGGAGCAAATTGCGTTCAACGTGGATACGATGGAGCCGGCGTTGCGCGATTTGGTCGGCAATAGTGCGATTAAAGAAGCCACGATTTTATCCACCTGTAATCGCACCGAAGTGTATTGCAGCACCAATGTCCCGGATCAAGCCATTGAATGGTTGGCGTCGTATCATAATTTGTCAGCCTCTGAAATTGCCCCGTATATCTACCAATTATCGCAAGATCAGGCCGTAAAACACGCGTTTCGCGTCGCCAGCGGTCTGGATTCTATGGTGTTGGGCGAGCCGCAAATTCTGGGGCAGATGAAGCAGGCGGTACGTTACGCCGAGCAGGCGGGCACCTTGGGATTTTTGCTGCATAAGCTATTTCAGCGTACTTTTTCGGTTGCCAAGGATGTGCGCACGCAAACCGAAATCGGCGCGAATTTGGTTTCGATGGCGGCGGCGGCAGTTAAATTGGCCGAGCGTATTTTTCCCGGTATCGAAGATCAGCGCGTGTTGTTTATCGGTGCCGGCGAAATGATTGAATTGAACGCGGTGCATTTTGCTGCGCGCAGCCCCAAACACATTACCGTGGCTAACCGCACGCTGGAGCGCGCACAAA
Source organism: Gallionellaceae bacterium (assembly GCA_041660815.1). GTDB lineage: Bacteria > Pseudomonadota > Gammaproteobacteria > Burkholderiales > Gallionellaceae > PALSA-1006. Next base: position 43,846 of record JBAZVN010000017.1, on the reverse strand, counting down.
CTTTGGCGCGGCGCATTAATGGCCACGCGATTACGCTGACCGAGTTGCCGGATCAATTGGCGCTGCACGACATCATCGTTACCTGTACCGCCAGTACACTGCCGATCCTGGGTAAAGGCATGGTGGAGCGCGCTCTTAAGGCGCGCAAACACCGTCCCCTATTCATTGTCGATTTGGCGGTGCCGCGCGATGTGGAAAAAGAAGTGGCCGAGCTGGACGATGTGTTTCTGTATACCGTGGATGATCTTTCGGAAGTGGTGCGCGACGGCTTGGATGCGCGTCAGGGCGCGGTGAAAGAAGCGGAAGTGATTATCGAATCCGGCGTAAATGAGTTTATTCACTGGATGGAATCACGCGGCGTGGTGCCGACGATTCGTACCCTGCGCGATCACGCCGAGCGTCAACGCCGTACTGAAATGGAAAAAGCCCTGCGTCTGCTGGCCAAAGGCGAGGCGCCGGAAAAGGTGCTGGAATCCTTCGGTAATTCACTGACCAATAAATTTTTACATGCGCCTACACAAACTTTAAATCAGGCCCAAGCCAATGAGCGCGAGGCTTTGCTCGATGCGGTACAGCGTATTTATCACTTGCATACTCCCGAATGAAACCCAGTATTTCCTCCAAATTAGCCCAGCTTGCCGAGCGTCTGGACGAAGTCACGCGCTTGTTGAGCAGCGAAGATGCCACGCGCGATATGGATGCCTATCGCAAGTTAAATCGCGAGCGCAATGAAATTGAGCCGGTGGTTGAGTTGTATCACGCGCATCAGGCGTGCGAGGCGGATGTTGCTACCGCTCAGGAAATGGCGGGCGATCCGGAGATGCGCGAGTTTGCCGAGGCGGAGATTAAATCCGCACGGGAGCGCATGGAGCAGCTCGAAGTCGAATTGCAAAAACAATTGTTACCCAAAGATCCCAACGATGAACGCAATGTGTTTTTAGAGGTGCGTGCCGGAACCGGGGGCGACGAGGCGGCCATTTTTGCGGGCGATATTTTTCGCATGTATTTGCGCTTTGCGGAGCGCAAGCGTTGGCAGGTGGAAATCATTTCCGAAAGTTTGGGCGAAAAGGGCGGCTACAAAGAAGTTATTGCGCGCCTCGTCGGGCAGGGCGCTTATTCCGTATTGAAATTTGAATCGGGTGCGCATCGCGTGCAGCGCGTGCCCGCTACTGAAACACAGGGGCGTATTCATACGTCCGCCTGCACCGTGGCGATCTTGCCGGAAGCGGATGAGGTGGGTGAAGTGGAGTTGAATCCGGCCGATTTGCGTATCGATACCTTCCGCGCCAGCGGTGCGGGTGGACAGCATATTAACAAGACGGACTCTGCGGTGCGGATCACGCATTTACCCACCGGTACGGTCGTTGAATGTCAGGATGGTCGTTCCCAGCATCAGAATAAAGCGCAGGCGCTGCGGGTGTTGGCGGCGCGTATCAAAGGCAAGCAAGAGAACGAAGCGCACAGCAAGTTGGCCGCCGAGCGCAAGTCATTGGTGGGTAGCGGAGACCGTTCCGAGCGCATCCGCACCTACAATTTCCCGCAGGGGCGCGTGACCGATCACCGTATCAATCTGACGCTATACAAAATGGATCACATCATGGATGGGGATATCAGCGAATTAACTAACGCGCTGATGGCCGAGTATCAGGCCGAGCAGTTGTCTGCACTGGCGGATTAACCTATTAAATCAGTCTGTTGCGTTGCTTATTTCCACCAATTGCAGCAGCTTGTTTTTCGCCGCACCGCTGGCAATGGTTTCCCCGGCTTTCTGAATTCCATGCGCCAGCGAATCCGCCACTCCCGCCGCATAAATTGCCGCGCCCGCATTGAGCAGCACAATATCCCGCGCGGCACCCGGCTGATTATCCAGTACTCCCAATAACATGGCTTTGGCATCCGCCACATTGCTGACGCGAATGTCGGTTAGCGGGGCTGACTTTAATCCAAACTCCTCCGGCGTCACGGTAAATTCTTTAACTTCGCCATCTTTTAATTCAGCGATGTATGACATCCCGCTGAGGGTGATTTCGTCCAAGCCATCGCTGCCGTGAACGATTAGAACATGACGGCTGCCGAGACGCTGCAATACGCGCGCTTGTATACCCACCAAATCGGGATGAAATACGCCCATCACCTGATTGTCTGCAGCGGCTGGGTTGGTTAGCGGGCCCAGCACATTAAACAAGGTGCGTACGCCTAACTCGCGGCGTACCGGTGCGGCATGTTTCATTGCGCCGTGAAAGTTGGGCGCAAACATGAAGCCAATGCCGATTTGGTCGATACTTTTGCCGACCAGTTCGGGTGTCAAATTTAGATTGACGCCAAGCGCTTCCAATACATCGGCGGAGCCGCAGGTGGAGGATACCGAGCGTCCGCCATGCTTGGCCACTCGCGCCCCGGCTGCAGCCGCGACAAAGGCGCTGGCCGTGGAGATATTAAAGGTGTGTGCGGCGTCGCCGCCCGTGCCACAGGTATCCACTAGAAAATCGCGTTGGGTGACGGGGACTTGGGTGGCAAATTCACGCATCACAAACGCGGCGGCAGAAATTTCGCCGATGGTTTCTTTTTTGACGCGCAAGCCCACCAGAATGGCCGCGATCATGGTGGGTGTAACTTCTCCGCCCATAATCTGGCGCATTAGTGACAACATTTCATCGTAAAAAATTTCGCGCTGTTCAATCAGGCGAACCAGAGCTTGTTGTGGCGTGATCATGATTATTTTTTTCCTTCCAGAAAGTTTTTCAACATGTCGTGACCGTGTTCAGTCAAGATGGATTCGGGGTGAAATTGCACACCATGCACGGCCAACGTTTTGTGGCGTACGCCCATGATTTCGCCGTCATCAGTCCAGGCGGTCACTTCCAGACAATCGGGCAATGATTCACGTTCGATCACCAGCGAATGATAGCGGGTGGCGGTAAACGGATTGGGCAATCCGGTGAATACGCTATTGCTAACATGATGAATTAATGATGTTTTTCCGTGCATCAACGTTTTGGCGTGAATAATCTTGCCGCCGAAAGCTTGGCCGATACTTTGGTGCCCCAGACACACGCCCAGCAGCGGAATTTTTCCGGCGAAGTGAGTGATTGCCGCCACTGAAATACCCGCTTCATTGGGCGTGCACGGGCCTGGTGATACAACGATATGTTGCGGATTTAATTTTTCAATTTCGGCGATGGAAATTTCATCATTGCGATGCACCACCACCTCGGCCCCCAACTCGGCAAAATATTGCACCAGGTTGTAGGTGAAGGAATCATAGTTATCTATCATTAACAGCATATTAGTTTCCTCTTAGCGATGTACTTTGGCATCCAAGCCGTCTAGTACCATTTCCGCCGCGCGTAGCACGGCGCGCGCTTTGTTTTGCGTCTCTAACCATTCGCTGTCCGCTACCGAATCGGCAACGATGCCGGCACCGGCTTGAACATAGAGCGTTGCATTTTTGATCACGGCGGTACGCAGCGCGATGGCCACATCCATATCGCCATTGAAGCCGAGATAGCCCACTGCGCCGGCGTAAATGCCGCGCTTGGAAGGCTCCAATTCGTCGATGATTTCCATGGCGCGTACTTTGGCTGCGCCGCTCACCGTGCCTGCCGGAAAAGTGGCTTTGAGTACATCCATCGCGCTCAGCCCCGGCTTGAGTTGGGCTTCGACATTGGACACGATATGCATGACGTGCGAGTAACGTTCGATCACCATTTTGTCGGTGAGTTTAACGGTGCCATTTTGCGCCACGCGACCGATGTCGTTACGCCCCAAGTCGATCAGCATCAGGTGTTCAGCGAGCTCTTTTGGATCGGCCAACAGCTCTTCCGCTAAGGCTACATCTTGTTGTTGAGTTTTGCCGCGTGGCCGGGTGCCGGCAATGGGGCGCACCGTGACGGTGTTGCCTTCCAATCGCGCCAGAATTTCCGGCGAGGAGCCGACAACATGATGGTCGCCCATGTCGTAGTAGAACATGTAGGGCGAGGGATTGATGCTGCGCAGTGCGCGGTATAAAGATAGCGGTGATGCGGCAAATGGTTGCACCATGCGTTGCGCTAAAACCACCTGCATGATGTCGCCATCGAAGATGTACTGCTTGGCTTTTTCAACGGCCTGTTTAAAGGCTTCTTCGCCAAATTCCGACTGCGCAGTAACGCCGGGCAAGGCAGGTGCATCGGGTATTTTGACGGGTTGGCGCAAAGTGCGCTGCAGTTGCTCCAAACGCTGATGGGCCAGTTTGTAGGCGTTCGCTTGCGCCGGATCGGCATAGACGATGAAAGTCAGTTTGCCGGAAAGATTATCCACCACGGCGAGTTGCTCGGTGAGCATGAGCAAAATATCCGGGGTGCCGATGACGTCTTTTTTGACTGTTTTAGCCAAACGCGGCTCGATATAACGCACCGTGTCGTAGCCAAAATATCCCGCTAATCCGCCGGTAAAGCGCGGTAAGCCGGAGAGCGGCGCAACCTTGAATTGCGCTTGATATTCTTCAATATAATTAAGGGGGTTGTCGGTTTCGTGAGTGATCTCTTGGCTGGCTGTGGTCAGGGTAATTTGCTTGCCGCTCACGGTGATGCGGGTTGCAGCCGGTAGGCCTATAAACGAATAACGGCCAAAGCGTTCGCCGCCCTGTACCGATTCCAGTAAATAGGAAAACGGTTTATTGGCGAGTTTTAAATATAAGGAGAGCGGTGTATCGAGATCGGCAAATGTTTCCGCGACCAGTGGAATGCGGTTGTAACCCTGTGCGGCAAGTGCGTTGAAATCAGATTCAGTGATGGGATGCAGCATGAAAATCTCCGGTGTTATGTAGGTCGGGTTAGTGTTTATTTGCGTAACCCGACGATATTGTAGATGCGCTCTGTTGGGCTTCGCCTAACCCAAGCTACCTATCAACACCATCGCCAACTTAAGAGATTATGCTGTTCCATAATTTATACGTGTTTAATAAGAGGCAAAACGCCGGTTAGATCGGAGATGACAGCATCCACATTGAGCGTTTCAACCGGCTCACCGTGGTTGTAACCGTAGGGAACGCAGATGATCGGGCAGCCTGCCGCACGTGCGGCCTGTGCATCGCTGAGTGAGTCGCCTACCAAGAGCAGCTGTTCAGTTGTAGTGCCAAAGAATTTGGCTGCATGAAACAGCGGCATCGGGTGTGGCTTCTTCTCCGGCAAGGTATCTCCTGCCAGCACGATATCGAAATAGTGTGCCATGCCGATGCCCTTGAGCAAGGGTTGAGTGTAACGTTCTACTTTGTTGGTGATGCAGCCCAAGCGAAAGCCCGCCGCTTTCATTGCATTCAATCCATTGATTACATTTGGGAATGGCTTGCTTTCCAGCAGCAGCTCAGTGTAGTGCTTTTCAAAAATAGGCAATGCCTTGTCGAACAAATTCGTATCCGGCTCGGCATGCATATCGCCGGTGAGCGCTCGCTTTACCAGCCAGTGGATGCCGTTACCGATGTAGCTCATCAGCAAGTCTTGCGACACGGGACTTTTTCCCATGTCGCGTAACATGCGATTCGCCGATTCAGCCAACTCTGGGGCGGTATGCAGCAGTGTACCGTCCAGATCGATAACGATGGCCGAAACGGCCAGAGGGAAGTTTTTGAAGGCCATTATTTTCCGACTTTTGCCAACTCGGCACGCAGTTCGCCGATGATGGTGTTGTAGTGGTTTTTGTCGGCAGCGTTGTACTTGCCAAACACAGCAGAACCGGCCACGAAGGTATCTACGCCAGCTTCGGCAACTTCTTTAATATTGGCCGGGCCTACGCCACCGTCGATTTCCAGGCGGCAGTTGTATTTGCCGGCGTCGATCATTTTGCGCACTTGGCGTGCTTTATCCAATACGTGCGGAATGAATTTTTGACCGCCAAAACCGGGGTTTACCGACATCAACAAAACCATGTCCAGTTTAGGCAAGGTGTATTCCAGAATATCCAGCGGTGTAGCAGGATTGAATACCAGGCCCGCTTTGCAGCCGTTCTCTTTGATCAGGGCGATAGTGCGGTCAATGTGCTCGGAAGCTTCGGGGTGGAAAGTGATGTAGGTGGCACCGGCTTTGGCGAAATCGGGGATGATGCGATCCACGGGTTTAACCATCAGATGCACGTCGATGGCGGCAGTCACACCATGTTTGCGCAATGCTTCACATACCAGAGGGCCAATCGTCAGATTGGGTACGTAATGGTTGTCCATCACGTCGAAGTGCACAATGTCCGCGCCGGATGCGAGTACGTTATCTACTTCCTCGCCCAATTTCGCAAAGTTGGCAGAGAGAATCGAGGGGGCAATCTGATAGTCCATGATTTAATCCTTGTGGTTTGAAATTTAAGGCGGGCATTTTATATTAAAAAAGCAAGTTGTCCGCAGATTGCGCAGATTTTCACAGATTAAAAAAACCAAAAACACGCTGAAGAGATACTTGGTTTGGGTGGGTTTTTTAGGGTTGTGAGCCTTTATTTGTGCTCTAATCTGCGCAATCTGCGGGTAGCATTTTTGTGTATCGTTTTGATTTTATTGTTTAAAAGTGTGATGTGCCATTTCTATGGCAACTTTAATTGCCTGCAACAGGCTGCCCGCTTCGGCTTTTCCGCTGCCGGCCAATTCCAGTGCGGTGCCGTGATCTACCGAGGTGCGGATGATGGGCAATCCCAAGGTGATGTTCACCCCGCCGCCAAAGCTGGCGTGTTTCAGCACGGGTAATCCCTGATCGTGATACATGGTGAGTACAGCGTCGCATTCACGCAAACGATGTTCGGCAAATAAGGTATCGGCCGGCAGGGGCGGGCTGACTTGCAGGCCTTCCGCACGCAGCTTATCTAAAACCGGAACCATCACTTCGATTTCTTCTCGTCCCAGATGACCGTTTTCGCCGGCATGTGGATTTAGACCCGCTACAAAAATGCGCGGCTGGGTAATGCCAAAACGGCTTTGCAAATCCCGGTGCAGAATACGCAACACAGATTCCAATAAAGGTGGAGTGATGGCGTCGGCAACTTCGCGCAAGGGCAAGTGAGTGGTCGCTAAGGCCACGCGCATGCCGCCGCCGACCAACATCATGACTACCCGGGGCGTGCCGGTCAGTTCGGCAAGATATTCCGTATGGCCGGTGAAAGGAATACCCGCCTCGTTGATGATGCCCTTGTGCACCGGTGCGGTCACCATGGCGGAAAATTCGTTGTTTTGACAACCTTGTACAGCGCGACGCAGGGTATGTAAAACGTAGTGACTATTGGCTGGATCAAGTTTTCCCGGATGCGAAGTTTGCATCAGGGGAATATGCAAGACGCTTAATTTTCCGGGCGCCTGTGGTGCGGCTAGGGTGTAGTCGTGAATGGCAATCGTGCTGCCAAGTTGCTGCGCGCGTTCTTGTAATAGTGTTTTGTCGGCGATGACCACCAGTGGTAAATCGTGCCCCAGTAATTGCAGGCACAAATCCGGGCCGATTCCTGCAGGCTCACCTGCAGTTATGGCAAGAGGGCGGGCACTCACTTGGATGGCGTGCGATATTCAATAAAGGCGCGGTCGCGCAACTGGCGCAGCCAATCTTGAAAAGCATCTTCCGAGCGAAATGAGCGAATCGCTTGTCGCGCTTGTTGTTTTTGCTGTTCCACACTGACGTCAGTCGTGCGCCGTTCCAATACTTGAATCAAATGCAGGCCGAAACCGGATTGAACTAATCCACTGATTTGGTTTACTTTTAAGGCGTCCATTGCCGTTTCAAATTCGGGGACGGTCTCGTTTGGCGAGAGCCAGCCCAGGTCTCCTCCTTGTACGGCACTGCCATCTTCGGAATATAACTTGGCTTGTTCGGCAAAATCGGCACCATTATTAATGCGCTGTTGGATTTCTGCCAAGCGATGACGGGCTTCATTTTCCGGCACCAGTTCACTGGTTTTAATCAGGATATGCCGGGCATGAGTTTGCGTGATTAATACCGGTGCATCTTTGCTGCGTCTTTCAATTAATTTCAGGATGTGAAAACCATTCGGACTGCGCAATATTTCAGTGATACCGCCCACTTGCATTTTGAGCAAAGGTTCGGCAAACAGCGGGGGTAGGCGATCGGCAGGTCGCCATCCCAATAGTCCCCCTTGAAGTGCGTCTTGAGCATCTGAATAGCCAGCCGCCACTTGAGCGAAGGGGGCACCCTGGCGCAATTTCTCAAGTGCCTGCTCGGCACGTTGTTTGTAAGTGAGAATTTTTTCGGCGCTGGCCTGTTCGGGGACGACGATCATAATGTGAGCCAAGTTAAGCTCCTCCCCCCTTCCGGATTGCTTTTCCTTATTAATCAGGTAGTTGCTAACTTCACTGTCGCTAATGATTAATTTGCTATCCACTTCGCGCTCGCGCAGACGTGTTGTTAATATTTCTGTGCGAATTTCTTCGCGAAATTTGCTGTAGTCGATTCCCTCCTGTTCAACTTTTGCACGGAAGGCGGCCAATGACGGAAGTTTATTTTGTTGTGCGATTCTGGCTAGCGCTTTATCCAGCTGGGCATCATCAATGCGCAAGCCGGTTTCTTTGGCAAACTGCAGTTGTAGTAGATCGCCGATCATGCGTTCCAGAATTTGTTTTTCCAGTACGGCGGACTCCGGAAGTGGCGTTTTTTGTTTGATAAGTTGCTCGATGACCACTTCGAGTCGTACATTCAATTCATTGCGCGTGATGACGTCATCATTTACCACCACCATAATATGATCAACCGGCTGAATGTTTTTAGCGGTTTCGGCGGCCTGTACAACGGCGGAAAATGCCAAGGTTATGCATAAAACAATTTTTGTAGCTATTTTGTGCGACATAACTTCTCTCAATCTGTTTCAATAAAAATTATCGCCAGTCTTGTTCAGACTTAACGTTTGGAAGGTTCGTTTATTTTTGAATATCCTGGAATGCTGGTGCGCAATGCATTTAGCGGGTCTGCGCCCAGCGCCATTAAGTCATTAAGTTCCAGTTGTACAAATATTCCCGTGGAAACTTGTTGTGTTGCAGTTTGGTATTGTTGTGCGACCAAGCGCAGCATCCAGCATGCCTGATTATACTCAAGCCCGACGAGTCCTTCTGCAATTTGCGAAGTTTTTAAGGAATAGCTCACACGCGCCACGCCGTGCCAACGCCAAAATAGCGGCCACTGGGAAGAAGCGTCAATTTGCCGTAAATCATTTTGGGGGATATCGCCTTTGGTAAAACGATATCCCAAATTCAGCACTTTGCCAGTTTCTGGTTTGTATCTGGCGGTGGCGTAATAAGACTCTGTCCGGCTAAGGTTGGGATTGTATTGCAGCAAACTATCAAAGCTGAGCGAATTGGTTGCTCTTCCCGACGCTGCCAGCAAAATATCGGAACGGTTGTTTGCATCGGGCGTCGTCAAGTTAACCTTGGGCGCGTCAAAGCTGAATCTTTCCCCAATAGCCAGTCGAAATCTTTCCGCGCCGGAATGGCTATCAATCAATCTTGAAGTCAAGGCAACAGTGGCCATGTTGGCGTCGCCCACGCGGTCATTTCCGAAAAAACGATTCTCGGAGAACATCTGGGCAAAGCTGAAAACTGCCTGGGAGGTATCAAAATTTGGCAGGAGGCTTTGATCCCGGTAAGGAATATTTACGTAGAAAATACGCGGTTCCAAGGTTTGCAGATAGGCGTCATTGTTAAAGGTGAAATCCCGCTCCAATGTGATGCCGCTATCCAAAGAAAATATGGGAAGCGTTCGGGTGGTATCCGTGTATATGGCGTAATGGTCGTGCAAGATGTAGCGAGTGCTGTGAATTCCCAATTTGGGTTTAAGGTAATAGCCGGGATCGTTTAGAACGGCATAAGTTATGGTAGGGTAAGTGACTAGTCGTTGACCGTTAATAAGCGTGGGATGGTGAAAATCCACGAATTCATTGACGATGTTAAACGCGAAGTTGTCTGAATTTTTTTGTGCTGAAACATTGAGTTGCGGCAATCTTTGGTAGGGGATCGGCACGGGCGCCAGTGGATCTTGCAAGGTCTGGAATGTTTGCACTTTAAGCAAGGCAGACCACCATCCGGCGCCATAACTTAATATCCCCTCGTTGAGTAATTGATTTTGTGTTCCGCTCACTACATTGGTGGATAAGTCGCGAAAATAATTGTCATCGGAAACGCGGTTTAAATCGAGGGTAGCACCGAAACCACCGCCAAGATTTTGGGAATGTTTTAGCGAGGCGCGAGTGCGGGTAGTGCCGGTAAACTGATCGTTATTAAGTACATCGTAATGCACTTCGCCCGCATAACTTTTTCCCAAATAGCGGAATTCATCATTCACCTGAATACCGCGTTTATCAATGGCGCGGGGCGCGATGGTCGCATCATAATTGGGGGCAATATTCCAATAATATGGCAGGGTAATTTCCGCGCCACCACTTGTCGTTACCCCAAAAACCGGGCCTAAAAAACCCGAACGCCGTCTTCCATCCAGCGGAAAGTCCATCCACGGTGTATAAAGAATAGGCACACCTTTAAATTCAACCCAGGCGTTATAAGCAGTGCCAATTTGCGCTTCACGGTCAATTTCCAGGCGGGACATTTTTAGCAGCCAATCATCGTTGTCTGCCGGACAAGTTGTGTAAACAGCCTGTTCAAATTGGTAGTTCATTTTTTTTTCGCTATGCATGTGTTTTGCAGAGCCGCGAGCATTTGTTTCTTTAAACTGAAAGTTCGGGGTGGTCATTTCAGTGTGGTCGTTTTCCAAATTAATTTTTACCTCGGGGCCGAAAAGCTTGCCGCTGGGTTGTTCGACGCGAACCTGGCCGCTGGCGGTGACATCGCCGCTTTGTTGTTCATAAGTTAAATGGTCGGCATATACTTTTTTGTCACCCTGTTGCAGTTCAACATTGCCGTGCGCCACCACGCCTTCCTCTTTTTTTCCCTCAATTTGATCGGCCTCAATGAAGATGGTTTTGTCTGCCGCTGAAATGGAGGTTTTTTGGGAAGTTAGAGGTAATGGCAGTTCTCCCGCGTAACTCGGCGGGGCGATTAAATTGAAAACGAGGAAATAAACTGAATAAATACGCGGGCACATGATGCGTTGAAAATTAATTTAGGGTGCTAAAATCGCACAAAATCACAATTAAGGCAAACTCATGCAACGTCAACACCTACTCGAAAAGTGGCTATCCGGTCTTTATTCCAATCAACCTTTCTCTCTCGCACCCGCTTCGGCGGATGCCAGCTTTCGCCGATATTTTCGGGCAACGTTTACCGATGGGAATACCTTGATTGTGATGGATGCTCCCCCGCAACATGAGGATTGCAAACCCTTTATTCATATTGCCAAAATATTTGAAAATGCCGGTACGCATGTTCCGCATATTTATGCCCAAGACCTTGAGCAAGGTTTTTTGTTGTTATCAGACTTGGGAAGTTCTACCTATTTGCAGGTATTAAATGCGGATAATGCACCTCAACTCTATGCGCAAGCTACCGATGCCTTAATTGAAATTCAACTTGCATCCCGTGAAAATCAACTACCGTCCTATGATGAGGCGTTATTGCGCCGGGAGTTGAATTTATTTCCAGAGTGGTATATTTCCAAGCATCTTGGCATTACGCTCAATGCCAAGCAGTTGGATGCGCTGGAAAGATCATTTAAGCGAATTCTTGAGAATAATCTTGCGCAACCGAGTGTGTATGTGCATCGCGATTATCACTCCCGTAATCTGATGCTGAGTGAGCCTAACCCGGGCATTCTTGATTTTCAGGATGCGGTTTACGGTCCGATTACCTATGATTTGGCCTCGTTATTTAAGGATGCTTATATCAAATGGGAAGAGCACGAGGTGATGGACTGGTTAATTCGTTATTGGGAGAAAGCACGCAAAGCGGGATTGCCGGTGAGGGAGGATTTTGGCGAGTTTTATCGTGATTATGAAATGATGGGCGTGCAGCGTCATATAAAAGTACTGGGAATCTTTGCAAGACTGTATCACCGTGATGGCAAGGAAGGATATTTGAAAGATATGCCCTTGGTTTTGGATTATCTGCGCCGTGCTTGCGCACGCTATATTGACCTTAAGCCCTTGAGTAATCTGTTAATGGAGTTTGACATGTTGAGTGAGGCGTCTGCACCTTAGCATCTGTTGGATGAGTAGTAGGTTTGGCATCGCCTTAATGTGGCATTGTAAAATGTTTTTAACATTCAATGGGTTGCAATAATTCATCCTGTACATTAGGGCGGATAATGATTATTTATACCGATATGCCCCTTTATCCCCGTTCAATCTGCTGGTTTCGGCGCGACCTGCGACTGTATGATCATGCAGCGCTGTACTATGCGCTGAAGCAAAGTGCTGCAGTGCATTGTGTGTTTGTTTTTGATAGCGATATTTTGGATAAGTTGGAAAGCAAGCAAGATCGCAGAGTGAAGTTTATCTGGGAAAGTTTGCGCGAGTTGCGTGAAAACTTGCTGGAGCAAGGCAGTGACTTGCATATTCTGTATGGTAAACCAGTTGTAGAGATTCCCAAGTTGGCGCAAGCGTTGTCGGTGCAAGCGGTGTTTTGCAATCACGATTACGAGACGGCGGCAGTATTGCGCGATGCGGCAGTAGAGTCCGCGCTTGAGCAAGAGGGTGTTCATTTCCATCACTATAAAGATCAGGTGATTTTCGAAAAATCCGAAGTTCTTACCGGTGCGGATAAGCCATATAGCGTGTTTACGCCTTATAAGAATGCCTGGTTAAAGAAGCTGGATGACTATTTATTACGCGCCTATCCGGTCGAAAAATATATTTCTGCTCTGGCAATCTTCAAGCTAAATTCATTTCCCAGTATGGAGAGCTTGGGCTTTACTGACACCAATACTCAACAGTTAGCGTTGCCGGTCGGCGAGGCCGGAGCTGTCAAACTATTCGGGGATTTCCAAGAGCGTATCGATGCTTATCACGAGACTCGTGATTTTCCCGCGGTGCATGGGGGCTCTTATCTTTCTGTGCATTTGCGTTTTGGTACAATTTCGATTCGTCGTCTTGCTTCTTACGCATATTTCAAGGGGGGGGAAGGGGCACAAACTTGGTTGAGTGAGTTGATCTGGCGCGAGTTTTATCAGATGCAACTGCATCATCATCCTCAATTATCAGAGGGGGAGGCATTCAAGCCTGCATTCAATACGCTCGCCTTTGCCAATGATCCGCCGAAATTCGCGGCATGGTGTGAGGCGCGTACCGGATACCCTTTGATTGATGCTGCCATGCGTCAATTAAATCAAACCGGGTTTATGCATAATCGCTTGCGCATGCTTGCCGCATCATTTTTAGTTAAAGATCTGCATATTGATTGGCGCTGGGGAGAGCAATATTTTGCTAGGAATTTGTTGGATTTTGATTTTTCGGCAAATAATGGCGGATGGCAATGGGCTGCCTCTACCGGCTGTGATGCGCAGCCGTGGTTTCGGATCTTTAACCCGATTACTCAATCGACAAAATTTGACGCACACGGAAAATTTATTCGCCGTTATGTACCCGAATTAACAAATTGCCCGGATAAGTGGATACATGCGCCCTGGTTGATGCCCGTTTCTGAGCAGCGGCGCTGTAAGATAGCTATAGGCAAAGATTATCCATTGCCCATTGTGGATCATGCTGAGGCAAGAATCAAAACGTTGGTGTTATTTCAGGATGCCCGCGCATAAATAATAGTTCATCGCCGAAAATGAGAGCACTAGGTGTGCCTTGCTGCTATTCAATAATCCCCCCTAAAATCCACGCAAGCATTCAAAGTGAAGCGTTAAAACTAAATATTTCGTATTTTTTTACATATTTTTGATTTTACCCTTTGACACAGGGGGGGGTTATATGGATAATCGCGGGCTCGTTTTTGGAGGGGTGGCCGAGTGGTTAAAGGCATCAGACTGTAAATCTGACCTCTATGAGTACGAAGGTTCGAATCCTTCCCCCTCCACCAGTTTTGTAGTACGCATTTTTAGGGTTTGGGCGATCGCATAATTTAAGTTGCGATTGTTTAGTTGGAAAATGCCATGCGGGTGTAGCTCAATGGTAGAGCAGAAGTTTTCCAAACTTACGACGAGGGTTCGATTCCCTTCACCCGCTCCAGAGTTTGGCCCATGTGGCTCAGTGGTAGAGCACTCCCTTGGTAAGGGAGAGGTCGCGAGTCCGATTCTCGCCATGGGCACCAAAAGTTTTTTGTGATTAACGTTTGACATTGATAAGGAGTAAATCATGGCAAAGAGCAAATTTGAACGCACCAAACCGCACGTTAACGTAGGCACGATTGGTCACGTAGACCATGGTAAGACCACTTTAACCGCGGCGATCACCACCGTATTGTCGAAGAAGTTTGGCGGCGAAGCGAAGGCTTACGATCAAATTGACGCGGCGCCGGAAGAAAAAGCGCGCGGAATTACAATTAATACCGCTCACGTTGAATACGAGACAGCCAACCGTCACTATGCGCACGTTGACTGCCCGGGGCACGCCGACTACGTTAAGAACATGATTACCGGCGCAGCGCAAATGGACGGCGCCATTCTGGTTGTATCTGCAGCCGACGGCCCGATGCCTCAGACCCGTGAACACATCCTGCTGGCGCGTCAAGTGGGTGTACCGTACATCATCGTATTCATGAACAAATGCGACATGGTTGACGATGAAGAGTTGCTCGAACTCGTTGAAATGGAAATTCGTGAATTGCTCAGCAAGTACGACTTCCCCGGCGATGACATCCCAATCATCAAAGGATCTGCATTGAAAGCCGTAGAGGGCGATACAGGCGACTTGGGCGAAGCAGCAATCTTCCGTTTGGCTGAAGCACTTGACTCTTATATTCCTCAGCCAGAGCGCGCACTAGATGGAACCTTCCTGATGCCCGTAGAAGACGTATTCTCTATTTCCGGTCGCGGAACAGTTGTAACCGGTCGTATCGAGCGCGGCGTAGTGAAGGTTGGTGAAGAAATTGAAATTGTTGGTCTCAAGCCAACTCTCAAGACAACCTGCACCGGCGTGGAAATGTTCCGCAAGCTGCTGGATCAAGGTCAGGCGGGCGACAACGTGGGTGTACTGTTGCGCGGAACCAAGCGTGAAGAAGTTGAGCGTGGTCAAGTGTTGGCAAAGCCAGGCACGATCACGCCTCACACAAAATTCACTGCGGAAATCTACGTGCTGGGTAAAGATGAGGGTGGTCGTCATACGCCATTCTTTCAGGGTTACCGTCCACAGTTCTACTTCCGCACGACCGACGTCACCGGCGCAGTTGAATTGCCAGCCGGTACCGAAATGGTGATGCCGGGCGACAACGTGTCGGTAACGGTCAATCTGATCGCTCCAATCGCGATGGAAGAAGGTTTGCGCTTCGCGATTCGCGAAGGTGGTCGTACTGTTGGTGCCGGTGTGGTTGCCAAGATCGTAGAGTAATAAGATGTGAGGGGCAAGGGAGAGAAGTTCTCTCTCTTGCCCCTTTTTGAGTATTAGGCCAGTAGCTCAATTGGTAGAGTATCGGTCTCCAAAACCGAGGGTTGGGGGTTCGAAACCCTCCTGGCCTGCCAGTAATAAAGTAGAAACGGATCGGTAGTAAATGGCTGATAAGATCAAATTAGTGCTTGCGCTACTGCTGGTTATCGCGGGAGTCGTTGGTTTTTATGCATTGAAGGATAGTGCTGCAGTGATGCGCATTATTTCAGTGTTGGTCGGTGTGTTGGCAGCTGTCGGTGTGTTTTGGACGACTGAGTCGGGGAAGCGTTTATTTGGCTTTACCCAGGATTCGGTGGCTGAAGCTAAGCGTGTGGTGTGGCCTACTCGTAAAGAAACATTGCAGACAACCGGTGTAGTCGTGCTGTTCGCGGTTGTCATGGCTTTATTTTTGTGGGCGGTAGATGCAAGTCTGTTGCTGGTCGTCAATAAATTGATGGGGCGGGGTTAGGTGATGGCTAAGCGTTGGTATGTGGTACATACGTACTCCCAGTTTGAAAAAAGTGTGCAGCGTGCACTTTTGGAGCGCATTGCGCGCGAAGGAATGGAAGATCTTTTTGGTCAGATTCTGGTGCCGGTAGAAGAGGTAGTTGAGTTGAAGTCCGGTCAAAAGAGTATCAGTGAGCGTAAGTTCTTTCCGGGTTATGTACTCGTGGAAATGGACATGACCGATGAGAGTTGGCATTTGGTGAAAAACACACCGAAGGTGACCGGCTTCTTGGGCGGTTCTGCGATGAAGCCCACTCCGATTACGCAAAAAGAAGTAGATAACATCATGTCGCAGATGCAGGCTGGTGTTGAAAAGCCGCGTCCGAAAGTGTTGTTTGAGGTGGGTGAGGCAGTGCGCGTTAAAGAAGGCCCCTTTACCGATTTCCATGGTTCAGTTGAGGATGTAAATTACGACAAGAGTAAGTTGCGCGTAGCCGTCACTATCTTTGGTCGTTCAACGCCTGTTGAATTAAGTTTCGGACAGGTAGAAAAAGCTTAAAGAGGGAATGATGAAGGATGAGGAGGGTTGAATTACTCTTTTTCTTTCATTTTCTCGGTTTTGAACGGGAAGCATTTCGGGAAATTTCCGGCGTGCGTTAAACCCACAACAAAGGAGTAGTATCGTGGCAAAGAAAATCATCGGCTTTATTAAGCTGCAAGTACCGGCCGGCAAGGCCAATCCAAGTCCTCCCATCGGTCCCGCTCTTGGTCAGCGCGGATTGAATATCATGGAATTCTGTAAAGCATTTAACGCGCAAACTCAAGGTGTTGAGCCAGGTTTGCCGATTCCGGTTGTGATTACCGCGTTTGCAGACAAGAGCTTCACGTTTGTCATGAAGACACCTCCTGCGACTATTCTGATCAAGAAAGCCGCCGGTGTTCAAAAAGGTAGTAAGACTCCCCATATCGACAAGGTCGGTAAATTGACTCGTGCGCAAGCAGAGGACATTGCAAAAGCCAAGCAACCTGACTTGACTGCAGGTGACTTGGATGCCGCAGTGCGTACCATCGCCGGCAGCGCGCGCAGCATGGGCATTACAGTGGAGGGCGTATAACATGGCACACATATCTAAGCGTTACAAAGCACTGGCAGCTAAAGTAGATCGCAACAAAATGTATGCGGTTGATGAGGCGCTAAAGCTGGTTAAAGAAACAGCTAAAGCCAAGTTTGATGAGTCAATTGATGTGGCGGTTAATCTAGGCATTGATGCCAAGAAGTCGGATCAACTGGTGCGTGGTTCTGTTGTTTTGCCAAAAGGTACCGGTAAAGCAGTACGTGTTGCTGTTTTTGCGCAGGGGCCGAAGGCCGAAGAAGCCAAGGCAGCAGGTGCTGATATCGTTGGTTTTGAAGATCTTGCTGAAAGCATCAAAGCCGGAAAAATGGATTTCGACGTTGTGATTGCCTCTCCTGATGCGATGCGTATCGTTGGTCAGTTGGGACAGATTTTGGGTCCGCGTGGCTTAATGCCTAATCCTAAAGTGGGTACGGTGGCAGCTGACGTAGCCGGTGCGGTGAGAAATGCTAAAGCTGGTCAGGTTCAGTATCGTACCGACAAGAATGGCATTATTCAATGCACGATCGGTCGTGCTTCATTCGCACCTGAAGCGCTGCGCGAAAACCTGTTGGCGTTAGTTGATGCGCTGAATAAGGCTAAGCCAGCAACTTCCAAGGGCGTATATCTTAAGAAAATTGCGATTTCTAGCACAATGGGTGTTGGTATTCGTGTCGAGCAGGCTAGTTTGGCTGCGTAATGCATTCTTTGCCTGTAGCCCTTACGGTTGCAGGCAAATGAACATTGGACTGCTGGCTGTATAGGCAGATTATCCAAGACCGGTGGTGTCGAAGACTTAATTCTTACTAAATAGTGTTTAGTGCTCGGAAAATTTTGGTTCTCTGGCCGCTTAGCTCTGTCTGTAAGTTCCCCCGTAGATGGTGTGCCCGCAAGCAGGATGTTCGAACATATCTGTTCTTCTCCTAAGTCTTGAGGACGCGGTTGTTAATTATGGGATGCCTGTTTGGGTCTCGATTGAAGATGGAGGAAGATTTTGGGTCTAAATCTGCAAGAAAAACAAGCGGTTGTTGCTGAGGTTAACGCTCAAGTCGCTAACGCCCAAACTATCGTTCTGGCAGAGTACCGTGGTATCGCTGTTAGTGATATCACCAAGTTGCGTGCTGTTGCACGCAGCTCGGGCGTGTATTTCCATGTGTTGAAAAATACATTGGCGCGTCGTGCGGTGCAAGGCACAGCTTTTGAAGCTTTGGCAGATAAAATGGTCGGTCCCCTGGTGTATAGCATCAGTCCTGATCCTGTTGCCGCTGCGAAAATTGTGTACGATTTTGCCAAGACTAACGATAAGTTGGTGGTTAAAGCGGGTCTGTATAACGGCAAGCTAATGGATACGGCAGCAGTAAATGCGCTGGCGACTGTACCAAGCAAAGAAGTTCTGCTGGCACAATTGTTGGGTCTGTTGCAATCGCCAGTATCAAGTTTGGCGCGTGTGCTTAGTGCTGTAGCAGAAGCGAAAACTGCAACAGCTTGATTTATTTCAAACTTTTAATTTAGGAAGAACAAAATGGCATTTGATAAAGACGCATTTTTGACCGCACTGGATGGTATGTCCGTGTTGGAACTGAACGAGCTAGTTAAGGCTGTAGAAGAGAAATTCGGAGTGTCTGCTGCTGCTATGGCGGGTCCTGCTGCTGCCGGAGCTGCTCCAGCGGCTGCTGCTGAGCAAACTGAATTCACCGTTTTCTTGAACGCTGCCGGCGATGCCAAAGTTAACGTGATTAAGGTAGTTCGTGCGATCACTGGTCTGGGCTTGAAAGAAGCTAAGGATCTGGTTGACGGAGCACCGAAGGCTGTTAAAGAAGGTATTTCCAAAGCTGATGCTGATGCAATTGCTAAACAGTTGATCGAAGCTGGCGCAACGGCAGAAATTAAGTAAGTTTTGTGTTTGTAAAAAGGCTGACGGTGCGCCGTCAGCCTTTTGCCGCTTCTAATTGGCTGCTCAAAAATGAGCAGGTTCGAGTTGTGTAGTTTAGAAGATAATGGTGAGTGAGCGCTCGGTAACTATCTGTATATTAAGCGCTTTTTGTCCTTTGTCTTTTTATGTCGTGGAGATCTCATGAGTTATTCTTTTACCGAAAAAAAACGTATTCGTAAAAGTTTTGCAAAACGTGTCGGCGCATTGCCGGTACCTTTTTTGCTGTCCACGCAATTGGAGTCCTACAGTGATTTCTTGCAAGCGTGGGTTGCTCCTGATCAGCGCAAAAACGAAGGGTTGCAGGCTGCATTCAATTCAATTTTTCCAATTGAAAGCCACAATAAGTTTGCGCGCTTGGATTTTGTCAGCTACACGCTGGGATTGCCACCTTTTGATGTCCGTGAATGTCAGCAGCGCGGTTTAACTTTTGCTTCGCCGTTGCGCGCGCGCGTACGCCTGACCATTCTTGATAAAGAAGCGTCAAAGCCGACCGTCAAGGAAGTAAAAGAGCAGGAAGTCTACATGGGCGAAATTCCCCTGATGACTAACACCGGTTCTTTTGTGGTCAATGGTACAGAACGTGTCATTGTTTCCCAGCTGCATCGTTCTCCCGGTGTGTTCTTTGAGCATGACCGCGGCAAAACCCATAGTTCGGGTAAATTGTTATTCTCCGCCCGTGTGATTCCGTATCGTGGCTCTTGGTTGGATTTCGAGTTTGATGCCAAAGATTTTGTGTATTTCCGTATCGACCGTCGCCGCAAAATGCCGGTAACGATATTGCTGCGTTCTTTGGGCTTCACTCCGGAAGAAATCATCAACGCGTTCTTTGAGTTTGATACTTTCCATTTTGCTAAGAAGGGACTGCAATTTGAAGTTGTTCCCGAGCGCTTGCGCGGCGAAATTGCACGATTTGATATTGAAGGCAAAGGCGGAAAGCTTATTGTCGCAAAAGATAAACGTATCACCGTTCGTCATATTCGTGAAATGGAAGAAGCTGGCATTGATAAGCTTGCCGTTAGTGATGAATTTATTATCGGTCGCGTATTGGGTCACAACGTAGTTGATCAAGATACCGGTGAAGTCATCGCTAATGCGAATGATGAAATTACTGAAACTTTGCTCGGCAAGCTTCAAGAAGCCGGCATTACAGTAATTAAGACTCTCTACACAAATGACTTGGATCAGGGCGCCTTTATTTCCAACACGCTGCGCACAGACGAAACTACTGACCAGTGGACAGCCCGGGTTGCGATTTATCGCATGATGCGTCCAGGCGAACCACCCACCGAAGATGCGGTAGAGGCGTTATTCAAGGGTTTATTCTTCTCCGAAGAACGCTATGACCTGTCAACTGTTGGTCGTATGAAATTTAATCGTCGTGTTGGTCGTGAAGAGTTGACTGGTGCAACCACCTTGTCCAACGAAGACATTGTTGCAGTAATCAAGATTCTGGTTGAATTGCGCAATGGCCGCGGCGAAATTGACGACATTGATCACTTGGGTAATCGTCGTGTGCGTGCTGTGGGTGAGTTGGCTGAGAACCAATTCCGCACCGGTTTGGCTCGTGTCGAACGCGCAGTGAAGGAGCGCCTGGGGCAAGCTGAAACAGACAATTTGATGCCGCATGATTTGATCAATGCCAAGCCGATTTCGGCTGCTGTGAAAGAATTCTTCGGTTCTTCGCAGCTGTCACAGTTTATGGACCAGACCAACCCGCTGGCGGAAGTAACTCACAAGCGTCGTATCTCCGCGTTGGGACCAGGCGGTTTGACCCGCGAACGCGCAGGTTTCGAAGTGCGCGACGTGCATCCGACTCACTATGGCCGTGTGTGCCCGATTGAAACACCGGAAGGCCCGAACATTGGTCTGATCAACTCGCTGGCGCTGTATGCGCGCACTAACGAGTACGGTTTCATCGAAACACCGTATCGTAAAGTGAGTAAGGGACGTGCAACGGACGAGGTTGAATACCTGTCAGCTATCGAAGAAGGCAAGTTCACTATCGCTCAGGCGAATGCCGATTTGGACAGCAAGGGTAAGTTCACCAACGATATTGTTTCTTCACGTCAGCACAACGAGTTCGTTTTGGCTACGCCTGAAAATATTGAATACATGGACGTTGCGCCATCGCAGGTTGTTTCTGTCGCGGCTTCGTTAATTCCGTTCCTGGAGCATGACGACGCGAACCGCGCGTTGATGGGCGCTAACATGCAACGTCAGGCTGTTCCTGTATTGCGTGCTGAAAAAGCATTGGTGGGTACGGGTATTGAGCGTACCGTGGCAGTTGACTCGGGCACGGCTGTTCAGGCGTGGCGCGGTGGCCGCGTTGATTATGTTGACTCCGGCCGTATCGTGGTGCGGGTAAACGATGACGAAACAACTGCCGGCGAAGTCGGTGTAGATATTTATAATTTGACCAAGTACACGCGCTCCAATCAAAATACTAATATTAATCAAAGACCTTTGGTTAAGGTTGGAGATATTATTGCCCGTGGCGATGTGGTGGCAGATGGTGCTTCGACCGATATGGGCGAATTGGCGCTGGGTCAGAACATGATGATCGCGTTCATGCCTTGGAACGGCTACAACTACGAAGACTCGATCATGATCTCAGAGCGCGTGGTTGCGGAAGATCGTTTTACTTCAATTCATATTGAAGAGTTGACCGTGATGGCGCGAGACACCAAGTTGGGCACTGAAGAAATTACCCGTGACATTCCTAATTTGTCAGAAGGTCAAATGGCACGCTTGGATGAGTGCGGCATTGTGCACATTGGCGCCGAGGTGGGTGTGGGTGATGTATTGGTTGGAAAAGTAACGCCCAAGGGCGAAACTCAGCTGACACCGGAAGAAAAATTGCTGCGCGCAATCTTTGGCGAAAAAGCTTCTGATGTTAAAGATACTTCTTTGCGCGTTAAGGCGGGTATTTCCGGAACAGTAATCGACGTACAGGTATTTACCCGCGAAGGTTTGCAGCGCGATAAACGTGCGCAACAAATTATCGACGATGAGTTGGGACGCTACAAGAAAGACTTGGCTGACCAAATGCGTATTGTTGAAGCTGACGTATTTACCCGCTTGGAAAAGCTGCTGCACAACAAGATCGCGAATGGCGGACCTAAAAAGCTGGTCAAGGGTACCAAGATCAACAAAGAATATTTGCATAGTCTTGAGCATCATCATTGGTTTGATATTCGCGTGGCTGACGATGAAGTGGCCACACAGATGGAACAAGTCAAAGAAGGTTTGGCACAGAAACGTCTTGAATTTGATGCAGCTTTCGATTTGAAGAAGAAGAAACTGACTCAAGGCGATGAACTGCAAGCCGGCGTGCAAAAAATGGTCAAGGTATATGTGGCGGTTAAACGCCGCTTGCAGCCCGGCGACAAGATGGCAGGTCGTCACGGTAATAAGGGTGTGGTTTCGCGCATTGTTCCGGTGGAAGACATGCCGCACATGGCGGATGGTACTCCGGTCGACGTTGTTTTGAATCCATTGGGTGTTCCTTCGCGTATGAACATCGGTCAGGTATTGGAAGTGCATCTGGGCTGGGCCGCCAAAGGACTAGGCAAGAAGATTGACAAGATGCTGGAAGCGCAAGCGAAAATAGCAGATCTGCGCAAATTCTTGGGCAAAATCTACAGCGGGGAGCAAGCTGAAGAAATTGCCATATTCAGTGATGAAGAAGTTACTGAATTGTGCCGCAACTTGAAAAAAGGTGTGCCATTTGCGACGCCGGTATTCGATGGCGCGAGCGAAGAGGAAATTAAGGATATGCTGGAATTGGCGGGTCTGCCGCGTTCCGGTCAGGTGCAATTGTATGATGGCCGTACCGGAGATGCTTTTGATCGCTCGGTCACCGTGGGTTATATGCACGTGCTAAAACTGCATCACTTGGTTGACGACAAAATGCACGCACGTTCAACCGGCCCGTACAGTCTGGTTACTCAGCAGCCATTGGGCGGTAAAGCGCAGTTCGGTGGACAGCGTTTCGGTGAAATGGAAGTCTGGGCTTTGGAAGCTTACGGCGCAGCTTATACCTTGCAGGAAATGTTGACGGTCAAGTCAGACGACGTAAATGGCCGTACCAAAGTCTATGAAAATATTGTTAAGGGCGATCACAAGATTGACGCAGGAATGCCTGAGTCATTCAATGTGTTGACCAAGGAAATTCGTTCGTTGGGCATTGATATAGATTTGGAACGTCATTAATCGTTAATCATTGGTAAGTAGTCACTTTGACTAGTGGCTACTTGCACGCTGCTCTCCATCATCAGATTTAGGAGTAATACATGAAGTCAATATTGGATCTGTTCAAGCAAGTTACGCAAAAGGAAGAGTTCGATACCATCAAGATTGGTCTCGCTTCTCCGGATAAGATTCGTTCGTGGTCGTATGGCGAAGTAAAAAAACCGGAAACAATTAACTATCGCACCTTTAAACCGGAACGCGACGGTTTGTTTTGCGCCAAAATTTTCGGTCCAGTTAAGGACTACGAGTGCTTGTGCGGTAAGTACAAGCGTCTGAAGCATCGCGGTGTAATCTGCGAGAAGTGCGGTGTTGAAGTTACCTTGTCCAAAGTGCGCCGCGAGCGCATGGGGCACATCGAGTTGGCTTCTCCTGTTGCGCACATCTGGTTCTTGAAGTCACTGCCATCCCGTTTGGGGATGGTGCTGGACATGACGCTACGCGATATCGAGCGCGTTCTATATTTTGAAGCTTATGTTGTAACTGAACCTGGCATGACGCCGCTAAATCGCGGTCAATTGATGTCTGACGACGACTATATTGCCAAAATTGAAGAATATGGCGATGAGTTTACTGCGGTGATGGGAGCAGAAGGTGTGCGCGCTTTGTTGCGAGCACTGGATGTGCCAGCCGAAGTGGAAAAACTACGTAATGAATTGGAAGCTACCACTTCTGAAACAAAGATCAAGAAATACGCCAAGCGTCTGAAAGTGTTGGAAGCGTTCCTGCAATCCGGTATCAAGCCGGAATGGATGGTAATGGAAGTATTGCCGGTGCTGCCGCCGGAACTGCGTCCGCTGGTGCCTCTGGATGGTGGCCGTTTTGCAACATCCGACCTGAACGATCTGTATCGTCGCGTCATCAACCGCAACAACCGTTTGAAGCGTCTGCTCGAACTGAAAGCACCGGAAATCATCGTGCGCAACGAGAAGCGCATGTTGCAAGAGTCCGTAGACTCATTGCTGGACAACGGTCGTCGCGGCAAAGCGATGACTGGCGCTAACAAGCGTCCGCTGAAGTCGCTGGCTGACATGATTAAGGGTAAGGGCGGTCGTTTCCGTCAGAACTTGTTGGGTAAGCGCGTGGACTACTCCGGTCGTTCCGTTATTGTGGTTGGCCCGCAACTGAAATTGCATCAGTGCGGTCTGCCCAAGAAGATGGCGCTGGAATTGTTCAAGCCGTTCATTTTTGAACGTCTGGAAAAGATGGGTTTGGCGACTACGATCAAGGCCGGTAAGCGCATGGTTGAGGCTGAAGAGCCAATCGTGTGGGACATTTTGGAAGAAGTGATCCGCGAACATCCGGTGATGCTGAACCGCGCACCGACGCTGCACCGTTTGGGTATCCAAGCGTTTGAGCCGATCCTTATCGAAGGTAAAGCGATCCAGTTGCATCCGTTGGTATGTACGGCATTCAACGCCGACTTCGACGG
Organism: Gallionellaceae bacterium; assembly: GCA_041660815.1. Taxonomy (GTDB): domain Bacteria; phylum Pseudomonadota; class Gammaproteobacteria; order Burkholderiales; family Gallionellaceae; genus PALSA-1006. Next base: position 19,251 of record JBAZVN010000017.1, on the reverse strand, counting down.
TGACCAAATGGCTGTTCACGTTCCTCTGTCGCTGGAAGCGCAGATGGAAGCGCGTACGCTGATGCTGGCGTCCAATAACGTTTTGTCTCCTGCCAACGGCGAGCCAATTATTGTTCCATCACAGGATATCGTGTTGGGTCTGTATTACATGACGCGCGAAAAAGTGGCTGCGTTGGGTGAAGGTTCGATGTATTCCGATGTGTCCGAGGCGCTGCGTGCTTACCGTTCCGGTCAAGTCGATCTGCAAGCCAAGGTTCAGGTGCGCATTAAAGAATCGAATATTGATGAAAATGGTGAAAAGTTAGAAAAAGTGACGCGTTATGAGACAACAGTTGGTCGCGCCATTTTGTCGGAATTGTTGCCACCGAACTTACCTTTCAGCGCAGTCAATAAGACACTGAAAAAGAAAGAAATTTCTCGTTTAATTAACGCAAGTTTCCGTCGTTGCGGTTTGCGCGATACGGTCATCATGGCTGATAGATTAATGTATACCGGTTTTACCTACGCGACTCGCGCCGGTATTTCGATCTGTGTGGATGACATGTTGGTGCCGCAGCAGAAGAATGATCTGATCGTCGCGGCTGAAAAAGAAGTTCATGAAATTCATACGCAATATACCTCCGGTCTGGTGACTCAAGGCGAACGCTACAACAAGGTAGTGGACATCTGGGGCCGCACCGGTGATCAGGTCGCCAAGGCGATGATGGAGCAGCTCGGCACCGAGCCTGTGCTTGATCGTGTAACCGGCGAAGCGCTGACCGACAAGAAGGGCAAGGCAATCACGCAAGAGTCGTTTAACTCCATCTACATGATGGCCGACTCCGGTGCGCGCGGTTCTGCGGCACAGATTCGCCAGTTGTCCGGTATGCGTGGTTTGATGGCAAAGCCGGACGGCTCCATCATCGAAACGCCGATCACCGCGAACTTCCGCGAAGGTCTGAATATGTTGCAGTACTTCATTTCCACGCACGGTGCGCGTAAGGGTTTGGCGGATACTGCGTTGAAGACTGCGAACTCCGGTTACCTGACACGTCGCTTGGTCGATGTAACGCAAGATCTGGTTATTACCGAAGATGATTGCGGTACTGAAAATGGCCGTTCAATGAAGGCCTTGGTTGAAGGTGGTGAAGTTATCGAGGCGCTGCGCGAACGTATTCTAGGTCGTGTTGCAGCATCCGACATCGTCAATCCTGAAACCAGTGAGACGCTTTATGAAGCTGGCACGTTGTTAAATGAAGATATGGTGGATCATGTCGAGGCGCTGGGTATTGATGAAGTGCGCGTGCGGACTCCGTTGACCTGTGAGACCCGTTATGGTTTGTGCGCCAAGTGTTATGGTCGTGACCTCGGTCGTGGCGGTTTGGTGAATACCGGTGAGGCTGTTGGTGTGATTGCGGCGCAATCCATCGGTGAGCCAGGTACGCAATTAACCATGCGTACCTTCCACATCGGTGGCGCAGCTTCGCGTACCGTGGTCGCAAGTCAGGTTGAAGGTAAATCAAACGGTATTATGAAATACAGCCCGAATATGCGAACTGTTACCAGCGCGCGCAACGAGGTTGTGGTAGTGGCGCGTAGCGGTGAAGTGATTGTGACAGATGATCATGGTCGCGAGCGTGAACGTCATAAAGTTCCTTACGGCGCCATGCTGACTGTGCGTGAAGGTGTTGCGGTGCGTGCCGGTGATGTTCTCGCCACATGGGATCCGCACACTCGTCCAATTATTACTGAATATGCGGGGCAAGCGCGTTTTGAGAATGTGGAAGAGGGCGCAACCGTTGCTAAGCAGATTGACGAAGTAACTGGTCTGTCTACGTTGGTGGTTATTGACCCGAAACGCAGCACTGCGCAAAGCAAGGGCGTGCGTCCTTTGGTGCGACTGCTTGATGATTCTGGCAATGAAATTAAGATTGCCGGAACTGATACGGCTATTTCTGTTACGTTCCAAGTCGGCTCGATTATCACAGTTGAAGATGGTCAGCAGGTTGGCGTGGGTGATGTATTGGCGCGTATTCCTCAAGAAAGTTCTAAGACGCGCGATATTACCGGTGGTCTGCCGCGTGTTGCCGAGCTGTTTGAGGCGCGTTCACCGAAGGATGCCGGTATGTTGGCCGAGGTCACCGGTACAGCTTCATTCGGTAAGGAAACTAAGGGTAAACAGCGCTTAGTGATTACCGATGTAGAAGGCATTGCCAATGAATTCCTGATTCCGAAGGAAAAGCATGTCTTGGTTCACGATGGTCAAGTGGTGAATCAGGGTGAGATGATTGTAGACGGCCCGGCTGATCCGCACGACATTCTGCGTTTGCTGGGAATCGAAGCGCTGGCGCGTTACATCACTGATGAAGTTCAGGATGTGTATCGTTTGCAGGGCGTAAAAATTAACGATAAACATATTGAAGTAATTGTGCGTCAAATGTTGCGCCGGGTTGCAATTGTGGATGAAGGTGAAACAACCTTTATTCCCAAGGAGCAGGTTGAGCGTGCAGAGTTGCTGCGCGAAAATGAGCGTGTTATTGCGGCTGGTAAAGAGCCGGCAACCTTCCAATATATGTTGTTGGGTATCACCAAGGCTTCGTTGTCTACTGACTCGTTCATCTCCGCTGCGTCATTCCAGGAGACTACGCGCGTGTTGACAGAAGCGGCCATCATGGGCAAGAAAGACGATCTGCGTGGCCTGAAAGAGAACGTTATCGTGGGTCGCCTCATCCCAGCGGGAACCGGATTGGCTTTCCATACGGCGCGTCGCAAGCAACGTCAGGGCATCGATATTGCTGCGGGTTCCGGTTTGGCGGAAGCTGAAGTATCAACAGCATCACAAGGAAGTATCTAGTTAGCTTGACAGATCGTGTGTTCATCAATAGAATGCGCGGTCTTTTTAGCCGTCGTGGTAAGGCGAAAATTTTTTAGCCGCGCCGCAATAATTGCAATACATTGATTAAATAGAGTTTTTAGGAACCATAAAATGCCAACGATTAACCAGTTAGTGCGCAAGCCACGGTCTGCTGAAATTACAAAAAGCAAAGTGCCTGCGCTTGCGGGTAGCCCGCAAAAGCGCGGAGTTTGTACCCGTGTTTATACAACGACTCCAAAAAAGCCAAACTCTGCGCTGCGAAAAGTAGCTAAAGTGCGTTTGACGAATGGCTTTGAAGTCATTTCTTACATTGGCGGTGAAGGCCATAACCTGCAGGAGCACAGTGTGGTGTTGTTGCGCGGTGGTCGTGTTAAAGACTTGCCGGGTGTGCGTTACCACATGGTGCGCGGTAGTCTGGATACGGCGGGTGTTAAAGATCGTAAGCAGTCTCGTTCCAAGTATGGTGCGAAGCGTCCTAAAAAGGCTTAATGGCGAATCGCGTCACTGTTTCTTAAGTTAGTTTATAAATTCGAGGTTTAGATATGCCAAGACGTAGAGAAGTACCCAAGCGCGAAGTTCTGCCGGACCCAAAGTTCGGAAATCAGGATTTATCCAAGTTCGTTAATGTGTTGATGACTGCCGGTAAGAAGTCCGTTGCTGAGCGCATTCTTTACGGTGCAATGGAGCAGGTTGCCAAGAAGAGTGGTAAAGATCCAATCGAGGTGTTTAATCTTGCGCTAAATAATGCCAAGCCTCAAGTTGAGGTTAAGAGTCGTCGCGTTGGCGGAGCGAACTACCAGGTTCCGGTTGAGGTTCGTCCGTCGCGCCGCATGGCTTTGGCGATGCGCTGGATTAAAGACTTTGCGCGTAAGCGTGGCGAGAAATCAATGGGCTTGCGTTTGGCGGGTGAATTGATTGATGCTTCTGAAGGTCGCGGCGGTGCAGTTAAAAAGCGTGAAGAAGTGCATCGCATGGCTGAAGCAAATAAGGCATTCTCGCATTTCCGTTTCTAATAAGTATTTTTAGACAAAGTTAGGTATATACCGTGGCACGCAAAACTCCAATTCAACGCTATCGCAATATCGGCATCAGTGCACACATTGATGCAGGTAAAACTACAACAACTGAGCGCATTTTGTTTTATACAGGTGTTAGTCACAAAATCGGTGAGGTGCACGATGGTGCGGCTACGATGGACTGGATGGAGCAGGAGCAGGAACGCGGTATTACTATTACCTCGGCTGCGACAACGTGCTTCTGGAAGGGGATGGACAATTCCTATCCAGAGCATCGTTTCAACATTATCGACACTCCGGGTCACGTTGACTTTACGATTGAGGTTGAGCGTTCTATGCGAGTGCTGGACGGTGCGTGCATGGTGTATTGCGCCGTGGGTGGTGTTCAGCCTCAGTCTGAAACCGTATGGCGTCAGGCTAATAAATACAAGGTGCCCCGCCTAGCATTCGTTAATAAGATGGACCGTACTGGTGCCAACTTCTTCAAGGTTGTTACTCAGATGGAGACGCGCTTGCGCGCCCGTCCAATTCCTTTGGTCATTCCTATCGGCGCAGAAGAAAGCTTCGTCGGCGTTGTTGACTTGATTAAGATGAAGGCGATCATCTGGGATGAAGCTTCTCAGGGTATGAAGTTTGAGTACAAAGAAATTCCGGCTGACTTGCTTGAAAGTGCCAACGAGTGGCGCGGCAAGATGGTTGAGACGGCTGCCGAGGCATCCGAGGATTTGATGACTCAATACCTTGAAAATGGCGAGCTCACTGAAGAGCAAATCATTCTGGGTATTCGTACCCGTACTATCGCTTGTGAAATTCAGCCAATGCTATGCGGTTCGGCGTTTAAGAATAAGGGCGTGCAGCGTATGCTGGATGCGGTAATCATGTTCCTGCCGTCGCCTGTTGATATTCCGGATGTCACCGGTGAGACTGAAGAAGGTGTCGCGATCACCCGCAAGGCTGACGACAGCGAGAAGTTTTCCGCGCTGGCGTTCAAGTTAATGACAGACCCGTTTGTGGGGCAGTTGACTTTCGTGCGCGTTTATTCGGGCGTGTTAAAGAAAGGTGATACGATTTACAACCCGATTCGCGGCAAGAAAGAGCGTATTGGTCGTATCGTGCAGATGCACGCGAACGAGCGTCAAGAAGTTGATGAAATTCTCGCGGGTGATATTGCGGCCTGTATAGGTTTAAAAGATGTGACTACGGGTGAATCGCTGTGTGACGTGAATAATCCTATTATCCTTGAACGTATGATCTTCCCTGAGCCGGTGATTCACGTTGCCGTAGAGCCGAAGACCAAGGCTGATCAGGAAAAAATGGGTATTGCGCTGGGCCGTTTAGCGGCTGAAGATCCATCCTTCCGCGTGCGTACCGATGAAGAGTCCGGTCAGACAATTATGTCCGGTATGGGTGAATTGCATCTGGAAATTCTGGTTGACCGTATGAAGCGCGAATTCGGTGTGGAAGCCAACGTGGGTGCGCCGCAGGTGGCGTATCGCGAAGCGATTCGCAAGATGGTTGAGGTTGAAGGCAAGTTCGTTAAGCAGTCCGGTGGTAAGGGGCAGTTTGGTCGCGTGATGTTGCGCATGGAGCCAAATGAAACCGGTAAGGGCTTTGAGTTTATCGATGCGATTAAGGGCGGTGCCGTTCCTCGCGAATTTATTCCAGCGGTTGAAAAGGGTCTGCGTGAAACATTGCCGAACGGTGTGTTGGCCGGCTTCCCGGTGGTTGACGTCAAGGTAACGCTGTTTGACGGTTCATACCACGAAGTGGACTCAAACGAAAACGCCTTTAAGATGGCGGCTTCAATCGGATTTAAAGATGGTATGCGTAAGGCAAACCCTGTTCTGCTTGAGCCGATGATGGCGGTTGAGGTTGAGACGCCTGAGGACTACGCAGGTACGGTAATGGGAGACTTGTCTTCACGTCGCGGTATGGTTCAAGGTATGGATGACATGATGGGCGGCGGTAAAGCGATCAAGGCTGAAGTACCTTTGGCTGAGATGTTTGGCTACTCGACTTCATTACGTTCGGCAACTCAAGGTCGCGCTACTTACACGATGGAATTTAAACATTACTCTGAAGCACCGAGAAATGTTGCTGAAGCCATTATGAATAAAAAATAAATCTGAATTAAGAAGTAATTGACGAAATATTAAAGATACTGGAGAGCAGAAAATGGCAAAGAGCAAATTTGAACGCACCAAACCGCACGTTAACGTAGGCACGATTGGTCACGTAGACCATGGTAAGACCACTTTAACCGCGGCGATCACCACCGTATTGTCGAAGAAGTTTGGCGGCGAAGCGAAGGCTTACGATCAAATTGACGCGGCGCCGGAAGAAAAAGCGCGCGGAATTACAATTAATACCGCTCACGTTGAATACGAGACAGCCAACCGTCACTATGCGCACGTTGACTGCCCGGGGCACGCCGACTACGTTAAGAACATGATTACCGGCGCAGCGCAAATGGACGGCGCCATTCTGGTTGTATCTGCAGCCGACGGCCCGATGCCTCAGACCCGTGAACACATCCTGCTGGCGCGTCAAGTGGGTGTACCGTACATCATCGTATTCATGAACAAATGCGACATGGTTGACGATGAAGAGTTGCTCGAACTCGTTGAAATGGAAATTCGTGAATTGCTCAGCAAGTACGACTTCCCCGGCGATGACATCCCAATCATCAAAGGATCTGCATTGAAAGCCGTAGAGGGCGATACAGGCGACTTGGGCGAAGCAGCAATCTTCCGTTTGGCTGAAGCACTTGACTCTTATATTCCTCAGCCAGAGCGCGCACTAGATGGAACCTTCCTGATGCCCGTAGAAGACGTATTCTCTATTTCCGGTCGCGGAACAGTTGTAACCGGTCGTATCGAGCGCGGCGTAGTGAAGGTTGGTGAAGAAATTGAAATTGTTGGTCTCAAGCCAACTCTCAAGACAACCTGCACCGGCGTGGAAATGTTCCGCAAGCTGCTGGATCAAGGTCAGGCGGGCGACAACGTGGGTGTACTGTTGCGCGGAACCAAGCGTGAAGAAGTTGAGCGTGGTCAAGTGTTGGCAAAGCCAGGCACGATCACGCCTCACACAAAATTCACTGCGGAAATCTACGTGCTGGGTAAAGATGAGGGTGGTCGTCATACGCCATTCTTTCAGGGTTACCGTCCACAGTTCTACTTCCGCACGACCGACGTCACCGGCGCAGTTGAATTGCCAGCCGGTACCGAAATGGTGATGCCGGGCGACAACGTGTCGGTAACGGTCAATCTGATCGCTCCAATCGCGATGGAAGAAGGTTTGCGCTTTGCGATTCGCGAAGGTGGTCGTACTGTCGGTGCCGGTGTGGTTGCCAAGATCGTAGAGTAAAAAATTAAATTGAAAGTGAAATGTGGGTATGCTGATAATTCACATTTCACTGTTTTAAGTTTGCAAAGAAGATTAACAAAGATTACAATGCGCGCCCTCGCGTGACCTAAGTCACGCGTTTTCGTTCTTTAAACCGCGGATTATCCGCATGAAGCAAGAGAAGATTATGCAAAGCCAAAAAATTCGCATTCGCCTAAAAGCATTTGACTACCGATTGATCGACCAATCTGCACTGCAAATTGTGGATACTGCAAAGCGCACTGGCGCTGTGGTTAAAGGTCCGGTTCCATTGCCTACCAAAATCGAGCGTTTCGATATACTGCGTTCACCGCATGTGAATAAAACTTCTCGTGATCAGTTTGAGATTCGCACCCATTTACGCCTGATGGATATTATTGATCCTACAGATAAAACAGTTGATGCATTGATGAAGCTGGATTTGCCAGCAGGTGTTGATGTGGAAATTAAGTTGCAATAATTAGTAGTTTTTAGCAGTTGAATCGGCTAACCAATTGAAGTTGGCCCCTTAATAAAGGAAGTTAAAATGTTAGGACTTGTCGGTCGCAAGATTGGCATGACTCGCATATTTACAGATGACGGAACATCGTTGCCTGTGACTGTGCTTGACGTGTCCAATAATCGTGTTACTCAAATCAAATCCGCTTCTACCGATGGATATAGTGCAGTTCAGGTTGCATTTGGCACGCGTCGTGCCAGTCGTGTAACTAAGGCGGCTGCCGGCCATTTTGCTAAGGCGGGTGTAGAAGCTGGTAGCAAACTTAAAGAATTTACCGTAACTGCCGAGCAAGCTGCAGGTATGCAGGCTGCCGATAAAGTTGGCGTAGATCTTTTTCAGGTGGGGCAAAAGGTTGACGTAACCGGTATAACAATTGGTAAAGGTTATGCGGGTACGATCAAGCGCCACCACTTTAAATCCGGTCGTGCTACACATGGCAACTCTAAATCACACAATGTACCGGGCTCTATCGGTATGGCGCAGGATCCGGGCCGCGTGTTTCCGGGTAAGCGCATGACAGGTCACTTGGGTGACGTGCAGCGCACCGTGCAAAATCTACAAATTGTAAGAATTGATGCAGAGCGTCAATTACTTTTAGTTAAGGGTGCAGTTCCTGGATGCCCTGGTGGCGACGTGATTGTGCGCCCAGCAGTGAAAGCGGGGGCATAATGGAACTCAAAGTTATAAATTCAAGTGGTCAGGCATCTGCAAGTGTGACTGCATCTGATGATTTGTTTGGTCGCGAGTATAACGAAGCCTTGGTGCATCAACTTGTAACCGCATATCAGGCAAATGCTCGTTCCGCAAGCAGCAAACAAAAAGGCAGAAGCGAGATAGCTAAATCAACGCGTAAGCCGTTTGCTCAAAAAGGAACGGGTCGTGCCCGTGCTGGTATGGCGTCCAGTCCGCTGTGGCGTGGTGGCGGTAAAATTTTCCCGAATACTTCCGAGGAAAATTACACTCAAAAAGTCAACCGCAAAATGTATCGTGCGGGATTGGCGTCAATTTTGTCTCAGTTGGTTCGTGAAGGTCGTCTGACGATTGTAGAAAGTCTCACTGTTGATGCGCCTAAAACCAAAATGCTGGCGGACAAAATTAAGGCTATGGGTTTTGCTGCTGAGCGTGTATTGATTATTACCGACAGTATTGATGAAAATTTATATCTTTCATCGCGCAACTTGCCTAATGTTCTGGTGTTGGAAGCGCATCAAGCTGACCCGGTAAGTTTAGTGCGTTTCAATAAGGTGGTTATGACGCGTAGTGCGGTTGCCAAGATTGAAGAGGTGTTGGTATGAATACGCTAAAATTTAGTGAAGAGCGTTTGATGAACGTCTTGATGGCGCCGCAGGTTTCTGAAAAAGCGACCTTTGTGGCAGAAAAAAATCAGCAGATTATCTTCCGTGTGGCTACAAATGCAACCAAGCCAGAAGTTAAGGCTGCAGTTGAGCTGCTATTTAAAGTAAATGTTGAAAGCGTGCAAATTAGCGTAGTCAAAGGAAAGCAAAAGCGCTTTGGCAAGTTTACGGGTCGACGCTCTGATTGGAAAAAGGCTTATGTGAGTCTGGCGCCGGGACAAGAAATTAATTTTGCTGAAAGTGAGCAAGGATAAATATCATGGCACTGATTAAACTTAAACCTACATCACCAGGACGTCGCGCTGTAGTGCGTGTCGTTACTCCGGATTTGCATAAGGGAAAACCCGTAGCTGCATTACTGGAAAAGAAAACTAGAACTGCAGGCCGTAATCATAATGGCCACATCACAGTTCGTCATATGGGCGGTGGCCATAAGAAGCATTATCGTATTGTTGATTTCAAGCGTGACAAGGATGGCATTCCTGCAACTGTTGAGCACTTGGAATACGATCCAAATCGCACAGCTCATTTGGCTTTATTGCTATACGCGGATGGTGAGCGCCGTTATATTATCGCACCAAAGGGTGTATCTGCAGGTGCGCAATTGCTAAGCGGTTCTGAGGCTCCTATCAAGGCTGGTAATGCCCTACCGCTGCGTAATATTCCAGTGGGCTCAACTGTTCACTGCATCGAAATGTTGCCAGGTAAGGGGGCTCAGCTGGCTCGTTCAGCCGGTACGTCTGTGCAGTTGCTGGCACGTGAAGGCGCTTATGCGCAGTTGCGTTTACGCTCAGGTGAGATTCGCAAAGTTCATGTGGACTGTCGTGCAACGATTGGCGAAGTAGGCAATGGCGAGCACTCTCTGCGCTCTATCGGCAAGGCAGGTGCAAATCGTTGGCGCGGAATTCGTCCTACAGTGCGCGGAGTTGTGATGAACCCGGTTGATCACCCGCACGGTGGTGGTGAAGGAAAAACAGCTGCAGGTCGCAACCCAGTTAGTCCATGGGGTGTGCCGGCCAAGGGATTCCGTACACGTCGCAACAAGCGTACAAGTGGCATGATTGTTCGCCGTCGCTTTCAGGTTTAAGGGGTAAGAAGATATGGCACGTTCAGTAAAAAAAGGCCCATTCGTTGACTTGCATTTGGTAAAGAAGGTAGAGACAGTACGTGCTACCAGCGATAAGCGTCCGGTAAAAACATGGTCGCGTCGCTCCACTGTATTGCCCGAATTTGTTGGTCTGACAATCGCAGTGCATAACGGGAAGCAGCATATTCCGGTGTACATTTCTGAAAATATGGTCGGACATAAGCTCGGCGAATTTTCATTGACCCGCACCTTCAAGGGGCACGCTGCTGATAAAAAAGCAGCCGCTAAGAAATAAGGAGACATGATGAGCACAACTGCAGTTATTAAAGGTGTTCGCCTGTCGGCTCAAAAGGGACGACTGGTCGCTGATCAGATTCGCGGCCTGCCGGTTGACAGAGCGTTGCAAATTTTAGCGTTCAGCCCGAAGAAAGGTGCTGGGATTATCAAGAAGGCACTAGATTCCGCTATCGCTAATGCTGAGCACAATGATGGCGCCGATATTGATGAATTAAAAGTCACGACAATATACATTGATAAGGCTACTTCACTAAAGCGCATGATTGCACGCGCCAAAGGCCGTGGTAACGGTATTGAGAAGCAAACCTGTCACATTACGATTACGGTTGGGAGCTGAGCATGGGACAGAAAATTCATCCAATCGGTTTCCGATTGAGCGTACTAAAAAACTGGTCTTCTAAATGGTATTCAAATAGCAAGCATTTCTCCGAGTTGCTGTTAAAGGATATTGAAGTACGTGAATATCTAAAAAAGAAGTTGGCTGGTGCAGGTGTTTCAAAAATCATTATCGAACGACCCGCCAAGAATGCCAAAATCACCATTTACACAGCTCGTCCTGGTGTGGTGATCGGGAAAAAAGGTGAAGACATCGAATCTTTGCGTAATGAGTTGAAAAAGCGCATGGGTTTACCAGATGTCGGTTTGAATATCGAGGAAGTTCGTAAACCGGAAATTGATGCGCAGCTGATTGCTGATTCAATTACCCAGCAATTAGAAAAACGTATTATGTTCCGTCGTGCCATGAAGCGTGCCATGCAAAACGCGATGCGTTTGGGAGCTCAAGGTATTAAGATTATGAGTTCTGGCCGTTTAAATGGAATCGAAATTGCACGTACCGAATGGTATCGCGAAGGCCGTGTGCCATTGCATACACTGCGTGCCGATATCGATTATGGAACATCTGAAGCTTTGACAACCTATGGTTTAATCGGCGTTAAAGTTTGGGTATACAAAGGTGAGCATAGCGGTCAGCAAGAAGTTGCTGCACCAGTGACCGCTGAACCAGAAAAGAAAGTCAGAAAGTCGGGGGCAAAACATGCTACAGCCAGCTAGAAGAAAATACCGTAAAGAGCAAAAAGGCCGAAATACTGGCGTTGCTACACGCGGAAATCAAGTAAGTTTTGGTGAGTTTGGATTAAAGGCAGTCGGACGTGGCCGTCTTACGGCTCGTCAAATTGAAGCAGCTCGTCGTGCAATGACTCGTCACATCAAGCGGGGTGGACGTATCTGGATTCGTATTTTCCCGGATAAGCCTATCTCTCAGAAACCGGCTGAAGTTCGTATGGGTAACGGTAAAGGTAATCCGGAGTACTACGTAGCCGAGATTCGTCCAGGTAAGATGTTGTATGAAATGGACGGGGTTGATGAAACATTGGCGCGCGAAGCATTCCGTTTAGCGTCAGCTAAATTACCAATCGAGACGACATTTGTTGTTAGACAGGTGGGGACATAATTATGAAGGCGAGTGAACTAAAAGCGAAATCTTCGGCAGACTTGCAAGTTGAGTTGTTGTCGTTGAATAAAGCACAATTTGGCTTGCGTATGCAGTTGGCGACTCAGCAATTGAGCAATACCAGTCAATTGCGCAAAGTGCGTCGTGACATTGCGCGTGTTAAAACTGTTATGACTGAAAAAGGTGCGCAGCAATGAGTGCAACGAATCTAAAACGCACGCTGACCGGAACTGTAGTCAGCGACAAGATGGACAAAACTGTTACGGTATTGGTCGAGCGCAAAGTTAAACACCCTGTGCTGGGTAAAATCATCCGTGTTTCAAAAAAGTACCACGCACATGATGAAACAAATGAGTTTCATCAGGGTGATGTAGTAACGATAGAAGAGTGTCGTCCTTTGGCGAAAACCAAGAGCTGGCGCGTTTCTAAGTTGCTTGAGAAAGGTGAAGCAGCTTAATTGCAAAATAAATGCAATTAGTGCTTGTGTTTTTCTCAAGTCTGAATATAATGCGCGGCTTCGTTTCACCGTCGCTTGCGGCGGCCTAACCCGAACGGGTTCCAAGACTAGCCGCAGAGTGCGGTCAAAGTTGGAGATTTAAAAAATGATACAAATGCAATCCGTTTTGAATGTCGCCGATAATACTGGCGCGCGTTCTGTTATGTGCATCAAAGTTCTGGGTGGCTCAAAGCGTCGCTATGCTGGCATCGGCGATGTAATTAAAGTCAGTATCAGAGATGCAGCTCCCCGTTCTCGTGTAAAAAAAGGCGAGGTATATAGTGCGGTAGTAGTGCGTACTGCAAAAGGTGTGCGTCGTGCTGATGGCTCTTTGATTAAGTTTGATGGTAATGCGGCAGTTTTGCTAAATGCCAAGCTTGAGCCTATTGGAACTCGTATATTTGGCCCGGTTACTCGTGAGTTGCGCAATGAGCGTTTCATGAAGATCGTGTCACTGGCCCCAGAAGTGCTGTAAAGCAAACAAGGAATAACATGCGCAAGATTAAGAAAAATGATGACGTGATCGTCATAGCTGGAAAAGACAAAGGTAAGCGTGGCAGCGTGCTAAGCGTGCTAACTGATTCTCTTTTGGTGAGTGGCATCAACAAAGTGAAGAAACATCAGAAACCTAATCCTGTAAAGGGTGTGGCGGGTGGTATCGTTGAAATAGAGAAGCCTATTCATATTTCAAACGTTTCTATTTACAACGCGGCAACTAAAAAAGCTGATCGTGTTGGTGTTAAGTCTCTGGAAGACGGCCGCAAGGTTCGCGTTTTCAAGTCCAGTGGCGAAGTGATTGCTTAAGGGGTAAGAAGAGCATGGCTCGTTTATACGATTTCTACAAAACATCAGTTACCAAAGACTTGATGCAAAAGTTCGGCTACAAATCCGTAATGGAAGTGCCGCGTATTGAAAAAATCACACTGAACATGGGTGTGGGTGAGGCTGTCGCTGATAAGAAAGTGATGGATCATGCGGTTGCCGACATGCAAAAGATCGCTGGGCAAAAGCCTGTTGTTACTAAATCAAAGAAATCCATAGCGGGCTTCAAGATTCGTGAAAATTACCCCGTCGGTTGCAAGGTAACTTTGCGGCGCGAGCGTATGTATGAATTTTTAGATCGTTTGGTAACGGTAGCTATTCCACGCATTCGCGACTTCCGCGGTATCTCCGGAAAGTCATTTGATGGTCGTGGCAACTACAATATGGGCATTAAAGAGCAAATCATTTTCCCAGAAATTGAATACGACAAAATTGACGCTTTGCGTGGTATGAATATCACAATAACCACAACCGCTAAAACTGACGAAGAAGCAAAAGCTCTTTTGTTGGCATTTAAATTTCCATTGAAGAACTGAGGGCGAAATGGCTAAGTTATCAATCATCAATCGTGAGCTGAAACGTCGTGTTGTAGTAAAAAAATATGCAGTGAAGCGTGAAGCTTTGGTGGCAATTGCAAGTAATATGTCTTTGACTGAAGAAGAGCGTTATGTTGCTCGTCAGAAGATACAGACATTGCCGCGCAATTCAAGTCCGGTGCGTTTGCGTAATCGTTGCGCGCTGACAGGGCGTCCTCGTGGCGTGTTCAGTAAATTTGGTTTGGGTCGCACCAAATTGCGTGAATTCGCAATGCGCGGTGAGATTCCTGGTGTTGTCAAGGCTAGCTGGTAAGGGTGAATTTATGAGTATGAGTGATCCGATCTCTGACATGTTGACGCGTATTCGTAACGCGCAAATGGCAGAAAAAGTAACGGTGGCAATGCCTTCTTCCAAGCTTAAGGCAGCAATTGCTAAAGTGCTGCAAGATGAAGGTTATGTTGATGGCTTTAAGATTATTGCTAATGAAGGTAAGCCGACTTTAGAAATAGGTTTAAAGTACTACGCAAACCGTCCTGTAATTGAAACCATCCAGCGTGTAAGTCGCCCAGGTTTGCGTGTCTACAAGGGTAGCGAAGATATACCGAAAGTTATGAATGGTATGGGAATTGCTATCGTATCGACCTCCAAAGGTTTGATGACTGATCATAAAGCACGCGCCAATGGAATTGGCGGCGAAGTTTTATGTATCGTGGCTTAACGGAGGAAACATGTCTAGAGTAGCTAAAAATCCAGTCTTGTTACCTGCCGGAGTTGAGGTGACATTGGCTGCAAATAAAATTTCTATCAAAGGCCCAAAGGGTTCATTGACACAAGATCTGAAGGGTGATGTCAGTGTAGTTCGTGAAGGAGATTCTTTGCTGTGCAAAGCATCGAATGATTCAGCTCAGGCAAATGCCCAATCTGGAACTATTCGCTCATTGGTTGCCAATATGGTTATTGGTGTGAGTCAGGGCTTTGAGCGTAAGTTAACTTTGGTTGGCGTGGGATATCGCGCACAGGCAGCTGGAGATTCACTGAATTTAACTTTGGGTTTTTCTCATCCTGTTGTTCACAAAATGCCTGTGGGTGTAAAAGTTGCGACGCCAACACAGACTGAGATTGTGTTAACAGGCTCGGATAAGCAGCAGGTTGGCCAGGTTGCAGCAGAAATCCGCGCTTACCGTTCACCAGAGCCCTATAAAGGCAAGGGTGTACGCTACGCTGATGAAGTTGTGATCCTGAAAGAAACTAAAAAGAAATAATCGAGGCTGATATGTCTAATAAGAATGAAGCGCGTCAGCGCAGAGCACGCAAAACCCGTGCAAAAATTGCTGATCAAAAAGCCGTACGTCTTGCAATACACCGCACAAATCTGCACATATACGCACAAGTTATTTCTGCTTGCGGCGGGAAAGTGCTGGCAAGTGCTTCTACTGCGGAAGCTGATGTACGTAAGGAAGTGGCGAATGGCGGGAATGTCGCTGCTGCGGTCGTTGTCGGTAAGCGTATTGCTGAAAAAGCGAAGACTGCAGGCGTTAGCGCCGTTGCTTTTGACCGATCTGGTCACAAATATCATGGTCGCATTAAAGCGCTGGCTGATTCAGCGCGCGAACATGGTCTTAAGTTCTAATCTGAGGTAAATCATGGCTAAAGCTCAAGGTGGTAAGGGTCAGCAGCAACAAGAAGATCGCGGTGACGGCCTCATCGAAAAAATGATCGCGGTAAATCGTGTGACCAAGGTTGTTAAAGGTGGTCGCATTATGGGTTTCGCTGCATTAACCGTTGTTGGTGACGGTGATGGCGGCATCGGTATGGGCAAAGGCAAGTCAAAAGAAGTGCCTGTAGCCGTACAAAAAGCCATGGAAGAATCTCGCCGTAAGTTATCCAAAGTTAATTTGAAAAACGGTACATTGCATCATGCAGTTATCGGACGTCACGGTGCAGCCAAGGTGTACATGTTGCCGGCGTCAGAAGGAACCGGAATTATTGCGGGTGGTGCGATGCGTGCTGTTTTTGAAGCTGTTGGCGTGCGTAATGTTCTGGCTAAATGTATCGGATCAAGCAATCCTTATAACGTAGTTCGTGCAACTTTGAACGGATTGAAGGCATTGAACTCACCGGCAGAAATTGCTGCTAAGCGCGGAAAAAGCGTAGAAGAAATACAGGGGTAATCATGGCACTTGCTAAAACATTAAAAGTAACACAAGTTAAAAGTGTTATTGGTACTAAAGAGTCACATCGCGCTTGCATCAGAGGTCTTGGCTTGCGACGTTTGAATCATACTGTTCAGGTTGAAGATACGCCTGCAGTTAGAGGTATGATTAATAAGGTGTTTTATCTCGTGAAGTGGGAGGCATAATGCAACTCAATCTAATTAAACCAGCCGAAGGTGCAAAGCATTCTAAGCGTCGTGTTGGTCGTGGCATTGGATCTGGTTTGGGTAAGACTGCTGGCCGCGGTCATAAAGGTCAAAAATCTCGCTCAGGTGGTTTTCATAAAGTAGGCTTTGAAGGCGGTCAGATGCCATTGCA
Source organism: Gallionellaceae bacterium (assembly GCA_041660815.1). GTDB lineage: Bacteria > Pseudomonadota > Gammaproteobacteria > Burkholderiales > Gallionellaceae > PALSA-1006. Next base: position 2,920 of record JBAZVN010000017.1, on the reverse strand, counting down.
GCGTCGCTTGCCGAAGAGAGGCTTTGTCTCATTAACGCGCAATGATACAGCTCAAGTTCGCTTGTCTGATTTGCAGGATATGCCGGTTGATGTAATTGATTTGTTGGCTTTGAAGCAAGCAGGTGTGATTCCAGCAATCTCGCTCGGTGCTAAAGTTATTTTGGCCGGCGAAATTACCCGTGCCGTAAAATTGCAGGGATTGTTGTTGACTAAGGGTGCTCGCGCAGCGGTTGAAGCTGCTGGCGGTAGCATTGCTGAATAAGGGTTGTCTGTGAACGCTGCGATCAAAGGAGCAAAAGCAAACAAGTACGGTGATTTAGGTCAACGCTTATGGTTTTTGCTAGGCGCTTTAATTGTTTACCGCATCGGGGCGCATATTCCGGTTCCTGGAATTGATCCCACTGTTTTGGCGGATTTGTTTAATTCGCAAAAAGGCGGAATTTTGGGCATGTTTAACATGTTCTCCGGTGGTGCGCTTTCACGTTTTACCATATTTGCACTGGGTATCATGCCATACATATCGGCATCTATCATTATGCAATTGGCAACCATAGCAGTCCCGCATTTGGAGCAATTAAAAAAAGAAGGTGAGGCTGGGCGTCGCAAAATTACCCAATACACAAGATATGGAACTTTACTTCTTGCATTGTTTCAGGCTTTTGGAATTTCAGTAGCTTTGCAGTCTCAAGCTGGTTTGGTTCCTAATCCGGGAATGATGTTTGAGTTAACTACTGTGATCACATTAGTTACTGGCACCATGTTTTTAATGTGGCTAGGAGAGCAAATTACTGAGCGTGGCTTGGGTAATGGAATCTCGTTAATTATATTCGCGGGTATTGCAGCTGGTTTACCAAGTGCAATTGGCAATACTTTGGAAATGGCTCGTACAGGCGCTTTTTCCATTCCGTTGGTTTTGTTTTTGCTAATTGGCGCTTTTGCAATTACAGCACTGGTCGTCTTTGTAGAGCGTGGTCAACGCAAAATTTTGGTTAACTATGCCAAGCGTCAAGTGGGCAATAAAGTATACGGTGGTCAAAGTTCGCATTTGCCGCTTAAGCTGAATATGGCAGGTGTTATCCCTCCGATTTTTGCTTCAAGTATCATCTTATTTCCGGCTACTTTGGCTGGATGGTTTGGAACTGGCGAAAGTATGTCTTGGTTGAAAGATGTTAGTGAAAAGCTTTCACCTGGGCAGCCGATATATGTAATGTTTTATGCTGCAGCAATTGTTTTCTTCTGTTTCTTTTATACGGCACTGGTATTCAGTCCCAAAGAAACTGCGGATAATTTGAAGAAAAGCGGGGCATTTTTACCTGGGATTCGTCCGGGTGATCAGACTGCAAAATATATTGAAAAGATTATGTTGCGTTTGACTTTGGTTGGTGCTGTTTATATAACCTTGGTTTGCCTGCTCCCTGAGTTTCTGGTAGTTAAATGGAATGTTCCCTTTTATTTTGGTGGGACGTCATTGCTGATTCTCGTTGTTGTAACAATGGATTTTATGGCTCAAGTACAGTCGTACATGATGACACATCAGTATGACAGCTTGCTAAAAAAGGCCAATTTTAAAGGCGGGTTAACGCGCTAATGGCTAAAGAAGATGTGATACAGATGCAGGGTGAGATTCTTGAATCTCTGCCGAATGCAACGTTTCGAGTGAAGTTAGAAAATGGCTTTATAGTATTGGGACATATATCAGGCAAGATGAGAATGCACTATATTCGAATTTTGCCAGGTGACAAAGTTACCGTTGATGTATCGCCTTATGATTTGAGTAGAGCGCGAATAGTTTTCCGTGCCAAATAATTTTGTTAAGTAGAAGTGTTAGGAGAACGAAATGAAAGTTCAAGCATCTGTAAAGAAGGTATGTCGAAATTGCAAAATAATTCGGCGCAATAGAGTAATTCGTGTGATCTGTAGTAGCGATCCACGCCATAAACAACGCCAGGGTTGATTGATTTTAATCGCTGCTGGATGATATAATTTTAGACTTTTGAACGATAGGGTAGCTGCATGGCTCGTATTGCCGGTGTCAACATTCCAAATCATCAACATACTGTAATCGCTTTAACAGCGATTTACGGTGTCGGTCGTGCGCGTGCAAGCGTAATTTGCGCCGCAGCCGGTGTTGTTACTTCCACCAAAATTAAAGATGTCAGTGACGCTGACATGGAAAAACTGCGCGACGAAGTCGCAAAGTTTACCGTGGAGGGAGATTTGCGTCGTGAAATTTCCATGAACATCAAGCGCTTGATGGACTTGGGCTGTTATCGTGGTTTGCGTCATCGTCGCGGCTTGCCGTGCCGTGGACAACGCACTCGAACGAATGCTCGTACCCGCAAAGGTCCGCGTAAATCAATCGCTGGTGCGAAGAAGTAATTTAATAGAGGATTAAGACATGGCTAAGACCAACACGAGAGTGCGCAAGAAAGTCAAAAAGAATGTGGTGGAAGGTATAGCTCACGTTCACGCATCTTTCAACAATACTATTGTCACCATTACAGACCGTCAGGGCAATGCTTTGGCTTGGTCAACAAGTGGTGGTAACGGCTTTAAAGGTTCGCGTAAGAGTACACCATTCGCTGCTCAGATAGCCGCGGAAACTGCCGGTAAAGCAGCAGTTGAATGTGGTGTTAAGAACCTCGAAGTTCGAATCAAAGGTCCCGGTCCAGGCCGTGAGTCAGCTGTTCGCGCACTTAATGCTGCGGGCTTTAAAATTACCAGCGTTTCGGACATTACGCCAGTGCCGCATAACGGCTGCCGTCCGCCGAAAAAGCGTCGTATCTAAATTGTTGGGAGTATAGATCTTGGCTAGAAATCTTGATGCAAAGTGCCGTCAGTGTCGTCGTGAAGGCGAAAAACTGTTCCTTAAAGCTGAAAAATGTTTTACTGACAAATGTGCAGTAGAGCGTCGTGCTTA
>JBAZVN010000016.1:0-86511 GCA_041660815.1 Gallionellaceae bacterium | reverse complement strand
CCAGCCAATAGTTGGTCAATTAAATCCGGCGAGGGGGTTCTTTGTGTTGCGGTCATGTTCACTCCTTTCAAAGTTATGGCAGTTTCCCGCCAATTGACCGTTTACACAAAAATTCTTACACCCTCCCCCTTATCCGTTCCCTGACGGTTTCAGGACTGCCGCATAACTAGCGGCCTTTTATGATTGGAAATTCAAATGTTGAAAACTGCTTATAAGGTGTTTGTTGCTGGTCTCGGTTGGGTTGCTGTAACTGCACATGCCGCTGTTCCTGTTGCTGTCTCAACTGCAATCACTGACATGTCTGCCGATGCTGCTACCGTTGCCGGTGCTGTTTTGGTTGGCATTATCGGCATTGCGGCCATCAAGTTTATTCGCAAGGGTCTGTAAAAGGCTTGGGCGGCGGCGTTTGTTGTCGCCCAACTCTGACTATCCAAAATGGCGCTTACAGCTACCCTTTTTAATGGTGTCTGCTATGCAACAACCGCAGATGCAGTTGATGCGTATTTCACGTCTATACCTTCCTTTTTTTACACCAACTCGTTAACGAATGTTGCTTACTTTACAAAAACATCAGGCGTTTGGTATTTGTCAAAATTTTATCAATCTACTGGTGGGCTTTGGACGCCTGTGGGTACACCGTTAGCCGTAGCGTTCACGCCGACTTTTCCCGAATGTGATGCGACTGCGCCTTATATCGATGGCATGGCAATAGGTTGGGGTGTCGCAACGGCGATGTTTGTAGCGCTTGCGATTGTTTTTATCAAACAGGCTTTTTTCAAATAATGGTTGCTACTGCGTCTCTTTATAACGGCGTTTGTTATTCCTCGCCTAGTGCGGCACTGGATGCTTTTTATACCCCTAAGGGTGCATCTATGCATTTTGTAAACCCTCAAATTTGGGTCTTTTACTATTCAAAAGTCGCGGGTGTTTGGAATTATGAGAAACATATTGCTAACGGTACATTGTGGTCTAAGTCGTACTCGCAGCCGGTAGGCTTTAGTCCTACTTTTCCGTTGTGTGATGCAACACAACCTTTATTTGATGGCATGGAAATTGGATGGGGTGTTGCTGTTGCGATGTTTGCCGCTCTCGGCATTGTTTCCATTAAACAGGCGTTTTTCAAATGATTGATTGGCTCTATAACTTATACGGCTTTTTACTGGTTGTGCTGCCTGTTTGCGTCATTGTTTTTTCGGTGAATCGATCATGAAAAATATTCTTAGATTTATATTTCTGGCAATTATTTCATCGTCAGCATTAGCTATCACTCAACAAACTGCACCCATTGCCGATACTGATCCAATCACTCAATATTCCGCTTATAGTTCTTGGCATCCAAGTGTTGCTGGTGCGTGTGCATCATCAGATTTTATGGGGCTTAATCCTCAATTTACATTTGCCGGAACAAGTGGGAATTCTTGTTTAGGCAATCGCAAAACTGCACCTTACGACACAATAATAATCGGAAGCACAACAAGTCGAGAGTATTGCCCTCCCGATTCCCCTTTAGCTAATGTCGGCACAACTACGGCCTCTTGGAAATGTCATCCCATTGTGCCTTGCCCTGTTGATATAGCCAATCCTTGGCACTATGTTTCACAAACCTTAATGTGCGAAAGAAATCAATGCCCCAATGCTGGCAATGATGGTTACCATTTTGTTGTCGGCGGCCTAGTCGGAACTACTCCGCCTGCTGGTGAACAATTTTGCGATGCTTCCACAGGTTGTGAGGTTTCAATCACCAGCTCTTATTCAGTTTTCAAAATGGGCATTATTCAAAGTCAATCATTGAATACATCTTGCAAAGGTGCAGCAACTCCTGCACCAACATCTGTGTCACTCCCCCCTGTTACTGCTGATCAAGCCAGTAGCTTTTCTCAAGTAAAATCCCTCGCTGACCTTGTTGATCCAGTTCAAACACAAAAAGCTAATTCCAGTGCCGCTGCTGCAATCATTGCTGCTGATATTGCGCATCAAAAACTAATTCTCGATACTGCAACAGCTCAAGCTGCTGTTAATGCTCAAACAGTCGCCAAAAGTGAAGTTCAAGATGCTGCAATCCGTTACGCTGCATCAAGTACAGTTGAAAACTTTAATGCCTACAATTCTGCTGTCTCAAATTTCAATTCAGCTACTTCAACGGCAAAAAGTGCGCTTACTGTTCTTAATAGTTCTTATGCTTCCGCTTCGGCAACTGCTGATAATGTAAGGTCTGTTTCTGCCGATGCAGCAACCAAAAGTAAAAATCTTACTGATTTACAGACTGCTATCACTGCAACAGGTGCAGGTTTTGATAATGGTGAGATCACAACTAAAACCCAAGGCGCAACAGACCTCGCTATAAATTCACAAGATGCATCCACGGCTTCCAATCAGTTAAATAATGAACTAAATAGTGCAATGGGTACATCAACTAACATCACTAATGTTACAAATAATAATTATTCTACCGTCAACAATATAGTCAACAATGGTACACCCGCCCCATCGGGTACAGCTAGTCCTACAGTAGACCCTGCAACTCCATCAATTAACGCTGCATCTGCTACAGCTCCAGCCGTTGCACCTGTCTCAAGCGCTCCGATAAACATCAATACCGAAGGATTAGCCACTGAAACGACTTTGCAATCTGTTATCAATGCAATAACAAATGCTGCCTCAAGCGTCACAGCAAAAATTGACGCAATGTTTGAAGTGCCAACGTATACCGAAGATACTCTCACCGAACAAACTGTTAACGTGCAATCAATTACACCTGTACTTGATGGCGCTCTTGGTGTTGCAGGCACTTGCCCGACAATGACTTACACAATTGCCGGACAAACTAAAACTTACATGTTCACTTGGGAATGCAAACTGGCAGAGGGCATTAAACCCATCGTTTTGGCAATGGCTTGGCTGGCTGCTGCTGGTCTTTTGATGAACTCTTTCAAGGTGGGCTAATTCATGTGGTGGACTGCTCTATTGTCAATGGCTGCGCCAATTGTTAAGCGCGTTCTTGTTGCTCTTGGTTTTGGCGTTACGACCTATGTCGGTCTCGATTTAGCTTTTGCCGGTGTTCGGAATGCTGTTGTTTCTAGCTATGGCGGATTAACTGCGGAAGCGTTGCAAATTGTCTCAATGACCGGCATAGGGCAGGCGATTGGTATCATTCTGGGGGCATACACTGCAAAGCTCTCTTTAATCGCTTTATCCCACTTCGGCAAGCTTCTGTAATGCTCACGCTCATAACGGGCGGCACTGGCACAGGCAAGACCGCTTATCTTGTAAAAGAGTTACAAAAAGAAATTGAAACAGGCCGAATTTTATTTACCAATATCACTGGCCTAAAACTTCCGCATTATCGGCTTGGCAATATGTCCCAATGGCAAGCAGGCACTTGGTTACATATTGATCGTTATAAGAGGACATCGCACGCTATCGTTTCATCCACTACAAAACAAACAAATTCTCTGGTGGATTCGCAACAAGAAATGGAAGAGGATATCGATCAAAGCGAAAACTGGGAGCCTAACTCTGATATTGTTCTCGATGAAGAAACAGGACAGCTTTTTAAAATCGCGCGTGATTCTTCTGGTTTTGAAATAGCGCGTGTTCCTTACGAAAGTCATAAGGGCGCTTTGATTGTGATTGATGAGGCGCAAAATCACTTCCGGCCTCGTCCCCAAGGTTCAGCCATTCCCGATTGCGTCACAGCCTTTGAAGTCCATAGAAAGCAAGGCTTGGACTTTTGGCTTTGCACTCAAAGACCAAACCAACTTGATTCTAATGTTCGTGGACATTGCCTCCGGCATATCGCCTTGCGCCAAACATGGCAAGGCCGTCACCAATACGAATGGCCTGATGTTAACGACATTGACAGTAAAGCGAACCGTGACCAAGCCACAAAAACCCGCTATACGCTACCTAAAGAGGTCTTCACGCTTTACAAGTCTGCGGACGTTCACACAAACGTTAGCCACTCGATGCCAATGATGGCAAAAATGGTTTTTATTATTATTCCAGTACTCTTGATATTGCTTTACATCGCCTACTCTTCGATCAACAAAAAGATCAATAAACCGATAGAGCAGCCTGTTAACGTTTCGCAACAAACTCGACCAGGTGTTATTCCCCCTGGGCAAACTCAAAACGAAAATTTCCCGATCGCCGTTTCATCACCAACCGAAGTACTTCTAGAATCTGTTCCAGCCGTTCCGAATCATCCAGAGACAGCGCCAATGTTTTCCGGCCTTCTCGTCGTTAAAAAGCTGCCTTTACCGTCTGCATGCCTTCGCATGCAGAATTCCTGCAAGTGCTACACTAAAAACGGCGAGTTTTTGCCAGATATTGGCATTGAAAGATGCATAGAATTGGTCAACACCAAGGTATTTAATCCCTATGAATCCGACGATTCACAACAGATTCAATATTCAGAACGCTCACAAGTGGCGCTCGCGAATGGGCATGAGGGCGCAAGGGCGGCACAGCCGACCGCGACCGAATGACCAGAGCAGCGCTAATTTTGATCTGTCTGATTTTGAGCAGTTGTGCTTCAAAAGATCGTTGCGCACCGTTTAACTTTTCTTTGCCGGTGTACTGTGAAGATGATCGGTGATTTTGGCACTAGCCCGCATGGGCTGGCTGTCCGTTTTTGGAAATAAAATCTTAAGGGGGGCATCCCCCGACTGTATTCGGTAAAAGAGCATTCCCCCCCCTTTCTACAGGCCGGTTTAAAAGCCTCACCACTTCCCCGAAATTCGCCGCAAGCGCGGCGCGGTGCTTAGTTTTTGATCGGTGCTTTAACTCGTTACTGGAGCGCTATTTTTCAGACTTACGCACAGACTTATGCGCATAAAATGTGCATAACAGGGGAAATTACCCGTTTATTCGAAAAGGTCTTGATTTTGTTTTGGAATTAGCATGGGCGCTTGATTGGGAGGGCGGCTATGATTTTTCATCAATACCCAGCGTGGACGCAGTGCATCAGGAATCACTATTGGCATTTGAGGTATAGGCGCGGCTTTGATGAAGCACGCCGGCGCAAAGAATACCGGCGAATTGAGGCCGAAAAAAAACGCCTTCAGGAAGAAGGCGTTGATTTTGAAACTATTCGGCTTTTATGCCGTCATTTGGTTAATTTGCAAAACGGGGCTGCAGAAAAAAGATGGTGGAAAGCGGCGCAAAAAATGATGCCAAGCGCTTGATAATATTTTTAACCAATTTGACATAATATACATTATGCGCAAAATGTTTGAGCTTGCCCCTGACATCTGCAGCGTCATGCCGCTGCACTCCAAACTGAGTTTTTCAGGGTGCTGGGAACTTAACTACTTTGGGGCTGAGGCACCCGGTTAGGCAAGAAACTACCCACAGCGTCTGGTTCAAGATCCCCCGATATTCCCCGTAATTCGTTGCCCCTGGTATGCAACTCATGAATTTTGGGAGACTTTGGGCTATAGCGCGAACCAAAATGCAAAATTCCCAGTGAAAATAGCGCTTCACTGGATTCTGGGGAATCGCGTAATGGTACTGCATTTTTTTTAGGTATCATGATGATCCTTCGCATAAAAATATTATTGCCTGTTCCTGAACTTTCGCCTGTCAGCGATGCGAAAATTCATCGAGTCGGGACGGATAATGCGCGTTACCGCAATGAATTGATATCAGGAAAACCTGATTAATAGCTCAGGAATTTCATAACATCCCGACAAAAAATGGGCACCCGAAGGTGCCCAAAAAACGAAGCTAGGACGCTTCGTAGGGGGAGTAAATTTTCGAACCGACCAAACAAACGCAGTTAATATTAAGCGGTTACAATTAAATCGAGAAGATCGCTGTAGTATATTGTTTTTATTTGTAAATATTGGTGATGATATTTTCTGATCTAGTTTTGACCGGATAAATACCTCAGCTTCTTCAGATTGTTATGCTGCGCGCAATGGGGAAAAGCTGCTATCAGCAGCAGCCGATTTTACGCTAAGGGGTTCGATTCGCTTGCTTAGGATTAAGTGAAGCGGAATAGGAGTTTTCTGAGTGCGGCATTAATTTGGAGTGCGGCGGCATGACGCCGCCGGTGTCCGTGGCAGGCTCAAACTTGAGCAGTCCTTCCTAAAAACCAGCGCAGTCATGCCTGATAAAACAATTAGCCATCTCACTAAGCTGCAAAAAACGCAGCAAGTGATTGGATATGCGCACTCCAAAAGGCAGGCGCACTCCCAAAGGCAGGGTTTGTGCACTCAAATAATATATTAAAAGAATATTCTAATATATTGATTATTATTGCATTTCACTTGAAAATAAGTCGTACTGTACTGCGTAACGCACTAACTCGGTGGTATTGCTCATGCCCATTTTTCGCAGCATGGTCGCCTTATGCGTGCTGACGGTTTTATTGCTAATGCACAGTTGATCTGCAATTTTATTGACACTCACCCCTTTCAGAAATAGCCTGAGCACATCCAGCTCGCGGTTCGACAATTTGCTGTGGGGAATTTCCGTGCTGGGGGTGTTAAACAATATCTGTTCGGCCATTTTAGGATCGATGCATTTACCTCCGGCGGCAACTTTACGCACGCCGTTGATTAATTCCTCTGGTGAGCAATCTTTGGTAAGGTAGCCTTCCGCGCCTACTTTAATAATGCGCGACGCCATTTGCGCATCGTTAAACATGGTCAACACCAGCACCGGCAAAGTGGGATACAAGGTTTTTACGCGATCGATGAGATCGATTCCACCAATTCCCGGCATCGACAAATCGGTAAGCAACACATCAGGCGTTCTTTGGCGTAGTTTTTCTAAGACCTCGGTTCCGTTGCAGGCCTCTTCGATCACTTCGAAGTCCTGAATTTTCAGCAAAATATCTTTTAATCCGCTACGCATGATGGCATGGTCATCTGCCAGTAAAATTTTTATCATCTGCTACTCCCCTCCCCCGTTAATTGGGATATTAATTTTTACACAGCATCCTTTTCCTGGTGCCGTATCAATGGTTACCTCACCGTCGAATGCCATTATTCTTTCGCGCATTCCCTGCAACCCGAAACTTTGCCGATTTTTCTGAGCTGCATCCCGATTAAAATCAAAATCAAAACCGATCCCGTTGTCCTGAACAGATACACACAAATATTCTGTATTTACTTGAATATTGATATGCACAAAACTGGCATTGGCGTGTTTAGCAATATTAGTCAACGATTCCTGCACAATCCGAAAAATGGCGGTCAGTTTCATATCGCTGATTGAAGGTATCCGGGAATGATTTACCGTCAACCTGCAGGGAATACTAAACATCTTAATAAAGTCATCTCTAAGCCATTCCAGGGCGGGGATCAGTCCCAAGTCCAGCATATTGGGACGTAAATTACTGACCACCCGGCGCATACTGGCCAAAGCACGATCCAATGTGCCCAGCATTTTTATAGTTTTACCTTGAATTTCCGGCAATTGTTCCGCGTAATCCATTTTGAGTATGCCGATTTCCAAGCGCAACGCAGCCAGCAGCTGGCCCAATTCATCATGCAATTCGCGAGCGATGTGCGCTTTTTCTTTTTCCAAAGTATCTTCGGCATTTGCAGCCTGTAAGCGCAATGCCAGCACAGCATTTTCCAGTTTTTGCGCCTCGCTTAGCTGTAGATCCCCAAATTTTTTAAGTTCGTCCTGAGTTTCGTGACGCTCGCTCAGATCGCGTAAAAAACCGAAAAACTGCCCTCCCGCTACCTCGCAATAGGTGGTGCTGATCTCGACCGGCCATAAAGAACCGTCTTTACGCCGATGCATCGTTTCAAAAAGATCTCCCCCGCTATGCATTATTCTTTCCACATGCTCAGCGGTATCTTCAATATTTTCAATCGCTTCCAAATCAGAAATCGTCATTTCTAACAGCTCATCGCGGGTGTATCCGGATTGCCTGCAATACACTGAATTCACATCAATAATTTTTCCGGACATATCCAAACGCCAAAATCCGTCCAGCGTGGTGACCATAATACTATTCAGCACCTCGTCACTTTCCCGCAGCTGTTCTGCATCCTGTCTGAGTTGAGTGACCTCGGTTTGGGTGAGCACCGCACCAAATTGCGCATTTTTCCCCAGCGGGGTAATACTCATGTTAAACCAGCGCTTTTTCCCGGCAGTCTGACTGGAATATTCAAGATTAAAATGCGTCGAGCGTCTATCCAATACCCGACGAATGCCTAGATAAACGCCCTGAGCATCGGTGTTCAGGCAGGCGCTCAAATAATTACACCCCACTGCAAAGCCCGTACCTTGCTTGAATAAATCCGCAGAGCTGTGCCAATTTTCATTCACTGCAATAATGACCCCGTTCGAATTGATAACTGCAATCCGAGCCGAGATAGAATTTAAAATAGCGCGTTGAAAATCATCGCTCCCGCGTACTTCCTCCAACTGCTTGCTTTCGCTGATGTCACTTAACACGATGCGCAACAGCAATGAGCCATTCTGCTGGGGGAGCGCAAGAGAATCAAGCCGCGCCCAGAATGTGCTTGCGTCCCGCCTGCGCATTTCCAGTTCAATGGTGAGCGGCTTATCTGAAACCATAAGCTGTTTTAGATACAGATAGAATTGATCCTGATATTTTTGGCAAATAAAGCGGCTGATTGGCTGCTCTAAAATGGCATTAAGTTTGATCCCCAGTAAGGAGCCGCAGATGGAATTTGCATCCAAAATCAATCCGGTTTCGTTTAGGGAAATAAATCCCACCGGCGCAATATTAAAAAAATCATAATAACGGGCATTGGATCTGTCCAAATTGGCAAGTGTTTGGCACAGCGTCTCATTTTGCATTTCCAGCTCAATCTGATGCACCTGCAACTCGTGCAAAACCTGCCCCATATTCGCTGGGCGTAAAATTGAATTGTCATCGGGCGGCTGCGCTGTCTTGGTTAAAGCGATAACCTCGGCGCGCTCTCGCAACTCATTGTTTATTAACATTATTTTATGCGTATAAAATGACTGAGATGCATCAAATTGTCAAAAGAAATGACATTTAATTATGATTAGTTATTGAGTTCCCTAGGATTGAGGATACGAAAATTTCCGGCATAGATAAATACCGATAAATATCTATTTATCTCTACATAAATACAGGTAATTAGTACTACCTGTTTATAGGTAGCGCGGGCAGGGAGCCCCGCGCAGCTGATAAATTAACTACGATTACCCTACTCTTTCCAGCGTGGCAATCGCATATATTTGCCCGTTTTCATCGAGCAACGCGGTGGCAGTCAGGCAAATATCCAAAACTTTGCCATCTTTATTGAGGCGTTGCGTTTGATGCGGTTGCAGCGTGTTTGCCTGAATCAAAGCTTGTAGCGTGGCTAATTCACCTTTACGCCGGTCTGTCGGAATCCGCTCCAGCAAATTCATATTTAAGGCTTCAGCTTCACTCCAACCGTATACCTGTGTTGCATAAGGATTCCAAGCTGTTGTTTTACCGGATAAATCCTGCACAATAATAGCATCCGACGCATCGCGCATCAGCACTGACAGGCGTTTTATTTCGTTGACTTTTTGTAACGCCTCGCGCGCTTGCACAATCTCGGTAATATCCACAAACGAAATCACCGCGCCCTCGATAATATTGTCCAGCGTACGGTAGGGTTGAATGCGCATCAAATACCATTTGCCCTGCTTAATCTGCACCTCCAGCTCTTTGGGAACCAGCGTGTCCAACACGGCTTGAGTATCAACTTCCAGTCGGTCATAACTCACCAGATTGGACGCGATGTGCGACACTGGGCGACCTACATCGGTCAAAATCATATTGGTGATCGCGCTGGCCGCCGGGGTAAAACGCAAGATACGTTGCTGATGATCGACAAAAACCGTGGCAATGCCGGTTCCCGCCAGCAGATTATTCATGTCGTTATTCACCCGTGCCAAGTCCAACACTTTAATATTGAGTTCGGCATTAACGGTCGCCAATTCTTCATTGGTGGATTGAATTTCTTCTTTGGTGGTTTCCAATTCCTCGTTGGTGGATTGCAACTCTTCATTAACCGATTGCATTTCCTCGTTGGCCGATTTGAGTTCTTCGTTGGAACTTTCCATTTCCTCATGGTTGCTCTGGATATATTCGTCTTTCGCGCGCAACTCCTGTTGCAGCGCTTCGATACGCGCATCAATGCTATCGCCCGAATCCGGCGAGACAGAATGCAAGTGATTAATTTCAGAGGATATTACCTCCTCCAGAACGACCAAATACAGCGGTGTTTCTGAGATAACCGCCGGGATCGAGGTCACCGGGTGAATCCCCAGATCCACCAGCGTGTAATGAGCGTTGGTTTTTACGCGCAGGTTGGGGACACGCACGATGTCTTTGGATACCACGGCTTTATGCAGCCCAACACTCAGGTCGCGGCGCAAGCCTTCTCTGGCCATTTTGATAATGTTGTTGATGCCCGCTTCGCCGGGTGCCGGCTCCAGAAACATACCGGTACGCCCGTGAAGATAGAGGATGTCGCCCTTGGCATTCACCAGGGCACTGGCCGGGGCAATCTGGCGCAGCAACGCCTGTTCGGCCAACTCACGCAGCGGCATTTTGCTGGGAATCGCAGCGTTATCATCACGTTTACGGGCGGCATTGACTGCGGTGATAGGCGGTAAAAATTGCCCGAGCGCACTGCGTTGTGAACCCAGAAAATTTTCCTTGCGTTTATACAGCTTGGCTTTGCGATCCATCGGGGCAAATAATTCAGAAAATTCGCCCACGCCTTCGGAGGTACCGAGGAACAACATGCCGTTGGGATTTAAGGAAAAATGAAACAAGGGGATGATCTTTTTCTGCAATTCCGTCCCAAAATAAATCAGCAAATTGCGGCAACAGATCAGGTCGATCTTTGAAAAAGGCGGATCTTTAATAAGGTCCTGTTCGGAAAACACCAGCATGTCACGAATATTTTTATGAATGCGATAGGTACCCGGTGTCGGGCCGCTAATGAAATATCGCGCCAAACGTTGCGGGGAAATATCCGCGGCAATGCTGGCCGGATAAATACCGGCACGCGCCGTGGCTATCGCCCGGCTGTCGATGTCGGTGGCAAATAGCTGCACGGTATAGCTTTGCTTAAACTTTTCCATATATTCCTGCAACAGTATCGCAATGGAGTAAGCCTCTTCGCCGGTAGAGCATCCGGTTACCCAAACACGCAAAATACTGGCAGAGTTTTTACCGTTAAACAACAGGGGGATAAGCTGGCTTTCCAAGACCTGAAATGCATCAGGATCTCGAAAGAAGCTGGTCACTCCGATCAGAAAATCATGAAACAGCTCTTCCACTTCGGCTGGCGTTTGCTGCAGAAATTTAACGTAATCATCCAGTGCCTCAACCTGTTGCACGGCCATGCGCCGTTCAATACGACGATGGATGGTGCTGGGCTTATACAGGGAAAAGTCGTGTCCGGTCTGCGCGCGCAAGAGCACAAAGACTTTCTTCAGGGCGATTTCGGTTTTATGCGCAATCAGCGTATCGGGAAGTTTTGCACAGCGAAATGCGTGCGCGGAATAGGCAATCAGTTTGGCCGCCATCTCGCTGGGGGGCAGTTGAAAATCCACCATGCCGGTGGCAACAGCGCTGTGGGGCATGCCGTCAAATTCGGCAGAGTCCAGCGTTTGGGCCATGACCATGCCGCCCTCTCCTTTGATCGCCCGTATGCCCAAAGTGCCGTCACTTCCGGTACCGGACAACACGATGCCAATTGCGCGTTCATGCTGGTCTTGTGCAAGAGAGCGGAATAAAAAATCAATCGGCAGGCGTTGACCGCGCGGCGCGGAGGGTTCCAGTAATTGCAGCGTGCCATTGATAAACGCCATGTCGTAGTTCGGCGGGATGATGTAGGCGCAGTTAATCTGCACCGGCATGCCATCTTCAACTTCAAATACCTGCATACGCGTGTAGCGCCGGATCAAATCGGCAAGAATACTTTTATGGTCGGGGGCCAAGTGTTGCACCAAAACAAAGGCCATTCCCGGATCTGAATCGGTGGGCATGCCGGAAAAAAACGCTTCAAATGCTGCCAAGCCCCCTGCCGAGGCACCAACCCCCACCACCGGAAAGGCTTTATCCGGAATATTTTCAGGCAGAAGGGTTTCGTTTGGCTCGGTTGGATTATTTTCTGCAACGTTGGATTTTTGTTTAAGTATTTTGGAGACTTTGGGGGTGGTCATCTTGTTCCTTGGGCGTCTGAATGGCGTACTCGGGCGAATAGTAAACCGCCTTAAAAAAAATTGGCAATGATTTTTTGCTCAAGCCTGCTTAATGTAAAACAACACTCGTGGGAGCGGATTTCGGGGTGGCGTCAACCTGCATGATCAATAGGGCTGCATCAAGCTTAGGCCAACTGGGGAAATCCCTATTCCCCTCCCGATTTTTCCAATAGCAAAATCAGCCTTGGCTGATATTTCTTGAGTATGTGTTTGTATAAAATCTCTTTCGCATAAAAATTTCAACAGTTGAAAATAACTTTTCAATAATCCAGTAATCTATTGATTATATTGCTTATTATCATTTATATTTTTATCGGGGAGCATCACCATGAAGCTTGATCAAATTCGCAGTATCGCCAAGTCGTTAAACCTAACTCCCGGCAAACTTGGCAAAGCCGATCTCATCAGATCGATCCAAAGCCGCGAAGGTAATTTTGATTGTTATGCCAGCGCGGTAAATGGTGAATGTAATCAGGCGGAATGCCTGTGGCGCACAGATTGTTTTGAGGCGGCACAACGCGCCGAAATTGTTTGATTTTTTATTACCCGCAACTTACGTAAACTAAAGGAGAAATACCATGAGCAATATTACACGTTTTAATCCCGTGAATGATCTCGCCCGTTTTGATCCGTTTAATATGGACGATGTTTTCAGCCGCTTCATGATGCGCCCCTTTTCCCGTGAAGCGCTGGCCATTGAACCGCAGATCAAAATGGACGTGAAAGAATCTGATGGGAAGTTTATGGTTAAAGCGGAAATTCCCGGCGTGAAGAAAGAGGATATTCGGGTATCGGTGGATGGAAATCGGGTTTCGATCAGTGCCGAAGTAAAACAGGAAAAGGAAGAAAAACAAGGCGAACGCGTGATCCGCAGTGAACGCAGCTACGGCATGGCCTCGCGAAGTTTTACTCTCTCAGATGAAGTTGATCAAAGTCAGGTGCAGGCAAAGTATCAGGATGGCGTTTTGGAATTGACACTCCCCAAAAAACCGGGCACAAGCCGTAAGGATATTCCTATCAGCTAAGCTTTATGCGGTGCTGAGCAGAGCGATGCTGCTCAGCACACGGCCTTGAGCAATTAATTATCATATTGATTTAATTGGTGATTTTTAATAATAAATACGCCAAAGGAAATCGGCATGCCTATTAGCTCAATTTGCAATCGTAATGTAATTACCGTCCCATTCGATAGCTCGGTCCTGCAGGCCGCCCAACTGATGCGAGAGCACCATGTCGGCGACGTGATCGTAGTCGAAGAGCGGCTTGGTGTGCGGGTTCCGATCGGTATTGTTACCGACCGCGATCTGGTGATGGAGGTGATGGCGACCGAACTCAATTCTGCAACGCTTACCGTGGGCGACATCATGACACCGGAGTTGGTTTTCATGAAGGAAAGTAGCGGTATTTTCGAAGCGATTGAGTTTATGCGAGCCAAGTGTGTAAGACGTATGCCGGTAGTGGATGACAACAATGCGCTGGTGGGCATTTTAACCACGGACGATTTGCTGGAATTATTAGCGGAAGAGCTGCTTACCCTGTCCCGCTTGGTGAGAGATGAGCAAAATAAAGAAATAATGAACCGCCCTTGAGTCCCACGGTATCATGACGCATCCGATCAGCTCATGGCAAAGGGGAAGCGATGTACCAACGAATTTTGATTCCAATTGACGGAAGCGAGACATCCGAGCGGGCATTACGCGAGGCACTTAAACTTGCCACCGGCAACACGCATTTACGCTTGGTGCATGTGCTGGAAATACCCTACCCGCTGGATAGCGAAAGTCTCGCTTTTTTCGATTATCCGGGTCTGCAAAATGCGGTAAAACAAACCGGCGAACGCATCTTGGCGCAAGCCGTCGAAAGACTTAAGAAGTTTGGACTGACGGCAGAAACGGCCCTACTCGACGCGAACGGCGAACATATCGCCACGACCATCGCGGCAGAAGCCGAAAATTGGCAGGCGGATTTAATTATTATCGGCACCCACGGACGCTCCGGCTGGAGCCGTTTGCTGCTGGGTAGCGTCGCCGAAGGCGTGGAACGCTTGGCTCGTGCACCGGTTCTACTGGTGCGCGCTGAATAACCGTTAATATTCAGCCGTTATTTCACACGCAGGTCAGCAAAATAGGTCGGCCAAAGCAGATCAACTGCCGGCTTGAATTTCCAGTAATGCGTCAAATTCTCTAAGGGGAACCGGCTTGCCGAACAGGTAGCCCTGATAGTGCAGACATCCCATACTTTCAAGAAAGTCTCGTTGCACCTGCGTTTCCACTCCTTCCGCGATGACTTCCATGCCTAAATTTTTGGCCATCCCGATGATCGTTTGAATAATGGTCGCGTCGGATTTCTGGGTGCCGATGTTGCGTACAAACGACTGATCAATCTTCAATTGGTTAAGCGGCAGTTGGGTCAGATAAGCCAGCGATGAGTAGCCGGTGCCGAAGTCGTCCATGGAAAAACTCACACCCAGTTGTTTAAGTGCGCGCATTTTGGCGATCGTGTCGGTTACATCGTCAAGTACGATGCTCTCCGTCAACTCCAGTTTCAGGCAATGCGGATTGATTGCGGTTTGATTCAGTATCTCACTGACCTGAGCCACAAATTCAGGTTGTCTAAATTGCCGAGCGCTCACATTGACCGCAAGTTTTAAATCCCGGGTATCCGGTTTTTCTGACCAGACCTTGAGCTGTTGGCAGGCGCTTTCCAGCACCCAGCGTCCGATTGGAAGGATAAGCCCGCTTTCTTCGGCAAGCGGAATAAATTGTACGGGAGAAATCAAGCCGCGTACCGGGTGAATCCAGCGTAACAATACTTCCGCGCCCAATATATGCCCAAGCTGGTCGACTTGCATTTGGTAATACAACTGGAATTCCCGGTTGTTCAATGCCTCGCGCAATCCGTTTTCAAGCAGTGCACGCGACTCCAACTCTTGCTGCATAAAAGGGTCGAAAAATCTCAGGGTATTGCGTCCGGATTTTTTAGCTTCGTACATGGCGGTATCTGCCTGTTTAAGCAGCTCATCCAGCTTGTCTTTATAGTTGACGAATAGGGTAATCCCCATGCTGGAGGAACTATGAAACTCATTTCCTTCAAGCAGATAGGGCTGATTGAGCGCTGCCAGAACTTTTTCTCCCACACTGCGGGCTTGAACGGCAGCTTGAGATTTATCTTCGCTCAACCCCTCCAGCAATAGCACGAACTCATCTCCGCCAAATCTCGCCACGCTATCACCTTCCCGCACGCTGGCCAGCAAACGTTTTGATACTTCGACTAACAGAAGGTCACCGATACCATGTCCACGGGTGTCATTCAGTGTCTTGAAATTATCCAGGTCAATGAATAAGAGTGCCCCGCCGGATTGATTGCGGGCACCGCTCGTAACAGCTTGTCGTAAACGATCCAGCAACAATCTCCGGTTAGGCAGTTGACAAAGCGGGTCGTAATAGGCGAGATGGTGTATTTCGCTTTCAGCCTGCTTGCGTTCAGTAAAATCTACCAGCGTACCCACATAATTCGTTACCCTGTTGTCCCTATCCAGAACCGCAGTAATATTTAACCAAGCTGGATAAAGCTCGCCATTTTTTCGCCGGTTCCATATTTCGCCTTGCCAGCTGTGAGTTTTTTGCAGGCTTTCCCACATATATTTGAAAAAAACATCATCGTGACGGTCAGATTTAATCAATGAAGGTTGTTGACCGATTGCCTCTTCCGCACGGTATCCGGTGAGCCGGGTAAAGGCTTTGTTGACCCGAATGATGTTGGAATTTTCATCCGTCACCATCATACTTTCGTCGGTTTCAAAGGCAATGGCGGCAATACTTAAATCGGCTTCGCGCTCCTCCAATACCGACATCATGTTGTTGAATGCATAGCCCATTTCAGCGATATCCTGGGGGCCGCCGGGAATGGCTCTGACATGCGATTCACCCTGTTGGGCGCGCGCCATGCTGGAAGATAATTGATTTAGCGGCTGTGTCAGGCTGCGCGAAAGCCGGCGAATCAGCAGCAGGAATATAAATGAAAAAGTTAACGAGGTTGCCAGATTGGAAACAAATATGTCCGAGGTCATTTTATCCAATGCTTCTTTGCTCATCACCACTGAAACATTGCCGAGAAACTCGGGGGCGGCGGCCTCATTAAACGGCGATTCTGCCACAGCCTGTGCATAAACCGGCGCACCAAAGTGCCACGCCTTGTTACTTTCCGCATTGAGTATGGCTGCAGCTTGCAAACCTGTAGTTTGCGGGGAGTGATTCAGGAATTCAGCGAGATTGGTGTTGCCCCGCGCCAACAATATTTTCCCGCTGGCGTTGCGTATTTCTACACCTACCACTCCGGGAAAGGACATGGTGGCATTTACCGCCTCGTCAGCATTGTCGGCAGAAGAGTAGATTAACGCCAGAGAGCTTTGGCGCGCCAAATTCTCGGTAATGCGTTGACCTTGTTCAATCAGGTCGTCACGCACCCGTTTATTTCCCTGCCATGAACCCACGATTGAAGAAAATATAGCCAGAAAAAGAATACCCAGCGTCACCATCGAAGCAAGTTGGCGTTGAAAGGAGAGTTTTTGAAAAAATGTGTTGAATATTTGTTTAATCATCTTGGCATCTATTTTTCCGGAAACGCCAAAGCAAAATTTTGCTGCCGACTGGTATTGATTCCAAGATGTTTTGCGGTACGCAAATTGATTGCCATCAGCACTTCGCGTAAAGGAAGCATGCCGGTCTGTTCATTTTCGCCTTCGGCTAAAAAAAACAGTGCGGAACCTGCCAGATAACGCCCCAACTCGACATTGTTTGGATACAGGGAAAATAAAACACCGCGCCGCACATGACCGAAATTACTGGAGAACACCGCCAGATTACGCCGCCAGGACTCTTGCAATACCATGGGTAAAGCAGTTCCTTCTTCCACCGCAGTAGAATCTTGCGGTAACCATAATGCATCCTGGCTGCTGTCAGATAGTGCAAAAATCGTCTGATAGGCTTGCATTGCACTGCGCAGATCCAGTGCTTCGTGGGCTATTAATTCCAAACCCTGAGCCCGCGCAGCTTCTTTAGCCAAGTTTATTAACCAGGTATTTTGCCGTGGATCGTACACGGTGAATACGCGCCGCACCTTGGGCATCATTCCTTTTAAATGAGAAAACAACAAGGCCGGATCGGGCGATAGACTATTCACTTGATGATCGTGCAGCTTATTGGCCGGTGCGGTTAATACCCCGCCGACCACCACTCCAATATTACTATCCAGCATGGATGACGCTTTCATCCCCTGCTGCCCCAAGGCGATGACTACTTTGGCGTCCTGACGCCGCAGCGCGTTATTGATTTCAGTGATATCCGAATTGGGACCAATTGCATAATTGGCAATTTTCCCTTTGGCTTTCGATTCAATTCCATCAATGATTTGGGCAAATACACTGCGATAAGGCTCGCCAATGTCGGGATAGATCACCGCAATAGTGCCGACCGCAGCCTCGGCAATCTTATGGTTTAGATTTTTTGTTGCGGTGGCGACAACGGAATCCGCAATATGTATTGGAATAACAGCGATATCGCGGTCATCAATTAACTCATTGATTAAATTAATATAATTCTCTTGAGACAGTACGTTGTAATCAGGTGGCAGGCCGGTTTCGAATGAATTTGCCCCCGCCGGAAGCGCAACACTTAGCAACAACACTACTCCCGCCAGTAAACTGACCGGACTATTAATACGAAGAGGATTAGAAAAAATATTCATAATTGACTTTATACAACTGGTTGTGATTTCAGACCGCGCATTTTCAGCCGAGAAATCTGATGTTCGCTGCAGCTTCATAGCTTGTAAACTGCCTGCAACCACACAGCGCGTGGTGCCATGGGCAAATCGTTGGGGATAGCAGTGCCCGGGGCAAGGCTGGGTTCCAATACTGTTGCATCCAAAAGATTGCGAACTGAAACTGTAAAATCCCAGTGATTATTGTCAGGAATAGTGCCCATGCTTAAGTCCACTGTGGTGTAGTCCGGTACACGTGGACGATTATCACCCGCAGCACGTCGGCGATCTGCGATGCGGTTGAACTGGGCACTGCTGAGCCAGCCGCTGACAAAGCGCCAATCCCCCCGCAAATATAGGTGATGATGCGGTGCATAACCGGCGTCTTGCTTGGTCGTTTCGTCGATAGATTCCTGATAGGAATAATTACCTGTCAATTTAATGTTACGCCCGGCATCCCATGCTGCGTCCAACTCAAGACCGTTGCCATATTGCTTGCCAATATTGTTATAGGTTTTCCCCAAAGCCGGAGCCGGGTTAGGTAGCAAGCCGATCATGTCTTGCATCTGGTAGTGAAATATACTCAGATTCACCAGAGTATCTCCGCGTGCCTGCCAGGAAAAAGCCGCCTCAACTGTCTGAATCGATTCCGGTTTTAGATTGGGGTTGCCATTTACCACCGGATTAATGCCGTATTGTTCATTGAATGAGGGGGCGCGAAAAGCCTGTCCGTAAAGTAGCTTACTTGTAAAATTGAGCGTGGTATCCCATACCAGCGCCAAGCGCGGATTCGTGGTGTTACCAAAGTCGGAGTATCGGTCATGACGCACTCCGGCTGTGAGTGTCCAATCGCGTGCAAAACTCCACTCGTCCTGAGCATAGAGATAACTCACTTTGCGCAGGTGTGGTGTAATAAAGGGTTGCCTGCCGGTATAGTCGACAGCTATCCCATTATTAAATGCCAAATCGGGAGTGGGAGCGCCATTGGCATTCAGCAGGTTATTTTTGATTGTCTTGGACTTATACAGATCAAGATTATCGTATCCCATCCCCAAGCGCAAACTGTGGCGCTCAAACCCGGAATAAGTGGCGTTGCCGGACAGCCTGATTTGTTGATCCCATGAGTTCGGCCCTCCGATTATTCCATTTGGAAAGACGTTGCTGCCGAACTTGCTTCCCGCCGGATAAAGTTGCAGATTATTGGGTTGCAGAGATGAGTAGTGTTGCATTGAGATAATCGTCCCCACGCTCCAATCACGGGCAAACAGAGGGTCATTCCACGAAATATCACCACCGACCACTTCAGCCCGAGTATAGCCGGTTGGATCTAGTGCCGAAGAAATGCCGATCCCCGAGCCCACTCTGTCGCGAAGTTTATAGGTGCTACGCAGGCGCCACTTGTCGTAAGAAATATTTAAACTTGCATCGATTGATTCATTGCCGGTATTAACTGATCCCGGCGCGAGGCTGACGGGGGCTACACCGGAACTTTTATCTTTAAGTGTTTGTGCATCGGCCTGAACAATTTCCTTGTAACCGTCGGTGGTGCCGACATTCAGATAGGCCGCCATTTCGACGTCCCCCCATTGGCCACCATGTTGTACCCAGGCATTTTGAGTATTGAAAGAACCCGCACGTATACCAAATTCTGTACCCGGCGTATCGATAGCAGATTTAGTCATGATATTAATCACCCCGGCATAGGCATCCGCACCGAACAGCGCTGATCCGGGGCCGCGAATGATTTCGATGCGGGCAATATTTTCAAGCGGAACATTGAGCCAGGCATTTCCCTTGTCTCCGCTGTACATGGTGGTAGTGGGAATACCGTTTTGCAGGAGCAAAACCTGCGGCGAGCTTACTCCCGAGAAAATGCCGCGTATCACATAGGAAGGCATATAGCGTATCGAGGTGCGCGAAACATGAATACCCGGCACCGTTTCCAACACCTCATCCAAATTAGTTGCCCCAATGGCTTTGATGTCTTCCGCTGTTACCACGGTTGCTACGGAGGGGGCGCGGCGCAAGGATTGCTGGCTGCCGGTAGCAATCGAGATGAAAGATTTATCACCGTAAGCCAGCGCTAATTCTTCATCTTCCTCAAGCATAGGCGCGGCGTAAGTTACAGCTATAGATGCCAATACCTGAGATACAACCACAATAAAGGCAGACAATCGGTTCATGCCTTGTTCTCCTAATCAGTGCGCAAAACCGCGCACTTTCTTTGCACTTTCTTTGGGGTATAAAAAATCAGAATTTAATCCCGCACACAAGGAAGAATCTGAATTATTTATGCCCCGTCATATTTATTTTAAGTTTTTTGATCTATCAACACGCCGGGTAGCGATAAAAGGTATCCAAAAAAATACCCGCAGCAATGCGGAGCTGCAGAATACCCTCAGTATTTGTTGAAAACAAGCGCTACGATGCAAATTTCCGGATAATTAATTCATTCATTTTTTACGGATAATATTTTGCATAATGCAGCGAGGTGCAGTTCTCGCCTCACGCAGCACGCTTATTGCCGGTTTTAGGGTGCGCGGCGGCATTGCACGCGCGACGATAGGACTGCAAAGTTTTTTGGGCATGGCCCAGCACGCTGTCGCGCGGATAATTGCCGGTCGCATTGGCAGTCCCCGCCGGTACCCCGGTCAGCAATTCGATTCCTTCGCTCACATGCGCCACTGTATAAATATGAAACATTCCGCGTGCAACTGCATCGACCACTTTCTGTTCAAGCATTAAATGGCGGCGGTTGCGCTGGGGTATGAGCACGCCCTGCGTTCCGTCCAGACCGAATTTTTCGCACACTTTAAAGTAGCCTTCGATTTTTTCGTTGAGTCCGCCAATCGGCAATACTTCACCGTGCTGGTTAAGTGCGCCGGTCACCGCAATACCCTGCTTCAGCGGCAGGCCGGATAAAGAGGAGAGCAACACATACAGTTCCGCGCAGGACGCCGAATCCCCTTCCACGCCGCTATATTCCTGTTCAAAAACAATGGAAGCATTGAGTGCCAGCGGTGCGATATGCGCAAATAATGCGGACAGGTAGTTGTGTAAAATGAACACGGCTTTGTCGTGGATCGGCCCGGACATTTCCACTTCACGCTCGATGTTGAGCAGCCCTTCTTCGCCGGCAAAGGTGTGTGCGGTGATGCGTGACGGAAAGCCAAAACGATAATCGCCGAAATCCACTTGGCTCAAACCGTTCAGTTGCCCGATTTTTTCGCCGTGAACGGTGATCAACAAATCTCCTTCGGCGATTGCTTCTTGTAAACGCTGATCGGGATAATCATGACGCCGGGTACGCGCCAGCAATGCCGCATCCACATCCTGCACTTCAACCAAGCGCGCGGATCGCGCCCGGCAAATTGCCGCACTTTCCATCAACAGTGCCTCGGCGCGCGCAAAGACCGCGCTTTGCCGCGATTGATCATCCACCTCGCGGTGCCCGTCTTCCAACATGCGTGCCACCGCGGCAGCAGAAAAATGCGGCAGCCCCAAATCGCGGCAAGTGTGGGCAACGAAGATCGCCGACGCGCGACGCGTTGTTTCGCCGGACAAAAAACTTTCGGCAAAGTCAACCTTTACCCGGAAGCGGCGCGCAAATTCAGGATCGGCTTCCTGAAGTTCGTAATATTGTTCGCGTGAACCGATCAGAATAATTTTGACATCGACATCCAGTGCTTCCGGCTCAAGCGACACGGCGGCGATCGGCGCAAAGGCGGTGCCCGGTTCTTCAATTTGCAAGCGACCGCTGCGCAAAAAGCGCCGCAGTTTTTCCCATACCAAGCCGTCGGCAAATAAATCGCGCAGATGCAGCATCAGAAATCCGCCATGGGCTTTAAGCAAGCTACCGGCGCGGATGCGGGTAAAGTCGGTGACCAGCACGTCATTTTCAGACTGGTATTCAATACTGCCAAACAATGAGCGGAATAAAGGATTGTCTTCAACGATCACCGGCGCACCCTGCAGGCCTGCGTTGTCTACAATTAAATTTACCCGGTAACGGGCCAGTACCGTAGTCAACGCCTCCAGTCGCAACTCGTCATCAGAATCTAAAACCTTAAATAATTCAACATGTTCCAATACATCATGCGCCACATTTTCCAGATAGGTATTGAGTTTTGTGGCATCTTTAATCTGTTTTTTTAAGGCGATACGAATTTCCTGCAAGGCCTGATCCAGTAGCGGCTTAACCACTTGGCGACGCAACGCCGCCAAGGCTTCGTTCATCACACGTTCCATGGGACGGGTTTTTTCAAAATAGCGGGTGATCTCGCTACGCAATTCCTGCTCGGCCTGCTCAATTTCTGCGCGGCGATCTTTGGATAAAACCACGACTTCATCTTCGGTCAAGGTATGCCCTTTTTCACCCAACAGAGTGAACACCAGTCGTCCCGCATCGCGGCGCAGGGTAAAATTACGTGCCTCGCTAAATGCCTCCAACTCTGCATAATTTTTTGATTCTTCTGCTTTGTAGGTTTTTTCAATGCGCTCACTTTCCGCTTTGAAATCCTGCCCCTCCAAGCGTTGCGGAATTTCAGTTTGTATTGACTTGACCAGTTGCGCCATGAGTTCACGCAACTGGCGTCCCTGTCCGGCGGGCAAGCGCAGCGCTTGCGGTCTTTCCGGTGTGGCAAAATTGTGCAGATAGCACAAATCGGGTGGCACCATTCTGCCGGTTGCCGCGTCTTGCATGGCTTTTTTAAGAAGTGAAGCGCGCCCGCTTCCGACACCGCCCAGGACAAATAAATTGTAATCTTGCTGATCCATGCCCAAGCCAAAGCGTGCCGCCATTTCCGCGCGCTCCTGCCCGATCCACGGCAAGGCGTTTTCTACCAGTTCGGAGGTATCGGAAAATCCGAGGGACTCGGGAGGGATGGACAAGCGGAGTAAGTCGGGCGTTAGCAGGGTGATCGGCATTTGAATATTTCGTAAGTAAAACAGAAGTTCAAATTGTAATTCAATCGTCACCCGTCAGCGGTACAAAACTCACCGGCAAGACATGTCTCAGGGTGAGCTGGTTATTTTCATTTTTACTCATCAGCACCAATTCCTGATAGCCGAATTGGGAACCCAGCGGAACAATAATTTTCCCGCCGATTTTAACTTGCTGCACCAGCTCCGGTGGAAGCTCACGGGGGGCTGCAGTTACCATAATTGCATCGAATGGCGCGAATTCCGGCCAGCCTTCCCGTCCATTGCCGATTTTCACTGACACATTTTTATAACCCATGTTCGCCAGTTTTGCCTTCGCCTGTTTTCCCAGCGCTTCGATTATTTCCACCGAATAAACTTGCGCCACCAATTCTGATAAAACGGCGGCCTGATAGCCCGATCCCGTGCCGATCTCCAAGATTCGATCATCCGGCTGAAGATCCAGCAAGTCGGTCATCAGAGCCACAATGTACGGCTGGGAAATAGTCTGGTTAAAGCCAATCGGCAACGGATGATTTTCATAGGCAAAACAAGACTGCTCGTCGGGCACAAAACGGCCTCTATCCACCTTGCCCAACGCCGTCATGACTTTTTGAGAAATAACGCAGCACCCGGTATCGATCGGAGTCATCGCCGCATCTTGTGTAATCTCGGCCAGCAAATGACGACGCCGTTGTTGCGGGGAAGTAAAACCTGAATATGAGAAAGTCATAATAATAAAGACTGCAAGGGTATTTGACTTTAGATTATCTCATTCAAATCATTACACTATTTACTAAATGTCCCTCAGGAAAATCCTGTTTTACGCTAAGGATGTTCTTTGTCGTGGTTAAGTATTTTCTGACACTTCAATAAGTCCTTTTGCTGCCATTCCCCTTTCGTAAATCATCGGTGGCAAATTGCCCAGGGTGAATGCAGTCGCACGCAATTGTAAAACCCAACGATGTATTCCGTTATGTCCTAAGCAGCTGCCATCTGATTTGTGTAGTCTCGTTAACAGGCCGCAGCCTGCCCCGCTCCTTATAGAGCCGCTTTGACTGCCGTAGCCAGGGGTGTAGTTGCTCTGCCGATGAGCTTGCTCAGTTGGTGTCCGTCATCGAAAAGCGCGCCTTTGGCAACGCCCGTGTCAGAATTTGCCAGCAGTTCAGCGAGAAAATCCGGTAGACCCGCACCGAGCAATGCCTTCTTGTATTCCGCTTCCGGCTGATTTACGTAGCCAATGACTTTACCGCTCTGGCGCGAGATTTCTGCGGCGAATTCGCTCAGGGTGAAGGCGCTGTCACCGGCCAGTTCATAGGTCTTGCCAGCTTGATTATCGGAGGTCAGAACGACGGCTGCGGCTTCGGCGTAGTCAGCACGGGTGGCCGATGCAATGCGGCCATCGCCCGCGCAGCCATACACCGCCCCCAGCGACAATGCGGTGGGAATACCGGCAGCGTAGTTCTCGGTGTACCAGCCGTTGCGCAGCAACACAAAAGGTACGCCGGACGCGCGTAGCAACGCTTCGGTTTCTTTGTGTTCGGCGGCTAAACCCAGCACGGAGGTGTCGGCGCGCAGCACGCTGGTATAAGCCAGCAGTTTGACGCCCGCACGTTTCGCGGCATCGATAACACTGCGGTGCTGTTGCGTGCGCTGCCCAACTTCACTGGAGGAAATCAGCAGCACTTTGTCCGCCCCCTTTACTGCGGCATCCCAGCTTGCGGGCTGGCTGTAATCAGCCTGACGCACTTGCACGCCCAGCGCGGTGATGTCCTTGGCTTTTTCCACATTGCGCACGGCGGCAACAATGTTGGATGCTGTGGTTCTTTTCAGCAGCGATGCGATGACCAAACGCCCCAATTGTCCGGTAGCTCCAGTTACGACGATCATGGTATTTCCTTTCTTCGCGAGTTAATCAAGTTAGAGATGCGAAGAATATCCCTTATAATGACTTTTCGTAAGTACGCACCTAAAGGTTAGTGTCATGATACTAACAGCTACCCCAAAACTGTCCGCAAAAATGCGCCGCGGCGAAATTTTCGCTGTGCAATGTCCTTCGCGTGAAATCCTCAAGCACGTCACCAGCCGCTGGGGAGTGCTGGTGCTGGTCGCATTGATGGAGGGAACGCACCGTTTTAGCGAACTGCGCCGCAAGGTGGGGGAAGTGAGCGAAAAAATGCTGGCGCAAACGCTACAGCAGTTGGAGCAAGACGGTTTCATCAACCGGGTAGCACACCCGGTAGTGCCGCCTCATGTGGAATACTCGTTAACGCCACTGGGTATGGGAGTCGGCAAACAGGTTGAAGCACTGACCGACTGGATTGAAATCAACCTGCCGAAGATTATGAAGGCACAGCAGCGTTAAGCCTCGCCAATCTCTTTTTCGACTAAAATCGCTCCCACGAAAATCACCGCCCCTGTGGGAGCTGCTTCAGACGCGAACTCCACGAATCCTGCCAATTCCTTTCGCGACTGCGGCCTGCTGCTTCGTGTTTTTTCAGCACCCCTACTCTTTCACCCGATACCACGCAGCATACAGTGCGGGCAGAAACAGGCAAGTGAGCAAGGTCGCGACAATCAATCCGCCCATGATGGACACCGCCATCGGCCCCCAGAACACTTGGCGTGTCAAAGGAATCATGGCCAAGATGGCCGCCGCAGCGGTGAGCACGATGGGACGAAAACGCCGCACGGTGGAGCCGATGATGGCTTCCCATAGCGGCTTGCCCGCTTCTTCGTCCTGGCGGATTTGATCAACCAGTATCACCGAGTTGCGCATAATCATGCCGGCCAGCGCGATGAAACCCAGATTGGCAACAAAGCCGAACGGCACCTGAAATATCAGCAAGGCCAACGCCACACCGATCAGCCCCAGCGGCGCGGTGAGGAGCACCATTACGGTACGGCTGATGTTTTGCAACTGGATCATCAGCAGGGTGATGACGCCGACCAGCATCAGTGGCATCACCGCAGCGATGGCAGTCGATCCTTTGGCTGATTCCTCGACACTGCCGCCCATCTCGATACGGAATCCGGTGGGCAATTTGGCACGCACAGCATCCAGTTGTTTGTTCAGCCGTTCCGATGAGGTGGCGGGTTGCGTGGCATCCGCCATGTCGGCGCGCACGATCATGGTGGGCAGCCGGTTGCGCCGCCAGATGATGCCTTCTTCCAGCACGGGCACCAGTTTGGCGACCTGTGTCAGCGGCACATGGCGTCCACCCGACAAGGGAATGTCGAGATCGGGCAAACGATCCAAAGAGCGGGCGTCGTTATACGAGCCGCGCCACACCACATCGATCAGCCGGTCATCCTCGCGATATTGGGTGAGTGCGATGCCGCTGAGCCAGCCCTGCAAAGCTTGTGCGACCTCCTGGCTGGAGGTGCCGAGTTGCCGTGCCCGGTCCTGATCCACCTCGACACGTACACTCTTCACTTTCTCGTTCCAGTCAAAACTCACGTTCTGCAAGCTTTGCTCCGCGCGCATTAACGTGGCGACCTCGGTGGAGATATCGCGCAACTTCACCAGGTCGTCACCCATTACGCGGAACTGCACGGGATAACCGATGGGAGGGCCGTTCTCCAGCCGCACCACACGCACGCGGATGTCGGCGAACTCCGGCCCGGCAAACTTCTCTTCCAGCCTGCGTTTGATGTCTTCGCGTGCTTCGAGATCTTTGGTGACAATGACAAACTGACCAAAGTTGTCGGCGAACAACTGTTGGTCGAGCGACAGGAAGAATCGCGGGGCGCCGTTGCCGATGTAGGAAGAGTAATAGTCCACTGCGGCATCGCCCTTGAGCAATTGCTCGATGCGCTTTACCTCATTAGTAGTCGCCTTGAGCGACGCACCTTGTGGCAACCACACGTCTACCATCAACTCCAAGCGGCTGGCGGAAGGAAAGAACTGCTTCTGCACGAACTTGCCGAACGCCACCATGGACAACACGAAGATGAGCACCGTAGCGAGAATCACCTTCCAGCGGTTGCGCAGACACCAGACCAGCACTGCACGCAAACGCCGGTAGAACGGCGTGTCGTAGATATCCTCGCCGTGTTTCTGCGCTTTGGCGATGAGTGCCTTCGGATCCAGCAGTTTGTAGCCTATGTAGGGAGTGAATACCACCGCCACAATCCATGAAGTGATCAACGCGACGGTGACCACCTGAAAGATGGATATGGTGTATTCGCTCGCCGCCGACTTGGAAAAACCCACCGGGGTAAACGCTGCCGCAGTGATGAGCGTGCCGGTTAGCATGGGAAATGCGGTCGAGGTATAGGCAAAGGTTGCCGCCTTGAAACGGTCCCAGCCCTGTTCCATCTTCACCACCATCATCTCGACCGCGATGATGGCATCGTCCACCAGCAAGCCGAGCGCGATAATAAGTGCGCCCAGCGAGATACGCTGCAAGTCGATACCCAGCACTTTCATGGCGAAGAAGGTGATCGCCAATACTAACGGGATGGAGAGTGCGACCACCAGACCGGTGCGCATCCCCAAACTCAGGAATGACACCGCCAACACGATGAGAATGGCCTCGCCAAGGGAGCTTTGGAACAGGCTGATGGAACCTTCCACCACCGCAGGCTGATTGGCGACAACATGCACATCAATGCCCAACGGCAGTTCGGCTTCGATGCGTTGCATCTCGCGGCGCAGGTTCTCGCCGAGCTGGATCACATTACCGCCCTTGTCCATCACCACACCCAGACCGATGGCGGGCTGTCCGCCCACGCGCATCTGCGGACTGGGAGGATCGACCAGACTACGGCTCACCCTGGCGATGTCCCCCAAACGGAAGTGCTGGCCGTTCACCAGCAGGTCGGTGTTGCGCACACGCTCCACGCTGTCGAATGCACCGCTCACCCGCATACGGATACGGTCACTGTTTGTTTCGATGAAACCTGCCGGATTGATGGCATTCTGCTTCTGCAACGCATCCGCCACTTGCAGTGGTGAGATTCCCAGACTGGCAAGGCGATCCGGTGCGACATCGACGAATATTTTTTCGTCCTGCACTCCAATCAGTTCGACGCGCTTCACATCCTTGATACGGCGCAGTTCCAGCGCGATACGGTCCGCCTGTCGATGCAATTGCGCCAGATCGAAACCGTCGCCCGTGAGCGCGAAGATATTGATCTGCACGTCGCCGAACTCGTCGTTGGGGAACGGCCCTTGCACGCCCGCCGGCAAAGTATGGCGGATGTCATCCAGTTTCTTGCGCACCTGGCGCCACGATTCGGGCACTTCTTCTTTGGGCGTGTAGTCCTTGAGCGTCACGAACACCAGCGATTCGCCCGGCTTGGAAGCGGAGCGCAACACATCGACCCACGGCGTCTCCTGCAATTTCTTTTCGATACGCTCGGTCAGCTCGCGTTCGACATCCTGCGCCGTCGCACCCGGCCACAAAGTGCGCACCACCATCACTTTGAAAGTGAAAGCGGGATCTTCCCCGCGCCCGAGATTAAAGAACGACAGTACCCCGCCCACTGTCAGCACGATGATGAGATACACCACCATCTGTTGATGCTTCAGCGCCCATTCAGAAAGATTGGGCCAGTTCATTGCGTTTTATCTTCTTGAATGATTTTAATCTTGTCTCCTACCGTGAGTTTATGTACCCCGGCACTGACAATGCGTTCACCCGCCGTGATGCCATCGGATATCCAGGCTCCGTCGTCGCGATAGGCAGCAACAGTGACTGGACGCAAAGCCACACTGCGATCCTGTGCCACGATCCATACCGCGCTCTTATCGCCCTGCTGGAAGATGGCGGTCAGTGGAACGATGAAACCACCTCTTTTCTTGCCCGCGCTGAAACGCACCCGCGCGGTCATGCCTAATGCCACTTTTTCTCCCCCTTTGTTCAGCACCACGCGGGCCGGATAAGTGCGGCTTGCAGGATCGGCGGAGGGGGAAAGTTCGCGCAAGCGCCCGGTGAGATATTTGGTTTCGGCTCCGCCTGCACTCAGATCGACCTCGACCGGCATACCAACTTTCAATGAGGAAAAACGCGACTCGGGTATCGCGACAGCGACTTCGCGCTCCCCTTCTTGGGCCACACGCACCACCGGCTGACCGGCACTCACCACCTGTCCGACTTCGGCCAATGTAGCGGACACCACTCCGGCGCGGTCGGAGACGAGAGTGGTGTATGCCGCCTGATTACGCGCCAGTCCCGCCTGTGCTGCAGCCGCTTTGAGCGCAGTCTCTTTCGCATCCAGCACAGATTGGCTGATGAAGCCCTGCTCACGCAGTTCGCGATGACGCTTCAGATCGTCTTCGGCCAAACGGTATTGCGCGGTGGCGGCACTCTCCTGCAAGCCGGTGTCGGCGGCATCAAGCCTGGCCAATACCTGCCCTTTCTTGACGAAAGCTCCGGCATCAACGAGACGTTCGACGAGCTTGCCGCCGATGCGGAAGCTCAGCACAGCCTCATGTCGCGCACGTATCTCTCCACTGTAGACATTAGCGCTGTCCGCCCCCGATTCGTCCACTACAAAAGTAAAAGCGGGGCGCTCCACTTTAGCCACAGGCGGAGCTTCTTTGCTGCAAGCGGTGAGCGCCAATGTTGCCGCGATGATCATAGTCGGATATCTCATTTGTTTTTCTCCGTGGCACGCAGGCCGTTCAACAACAGATCGATGTGGGTGCGCAGATAGGTCTCAGGGTCTTGTTTAGCGCAGTCGCACGGTGTCAAGGAGTAACGCCAGATGGTCAACATCATTTGCGGAGCGAGGATCACATCAATGGTCGACTCGATATCACCGACGTTAAACTGTTTGGTTTCTATGCCGCGCTCGATCACTTGGCGTATCAAGCCGCGACCGCGCACGATGACGTTCTCGTAGTAGTACTGCGCCACCTCGGGAAAATTACCAGCCTCCGAGATCATCAGCTTGGGTATACCCGCCAAATCGGTCGCACCGAACAATTCCCACCAACGCATTAGCATCGCCTCCAATAACGAGGCCGCATCGCCATCATGCTGCGCCAGCATCTCCTCGCCTTTATCCAATACCGGCAAGATGCCCTGCTGGATGACGGCCTTGAACAGTTCTTCCTTGCTGGTGAAATACAGATACAACGTGCCTTTGGACACCCCGGCGCGCGCTGCGACATCGTCCAGCTTGGTTGCTGAAAAACCACGTTCAACGAATAAATCTAATGCCGCCGCGAGCAATTCGGCGGGACGAGCCTCTTTGCGACGTCGACGACTGGGAACTTCAGATAGGGATGCTTTTTTCATAGAAATTAATTAATGACTGACTGGTCGGTAATTTATCGCGCATTTTATCGGGTGTCAACCGCAAATTAATGACTCAAGACAAAAGTCGGCGAAAAGCAAACGAAGAGGAACTCGTTTCCTCAAGTAAGAGGTTATCGAAATACGGGAAATTTGACGTAAAAAAACAGGTACGAGGTGTCTATTTATGCAATTCGGGCTGGGTGTGATAACCCTTTAGCTTGTGGAAATACGACAAAAAATAAGCGATATATTTTGAAACTATTTTACTTATCAGACTTTGCATTCAAGGGCATACGGGCAATCTGTTCAGGAGAGCCATTTTCACGCACATAATCGCGAATCATCTGCCGCACAACCTGCGATGGGGTTTGATCATGGAGTGCGCAGATTTCTTCAAATATCGTCTTCTTGGTCGGATCAATTAAAAAAGTGAGTCGTGCGGTTCGGTTTTCCATAGTTTCATTTTAATTTAATGTTAATGCTATGTTAATATGATTAGTATAGAGTTGCAATCTGATAGTCCATAAAAGCTAAATTAATCATCAACAAACAAGCAGCCAAGAACAATTTTATGCATAATTCACCTTCCATCAATTAAAAGGCAAACCAGTCAGCCATAATGGACGCTTTAAGCATCTTGCCATTGGATATCGCGGGTGGCGCAATAATGCTCTGGATTGCGCTGGGATTTGTCGCGCTGACATTGCAGCACCAAGCAAGCGTCATCGTGCGCGTGATTTTTCCGCTGGGCGCTCTGGGTTCGCTGATTATTGCCGCAACTGGGTTCTGGACGCTGGCTGTCACGCCGAATATCGCCGTATTGCCGCTCGGCCTGCCTGACCTCCCTTTTCATCTGCGTCTCGATCCGCTCTCCGGTTTCTTTCTAATATTATTAGGCGGTGCCTCTCTGGGGGTATCTCTTTTTAGTGTCGGCTATTTCCGCGCTATGGAAGGTAAAACGCTTGCTCTGTTGACGCTTGAATACCATCTATTTTTAGCCGGTATGAGCTTGGTGTTGCTGGCTGATGATGCCTACCTGTTTATGGTGGCGTGGGAGGTCATGGCCTTATCTTCCTATTTTCTGGTAACCACCGATCATCATGTTCCGGAAATTCGCAGAGCAGGTTTCCTGTATCTGATCATTGCGCATGTTGGCGCGATCGCCATTTTATTGAGCTTTGGCGTGATGCAGGGAGGACAGGGTATTGGCGCGTTTACCTTTGAAGCCATGCGCGCGGCACAGCTTGATCCATTCTGGTCATCCGTCGCGTTTCTTCTGGCAATATTTGGCTTTGGTGCTAAAGCTGGCATTTTGCCCATGCATGTCTGGTTACCCGAGGCGCATCCGGCAGCGCCCTCGCCCATCTCGGCACTGATGAGTGGCGTCATGCTGAAGACCGCAATCTACGGTATTTTGCGCGTCAGTTTTGATTTGCTCGGCGCACAATTGTGGTGGTGGGGAGTTCTAGCTTTGGCTCTGGGCTTGATCACCGCTGTATTCGGTGTGATGTTTGCTGCCGTCCAAGGCGACATGAAACGCCTTCTTGCTTATTCCTCCATTGAAAACATAGGGTTACTATTTGTCGGGATTGGACTTACGCTTATTTTTCATGTGTATGGCAAAGATACTCTGGCTGCGCTGGCACTGACTGCAACCCTGTATCACAGCCTCAACCATGCTTTTTTTAAAAGCCTGCTGTTTATCGGCACCGGGTCGATTTTGCATGCCACCGGTGAGCGCAATATGGGCCGCATGGGCGGACTGATTCATCACATGCCATGGGCGGCAGCGTTGATGTTGGTGGGGGTGCTGGCGATTGCCGGTTTGCCACCGCTAAATGGCTTTGTATCGGAATGGTTGTTACTACAAGCGTTCCTGTTATCGCCGGGCTTACCCAACAGTTATATCAACATGCTGGTGCCGGTTGCGGCGGCGGTCATTGCGCTGTCTGCCGCCCTGGCCGCCTATGTGATGGTGAAATTTTACGGGGTCATTTTCCTCGGCCAACCGCGTGAAAAAGCCCTGGAGCACTCCCATGATGCAGGTCTCTGGGAACGCTTCGGAATGGCCTGGTTGGCTTTGGGGTGTGTAGCTCTGGGGCTGGCTCCGGTTTGGATGGTGAGCCGGATTGATCAAGTTTCGCTGCTGCTGTTGGGATCTGGTTTGGGGAATGCCGCCGAAAATTGGCTATTCTTGTCACCTGTGGATATTGACCGTGCCAGCTATAGTCCGATATATTTCCTGCTCGCAATAGTCGGCGTGATGCTGCTCACCATTTTGCTGGTACGCCGTTTATACCATGGCCGATTACGGCGCGGACCGGCCTGGGATTGCGGATTTCCCGAACAGAACGCGCGTATGCAGGATACTGCCGAAGGTTTTGGTCAACCGATTCGGCGCATTTTCGAGCCTTTCTTCAAGATCGAAAACAAACTACCCACGCCTTTTGATGAACACCCTAGTTACCACGGACGCAGCGAAGACAGGCTGTGGTACTTGCTGTATTTGCCGATTCGCACGCTAACGGAAAAGCTCTCCTCCTGGGCTGCCTTGTTACAACATGGACGTATTCATCTGTATCTAACCTATACCTTTGTTACCCTGCTTGTACTATTAGCCTTTGTTTAATATGGATAATTTTTATTTCATCTACGCCACTCTGCTGCAACTGACGCAACTGCTGCTGGTTGTGCTGCTGGCACCGTTGCTCACCGGATGGGTAAACCAGTGTCAAGCATGGTTGCAAAATCGTACCGGCGCCGGGGTGTTGCAGCCCTATCGCGTGTTGCACAAGTTGTTGAATAAAGATGCCGTCATGGCGCACAACGCTTCGTGGCTGTTCCGCGTGACGCCCTACATTGTTTTTGGCTGTATGTGGCTGGCGGCGGCTATTATTCCCATCATTGCGGTCGATCTGCCCTTTTCACAGGCCGCCGATGTGATTGCATTGGTCGGCGTATTTGCCGTAGCCCGAGTGTTCATCGCCTTGGCCGCCATGGATATCGGGACGTCTTTCGGCACCTTGGGTGCGCGCCGCGAGATGCTGGTTTCCTTCCTCGCCGAGCCCGCGCTGTTGATGGTGCTCTTCACCTCATCCATGATTAGCCATTCCACCCAATTGCCGCGTATTGTGGAAACTTTTGCCCATCACCCGTTTGTTTTGTATCCGAGTCTGGCGTTTGCCGGACTGGCATTTTTGATTGTATTGCTGGCAGAAAACGCGCGTATTCCGGTGGATAACCCAAGCACGCATCTGGAACTCACCATGATTCATGAAGCCATGATTCTGGAATATTCGGCGCGTCATCTGGCGCTGATCGAGTGGGCCAGCAGTCTGAAATTAATGGCGTATATGTCTATCGGGATAGCGCTGTTTTTTCCGCAGGGGATTGTTGAAGTGGGCAATTGGGCGGGACTGCCTTGGGCGATTGTGGCGCTAGTGCTGAAACTGGCGTTGGCCGGTGCCTTGCTGGCATTACTGGAAAGCGTCTCGGCCAAAATGCGAATTTTTCGCGCACCGGAATTTTTGGGCACCGCCTTTTTGCTGGCGGTGCTGGGCCTGCTGATTCATTTTTTGCTGGGGGCGTGAGATGACGATTTCACTAACACTGCAATTCGTCAACCTGCTCGCCGCCTTGCTGTTGCTGATTGAATTTGCCATGTTGGCGCAGCGCCGTATTCTTTCATTGATCAATTTATTTGCCTTGCAGGGAGCATTACTCGCACTCAGTACTTTTGTGGTGGCCTTCAGCACCGGACAACATCATTTGTATTATTCCGCCTGGCTTACGCTGTTGTTAAAAGTGTTGGTCCTGCCGTGGCTGTTACACCGCTTGATTGGCAAACTCAATGTGAGATGGGATGTGGAAACCTTAATCAACATTCCCACTACCATGTTGGTCGGACTGGCTTTGGTGGTGTTTGCCTTCAATCTGGCCGCGCCGATCTCACAACTGGCCGAAGGCATTACCCGCGGTTTGATCGGTATCGCGCTCGCCAGCGTATTGCTGTCGATGCTGATGATGTTGACCCGACGTAAAGCCATTTCGCAAGTGGTGGCCTTCCTGTCCCTGGAGAACGGCTTATTTTTTGCCGCGACCAGTGCCACCCAAGGCATGCCCCTGGTAGTCGAATTGGGCATTGCGCTGGACGTGCTGGTGGCAACTTTCATCTTTGGTATTTTCTTCTTCCAGATCCGCGAAACCTTTGACAGTCTGGATATCACTAATATGGAAAAACTCAAGGATGATTGATCTGTATTTACTCGTCCTGTTGCTTACCCCCCTGCTGGGCGGAATGCTGTTGGCCGTATTCGGTTCGCGCGCCTGGGCAGCCGAACTAAATGCGGTGATGAGTGCCTGTACTTTTGCCGCCTCGGTGGCGTTAACCATTCAGGTGATTGATGCCGGCCCGCAAATCGCTTTCAAAGAGCAGTTTTTTATTGACCAGTTCAATGTATTTTTAGTCGCACTCACCGCCTTTGTGGCGTTCACCACCTCGCTGTTTTCGCGCCCCTACATGCGCATCGAGCAACACCACGGCAAGTTATCCGTTTCCATGCTGCATCTGTATTACAGCATGTATCAGTTGTTC
The DNA here is from genome assembly GCA_041660815.1 of Gallionellaceae bacterium. GTDB lineage: Bacteria > Pseudomonadota > Gammaproteobacteria > Burkholderiales > Gallionellaceae > PALSA-1006. Next base: position 51,780 of record JBAZVN010000016.1, on the reverse strand, counting down.
ACCTTCACCATGATGGTGGCACTTACCACCAACAACATGGGCATCATCTGGGTGGCGATGGAAGCCGCGACCTTAACCACCGTGTTACTGGTGAGTTTGTATCGCACCCCGGCCAGCCTGGAAGCGGCGTGGAAATATTTCATCCTGTGCGGCGTGGGGATTGCGCTTGCGCTGTTCGGCACCATCCTGTTGTACTTTGCCGCCGAACGGGTGTTGGGTGAAGGTGGCACCGCCTTGTTGTGGACGCATTTGCATGAAGTCAAAGGCAATTTGGAGCCCACCGTACTCAAGCTAGCCTTCGTATTTTTACTGGTGGGCTACGGCACTAAAATCGGCTTGGTGCCCTTGCATAGCTGGCTGCCGGATGCGCATGCCGAAGGGCCGACCCCGGTTTCCGCCGTCTTGTCCGGCCTATTATTGAATGTCGCGTTGTATGCCGTGATGCGCAGCAAAGTGTTGGTGGACGGCTCGCTGGGCACGCACTTCGCGGGCAATCTGATGATGGGATTCGGCTTGCTCTCTGTGCTGGTTGCCGCGCTGTTTCTGTCGCGCCAAAAAGACATCAAACGCATGTTTGCCTACTCCTCGGTTGAGCACATGGGGCTGATTACCTTCGCTTTTGGCATGGGCGGCGCGGTTGCCAATTTTGCCGCACTGCTGCATATGACCATGCACTCGCTCACCAAATCGGCGATCTTTTTTGCGGTCGGCCATGCCGTACAAAAAACCGGCACGCAACAAATGGAGAGTATTCGCGGCTTACTGCAAGTCAGTCCCACCGTGGGCTGGGGCCTGCTGCTCGGCACCTTTGCGATTCTGGGGATGCCGCCTTTCGGGGTGTTTTCCAGCGAATTTCTGATTATCACCACGGCCATGCATGAATATCCGTGGACTACCCCCATTCTTCTGGTCTCTCTGGGCATCGCCTTTGCCGCTATTTTTGGCAAGGTCCAACCGATGGTCTTTGGCGAAACCACGGCAAAACCGCTGCCGCATCCTCCTGCATTAATTCCGGTTTTTATCCACTTGTTACTGGTGCTGATTCTGGGTTTGTATATGCCGCCCTATTTGGCCGACTGGTATCGCCAGGCGGCGGCTTTACTAGGATAAAACGATGCCGATTAAACATCCCAACTTACAATTGCAGCGCATGAACGGCCCGATCCCCGCGTGGCGCGGCAAGATTTCTAGCGTCGAATTATTGCCGATTTGCCAAAGCGTGCGGGACGGCGGGGGGCGACTGCTTGCGCTGTGGGGCTGTGATGAGCGTGCACAAGACAATGGTTTCACGCTAGAGGTGGCCTTGGTCAATCAAACGGGATTAGTTTGTCTTAGCGTGAACTTATCTGCCGAAGCGCCAACATTTCCCGACCTCAGCCAGATATTTCCTGCTGCCAATCGCATGCAGCGTGCGCTGTATGATCTTCTTGGTATTGTTGCCTTTGGCAGCCATGATCAGCGCAAATGGCTTCGGCATGCGGCATGGCACAGCGGCAGTTTTCCGTTGCGCAAAGATTTTACTGCGGAATCCGGTGCCACCGCAGAATCGGACAATTACGATTTTGTTCGAGTCGATGGACAAGGTGTGCATGAAATTCCGGTAGGCCCGGTACACGCGGGAATTATTGAACCCGGACATTTCCGTTTCTCCATCGTGGGTGAAAAAGTGCTGCGCTTGGAAGAACGGCTCGGCTACACTCACAAAGGAATAGAAAAACTATTTGAAAACAACGTATTGCAAAAAAGCGCAAAACTTGCCGGAAGGATTAGTGGTGACAGTAGCGTGGCTTATGCCTGGGCGTATGCCATGGCGACCGAAAGTATTGCGAATCTAACCCCGCCTGATCGGGCACTGTGGTTGCGCGCGCTTTTTCTGGAGCGGGAGCGGGTGGCCAATCATCTCGGTGATCTGGGTTACCTTGGCAACGATGTAGCGCTGTCATTTGGCTTTGCCCAATTCTGGATTTTGAAAGAGCAAATGTTGCGTACCAATGCGGCGTTGTTTGGCCATCGTTACCTGATGGATTGCATTATTCCCGGTGGTGTCAGCGTGGATGTGTCGCTGGAAGGCAAGCAGATCATCGAACAGGAGTGCGCGCATTTGGAGCAGCAGGTCAAAATCTTGCGCGGCATTTATGAAGAGCATGCCGGTGTGCAAGATCGTTTTATCGGAACCGGTCGTATTGAGCCCAAGCTTGCGGCACAACTTGGTTTGTGTGGGCTGGCAGGACGCGCCAGCTCTCAGGCATGGGACGCGCGCGTGCAATTTCCCTGTGCGCCTTACGACCAATTGGAGGTGCAGATGGCAATTTCGCGCAACGGCGATGTGGCTGCGCGCGTCATCGTGCGCTTTGACGAGTTAATTGAATCGTTGCGCTTGCAACGCAAAATTCTGGTGAATTTGCTCGGTAAAGATGTGCATGTTTATCCGCTTGAGCAACTTCCCCCCAATAGTTTTGGCGTGGGTATGGTGGAAGGCTGGCGCGGCGAAGTATTCATGGCAATCCATACCGATGCGGCTGGAAAATTAACCCGGGTACATCCGCATGACCCTTCTTGGCAAAATTGGCCGGTGCTGGAACATGCGATCCTTAACAACATCGTGCCGGATTTTCCGCTCATCAATAAATCCTTCAATCTCAGCTATTCAGGACACGACCTCTGATGTATCAAATACTCAAACAGATCGTTAAAACCGGCATCAAGACTGAAGCGGCTCCGCAGGCCGATGAAGCGATGCGTATTACCGAGCAACGCCTGCAAGGCGAAATTCTGGCAATATTCGGCGGTGCGTTGGCGATTCGCATGATCGACGCCGGTTCGTGCAATGGCTGCGAACTGGAAATACACGCAGTCAACAATGCCTATTACAACATCGAAGGATTGGGGATTAAATTTGTGGCAAGTCCGCGTCATGCCGATTTGTTGCTGGTAACTGGCCCCGTCTCGCGCCACATGGAAGTGGCGCTAAAACGCACTTATGACGCCACCCCCGAACCCAAATTAGTCGTGGCAATTGGCGAGTGTGCTTGCGACGGCGGAATTTTTGGCGAGTCTTACGCAAGTTGCGGAAAGGTTGCCAATGTTATCCCGGTGGACGTGGCGGTCAACGGCTGCCCTCCCACACCGACTGCGATTCTGCAGGGCATTCTTACCGCGATCTCCGCATCCCATGTCAAGCAAAAATAATCCAATCGCGCATTTGGCAAAAGCACTGCACCGGAAATTTGCGCAATTGCTGCTGCAAAAAGCCCGTCCCCCAAAAACCATAAAAAATGAGAAGCCCTATTTGGAAGAGCGCGAGGGAATTCTCGCCTTACATTTTGACCGCTTATCTGTGCAAAGCGAGATGGATATTGAGCGACCGGATGAATTGATTTTGACTTACACGCGCGCCATGATGAGCTTTTTATTGCTTAATCCCCAGCCCAGGCATATCACCATGATCGGATTGGGCGGCGGTTCCCTCGCCAAATATTGTTACCGCTATTTGCCGACGACTGACATTACCGTGGTTGAAATCAACCCCGAAGTGATTGCGCTGCGCAGTGAATTTGCGATTCCGCCCGACGATGCGCGCTTTAAAATTCTAGTTGGCGACGGTGCGGAATATATTTCAAACAAAAACAATAAATTAGAGGTGTTAATGGTGGACGGCTTCGATGCCGGCGGCATGCCCTCCCAGCTCGGCAGCCAAAAATTTTATGACCGTTGTTTTGCATCGCTGGCTGACGACGGTATTTTGGTGGTGAATTTATGGGGTAGCAATTTGCTGTATAGCGAGTATTTAACGCGCATTCAACAAAGTTTTGCTAATCGCGTGGTCGTGCTTGAAGCGGACGATAGTTTGAATAAAATTGTATTTGCCGTGAAACAGGCTAATTTCCCTCCGTCACACCAGACTATTCAGCAGCATGCGGAAATTTTGAGCGCATCACATTCCCTGAACTTCCACGCAAAGTCGCACAAAATGATTGTTAACTTGCCAAGCCAAGCAGTTTCAAACTCTGTTTTAAATGACCCTCAATAATCAGAAAATCCGTTTTTTCAGAAGGCATATTCCCGCCTTCGCCTGTCTACCCGGGTGCCACGACTGCTGCGGGCCGGTGACAACTTCTCCTGAAGAAATTGCGCGACTGCCGGAAAAAAGTTTGGTGGAACATGAGGCTGCCCTTGCTGAGCTGAACTGCCCTTATCTCGGAAAAAATGGATGCGAAGTTTATGCGGAACGCCCGCTGATATGCCGCCTGTTTGGCACCTCACCGCAACTCGCCTGCCCGCACGGGTTGCGGCCGGATGAGATGATTGACCCACAAATTGAAGCCGGGATTTATCGCTATTTTTCTGAGACCCGTCAAGTTTTGCTGTAGATCGAGTAGTTGTTTTCACAATCGGATATATAGAAAATTTCTTAATTTCTATACGCAATCGCGGCGTTAATTAGTGCAATTTAAACAATCGCTTAAAATTATCACTGCTTGTCTGCCCTACTTCTTCAGCGGTAATGCCGCGCAACTTTGCGATTTCTTCGGCGACATGTTTAACGTAAGCGGGTTGGTTGAGTTTGCCGCGAAAGGGAACCGGGGCCAAATAGGGTGAATCGGTCTCAATGAGTATTCTTTCCAGCGGAATAGCGGCAGCAACGTGTTTAATTTGCAGGGCATTTTTAAAAGTAATGATGCCCGAAAAGGAAATATAGAATCCCATTTCAATCGCGGCTTGAGCCACTTCAAGATTTTCGGTAAAGCAATGCATCACGCCACCCACTTCGCTGGCGTTTTCTTGCTGCATAATTTTTAAGGTGTCAGGTGCAGCTGAGCGCGTATGAATGATCAAGGGCTTTTTGCACTCGCGGGCGGCGCGAATGTGTACGCGAAACCGCTCCCGCTGCCACTCCAAATCCCCCTGTAAACGATAGTAATCCAAGCCGGTTTCACCTATTGCAATCACCTTGGGGTGTGCCGCGAGCCTTATTATATCTTCTTGATTACATTCATCTATTAATTCATAGTCCGGATGAACGCCGACGGAGGCATAGAGATTGTCATGCGGCGCAACGAGGTCGATAATTTGTGAAAACTTGCTCAGATCCACCGAAACACATAAGGCGTGTGTGACCTTATTGCTTGCCATATTGGCGAGTAATTCATCAATATTTTCTGCGAGTTCCGGGAAGTTAAGGTGGCAATGCGAGTCAATAAACATAGGTACTCAAGGGAAAATCTGACGATAAGATAACAAGATCGCTTCAAATTGCAGCTTGGGATTGAGCGGATGAAAGGCGGCACGCTTGGCTTCCAACAAGTCCTTTTGATAGTGCAATAAACGCATCGAGGAAATGTTGCCGGAAAGTCGGGTTAGCGTCTCTTTTTGCGCGGGAAAATAGCGCACGCTACCGGTCAACTTGACGCTTGCCAAGTCATAGCACCATTGCTGCAGGCAATTGACGACTTGACCGGGTGCGGAACGCTGTAGCTTTTCGGCCAAGTCCAAGGCATCAAATTGGGCGGGACGTTGGATGGCTGCCAGCAACACGTTGATATCTTCCGAGTTGTCGCCCTCTTCCTCGTTACGCAAAGCTTGCAACGGCGCAAACCCGCTGCGTGCCAGTGCTTGTTCGGGATTGGGCAATCCTTGCGCTTTTAGCCAACTTATTCCCGCGGCTTGATCCGGCGTATTGACCGTTAAACTCAGGCAACGACTTAATATCGTGGGGAGCAATTGTTGCGGTTTATGAGTTATCAATATAAACAACAAGTTAGCTGTCGGCTCTTCGAGTGTTTTGAGCAAAGCATTGGCTGAGTTGCTATTCATGGTTTCGGCGGGATGAATTAGCACAATGCGATAACCGCCGCGGTGCGAAGATAGATTCGAGAAATTGCTCAACGCACGAATTTGTTCAACACCGATTTCACGTGAAGGTTTTTTTCCGCTCTTTTTTACAGTTTCCTCTGCTGTTTCACTGCCCTCTTCTGCACTCGTAATGGCATCGGGTTGCACCAGACGGTAATCGGGATGAGTGCCCTGTTCAAACCAGCGGCAAGAATCACACTGTTTGCAGGGCAACCCCGAGGCCAGGGGAGCTTCACAGAGGATGGATTGCGCAAAGCTGACGGCCATATCAAACTTGCCAATTCCCTGCGCACCTTTGATCAGTATTGCATTCGGTAAACGCGCTCTAAGTCCTTGCAAGCTTTGCCAGGCGCTCTCCAACCAGGGGTAAGTATTTTTCATTTCAGGTACCTCTAAAAATTAAATTTACTTCGCGATGCTGCGTTGCTCACAAAAAATTACTCCTTACATATCATGCATATGCTGCGTCCTAATTTTTTGTTCGCGCTTTGCCTAGCGTCGAAAATTGGATTTTTAGCGGCACCTTTCACAATGTCGAAATGATGTGTTCTAGATTATTCTGCACGTCCGCCCGGCTATTTTCTGCACGAATAATGGCAAATCTGGACGGATTTTTCTGAGTCCGCGCCAGATAAGCTTGGCGTACTTTTTCAAAAAACTGGCCTTGCTCCTGCTCAAAACGATCCAGAGAAACATTATTTGCCAAGCGTTGGCGCGCCACTTCAATGGGAATGTCAAATAGCAATGTCAGATCGGGTTGCAAGTCAGCGTGCACCCATTGTTCCAACTGTTCCAGTTTGTCGAGTGCCACGCCACGCCCCCCGCCCTGATAGGCAAAACTGGCATCGCTAAAGCGGTCGGAGATGACCCAAGTTCCGCGCTTGAGTGCCGGACGAATGACTTGCTCTACATGCTCGCGGCGCGCGGCAAACATCAGCAGCGTCTCGGTTTCCGCGTGCATGGGATGGTGTAATAGTAATTCACGCAGACGTTCTCCCAACGGGGTGCCGCCCGGCTCACGCGTGACCAACAGATCAATGCCGCGTTGCTGTAAGGCATTGGCAAACCAGTCCAAATGGGTACTTTTACCCGCGCCATCGACACCTTCAAAGGTAATAAATTTAGCTTTTGTCATTTTTGATATTTGTTAACCGCATTAATATGTTCGTTTAAGTTACTGGAGAAATATGAGCTTCCGTCGCCTTTGGCCACAAAGTACAGCGCTTTTGAGTTTGCCGGATGTAGCGTGGCTTGCAGTGCGGCTAAACCCGGAAAAGCAATGGGCGTGGGTGGAAGGCCTGGCCGTGTATAGGTGTTATGCGAAGAGTCGGTTAGTAAATCAATTTTGCGCAAATTGCCGTCAAATCTATCGCCCAGCCCATAAATTACCGTCGGGTCGGTTTGCAACGGCATATTAATTTTTAAACGGTTTATGAAGACCGATGCAATCATGGGACGATCACCCGCTTTGCCGGTTTCCTTTTCGACGATAGACGCCAAAATTAATGCTTGATAGGGGGTTTCCAGCGGCAGGTTTGCGTCACGATTTTTCCAGCTTTGCTGCAAATTGCGCTGCATAAGTTGATAGGCACGTTTCAGAACGGCAAGATCACTGCTCCCCGTCCCTAAATTATAGGTATCGGGGAAAAACAAGCCTTCAGCGAATTGCTCGGTCGCACCGATGCGCTGCAATATTTCCGCCTCGGATAATTTGAGCGAGTCATGCCGGATCGACGAATTGGCATTTAATGCCGCACGCAGCTGCTTGAATGCAGTACCCTCGATAATGGTTATTTCGGTTTGCTCGACTCTGCCCTGACTAATAATGTTGAGCAATTGCAGTGGATTAAGCGGCGTATCCAGCTGGTAATTGCCCGGCTTGATATGCTTGGCTTTGCCCAGACTGCGCGCCAATAAAACAAACATCCAGTCATGTTTTATCACCCCGGCGTGTTGCATTTGGCGAGCGGCACTCTTCAGGCTGCTGCCTTGTTTGAGCTCAAAATCAAACGGCAAGGGGCTAATGGGGAGCTGGTGTAGCGCGTAATATCCGGCCAAGCCGATGCCTGACACCGCGAGGATAAAAAGCCAGAACAATAAATTTTTAAAGGATCTCATTGTCCAGCCAAGCCTTGATTGCATGTGCCATGGGGTGATAGTTGCATTGATACCCCGGCATTTCACGTACCGGCCACAAGCCGATGATGCTGTTCACCAGAAATATTTCTTCTGCTTGCTGAAGTTGCTCAAGGCTAATTTCTTGAATTTTACACACGATTCCTTGCTGTTCTGCCCAGGCAATAATTCGTTCTCGTTGCACGCCCGCAACACCGCATTGGGTAAGATCGGGCGTAAATAATACACCCTGTTTAAGCATAAATAGATTGCTGCGTACCCCTTCAATGACGTTGCCGGATTGATCCAGCAAGATTCCTTCGGCAATATCCGGATCGCTCCATTCTGCGGCGGCCATGACATTTTCCAAACGATTTAAATGCTTAATTCCGGCTAGGCGTGGCTGATGCCCCAGACGCAATTGGCACAGATGCACGCGCACGCCCGCCTGGTAAAATAACTCAGGATAGTCGGGGAGCGGGCTGACGCTGATGATTCGGGTGACCTGGGGAGACGCGGCAGGAGTATAGCCGCGTTGTGACATACCCCGCGTGATGGTGATTTTAATTGCGGCTGACGGGGTGTTTTGCGTGAGACTGGCAATTTCCGACTGTAGCAGTGAGCCTGACGGGCAAGGCAGGTTGATTGCGTGACAATCATGCACCAGCTTGGCATAATGCCTATGCCATTGATTAATAAGGATATTTTTTAGCGCAAAGGTTCTAAATACACCGTCGCCGTAGAGAAGGCCACGATCAGTGACGCTAATCGTGTCACTCGGACTTCCGTTGATCAGCGTAGTCACGGCGACGTATCAAACCTAGATTTTACGGAATACCAGCGAGCCGTTGGTTCCGCCGAACCCGAAATTATTGTTAACGGCGACATCAATTTTCATATCACGCGCGGTGTTGGCACAATAATCCAGATCACATTCGGGGTCTTGCTCGAATATATTGATCGTGGGTGGAGAAATCTGATGATGAATCGCCAACACGCAGAACAAGGATTCCACACCGCCAGCGCCGCCCAGCAAATGGCCGGTCATTGACTTGGTGGAGTTCACCACTAATTTTTTGGCGTCATCACCAAAGGCCAACTTAATCGCCTCTGTTTCATTTTTGTCGCCCATCGGGGTGGAGGTGCCGTGCGCATTGACGTATTGCACCTGGCTGGTAGTTATTCCTGCGTTGCGCAACGCATTCACCATGCTGCGTTTGGGACCATCCGCACTCGGTGAAGTCATGTGATACGCATCGGCGCTCATACCGTAACCGGCAACTTCCGCATAAATTTTGGCTCCGCGCGCTTTGGCGTGCTCATACTCTTCCAGCACCAATACGCCGGCGCCCTCACCCATCACAAAGCCGTCGCGATCTTTGTCCCAGGGACGACTGGAAGTGGCGGGATCATCGTTGCGCGTGGAAAGTGCTTTGGCTGAGGCAAAGCCACCGATGGCCAGCGGTGAAATTGTGGCTTCAGAACCGCCCGCCAGCATGACATCCGCATCGCCGTATTCGATGATACGGGCAGCTTCACCGATGCTGTGTGTGCCGGTTGTGCAGGCGGAAACCACGGCAAAATTGGGCCCCTTCAATCCGTACATAATCGACAGATTGCCGGAAATCATATTGATAATGGTGCCGGGAATGAAAAATGGCGATATCTTGCGTGGACCGCCCCCCAGATAATCGTTGTGGGTATCTTCGATCATCGGCAAACCGCCAATGCCGGAGCTGACACATACGCCAATGCGCTCGGCGTTTTGTTCGGTCACTTCAAGACCTGAATCTTTAAAAGCTTCGATTCCGGCTGCCATGCCAAAATGGATAAAGCGATCCATGCGTCGCGCATCTTTTGCCGGCAAAAACTGCGTAACGTCAAAGTCTTTAACCTCACCCGCTACTTGGCATGCAAATGCAGTGGGATCAAAGTGGGTAATTCGGGAAATACCAGACTGACCTGCCACAATATTTTTCCATGTTTGGGATACACCCACACCTACAGGCGAAACAATACCCAAGCCGGTCACAACAACTCTGCGTTTAGTCAATCTAGTCTCCATTCAATTGGAAAGAAACAACGAAACAGGATGAATATCCCATAGAACTATTACCAAAAATTACACCCCGATGAGGATCTTGTGTCCAGCAACAAATGACTAACTGATCAAGACAGCGAGCTGCCCAGACATTTGTATATTCAAGGGGGTGTATCTATGGTTTTATTTTGCTTTGAAAATTATTTTGGATGCGCGTTGACGTAGTCAATCGCTTGCTGCACAGAGGTGATTTTTTCTGCGTCTTCATCGGGAATCTCGCAACCGAATTCTTCTTCCAGCGCCATCACCAATTCAACTGTATCGAGTGAGTCGGCACCCAAGTCGTTGACGAATGAAGATTCATTCTTGACTTCGGATTCATTTACGCCGAGTTGCTCAGCTACGATTTTTTTCACGCGTTGTTCGATGTTCGACATTTGGTACTCCCTTATAAAATTAAAAAAACAAACAGCGCGAGCATTCTACCAAACTCGCGCCAATTTCCAAACTGCTTGATTACTCCATGTACATCCCGCCGTTAACATGCAAGGTGACACCGGTGATATAGGCTGCACCGGGGCCGGCCAAGAAAGCCACGCTTGCCGCGATATCTTCGGGCTTACCGAGCCGCTTTAGCGGCACATGCTCGACTAATTTTGTGCGCTGCTCTTCGCCTAATGCAAGAGTCATATCGGTATCAATAAAGCCGGGCGCCACACAATTTACCGTGATATTACGGCTGCCAATCTCCTGGGCGAGGGATTTGGAAAAGCCTGCCATTCCCGCCTTGGAGGCTGCATAATTTGCCTGCCCCGGATTGCCCATGCTGCCGACAACCGAAGATATATTGATGATGCGGCCGCTGCGTGCTTTCATCATGGCGCGCAAGACTGCGCGACTTAAACGAAATACCGATTTAAGATTAGTGGATAACACATCGTCCCATTCCTCGTCGGTCATGCGCGCCAATAAATTATCTTTGGTGATGCCGGCGTTATTTACCAGAATAGATATCTCGCCGAATTCTTTGCGTAACTCACCCAGCACCAGCTCAGTCTGCGCTGGGTCGTTTACGTTTAAGGCATAACCTTTGCCTTTAATACCGGCTGCCTGCAAATAGCTACTGATTGCTTGAGCTCCATTATCACTAGTTGCGGTACCAATGACAGTAGCGCCTTGCTTGCCTAATTCCAAAGCAATCGCTTGGCCGATGCCGCGCGATGCGCCTGTCACTAATGCTATTTGTCCTGTTAGCGTCATACGAACCTCAAAAGTTAAATATTAAATCAGTATTGCAGCTTATTGATTATATTTGCAATTATCTTAAGCGAGTGCAGTCAAAGCTGTCTTTAACGCCTCTCCGTCATTGATTGCTAAAGCTTGTTGGTTGACATCAATGCGTTTATTTAATCCTGCCAATACTTTGCCGGGCGCGCATTCCACATTATGTGTAATACCGTGCTTACCAAAAGCCAGCACAGTTTCTACCCAGCGTACCGGTGAATACAACTGCCTTACCAAAGCGTCTTTGATAGCAGCCGCATCGTTGTATGAAGCAACATCCGCATTATGCAATACGGGAATTAGCGGAGTTTGCACCGCAACGTTTTGCAGATAGGCGCGCAATTGTTCCGCGGCCCCCTTCAACAAACTGCAATGCGACGGGACGCTCATGGGTAACATAATGGCGCGTTTGGCCCCTTTGGTTTTTGCCAAAGCCATACCGCGTTCAACTGCGGTGCGATTACCGGCCATCACCACTTGGCCGGGGGAATTAAAATTCACCGCTTCCAGAACCTCACCCTGAGCACCTTCTACACACACGGCACGCACAGTTTCATCATCCAAGCCCAAAATTGCGGCAATACCGCCCACGCCTTCCGGCACCGCCAGTTGCATACATTCGGCGCGATAACGCACCAGGGGAAGCGCATCGGCAAAACTCAGCGCACCTGCGGCAACCAGTGCGGTATATTCACCCAAACTATGTCCTGCCATCATGCCGGGTTGCGCGCCATTTTGCGATTGCCAGGCACGATACACGGCGACACCGGCAGTCAGCATGAGGGGTTGGGTATTCACAGTCGCGTTCAGTTCGACATCAGAGCCTTCGCTAATCAACTGCCACAAATCTTGTTTTAATACGTCGGAGGCTTCCGTGAAGGTGTCACGCACGGCCGCAAAATCGGCATAACCGTTCATCATGCCGCGTGATTGGGAGCCTTGACCGGGAAATACAAAAGCGAAATTAGTCATGATATAAATTAATTTATTGATTTGTTAGGAATAAACTACCAGCGAATTAACACGGCGCCCCAGGTAAATCCGCCACCCACAGCTTCAATCAAAATATTTTGTCCGGCCTGAATGCGACCGTCGCGCACCGCAGTATCCAACGCCAAAGGAATAGAGGCCGCCGAAGTGTTGCCATGCTTGGCCACGGTGACAACCACATTATCCATCCCCAAGCCAAGTTTTTTAGCAGTCGCTTCGATGATGCGAATATTGGCCTGATGCGGAACCAGCCAGTTAATATCAGAGCCGCTCAGCTTTTGCTCCTCCAGCACCTCTTCCACAACATCGCTTAATACTTTAACGGCAAACTTGAATACGGCCTGACCATCCATCGAAATGGTCGGATCGGCCTTGAGCATATTGCGATGTTTGCCATCCGCATGCAGCTTTGCGGCGACAATACCCGGTGTGTCGGATGCTTGCAGAACCACAGCGCCCGCGCCGTCGCCGAATAATACGCATGTGGTACGATCAGTCCAGTCCAATAAACGCGACAAAACTTCTGTACCGACAACCAATACCGTTTTGGCTTGACCACCGCGAATATATAAATTGGCAGTATTCAGTGCATACACAAATCCGCCGCACACGGCTTGCACATCAAAGGCGGGAGATTTGTTGGTAATGCCGAGTTTGTCTTGCAAAATGCACGCAGTGCTAGGGAACGGCATATCCGGCGAAGTTGTCGCAACGATAATCAGATCGATTTCATCGGCACTGATACCTGCCGCCTCAATTGCTTTGCGACTGGCATGCAAGGCAAGATCGCTGGCGCGCTCATCATCGGCAGCAATATGCCGCTCCACGATGCCGCTGCGCGAGAAAATCCAATCGTGACTGGTTTCAACAATTTTTTCCAAATCGTAATTGGTCAATACTTTGGCGGGCAAATAGCTGCCTGTACCAATGATTTTTGAATAAATCAAAGTGCCTCTCCTGGATTTTGTTGACGGGCAAGGTGCCATTTTTCAACATGCTCGCTGATATGTTGCAACATGCCTCCGCGTGCTTCTTCTGCAGCGCGCTCAATGGCGCACAGGAATGCAAAAGAATCGGCAGATCCATGGCTTTTTACCACAATCCCCTTAAGGCCGAGAAAGCTGGCACCGTTATAGCGGCGATGATCCAATCTGTGCTTGAAGGCTTTGAGAATCGGCATCGAAATAAGCGCCGCAAGTTTGGTTAACACGCTCCTGCTATATTCTTCCTTGAGGAAACCGCCCATCATTTTGGCAACCCCTTCGGCGGTTTTTAACGCCACATTCCCGACAAATCCATCGCACACCACCACGTCGGTGACGCCTTTGAAAATATCATCGCCTTCCACATTGCCATAAAAATATAAATCACTGGCGCGCAGCAATTCTGCAGCTTGCTTCACCACCTCATTACCCTTTATGTCTTCACTGCCAATGTTTAACAAGCCGACGGTTGGTTGCGCTTTGTGCTCTAGCGCGGATACCAGCGTGCTACCCATCAGCGCAAACTGCAACAGATGTTCAGGCGTGCAATCCACATTGGCGCCCAAGTCAAGCATACAGACCTGACCGTTTACAGTGGGTAAAAATGAGGCAATGGCAGGGCGGTCGATACCGGGCAAGGTTTTGAGAACATATCGGGCGGTCGCCATCAATGCGCCGGTATTGCCCGCGCTAATGCAAGCCGAGGCTTCACCCGACTTGACCAGGTTGATCGCAACACGCATGGAAGAGTCTTTTTTACTGCGCAACACCACTTGTGGCGACTCATCCATACCCACTATTTCACTGGCCGGATGAATGCGCAGGCGTGACTTGTCGGCGAAACCCAGTTTATTGAGTTGCGCTTCGATCTCATTTTGCAATCCAACCAAAATGACTACGTCATTGGGATGCTTTTTAAGATAAGTTACCGCTGCTGGAATAGTGACCTGTGTTCCGTGGTCACCGCCCATGGCGTCAATTGCTATTGTGATATTCACTGAGCGTTCCTCTTAAATTGAGAAAAGACGTGTATTTATAGGCACCGCTTTACTGCGGTGCCCAAAAATAACGCTCAATGAAATTACTCGCTCTTGGTTTTAACGACTTTTTTGCCGCGATAGTAGCCGCTTGGGCTAATGTGGTGACGCAGATGTGGCTCGCCGGTTGAAGGCTCAATAGCCAAAGCCGGAGCTGTCAAGAAATCATGGGCACGATGCATACCGCGCTTGGATGGGGATTTTTTATTTTGCTGAACTGCCATGGTAACTCCTCACAAAAAACAAATTACTGATTCTTCTTTTTTAAATCAGCCAATACTGCAAACGGATTAGCTGACCGCTGCAAACTATTTACTAAGGGACTGCACTCACCCTCCGGATGCTTTGGGGCAAAAGGCAACCCCAACAACACCTCATCTTCAATTAACGACAACACATCAAAATGCGTCGCCGCCTCAATCGCATCCACATCATCTTCCGCATCCAGCTTTTCCAGGTCTTCCGGTGCAAGCACTAATAAACGCGACTTAGTCTGAATTGGAAACTGCAGTTCGCCGAGGCAACGCTGACAGCTCAAATTTAAGGTGCCGGATATTTCCAGCTCTAAAGCCGGCTGATTATCCAGCAACAATCCTGACAAAGAATAAACAATGGAACCTTCTGAATTCATCAGTGAATCACCAAGGCGAGACATTGATGCAACCGGAAAATCCCCGCGCAATTCCCCGCCATTTCTGGCAAAATCTAGCGTATCAATTGAAGGGTGTGCAAACATGAGGCGCGCATGATATATATTCCGCCTCACTCTGTCAAAGACGTACTAAGGATTATCTTGAATTCACTTCCACTTGTCTTAGCTTCAACCTCCATCTATAGAAGTCAACTGTTATCCACCTTGCAGATTCCCTTTAGCACTGCCGCCCCCAATGTGGACGAAACACCGCTGCCCAATGAAGACGCCAAACAAACTTCACAACGCCTGGCTATTCTTAAAGCACAAGCGGTTGTAAAAGAATTTCCATCGGCATTAATTATTGGCTCAGACCAAGTTGCCTTATTGGGTGGCGTACAGCTAGGCA
Source organism: Gallionellaceae bacterium (assembly GCA_041660815.1). Classification (GTDB taxonomy): domain Bacteria; phylum Pseudomonadota; class Gammaproteobacteria; order Burkholderiales; family Gallionellaceae; genus PALSA-1006. The sequence goes on along the minus strand of JBAZVN010000016.1, from coordinate 36,437 downwards.
AACCTTATACTCATGAAAATGCCGTGAGCCAATTGCGAGCAATGCGCAATCGAACGGTTGTGTTTTATACCGCATTAACGCTGCTGAATGCGCTTGACGGAACGATGCAGAACGATGTCGTGGAAACCCGAGTGACTTTTCGACAATTAAGCGATGCCGAGATTGAAGGCTACCTGCTTAAAGAAAAGCCCTATCATTGCGCCGGAAGTGCAAAATCGGAAGGATTGGGGATTGCACTTATAAATAGCATCGAAGGAAATGACCCCAATGCGCTCATCGGACTGCCTTTAATCAGCCTGGTAACTATGCTTAAAAAGCAAGGCGTTAATATTTTTTAACGATGCGCGCCAAAATTTATGGTTGCCCCCGCAGCGGCTTTCTGGTATTAAAGCGCGCTTAAATTTTTGCTAGTAATTCGGAGACTTAACTAAATGCCAACTCAAACCACAAAAATTATCGCTCCCTATAAGGCAAAAAAAGGGGAAGCGTATATGAATGCGCACCAACTGGAGCATTTTCGCAACATTCTCAATGAAATCAAATTGGGACTTGGGCAAGATATAGACCGTGCCGTGCATACCATGCAGGATGAAGCTACCGTATTTGCCGACCCTAATGACCGCGCCAGTCAGGAATCCGATATGAGTCTGGAGTTGCGGAACCGAGATCGGGAGCGCAAGTTGATTAAAAATATCGACAAAATGATTGCCAAAATTGATGCTGATGACTATGGCTATTGCGAGAAATGTGGTGTTGAAATTGGTCTGAGTCGCTTGGAGGCTCGCCCCACAGCAACGCTCTGCATTGACTGTAAAACTCTTGATGAAATTCGTGAAAGACAAGTCGCCAAATAATCGGCGAATTCCGAAAATTTAACAAAGCCCCCAATTTTCATTTAGGGGGCTTTGTTTTTTTTGGGGCGAAGGGTTATCCTTGTAACCTAACATGTATACAAATATTAAGGTTATAATTTAAACCATATGAAAAAAACTACCCGCGCCAAAATTGATGCTCGCCCTGCCTTGCTAATTGAAGGCCGCCTACATGATCCATTTGCCTTCCTTGGTCTGCACATAGAAAAGGAAGAGCAGGTTTTGCGCTTTTTCCACCCCTATGCTTTGACAGTAAAATTAGTCACTGCGCAAGGAGATGAGGAATTTCAGCGTATTCATCCGGACGGACTATTCGAGTGGCGCGGAACCGACGCCCCGTCAACTCCCTACCAGTTACGTATAAAAGAAGAGGGTCAAGAAAAGCTAGCCCATGACCCCTATTCATTCCCTCCCCAGCTCAGCAGTTTTGACCTACATCTATTCAATGAAGGAAAATTACATCAGGGTTATCGGGTCCTTGGATCTCACGCCTCGGTAATCAACGGCATTGCCGGGATTCGCTTTTCAGTATGGGCACCCAATGCTGAACGCGTTAGCGTAGTTGGTGAATTTAACCGTTGGGACGGTCGCATCAATCCGATGGCTGTTCACGGCTCCAGCGGCGTTTGGGAATTATTTATCCCCGGCTTGCAACTGGGCGCTCTGTATAAATACGAAATTCGTAATCGTGCCGGGCATATTTTGGTCAAAACTGATCCCTATGCAAACTCATTTGAAGTGCGCCCGGGCACTGCGGCTCGTTCAGGCGTCACCATTACCCACTCTTGGCAGGATAAAGCCTGGATCAAGCAACGTAGCGAATGGGACTGGTTACATTCCCCCTTAAATGTATATGAAATTCATGCGGGCTCCTGGAAGCGCCATCCCGACGGCACTTTTTATACCTATCGCCAGTTGGCAGAAAATATCATTCCCTATCTCATAGATATGGGCTATACCCACGTTGAACTAATGCCGGTTTCCGAGCATCCATTGGATGAGTCATGGGGTTATCAAGCTACCGGTTATTTTGCGGCCAGCAGTCGTTTTGGCACGCCCGATGATTTATGCTTCTTTATCGATGCGTGCCACCAGGCAAATATCGGTGTGTTACTCGATTGGGTGCCCGCGCACTTTCCGCAAGATGCATTTGCCTTGGCCCGCTTTGACGGCACGGCGCTTTATGAACATGAAGATCCGCGTCTTGGCTTCCATCAGGATTGGGGTACACACATATTCAACTACGGTCGCAACGAAGTAAAAAGCTTCCTGCTTTCCAGCGCACATTATTGGCTATCTGAATTTCACTTCGATGGTTTGCGTGTCGATGCAGTAGCCTCCATGCTTTACTTGGATTATTCCCGCAAAGCCAATGAATGGCTACCCAATAAATATGGTGGCCGCGAAAATCTGGAAGCAATTGATTTTCTGCGTGAACTCAACATCATGGTACATGAAAGCTTCCCTGGCGCACTCACACTGGCGGAAGAGTCCACCTCATGGCCTGCGGTATCTCGTCCCGTTTACTTGGGCGGATTAGGCTTCTCGATGAAATGGAACATGGGCTGGATGAACGATACGCTCAAATTCATGCAGCAAGACCCCGTGCATCGCCAATATCACCTAAATCAACTTACTTTTAGTCAGCTATACGCTTACACTGAAAACTTCATGCTGCCTTTCTCGCATGATGAAGTGGTACATGGCAAAGGCTCATTACTAAGTAAAATGCCAGGTGATGCTTGGCAGAAATTTGCTAACTTGCGTTTATTAATTTCTTATCAAATGGTCAGTCCTGGCAAAAAACTTAACTTCATGGGCAATGAGTTTGGTCAAGGCCCGGAATGGAAATCTGCTTGGGAAGTAGATTGGTGGCAACTCGGCATGGAAGCGCATCAAGGCATTCATAATTTGTCACGTGACTTAAACAACCTATATCGTGAATTACCTGCTCTTTATGAACTGGATTTTGATCAAGCCGGTTTTTCATGGATAGACTGTCAGGACACAGCCCGCACCTTATTATCATTTGTACGTCGCGGACGTAATGGTGAAAATATTGTTGTCGCATTTAATTTCACTCCCGTACCACGCAGTCTTTATCGTATCGGCTTGCCCTTCGATTGTTCCTATCGCGAGATATTCAATAGCGACTCGGAGTATTACGGTGGGGGCAATATGGGCAATGGCAGTGGAATTCACGCGGAAAAGAAACCGTGGATGGGCATGCCGTTCTCGGCTGAAATTGAATTGTCACCATTAGCCTGTATTATGCTGATACCCGTGTAACTTATTGTATAATTGGCCGGATCGGCAACCGGACAGCGCATAGATTTTAGATCAAAATTTCATTTAATTTTTTTATATTTTGGAGACATCATGGCAACAGCTAGCAAATCAACACCTGCAGCAGAAAAGAAACCTGCAGCCGCAAAAGCCGCTGCAACACCTGCGGTAAAAAAGACTGTAGCAAAAGAAGCTGCCCCGGCTAAGGCCCCGGTTACAAAAGTTGCAGCACCAAAGGCTGTTGCACCTAAAGCGGCTCCCAAGGCTGCAACCAAAGCGGAAGTAGCTGCGCCGGCTAAAGCCCCAGCTGCTAAAAAAGCTGCTGCTAAAAAAGAAATTTCTATCTCCCCTGAGCATCGCTATCATATGATTGCAACCGCAGCTTATTACCGCGCAGAACATCGTGGTTTTGCTGGCGGCTATGAGATGCAAGACTGGATTTCTGCCGAAGCGGAAATTGACGCAAAACTTGCTGCCTAATTTTTTCCAAGGCGGGAACTGATTGCTTGGCGCTTATCTGCCAGTCAAGACGCTTCTCTTGGAGTAATTAGAAGTATTGTGATTGTGGAATTTCACATTCGCAATACTTGCCGTTGCACATTGACGCACCGTCAATAATTGTTGTCAGTGCGTTTTTGTAACATTCTGTAGGCAATCATAATTTCGAGTTATCCAATGTCGAACCTCATTCGCTCTGCTGCTTGGCAATCTTTATCTACTCATTATGACAATATTCGCAAGCAAACTATGCGTGAGCTGTTTGATGCAGATTCGTGTCGCTTTGATAAGTTTTCGTTAAAGCTTGATGGCCTCCTGTTTGATTATTCAAAAAACATTATCTCTGAAGAGACACAAGCACTCCTAATCAACTTGGCACGCCAAGCTGATCTCTCAACTTGGATTGATCGTCAATTTAAGGGCGAAAAAATCAACTCCAGTGAATCTCGCGCTGTGTTGCACAGCGCTCTGCGCAGTCCGCGTGATACAACAGTTCTGGTCGATGGTAAAAACATAATTCCCGATGTGCATCGCGTGCTTGATCATATGCGACGTTACTCCGAAGAAATTCGCACTGGAAGTGCGCTCGGCTTTACGGGTAAAAAAATTCGGCATATTGTCAACATCGGTATTGGCGGATCAGCACTTGGCCCGCTCATGGTGTGTGAAGCACTCAAGCCATATGCAAATGAGGCGCTTACCGCCCATTTTGTTTCCAATGTGGACGCGTCTGATATTGCGGAAACGCTCAAAAAACTGGATGCGGAAACCACTTTATTCATCATAAGCTCCAAGACATTTACGACCCAGGAAACGCTGACCAATGCGCGCACAGCTCGTGCCTGGCTAGTCGAGCGTCTGGGAAGCGAACTTGCCGTTGCCAAACACTTTGCGGCAGTATCAACCAATTTGGCTGCAACTTCAAAATTTGGCATCAACCCTGAAAATGTATTTGAATTCTGGGACTGGGTAGGCGGTCGTTATTCTTTGTGGTCGGCGATTGGTTTGCCCATCGCCTTATACATTGGCATGGATAATTTTGAACGCTTACTGGCCGGTGCGCACGCGATGGACAAACATTTTCGAACGACCCCTCTCGAAAAAAACATGCCGGTTATTTTGGGGTTACTGGGTGTCTGGTATGGCAATTTCTTCGGGGTGGGCTCTTATGCCGTTTTACCTTACGACCAATACCTGCAACACTTTCCCGCATATTTGCAGCAACTGGAAATGGAAAGCAATGGTAAACGCGTTGATCGTGAAGGCCAAGTTGTGGATTACGACACCCATTTCACAGTGTGGGGAGAACCCGGCACCAACGGCCAGCATTCCTTCTATCAACTCATCCACCAGGGCACGAGAATTGTTCCGGCTGACTTCATCGCTCCCCTGACCAGTCACAACCCGATTGGCGAACACCACGCGATGCTGCTATCCAATTGTTTTGCACAAACTGAAGCGCTCATGTTGGGTAAAACTGAGGCGGAAGCGCGTGCCGAATTAGTAGCTCAAGGTCTGAGCGGGTCTGTCCTCGAGAATCTAGTGCCCAATAAAGTATTCCCCGGGAATCGTCCAACAAACACCCTGCTGCTGGATAAACTAGACCCGTATTCGCTGGGCATGTTGATTGCGCTCTACGAACAAAAAATCTTTGTGCAGAGTGTAGTTTGGAACATCAATGCATTTGATCAATGGGGCGTTGAATTCGGCAAGCAGCTGGCCAGTAAACTATTGCCTGAATTAAATAGCAATGAAGTAATCAGCTCGCATGATTCATCAACCAACAAGCTCATCAACCTCTATCGCAATTCACGCCAACCGGTCGCCTAATTAAATTTTCCGCTAATATGCAGTACTGGGGGAGCTTTTAAGCGGCGTACTGCGCTTGGAAAGATTCATCTCAAGAAATCTATGCCCGTCGTCTTTAAAGCGCAAAAAGTGCAGACCGATTCGAAATTGATGATGATTCGCCGCAAGAACGGTATAAACCATGCGACTATTAATTTCAATAATCCTGTCGCTCTTGTTGGAGCTATGACTGGGAATTGCTAGCAGGACTTTTACGGGGTCTTCCACAAAAATATTGTGATCCGAGTAAACGCTGGCACCTTCTACGGATAGGTCGTGCGTTTTACCGTGAAATATCTCATTCTGACCGCGATTGTTATACACAATCGCCACCCGCCAGTGCACACTGTAGCGGGGATGTTTGCGATCAATAGTATCGATCACTTCTGCTTCATATCTCGACATCTGCAACTTTCAATAATTTCATTCACAATAACGCGCATTGTAACTCCATCTGCCGCGCGGGTATTTACTGAGCGGTAGAAAACATTACAAACTCCAAAGCATTTTGATCAGGATCGCGGCAAAATAATGCTTTCCGACCTGATTGACTGAGGGTAAATAAAATTTCAGCTCGCTTTAAGCGCTCCTCCAATTCGACAAAATCCGACGCTACAAAAGCTACATGCCGATCCTGCCCTCCGTGGACGGGTCGCTGCAAACCGTCCTCGGGATTTGGTAGTACCATTAAATGCAACTGTTGATTGGGAGCCACGCTGTACCACATCCCTGCGAAACTCATTGGCGGTCGCTGCGGATCGGGTATCAAACCCAACACGCCCTCATAAAATGCTCTGGATTTTGCAAGATTACCCGTCAATAATGATGCATGATGTAGGCCCAAAATCATACTGGGACACTCTCGATTTTATGTAATTTCCCGGATAGCAAACTGGCCGACACAATCAATACTGCCCCGACGAATTCCTGAGTATCCATTTTTTCTCCAACCAAAAAATATGAGGCAACCGCCGCAAATACCAATTCAAATAAAAAAATCACAATTGCCTGATTCGCCGGCGTATGCGTCAAACCATATTGCACAGCAAAACTGGTTGCGCAAATAATCAATCCAATCAATATGATAGTAACAATTGCCGGCTGTTCAATAACTTGCAATTGGGGGGCGATATCGCCCTGATACAGCAAAGCCAGTGCGGTGATGCACACCGTGCCAAACCAAATTGCTGCCGATTTAAAACCGATGCTTAAATGTGAGGTATGCCTTACCAACACATTAGTCAATGCAAATGCCATACCCGCCGACAATCCAATCCATTCAGCACGATTTTGCGGCATTGGCCAGCCCAATTCAGGGCGCCACAACATCACCAATGCACCGCCCAAGGAGAGTGCGATCACTCCGTAACCATAACGATTCAGCTTCTCTCCAAGCAAAAAATGCGCCAGAAATACCGTCCACAACGGTGCCAGATAAAACAAGAGCAGCACACGCATGATTTCACCTTCCAGCGTAGCCAATACATAACCGAAATTCGCCCATGCCGACCCCACTATCAGCACAATGCCAGCCCATCCGGCGATCTTGAATTCGTGCCATACCGGGCCGCAAACAAGCAATCCCGCGATTAGTGCCACCGAATAGGTCAGAAAAGTTGCCAATAAACCCGACGTCCCCGACGCTTCTATTACGCGATACGGATACCAGATCAGTCCCCACACTGCAGCGCCAGTGAGTAAACCGGAAATTGCAAAAACTTTTTGTTTGGTTGCCACTCGAAGCACCTTTATAATCGCGGCCTTTCGAGCACGCACTTTAGAATATGAATCCCGATCTCGACCGTTTGCAGCCCTACCCGTTCCAAAAACTTGCCAAATTGTTTGGCGCCGTAACGCCCAACACAAACTATAAACCCATTAGTTTGCATATCGGCGAGCCCAAGCACGCAACCCCGCAATTTATCAAAGAAGCACTTGTTGCCGGTCTTGATGGTTTGGCGAATTATCCCACAACCACCGGGAGTGACGCACTGCGCACAACAATTTCACAATGGCTGAAACGTCGCTACAGTATTCCCGCCCCCGATCCCAAGACACAAATTTTGCCGGTGAACGGCAGCCGTGAAGCATTATTCGCGTTTGCGCAAGCGGTGATCGACCGCAGCAAAAACAATCCGGCGGTAATTTGTCCCAATCCTTTTTATCAAATATATGAAGGCGCTGCTTTCTTGGCGGGTACCACGCCCTACTTTTTGAACACCCTGCCGGAAGATAACTTCGCTTTGAATTTCGCTCAATTGCCCGAAACAGTCTGGCAACGGGCGCAACTGATCTATGTATGCTCACCGGGCAACCCCAATGGGCGCGTGATGCCGCTGGATGAATGGCGAACATTATTTGAATTAAGCGACCGTTACGGCTTCGTCATCGCCTCGGATGAATGTTATTCGGAAATATATTTTGGGGAACACCCGCCTTTGGGTGTATTGCAAGCCGCGCAACAATTGGGGCGCACGGATTACAAAAATCTGGTGGTCTTTTCCAGCTTATCCAAACGTTCCAATGTACCCGGTTTGCGTTCCGGCTTTGTTGCGGGCGACGCAAAGATACTGGAAAAATTCGCGTTATATCGCACCTACCACGGCTGCGCGATGAATCCGGCAATTCAGGCCGCCACCATTGCCGCCTGGAACGATGAAGCGCATGTCGCCGAAAATCGCCATCTATACACGGAAAAATTTAACAAAGTGATCACCCTGCTGGCACCGGTACTGCCCATCATTAAACCGGATGCCAGTTTTTATCTGTGGATCAGAACACCCACCGATGACACACTTTTCGCGCAACAACTTTACCGGGATTATAATGTTTCGGTTTTGCCGGGTAGTTTCTTGGCGCGTGACGCGCAGAGCGTTAACCCGGGTAAAAACTTTATCCGCCTGGCGCTGGTTGCCAATTTAAATGAGACACTGGAAGCTGCGCAACGGATTGTGAAGTTTTGCCGCGCAAATTTTCACAAATAAATAATTACAAATTTTTTAATATACCAAGGAAATCACCATGCCCCAATTACAAGCCATTATTGAAGAAGCTTTTGAACGCCGCGCCGAGATCACCCCGCGCAACGTGGACGCACAATTAAAAGAAACCATTAACACTGTCATCGAATATCTCGATCAGGGTAAATTGCGCGTAGCAGAAAAGATTGAGGGGGCGTGGGTTACCCATCAATGGATTAAAAAGGCAGTACTACTTTCTTTCCGTATTGAGGACAATGCTTTTATCAAGGGGGGCTTCACCAACTATTTCGACAAAGTACCTTCCAAATTTGCCGATTACAATTCCAAGGAATTCCGCGAAGGCGGCTTTCGCGTGGTGCCGCCGGCAGCAGCGCGGCGCGGTGCTTATATCGCGAAAAATGTGGTGCTAATGCCGTCGTATTGCAATATTGGTGCTTATGTCGACGAGGGCACGATGGTGGACACTTGGGCAACCGTGGGTTCCTGCGCACAAATCGGTAAAAATGTGCATCTGTCCGGCGGCGTCGGTATCGGTGGCGTTCTGGAGCCGGTGCAAGCCAATCCCACGATTATTGAAGACAACTGTTTTATTGGCGCACGTTCGGAAGTGGTGGAAGGCGTTATTGTGGAAGAGGGATCGGTGATTTCCATGGGCGTGTTTATCGGTCAGAGCACCAAAATTTATGACCGTGAAACCGGTGAGGTGCATTACGGTCGGGTTCCTGCGGGCTCGGTGGTGGTGAGTGGCAATATGCCTTCCAAAGACGGCAAGTACAGCCTGTACTGCGCGGTAATTGTTAAAAAGGTTGATGCTAAAACACTGGGCAAGGTCGGCATTAACGAATTGTTACGAGGTATTTGACCGCCGGGGCGCAAGCCCCGCTCAAATTTAAGGAATCCCATGCTCATCACTCCGCTCCTCCAACTCGCTGCCGATAAACAAGCTTCCGACTTATTTTTTTCGGTAGGGGCCCCCATAAACATCAAGATCGACGGGGTTGCCGTTCCGGTAAATGCCCAGCAGATGGATGCGGAAGCGATCAAACGCATCGCCTACGAAATGATGAGCGCCGAGCAGATCAAAGAATTTGAGCGGAACATGGAAATGAATTTCTCGTTCCGTGAGCCCAAAATTGGCAATTTTCGCGTCAACATATTTCGTCAACGCGGCGATATCGCCATCGTCATCCGCTACGTGCGCGGACAAATTTTGAATGTGGAAGACCTGCATCTGCCGGTGGTTCTAAAAGAACTCATCATGGAAAAGCGCGGCCTGATTCTAGTCGTCGGGGCAACCGGATCGGGAAAATCCTCCACGCTGGCCGCCATGATCGAATATCGCAATCAGGCCAAGAGCGGGCATATTCTGACCATCGAAGACCCGATAGAGTATCTCTTCAAGCATAGTAAATCCATCGTTAACCAGCGTGAAGTGGGGACCGATACCGTTGATTACGGCAGTGCGCTGATCAGTGCCATGCGCGAGGCACCCGATGTGTTGATGATCGGCGAAATCCGCGACAGGGATACATTAAAACATGCACTTATCTTTGCCCAGACGGGGCACCTGTGTCTATCAACCCTGCATGCAAACAACAGCTACCATGCCCTGAATCGTATCGTTAACTTTTTCCCCTATGATGCGCGGCAAAGCGTGTTATCGGATTTATCCATGTGTTTGCGCGCGGTTATTTCTCAACGCCTGATTCGCAATAACGAAGGCAAATTAGTTCCCGCCGTGGAAGTCTTGCTGAATTCCGCCTTGATTGCCGACCTGATTAAAACCGATCAAATTGACCGTATTCGCGAAGCCATGGAGCAAAGCGTTTCGGTCGGCGCGCAGACCTTTGAACGCTCGTTGTATAAATTATTTAAATCCGGACAAATCACCAAAGAGGAAGCTTTGCGTAATGCAGACTCGGCCAGCAATCTATCGTCCTTGATCGATTACTCGCAAACCACCAAAATGAAAGCCTATGATTCCGCCGAACTGGCGGCCGCTGAAACTACTAAAAAACCACCCACACCGGGCAAATTAGACGAAATAAAACTGAATCTTGAATAACATGCTAAAACTCTATGGCATTGCCAACTGTGATACGGTGAAAAAAGCGCGTGCGTGGTTAAACCAGCACAATATTGTTTACGAATTTCACGACTTCAAGAAACACGGCGTGACTGAAAGCATGCTTTTGAACTGGCTAAAACAGCTTGGCTGGCAAAAGTTGCTGAAGAAAACCGGCACCACGTGGAGTCGCGAATTATCCCCAGAAGATCAAGCTGGCGTAAAAGATGAGGCCTCAACACTAAAAATAATGCTTAAATATCATAATATTATAAAGAGACCGCTACTTGAAAAAGACGGTCAAATCCTGGCAGCCGGTTTTAATGTTGCCGAATACGAAAACCTGAAACTTTAAGAAAATATGAGCCCTACTCTAACTCTCGCCCAGCAACTTATTGCCCGAAAATCACTCACTCCGCAGGATGCAGGCTGCCTCGATCTCATCGCCGATCGCCTCACCCCGCTTAATTTCACGCTGGAAAAAATGCGTTGTGGCGAGGTCGACAATTTATTTGCCAAGCGCGGCACCAGCTCGCCCGTGCTATGTTTTGCCGGCCATACCGACGTCGTGCCAACCGGCCCCGTCGATAAATGGGATAGCGATCCTTTCACCCCAACCGTGCGCGATGGCATGCTATTCGGGCGCGGTGCGGCAGATATGAAAGGTTCGATCGCGGCCTTCATCACCGCCACCGAAAAATTTATCGCGGAATACCCGCAACATCAGGGTTCCATTGCTTTGTTGCTGACTTCCGATGAAGAAGGAGTCGCGGTGGACGGTACCGTGCGCGTGGTGGAAGCACTGCAAGCACGCAATGAAACACTGGATTACTGCATCGTGGGCGAGCCCACCTCGGTTGCCATCACCGGAGACACCATCAAAAATGGTCGGCGTGGCTCACTCTCTGGAACTTTAATTGTTAAAGGAATTCAGGGACATATCGCCTACCCGCATTTGGTTAAAAACCCTATTCACTTGGCCGCTCCCGCCATTAATGAACTGGCTAAAACTGTTTGGGACAGCGGCAACGAATATTTCCCGCCCACTTCCTGGCAAATTTCCAATATCCACGGCGGGACGGGCGCAACCAACGTGGTACCCGGTACGGTTGAGATTCTGTTCAATTTCCGCCACTCCACTGCCAGCAGCACGGATTCGCTGAAAACCAAAGTTCACGCAATCTTGGATAAACACGGTTTGGAATATGATCTGAAATGGGAAATGTCGGGCAAACCCTATTTGACCCCGCGTGGCAATTTGGTGGATGCGGTGGCCGACGCAATTAAACAAGTTCAGGGAATTACCTCCGAACTTTCCACCAGCGGCGGCACCTCGGACGGACGCTTTATCGCCGACATTTGCCCGCAAGTCATCGAACTCGGCCCGCTCAATGCCACCATTCACAAACTCAACGAATGTGTTGCCGTGGCAGATCTGGAGGCACTTTCCGAAATATATCGCCTGACCCTGATTAAATTACTGGTAAAAAACACATGACAACCTTGCATCTTTTTTCCGACACGGCCGAACTGCACACCTTGCGTGACTGGCTACGTTTTGCGGTCAGCGCATTCACCGAAAACAAGCTGAGCTTTGGTCACGGTTCAACCAGTGCCTATGACGAAGCCGCGTACCTTATTTTGCACACGCTGCACTTGCCACTGGATACTCTGGAACCCTTTCTTGACGCACAACTCACCACGCACGAGAAAAAAGCTTTGGCCGAATTACTCAAATTACGCGTTGAGAAAAAAATTCCGGCCGCTTATCTTACCCATGAAGCCTGGTTGGGCGAACTGCGTTTTTATGTCGACGAACGCGTCATCGTGCCGCGCTCCTTCATCGCCGAGCTGCTGCATGAAAATCTGTTCCCCTGGGTAGAGGCACCGGAAACTGTCACCCGTGTATTGGATATGTGTACCGGAAGTGGCTGTTTGGCGATTCTTGCCGCACATATTTTCCCTTTCGCGCAGGTCGATGCAGTGGATTTGTCAGGCGATGCACTGGCGGTGGCACAACGTAATGTAGCCGAATACAAACTTAACGATCGCGTGCAACTTATTGAATCTAATCTGTTTAGTAAATTAGGCGAACAATGCTACGACGTCATCATCAGCAATCCGCCCTACGTCAATGCGGAAGCAGTCGCCAAATTGCCCGCCGAATATCTGCACGAACCCGTCCTGGCGCTGGGTAGCGGCACCGACGGTTTGGATGCCACGCGTGAAATTCTCAAACATGCCGCAGTACACCTCAACCCCGGCGGGATCCTGGTCGTAGAAATCGGCCACAACCGCGACGCTCTGGAAGCCGCCTTTCCCAATTTGCCCTTCAACTGGCTGAATGTATCGGCGGGTGATGAGTATGTATTTTTGCTGCATCGCGAAGATCTCTTGAGTTAAACTCTAATCCGATGACTCTTTACCTTATCTGAACCTGCCAATGTCCAGCGTTAAATCACTCACTGTTACTGGCTATAAATCGATCCGTGAACTGCGAAATTTTCCTCTCACGAATTTGAATGTATTAATCGGCGCAAACGGTGCGGGAAAAAGTAATTTCATCAGTCTGTTCCGTTTGCTGAATGAAATGGTTGAGCAACAATTACAAGTGTATGTTCAGGCACAAGGTGGCCCGGACGCGTTGCTACATTTCGGGCGCAACACAAGCGACAAGCTCCACGCAGAGTTTTACTTTGACCGTAATGGATATAAATTTGATCTCATTCCAACCAATGACAATCGTTTAATTTTTTCTCAAGAAATTAGTTGGTTTGGCGGAAAGTACTTTCCAGGAAGTAAAAGTGCGGTACTTGGGACAGGACATGATGAATCCAAACTAAAATTGGCAACAGACCCATATTCTCCCTATGTAAAACCCTCTGTAACAAATTGGCGCGTCTACCATTTTCACGACACCAGCGAAAAAGCCAAAGTAAAACAAAAGCATTCTGCCAACGATACGCTTCGCCTCAAGATTGACGCTGCCAATCTGGCAGCCTATTTGAGCATGCTGAATGAAAAACATCACGAACACTATCAACGCATCATAGATACCATTCGTCTTGTTGCACCCTTCTTCGGCGACTTTGTTCATCGGCAAAACGCAGAGTATGTAGAACTGGAATGGTCACAAAAAGGAAAACCGGACACTCCATTCAAGGCATTACACTTATCCGATGGCACACTACGCTTTATCTGTCTTGCCACCCTGCTACTTCAACCAACCTTATTGCTACCGGACACCATTCTTATTGATGAACCTGAGCTCGGCTTGCACCCTTATGCAATTTCTGTTCTTGCTGATATTTTTAAACAAGTTTCTGAACAACGTCAGTTAATTGTATCCACACAATCAGTTGAATTGGTTAATGAATTAAGCCCGCAGGACATCATCGTAGTCGATCAGGAGAACGATGCTTCAACCTTCAAACGTTTCGAAGAAGATGAGCTTGCTGGTTGGCTGGAACAATACTCTATAGGTGAGTTGTGGAAACGCAACATACTGGGCGGGAGACCTTAGTGATTGAGGTTATCGTATTTGCCGAAGGGCAAACTGAAGAACAATTCATCAAACGTGTAGTTGCGCCATCGCTCCACTCAAATCAAATTTTTTTAAAGCCGCAAACATTAAACACCTCTCAAGATGCAAAAGGCGGGGCGTTAAATTTTGACCGACTCAAATTTAACGCCAGAAATACCTTGCGCCAAAAACCGAATGCCATCTTGACGACCTTCATTGACTTGTATGGATTGGACACAACTTTTCCAGACTTCGCCGAGGCAATGCAACTACCCGATGTATATGCCCGCACAATACGACTTGAAACAGCCTTACATAAGGCAATCGTCGCTCATATCGGATGCAGCCCCGAGCGATTTATTCCGCACATCCAACCCTACGAATTTGAGGGTTTGCTATTTTCCGACATAGATTCTCTGGTTCGCACAGAACCCTTTTGGCAAGATTTTTCGCCGGAGTTAAAACAAGTGCGCGATGACTTTGAGACTCCAGAACATATCAACAACAGCTATGAAACCAAGCCCTCAAAGCGGCTTCAAAACATCCTGTGGCCTCAATACAAGAAAACCCGTCACGGCCCGCTTGCTGCTGAAAAAATCACGCTATCCGTCATGGAACAAGAGTGTGTGCATTTCAAAGGCTGGATGGACAAACTACGCAGCCTGATAAATTAATAACTCAATGACCGTTGATCACTACGAAAACTTCCCGGTTGCTTCCATTCTGCTGCCAAAACGGCTGCGCCGCGCAGTTGAAATTATTTATCACTTTGCACGCCAAGCTGATGATTTTGCAGATGAAGGTGATTTATCTGATGAAACAAGACTGGCCAAACTGGATGGGTTTCGCGCCGAATTGAAGCGCATTGAAGCACAGCAACCCCCAGTTACGCCCTTGTTTGCCGACCTCGCGGTGATCGTTGAACAATATCGTTTACCTGTGCAATTACTGCATGATTTGCTGGATGCCTTTTCGCAGGATGTGGTGAAAAAACGCTATGCCGATTATGACGAACTTCTCGACTATTGTCGCCTCTCGGCCAATCCGGTGGGACGTTTGCTGCTGCATCTCTACGATGAGGCGACTCCGCAAAATCTGCTTTACTCAGATGCGATTTGCACCAGTTTGCAACTGATCAACTTCTGGCAGGATGTTAAAAAAGACATTAAAATCAATAGGATATACATTCCACTCAATGAAATGGAGCGCTTTTGCGTGACTGAAGCGCAAATTACCCAAGTGCAGCTGGACGAAAAATGGCGGGCCTTGATGCAATTTCAAGTCCAGCGCGCGCGTGAACTGATGATCTCCGGCAAACCGCTTGGAACAATTTTAACGGGCCGAATTGGCTTGGAAATGCGCCTGATTATTGCAGGGGGGTTACGCATCCTCGATAAACTGGAAAACGTTAAATACGACATGTTCAACCGGCGCCCAGTCTTAAAACCGCTCGACTGGGTTATCATGTTAGGCAAGAGTGCACCGTTTAATTTCTAAATGACCCCAGACCAATACTGCCAAGATAAAGCCGCAAAAAGCGGCTCCAGTTTTTATTACAGCTTCAAATTCCTGCCTGCGGACAAGCGCCGTGCGATTACCGCGCTGTATGCTTTTTGCCGCGAAGTGGATGATGTAGTGGATGAATGCTCGGACGCCGGTGTGGCGCGCACCGCCTTGACCTGGTGGCGTGCCCAGGTGGCGGACATCTACTCCGGTCGCCCGCAACATCCGGTTGCCATTGCACTGGTGCCGGTGGTGAAGCAATACAATCTGCCACAAGAACAACTGCTGGAAATCATTGATGGCATGGAGATGGATTTAGAGCAGCTGCAATATGCTGATTTTAAATCACTTCAACTCTACTGCTATCGCGTCGCCTCGGTAGTGGGATTGCTGGTCGCGGAAATATTTGGCTATACCGACCGTAACACGCTGAAATATGCGCATGATTTGGGGATCGCTTTTCAGTTGACCAATATCATCCGCGACGTGGGCGAAGATGCGCGACGCGGACGGATTTATCTGCCGCAGGATGAACTTGCCCAATTTGGCGTGCATCCGCGCGATATTCTGAACAACAAAGAAACACCGGAATTCCACCAGCTGATGCAGTTTCAGATCGAACGCGCCCAACATTTTTATCAGCAGGCATTGGAACAACTCCCCCAAGCAGATCGAAAAAGTCAGCGCACCGGCTTGATCATGGCGGCAATTTACCGCGCCACTTTGGACGAGGTTGTAGCGAGTGGCTGTCATGTATTGAAAGAGCGTGTTTCACTCACGCCGACTTACAAGATTTGGTTGGCGATTAAAGCGTGGTGGAAGGCCTAAGCCGCGTGAAATCAAATCATCATGAGCCACATCCTCCGCACATGAATGCAATACAGGTAGGATGGGTGGAGCAACGCGATACCCATGCTGAGGAATATTTCGAGGTCTGGTGCATTATTTTTGATGGGTATCGCTGCGCTCCACCCATCCTATGGAAACCCTCCTCCCTGGGGAGAAATACCTTATGAGCACTGCCATTATTGGCGGAGGTTACGCGGGCATGGCCGCTGCTGTAACGCTTGCTGACCGTGGCATTCCCGTCACCGTCTTTGAGAGCGCAAAACAGCTTGGCGGGCGCGCACGCGGCGTATTGCATAACGCGACCCAATTGGATAACGGCCAGCATATTTTGCTCGGTTGTTATCGCCATACCCTTAAGCTGATCGAACAGGTCGGCGGCAATCTAGAGCAGGATTTTTTACGCTTACCGCTGCAACTCACTATTCACCAGCACTTTGAGCTTAAAGCACCGCGCTTGCCTGCCCCCTTACACTTGCTGGTTGCCCTGCTTTGCGCCAAAGGAATTAGCCTCACTGAACGCCTGCAAGCCGCCCGGTTCATGCTGGCCATGCGTCAAATTAACTTTAAATTACCAAATGATATCAATGCATTGGAATTACTTGTTAAACATAAACAAAGCGCCAATATTATTCGCTATATGTGGGATCCATTATGTGTTTCCGCCCTGAATACGCCCACCAATAAAGCGTCAGCGCAGGTTTTGCTAAACGTTTTACGCGACAGCTTAAACGGCAACTTTGCCGCCAGCGAGATGCTGTTACCGCGCTTAGATTTCTCTGAATTATTTCCCAATCGTGCGGCACAGTATGTCGAGCAGCGCGGCGGCACAGTGCTGACTTCCTGTCGAGTTGAAGCAATCCTTCCCCAAGGGGACGGTTTTGAAATCCAATCCGCACAGGGAATGCAGCATTTTAGCCATGTCATCTGCGCTGCCTCGCCCGCGAATACCGCGCGCTTATTGCGTCCCCTGCCCTCACTCGCGCCTCTTGCCAATCAAATCGAGGCAATTGCCTATCAACCTATTTACACGGTGTACCTGCAATATCCCGCACATGTCACGCTTCCCCAACCCATGCTGGGCTTGGATCGCTGTTTTAGCCAGTGGCTGTTCGATAAAGGACGCATCGCTGGACAGCACGGACTCATTGCCGCCGTGATCAGCGCCGAAGGAAGGCATCAGGAATTGAATCACGAACAACTGGGGAATAAGGTTACCGAGGAATTGCGCGAACAACTGGGTATTAGCGCTTCCCCAGTGTGGCATAAAGTCATCGCCGAAAAACGCGCGACCTTCTCTTGCGAGGTGGGATTAAATCGTCCAAATACATTAACGGAAATGCACAACTTATTGATTGTAGGTGATTTTATATCTGGAGATTATCCAGCCACTCTGGAAGGTGCGATACAAAGTGGAATCAATGCTGCGAATTTTATCTCGTAGAGAAATAGCGATAATCGTTGTAGAACTAGTTAAATGTGATTAGACTAGTTATCTGACTAGTTGAATCTAAGGATGAATTTCATGAACACTTGGCCTGTACAAGACGCAAAATCTCGTTTTAGTGAATTTCTGGAAGCCTGCATCAATGAAGGACCGCAGTTGGTCACCCGGCGCGGCACTGAAACAGCCGTACTCGTGCCCATAACGGAATGGAAACGCTTGAGCGAAGCTGCACGACCTTCACTTAAGGCTTTGTTACTCAGCGATACGGCTCGAATTGACTTTGATTTGCCAATACGCGGCTCAGCTCAACGCCGTTCTGCCATCAGCCTGTAATTGCATCATGTACCTGCTTGATACCAACATTGTTTCTGAGTTACGCAAAATTTGTCCTCACGGGACGGTGGTCGATTGGATTGGGACGGTGGATGACGCCGATCTTTATTTGTGTGCGGTGACTCTGGGCGAAATACAAATTGGAATCGAAAGAACACGCGAGCAGGACGCGGTCAAAGCGGCAGAAATCGAAACTTGGGCAGACCAAGTCGCAGCTTCATACAATGTGCTTTCCATGGATGCTGCGGTATTTCGAGTCTGGGCAAAGCTGATGCACCGACAATCAGATACCATCTATGAAGATGCCATGATTGCAGCCTGTGCAATGGTACATAAACTAACCGTTGTGACGAGAAATGTAACTGATTTCAAACGGTTTAACGTAGCAATCTACAATCCGTTCGAAGATTAAAATTTAGGTAATCACACTCTCATCGCGCATTTTCAACGCTTCTTCAATATCCACCGATACCACCTTGGAAACACCGCGCTCCTGCATGGTCACGCCGACCAACTGCTGCGCCAATTCCATGGTAATCTTATTGTGACTGATGAAAATAAATTGAGTATTAACGGCCATCTTCCTGATTAATTTACATAATCTCTCGGTATTGGTATCGTCCAGCGGCGCATCCACTTCGTCCAGCAGACAGAACGGCGCGGGATTAAGTTGGAACAATGAGAACACCAGCGCAATCGCAGTCAAGGCTTTTTCCCCGCCGGACAATAAATGAATCGACGCATTTTTCTTACCCGGCGGATGCGCCATGACCTGCACGCCGCTATCCAATATTTCATCGCCGGTTAACACCAAGCGGGCATCACCACCACCGAACAAAACCGGAAATAATTCCGCCAAATGCCGGTTCACCTGCTCATAGGTGCCCATCAGCAAATCCCGCGACTCTTTATCGATACGACGAATCGCGCCTTCCAAGGTCTCCATCGCCTCGTTCAAATCTTTGGCCTGCGCATCCAAATAGGTTTTGCGTTCTTGAGCAGCTTGCAACTCTTCCAGCGCCGCCAAGTTCACCGCACCTAGTGCGCTAATTGCATCCGCCAAGCGCACCAATTCGGCTTGCATGGCGCTGGGGCGGGCCGGATTTTTTTGCAGATGCTCCAACAGCGGCGCTTCTTCCACGCCTTGCAACTGTTCTGCCCACTGTTCAAACTGCAACCGCGCTTCCTGTTCTTTTAGCGCAATGTCATTCACTTTATCGCGCAAAGGGTTGAGACTCTGCTCACCTTGCATGCGCATTTGTTCCATTTTATTTAAATTCAGCGTGGCATTTTCCAGCACATTGCGCGCCTCGGCCAAGGCCTGTTCATGCACCTGCCTGAGCTGCAAAGCGGATTGCAACTGCTGCTGATTAACGTCGGCGCTCATATTCGCCAGCTCGCGACGGGTATGTGCCAACGCTAATTCCTGCTGCGTCAAGGTTTCCAAATTATGCTTGATGTTGTGATCCAGGTCACCGATCTTGTCGACACAAGTCTTTGAATAAAAACGGGATTCTTGGAGCTCATGCTGGGCTCTTTGAGCTTTTTCGCGCTGTTCACGCAAAATTGAATCCTGAGAATACGCTTCTTGCCGTGCCAGTTCGGCTTGCTCCTGATGCGTTGCCATGTCCTCGCGCAAGATCAACATACGCTCGGCAATCTCTTCCATCTGTTGCTGCGCTTCGTTGGCCTGCTCGGCTAATTCCTGCAATTCATGGGCGATCTGCGCGCGGCGCTCGTGGCTGCGCTCATTCGCCTGGGTCAATTTAAGAATCTGCATTTGCAACGCATGTTGTTTTTGCTGCAACTCGGTGCCCGAAGAACGCAACGGCGCAACGCGACTTTCAAGCGTGCGGTAAGCCTCTGCAGCCTGCGCTACGGCTTGCTTGCCTTGCTCCAAGTCCGCAGCTTGCTGCTGAGTTTCAAGTTGCAGATGCTCGATCTCCCGCTGGCGCGCCAACACGCCATGCACTTGACTATCCGGCGCATGAAACACCATGCTATGCGCACCGATCAAATGACCTTGCGGCGTCACAAACCAGGCACCATCGGGTAATTGACTGCGTTGGGCGTAGGCCTGAGCAAGATCGGAAATTGCAAAAATATTCAGCAGCCAATCGCGCATTACCGGCAGCATCTGCGCATCCTGGCATTGTACGAAACTTAGTAAACTATTCAACTCATTGTTTATTAATGAATTTTTATTGCACGAAGATGGGTCACCAGCGGCATAAACTGCCAGCTTGGCCGGCGGCGCTTCGCTCCATCCCGCTGCAACCTCCAAATTCTCAACGCCAAACGCATTTAGGCGTTCGCGCAACACCGCTTCCAGCGCATCTTCCCAACCCGCCTCAATACTGACCGATTGCCATAAACGCGCGGCATTTTCCAACCGGTGTTGCACCAGCCAATTTTGCAGATTTTTATCATTATCCAGCTTGGCCTGCAATTGCTTGAGCGCGTTCAGGCGCGCCTCGGTTTGGCTTAGTTGCCGCTCCAATGCTTGTGCTGCGGCACTCAGGCTGCGCCGTTCACCCTCTGCAACCGGCAATTGTTCCTGCAATTGCGCCAGCATTTCCTGCTGCGCTTCATGCTCCATTTGCAACTCAACAATTTGCTGCTGAGCTTCTTCCAGCGCCTCATTGTTCGGCTGCGGCAAGTTGTCCTGCTCCAACAACAAGCGTGACTTGCGACTGCCCAACTGCTGCAAATTACTTTGGATATGGCTGCGTTGCGTTTCGGCCAATTGCAATTGCTGTTGTGCCAATAATTGTTCGCGTTGCACGGTGTTGCTGCGCTCCTGCGCGGCACGCGCTGCGTCTTCAACCCGCGGTAGTTGCATGGCTTCATTGTCCGCGTGATTTTCGCAAATCTCCACCCGCACAGCCGCTTCCTGTTGCTGCTGCTGCCAATGTTCCAGCAGCGATTGCAAGCCCTGCAACTGCGTGCGCTGCTGCTCGATCTGGCGCTCGCCGTTCACGATTTGCTGCGTCATGCGATTGCGCTGCTCGTTTAAAAATGTGATTTGTTGTTCCAGGCGCGACACATCGGCGTTTGACGCATACAGATCGCCTTGTTTGGCATGCAGCGCATCTGCGAAAGCATAATGTTCGGCGCGCGCGGTTTCCAGCTGACTTTCCACATCGCGCAATTTGGCGATTTCGCCCTCAAGCTCCGTTTTGGTTTTTTCAACTTGTTGCGTTAAACGCCCGCGCCGCGCCTCGGCTTCCTGCTTGTTCACCAACCACAACACACGTTGCGTCAATTCACGCTTGGCTTCCAATTCACGATACTGTTTGGCAACCTCGGCCTGCTCGCCCAGATGCCCCAATTGCTTATCCAGCTCCTGCAAAATATCGCTGACGCGCAACAGATTGTCACGGGTATCGCCCAACCTTAATTCGGTCTCGCGGCGCCGGTCCCGGTATTTCGATACCCCGGCTGCCTCTTCCAAGAACACGCGTAATTCTTCCGGCTTGGCCTCGATGATGCGCGAGATCATCCCCTGTTCAATAATCGCATAGGCGCGTGCGCCCAGCCCGGTACCCAGAAAGATATCGGTGATATCTTTACGTCTAACATGTTGATTATTAATATGATAACTGGAGTCACCATCGCGCTGCAAAACACGTTTGATGGAAATTTCCGCATAGCTTGACCACTGCCCCGCTGCTTTGCCGAGAGAATTATCAAAGATCAATTCCACGCTGGCGCGCGACACCGGCTTGCGATTACCCGAGCCGTTAAAAATCACATCCTGCATCGATTCACCACGCAATGCTGAGGCACGCGACTCGCCCAACACCCAACGCAGCGCGTCAATCACATTGGATTTTCCGCAACCGTTCGGCCCCACAACGCCCACCAACTGCCCTGGCAAAGCAATGTGCGTGGGATCCACAAAGGATTTAAAACCGGCGAGTTTGATATGGGATAAGCGCAATTTGATTCAGGGTAAAGATATAATGGGCAATATTCTAACTCAAGCAGGGTGCCTCACAAAATGACATGTTAAAGTCAGCAGATTACTACTTGAATCATTTTGCAAAATCACCTTCACTTGAAAAATTCTTTTAGAAAATGATGAATCCAGAACAAACTAATCAACCCACCCTCTTCCCAGAAGAAATTCAACCCGTGGAAATCGAAAACCCTGAAGTCTTGCCGGAAACCTCCGGCGGCTCGGGCGGTGCCAAACAATTCGCCCCGCTCGCGCCTTTGCCGGATGGCGATGATGTGCCGATTTCGCTGTATGCCGAACGCGCTTATCTGGAATACGCTATTTCGGTCGTTAAAGGCCGGGCGCTGCCGGACGTATGCGACGGGCAAAAGCCGGTGCAGCGCCGCATCCTTTATGCCATGCGCCAGATGGGATTGAGCCACGGCAATAAGCATGTCAAATCGGCGCGCGTGGTCGGCGATGTACTCGGCAAATATCATCCGCACGGCGACTCTTCAGCGTATGAAGCGATGGTGCGGCTAGCACAGGATTTTTCGATGCGCTATCCGCTAGTGGACGGTCAGGGCAATTTCGGCTCACGCGATGGCGATAATGCGGCGGCGATGCGCTATACCGAAACGCGCCTGACGCCACTGGCGGATTTGCTTTTATCCGAATTGGATATGGGTACCGTTGATTTCATCCCCAATTACGACGGCGCATTTCAGGAACCCGCAATGCTGCCGGCACGCTTGCCGATGGTGCTGCTCAACGGCGCTTCCGGGATTGCCGTGGGCATGGCTACCGAGATTCCTTCGCACAATCTGCGTGAAGTTGCCGCTGCTGCGGTGCAGTTGGTGCGCGATCCCGACACCAGCGACGACGCCCTCCTCTCCCACATTAAAGGCCCGGACTTTCCCGCCGGCGGACAAATCATTTCCTCAGCGCGTGATCTGCGCGAAAGTTATTTAAGCGGACGCGGCTCCATCAAAATGCGTGCCCGCTGGGCGGTGGAAGAATTGGCACGCGGCCAGTGGCAGATTGTCGTTTACGAATTGCCGCATGGCGTTTCGACTAAAAAAGTGCTGGAAGAAATCGACGAGCTGAGCAACCCCAAAGTTCGCGCCAACAAAAAGAGCCTGTCGCCCGAGCAGGTACAAAACAAACAATTACTGCTGTCGGTGCTGGACGCGGTGGCGGATGAATCCGACAAATCTCAGGCGGTGCGCCTAGTATTTCAGCCCAAATCCTCTCGTCAAACCCAAGATGAATTGATGAATGTGTTGCTGGCACATACCAGTTTGGAATCGTCCACCTCGCTTAATCTCACCATGATCGGATTGGATGGACGTCCACAACAAAAATCATTGATGCAAATTATTCGCGAATGGGTGGACTTCCGCATTGCCACCGTGCGCCGCCGCTGTCAATTTCGCTTGGGCCAAGTGGAAGACCGACTGCATATTCTTGCCGGACGGATGATTGTGTTCCTGAATATCGATGAGGTGATCAAACTCATCCGAGAATCGGACGATCCCAAAGCCGCTCTAATTGCACGCTTTGAACTTTCAGATCGCCAAGCCGAGGATATTTTGGAAATCCGCTTGCGCCAATTGGCCAGGTTGGAAGGAATAAAAATAGAGAAAGAAATCAAGGCATTAGATAAAGAACGAAAAGACCTGACACGTTTACTTGCAAAAGACTCTGCGCTGCGCGAACAAGTTGCCAGCGAGATCGACGCCGACACATTGACCTTTGGCGATGATCGCCGCACGTTGATTCAGGAATCGCAACGCGTAGCGCCGGTCATTAATGTGGTGGACGAACCCGTCACCGTCCTGATTTCCAAAAAACATTGGGCACGCACCCGTCAAGGACACGGCCTGGATTTATCCACATTAGCCTTCAAAGATGGGGATGGTTTACTGGCAAAATTTGAATGCCGCACTACCGACCACTGCATTGTGATCTGCGACAACGGCCGCGTGTGCAGCATTCCGGTGGCGCAACTCCCAAGCGGACGCGGCGACGGCGTGCCGCTCGCCACCCTGATTGAAGTGGCCAGCGGGGCAAAAATTGCGCATGTCATTTGCGGCAAGGCCGAACAATCTGTCCTGCTCGCTACCGCCGCCGGTTATGGTTTTAGCGCAACGCTGGGCGATATGGTGGGACGCACCAAAGCGGGCAAACAATTTATCACAGTGGAAAAAGAAGCGATTCTGCCGCCTGCCCTGTTTACACCAACGGATCACTCCCTTGTGGCCGCCGCATCCAGTGGCGGTAGGCTACTGGTATTTTTATTGGCAGAAATGAAGCAACTGCAAGGTGGCGGAAAAGGCGTGATTATTATGGGACTGGGTGAAGGTGAAGAATTATGCGCAGCGACGGTAATCAACCAAGCCGAAATCAAAGTCACTGGCACCACCGGCACACGCGAACACACGATTAAATTATCCGGAGCGGCACTACAAAGTCATTTTGGAAAACGCGCGCGGGGGGGGAAAAGCTTGGCAGCGAAATTCAAACCGAAATCAATCGAATAAGTAATCGTCAATATATAATCATTAATAAACAGTAAGTTAAAAAATGAGCCGGCATACATATGCCGGCTCATTTTTCTATCCACATCCAAGATAAATAAGTTACTGAATCTTTCGAATCAGGTTATTTAAATATTCTGTTGTATAGAGTGATATTCCATCCGTGGTAATGCCTATCGGCATACCAAAACTGGCTTCTGTTCCGGTACCATCCGCAGTACCGAAAGCGCCAGAACCGGAAAGAGTAGTTATCACGCCTGTCGCAATTTCAATCTTTCTAATTTCATTGTTCTCCGCATCAGCCACATACAGATAGGTTCCATCTGTGGTTATCCCGACGGGGTGCCGGAAGAACGCCCCTTTATTAACCACTCCAAACGCTGTTGCAGCAAGCGTTCCAATTGGCATATTGAAGGTTAACGTCGTGGTGTTGGCAGAAAGTACAGTGTGTTTCCCGTTGTAATCTGCGGGAGTCACGCCTGAGATAATAATCTCGTTACCTTTTTCAAAGGTATGCACTCCAAAGGTCGCCGTTGCCACGCCCGCCCCGTCAGTAATGATTGAAAGTGGTGTGCCATTGGGCTTAGTATCGTAGACATCGTTATACCAATAATCACCCGAACCGGCCAAAGTGGTTACGGCCCCAGATGCAATATCAATTTGACGAATTTTATTATTATCGGTATCGGCAACATACAATTTCACTCCGTCGGTGGTAATGCCACGCGGATTACGGAAACTTGCCGCAGTACCGTTGCCATCCAATGAACCGGTCGAACCTGAACCTGCAACTGTGGTGACTTCGCCGGTTGCAATATCAATTTGCCGAATTTTATGATTACCGCT
The DNA here is from genome assembly GCA_041660815.1 of Gallionellaceae bacterium. Lineage (GTDB taxonomy): Bacteria > Pseudomonadota > Gammaproteobacteria > Burkholderiales > Gallionellaceae > PALSA-1006. The sequence goes on along the minus strand of JBAZVN010000016.1, from coordinate 10,909 downwards.
ATCCGCAACATATAATTTTCCGTTGGCGGTGGTAATTCCTGCGGGCTGATTAAATTTCGCATCGGTGCCCACTACGGCATCGGCATAACCGAGTACACCTGAACCCGCCAGCGTGGTTACATCACCGGTTGCCAGAGAAATCTGCCGGATGCGGTTATTTCCCATATCGGCCACATAAACATTCGTGCCGTCTGTGGTTAAACCAAACGGATAATTAAAACTGGCTGCCGTAGCCCGGGCATCTACCGCTCCAAAATATCCGGAACCCGCCAGCGTAGTCACTACTCCGCTAGACAATACAATTTTGCGAATCAATCGGCTAGCCGAATCCGCCACATACAAATTGCCGCCATCAGTGGTAATACCATAGGGAAAATTAAATTTTGATGAAGTGCCAATGCCGTTGATATTGCTGGGTGTAACCACATTGCCGGCAATAGTGGTTACAGCTTGAGTTGCCAACACCACTTGTCGAATTAAATTATTGCCGGAGTCTGCAACGTACAAATTGCTTCCGACGCTAACCAGTCCATTGGGATAGCGAAAAGTGGCTAGCACATCCGTAGCTGTATCGGCAAACCCGACTTTTCCTGTGCCCGCCAAAGTGGTTAGGGCGCCGGTCGCCAGGACAATTTTGCGGATTGAATTGTTGCCCGCATCCGCCACATAAAGATTTGTGCCATCCGTCGCAATATCGCTGATACTTTGAAAACTGCCCGCAGTTGCCGGTGTTGTAGAACTATCTGAAAAACCGGGCCCCATCAACGTGCTCACCACCGCACCTGCAATCACCACTTTGCGAATGGTGTTGGTGCCACCATCAGAAACATAAAGCGTTGACTTATCAGATGTAATTGCCACCCCGCGCGGCTGATTAAAGCTTGCATTGACCCCGCTCCCATCACCCGTAAAATACACACCCGATCCCGCAAAGGTGGTGACCGCCGAGGTGGCAATATTTACTTGCCGAATTCGATTGCTACCGTCGGCCACATACAGATTAGTACCGTCCGTCGCGATCCCGTAAGGAGAGCGGATACCGGCATTTAAACCATTGGGGTCGTCTTTAAAAATCACCGAACCGTTACCTGCCAATGTCGTTACCACACCATCTGTCATGGTAGAAAGGGTAAATCCTGTCGGAGCGGAAATCTTCCGAATCCGGTTATTTCCCGCATCCGTCACGAAAAGGGATTGACTTGCGGCATCATAGGTAATGCCATAGGGAGTTGCAAAAGTAGCACCCGCGCCCGTGCCATTGTTAAAACCCAATAAACCCGAACCCGCAATCGTAGTGACTTTATTGGTCGCGATTTCCACACGCCGGATAACGCGATTACCGGCATCCGCAATAAAAATACTGCTGCCATCCGAAGTCATGCCATTCGGATTATTAAATCGGGCGTTCACCCCATCCCCATTCGCGGCACTCAATACCACCCCGCCCCCCGCAAAGGTCAATACTGAACCGAACAAACTCAGCGGAGCCCCCTGAATTGCCCCTCCCTTTTGCCCTGTTGCAGGTATTCCGAATGAGGGAATGGTAAAACTGAGCGCAGATTTAGCGGTAACGCCGGAGGAAGTTTTAACAGTAATCGGGCCGCTGGTGGCTCCAGCAGGAACATTTACGACCAGTCCTGTTGTAGACGAAACAGATGACGCAAAAGCAACACCACTTGCCGCTATTCCATTGAATTTGATGATATTATTTCCAGCTACCGGATCAAAGTTGGTGCCATTGATGGTCACGGACGCACCGATATCACCGCGCAAGGGTGAAAAATTTTGAATTGTCGGCGAGCTACCGGGAATCGGCTTAACTAAAAACGTATCGTAGGAGATCGCTGTTCCTGTTGGCGTAGTCACGGTCAGATTTCCATCGACCGCATCGGGAACAATCACCTCCAAAGCCGTCGCGGAAGCGTTTGTCACCTCAGCCGGTGTTCCATTAAAGGTGACTAAATTATAGGCTCGTGTGGTAGAAAAATTTGTGCCAGTAATGGTAATCGTGGTGCCTAAAATTCCTTCACGAGGCGAACTGGCAATAGTGGGCGCTGTACTGCTGCTATTGGTTTTGGGCACAAAAAGAGTGGATGAAGTAGCCGTTCCCGATGACGTTGCCACACTAATGCTGCCGTTTGTCGTACCTCCGGGAACAATCACGACTAACTCAGTTTGCGACGCTGAAGCGACTGTCGCCGAAATATTATTTGAAAAATTCACTGCATTATTGGCCGCAACTGGATCAAAGTTTGTTCCATAAATCGTGATTGCTGAACCAGCAAACTGCCAACCCGGATAAAAACGCGTGATGGTTGGTGCGCCTTGCGGCAGTGAAGTGACATTTCTTGCCTCTGCGCTGCTCGAATTGCCCCCGGCAGAACTTGTGCCGTTTTGATTGCCGCAGCCACCCAGTGTGACGAGCACAAAAAACAAAGCAAGAAATGACACGATTTTATTCATTTTGGACTGCGCCTAATATTAAATTAAGATTTCAAAAAACTCTCATTAGAAATAAGAAGTTGCCTGAATCAATACAGTATTATTCTTCGGGTCAGACAAGCCATTTGAAAAGGTTTCACTCTTCATCACATAATTCATTTGAATTTTTGTGTTTTGCTCTTTACTGAAATAAGTTAAACCGGCAGTCGTCCATGAATCCTGATCTTGTCCGTAAACGCCTTTTAGTACTTTGCCGGAACTATCATAAACAAAGGATTCTTGACGTACCGCTAACGATAGGTTATCTGATAGTAAAAAACTGGCTTGAGCTGAATAGGAGGTTTGTGCGCTATCAACAGGGACACTGCCGGATAGCGCGTTATATTGCCACCATTGCAGATTTCGCTTGGCATATTCAACTTCACCGGTAAATCGCCAAAATTTGAAAGCGGCATCAGCGCCAAAAGCATTCGCCCCGTTTAAACTAGTTGAACCGGGAGTTGAAGCATCTGTTGCGGCAGACGAATTGTAGTAACTGGCCCCCACATCCACACCAAACTCATGGTTGAAGTTTTCATCCCCCGTAAATCCCCCGCCACTCGAGTAAAAATCTTTGTAACCGTTTGTTGAAAACCCGATTCTGGCTGCCTGTACAAAAATATTTTTAGCGAGCACCTCCGAATTTACACCAAATATTTGCTTATCAGACAATAGGTTATTTATAAGCCCAGCCTCAGACTTGCTACTAATTGTGCTATTCCACACCCCGGCTTGAGCCTTAATTTTATTGTCTAGTAATGAAGTAATCACCGAAACACCCAACATACGGCCGGGTGAAATATTTGAAGTTAAGTTGCGCTCCACAAAACGCAAATTAATGTCGTTTTTCATCGCCTCAGCGCCAAAGGCGCTGCTGTGATTTCCCGCAAATATTCCAAAATTAGGGGAGCGGTAAGCAATAAAAGCATCTCTTAATGCCGATTGCCCTTTTCCAAACTCTGGCTCTATAACCACGCTAAATTTTTCTGAAACCCGCCCGACAAAAGACAGGTTAGCGCGCCTGAAATTGATTTCATTAACTTTACTAGCTGCGATATCGGCATCAGCATAAACATACTGGAACTGTAAATTGCCATTAATTTCATATTTGGGATATTCGTTCTTAATGGCTTCCACGTCGCGCGCTGATAAAACTTGGTTTTTCCGTAAAACAGCCAGCAGTCCCGGTTCATTAAACAATTCAAGAGCGGAGACGGGTGCTTCGTAGAAAACATTGCATGACATCACGGCAACGACAGCCAGCAATACCTTTGGTTTTTTAACAAAATTCAATTTATTCTCCCCGCAATACAAGTTAATGATTAGTTTGTACAATGTTGATATTTTACCGACTGATTACCGACCTGGAATCACCACCACTGGCCCCAATAAACCCTGGACCTGCACCGGAACTGCACTATCCGTGCGAGTGTTATTCCCCAGTTGACCATGCCCGTTATAGCCCCACGCCCACACGGTGCCGTTATTTTTTAACGCAAGCGTATGGTAAGAGCCGGCTGCAATGGTGGTAATACCGGTTAAGCCCGCCACCCGGGTAGGAGTTTGGGTTGGAAGCACGCCGGAAAGTGGCGTATCGGGATTTACAAAAGCCGCAAAATTGGTGGGTTTCGTCAAATCCATGCCCCATTGCCACACCGTGCCATCCCCTTTTAGCGCCACGGTATGATCTGAACCGGCGGCAATCGCGACAATATGATCCAAGCCCGGCACCCGGGCAGGTGTGGTGGTGCAACGCATTTGAAAAGCGCTGGTGATCACACAATTGGCCAAATCAGTACCAAAAGGCTCGGTGGGCAATACCCCCAAGGTATGGCCAAACTCATCAAGTTTGGTACTTGAATAGCCGAGTTGTCCAAAATAATTCCCGCCCCATGTCCAAACCGTGCCATCCGACATCAGCGCAACCGAGTGACGCGTACCTGCCGCCACCGCAATGACCGCGCCGGGCAAAGGTGGTGTCACCTCGACGGGATTGGTACTGCAAGAATGTGCGGTATCCGGTGTTGCCCATGCCGAGGTAAATCCAACGTCTTGTGGGACAGCCATCATTATGGAAATCGGGCAGTTAAGTGAATTTCCCGAATTTCCCAGCTGACCGGTATCATTTCTACCCCAAGCCCATACTCGCCCGTCCGCAGCAACCGCCAGAGTGTGATCAAACCCTGCCGCAATGGCTTTTACCGTACCGGTAATCCCGGTAACCTGAGTCGGCGTGTAACTACACGACCAGGCAAGTGGCTGAGTGTAATCACCGGGATTCTCGCAGTTGATGGACTTATATCCCAACGCCCCCATCAAATTGTAGCCCCACGTCCACACCGTTCCATTTTCATCAATCGCCGCACTGTGTTGATAACCCGCTGCCACAGACTGCATCACATAAGGTGCGAACGGGTGCATCGGCACTTTGGTATTGGTGGTGGTGTGATTGTCACCCAATTGCCCTTTATTATTCAGTCCCCACGCCATCACCGAGTTATCGGTTTTTAATACCACCGCGTGATGATAACCAGATGCCAACTGTGTTACCGCAGAAAGCGTTGGGGTCATCTCCGCCGTAATTCTTTCTGGCGGTGCCCCCCCTGTTCCCAATTGCCCCGAGCTGTTGTCTCCCCATTGCCACACCGTACCTTCATCCACTTTAAGCACCGGTTCAATGATGCGAACCGCCATCGAATAACCATAACCGGCCGCTAACGCCCGATAGGCAGACTTGGCCACGGCTGATACTTCCACCGAGGGGTCACCCTCCCCCGAATCATCAACGGCGGTTACTCTGAAATAATAATGCCCGGGCGCGGCATTCAAGCCGGTAATTTTTTGCGAGCTTAATTTAATTCCCTTAATACTCAACGGGCTGTAATGATTTAGGCCGGGTGAAGTACCGTAGTACACATTATAGGAAGTCGCATTGGGTACCACTTGCCAAGATAACGTGGCTTCCCCCAAGCCTCCAGTTAATCTTACGTTGCCGGGAATGCCGGGTAAGGCTGGCATGGGGGTGGATGAAATTTCGGCTGAAGCGAGGCTTTCACCGTCTGCATTCACAGCAGTAACCACAAAATAATAGGTGACGGTATTGCTTAATCCGGTAATCGGATCGCCGGAAATTCGCTGCGTTAGCTGCCGGGAATTGCTGATTGTTACCCCCGGGTAGGTTAGGTAATAAACATTATAGGAAGTCGCCCCGGCAACATCATTCCAACTCAGCGCAACTTCGCCATTACCGGAAGTGATAAATAACCCCGATGGGGCGGCTGGTACAGTGGCTGTCGAAACCGGCAAGCTTGAAGAAGCAGCGCGCCAATTATTCATCGTCACATTCTCACTTGTCGTGGGTGAATTTACCGCCTGTGGCTTCTCACTATTTCCCCCGCAGCTTTCCAACATCATTGAAAATAAAGCGATCCCTATCCAGCGTAAAGGAGTTGAATTTAGCCCGCCCATTTCACTTTGTTGCTTACCCGATAATTTTATAATGGCTTTCATTGATAACGTCCCTAGTAAGAGGCAAACAAAATAGCTCTGAGCGTACCCGCAGCTCCGGCATCGGTTGCCATCATCGGTGATATCGCGGGAGAAAGCGGCACCATTTTGCCGGTAGCCGGATCAAGCTTATAGGTGCCGACTGCCTGAGTTTTACCGCCAAACGGATCAATCGCATACCCTGCTACGTAATTAGAGGTGAACACATAAATCAATTTTCCAGTCGGCTCTGCTGCCAGTCCCAGCCCATTTATGGCAAAGTCCAAGCCCACATCGGTTACCTGCCCGGTCAACTGATTCAATGCCAAGCCATTTAATTTTTGATTAAATAACAGATACATAAACTGGGTGTGCGAATCCACTCCCACGCCCGGACTAATCTCCATCGGTGAAATAGCGGTTTGCCCCTGAGCAAAATTAGTGTCATAAATTCGACCGTCGGTTTGGTTGATGTAATAGACGCGAATTTCTGCAGGTACTGCAACTGTTGTTGCACGCCCCCACACATCTAATGTAGTGATAGATCCACTATTGGCCGCCGCATACAAATATTGCCCCGACAAATCCACTTTAAGATATTGAACGCTTTGCTTATACACTTCGGCGTTATCTTCATTGTCATCGCAATAATCGTATTGGCACGGTGCCACCAAACTGCTCAACATACCCGTACGTTGATCAATGCTGTAGCCGGTAATCCCCACGTCGCGAATCGTGTAGGCAAATTTCCCCAAGGGCTCAAAAGCGATGAATTTTGCCCCTTTGGCCCCTGTGCCGGTACAGGTAATCTCGCCCGTGGCCGGATTGATGGTATAGCTTGCGACGGCTCGCCAACCCTTGGCGTGCATACCCGTGACATACACAAACTTACCAAGAGGATCAACCTTGATGGCTGTGGGCGAGTACAGCGTTCTAACCACGTCACCGATACGCGTGAGTTGTCCGGTGTTGCGATTGATGGAGAAGGTATAGATATCGCTTACCTTCTCTCCCGCTGCGGTTGTGGAAACCGTATCATCGATCACATACATATATTGACCGGAAGGGTCAACCGCACCGGCAACCGGATTCGTCCCCGCAGCAACGGCGGCTAAACCGGTTGGATTGATTTGACCGGAACCAATACTTTGCCCCGAGCCTGAACCGGGATCGTAGTCGATGGTGTAGGAAAATACTTTTTTAGAAATAACATAAGTATATTTGGGAATTCTCCAGGTGGGTTTAGTCGCACTGGAACCGCCCCCGGTTGAATATTTTGATCCGTCGCCTAACTGCCCCGAACCGTTCCACCCCCACGCCCACAAGGTGCCATCGTTACGCAGGGCCAAAGTTTGATAGCCGCCCGCCGTGGCTAATGACCAGGGTTTTTTAGGCAAAATAAACGGCAAATAGGTATCAATTCCCACCGGCAAAGGCAGCATATTGTCCATACCCGGATTGCCATTGGCCAGTTGACCGTTTACATTCAATCCCCATGACCAGAGCGTGCCATCCTTCTTGAGCGCCACCGTATGCCCGGCACCCGCAGAAATTGTTGCCCAATCAGTATCCGTGCCAATTTGGAAAGGTAATTTCCGGTCGAAGGTAACAAAACCGGTGAGCGGATAGGTTCCGGCTCCTGCCCAGCCCATATTGATATTGGTGCCATCACCCAATTGGCCAAAAATATTTTGCCCCCAAGCCCATAAAGTACCGTCACTTTTCATCGCGACCGTAAAACCACCCACCCAATTATTTTCCACTGCGACAGCGTCAATATTGACTTCATTCGCATAGGGTTGATTACTGCCCCCGGCCGAAATTGCCGACCAGTTGCTGCCCGGCACTTGCAGCGGAACCAAACTGCCGTTGGTTAAACCAATGGTGCCCTGCCCCAGTTGCCCGGAATAATTCCCGCCCCACGTCCACAGCGTGCCGTCTTTTCTTAAGGCCACTGCGTGATCATATCCGGCGGCAATTTCAATCCAATCCGTGCCATTACCGATTTGGACGGGTGCATTTTGGTTTACTCCCGTTCCGTCACCCAGTTGGCCTTTGTTGTTAAACCCCCACGACCACAAGGAACCGTCATTTTTAATCGCTAACGTGAAAGAATCACCCGCGATGACTTTTGACCAAGTCGTCTCTGTGCCAATTTGAACCGGCGAGAGTTGATTGGTATTGTTTCCAATTCCCAATTGCCCAAGAGTATTGTCTCCCCACGCCCACAAGGTACCGTCCGTTTTAATCCCCAAGGTAAATTGCTTTCCTGCGGAAATCATCGACCACTTGGTATCGGTGCCAATTTGTACGGGTTTAGTTTGATCAGTTTGTGTGCCGTCTCCCAACTGTCCGGAAGCATTGCCGCCCCACGCCCAAAGTGTGCCGTCTTTCTTGATGCCGAGCGTGTGATTCCAGCCGGTGACCACCGATTTAATATTGGTGATTTTGATTGAGCCAATGAGAAAATCCCGGGTATTAACCGCTTCAGTATTGCCCGCCTTATCAATGGAGAAATACTTCAAAGTAGTTTTTGACCAAATGGTAATCGGCCCCGAATAAACCGTTGAAGCACGGCTCGGCGTGGTGCCGTCGATCGTGTAATACGTCGCTAAACAGCCGCTGCCACTGACATCGGCGCAACTTAACGTCACCGACAATGGACTGTATAAACCGGAATCAATCGTCGTCGTACTGGGAACAGCTGAGCCTGAGGCGGATAAGGAGGCAGTTGTATTCGGCGCGAGGGGGTTGACGCTTCTCACAGATGTCGAGCCAACCAGATAGGCATCATTCGCTGCCTGTGTGGCCGCTTTATTACTGAACCCGTTGCCGCAAGCTGAAAGCAGTAATACATTAATTAATAAGAATATTTTATTAATTAATTCGGCGAAGTTTTGATGATTACCCATGATCAATACCCCGCCCAAGTTAATGAATGAGTACGAGAATCTATCAAGCTACAATAGTGGTCTTTCACCCCATTCTTATTGCACACACTTGGCCAAGTAACAGGTGTTTCATATTTTCCTGGCATGAGCGATATCGTTGCGCCCGTTAATGGCGAACCAATTTCAGTCAGTGATCCATTTGCTTGATCCACGTTATAAACATACATGTCTTTTGAATTGAGCAAATAAACGAACTGACCAGACTTATCCGCTGTTAAGGAGGAAGACTTGACGACGGTAACATTGCCCGCTCCCTTTCCTCCATACATATAGTTAAAAAGATGAGAACCACCTGCAAGCAAAGTTCCCGTTGAAATTAATTTACCCGAAGACTGTTCTACGTAATAGGAATAAATAGCACCCAAATTAAGGGGGGCAACTGAACCTGCGCAAATTGTGTCTAAGGGGCCAGAATATTCATAGGTATTTAATAGCTGAACAAACCGCCCTTTTGGATCTACCGTGCCGCCAGTCATAATATGCGGGGTTGTATCCACCGGTGGGCCACTCTGAGTCAATTTTCCCGTAGCACTATCCACAATAAAGGTGTAAATCAAACTTCCCTTTTGAGCACCTGCAAATGTACATTCGAGTCCTCCTGGGGGAATGTACAATTGTGTCCCTGAGCTCCCAATGAGATAAAGGAACTTCCAAGTTGGATCAATCAACATATTCCTGTGGGGGGATTTCTGCCAAGGTAAAGGCGGCGGATCTGGGATTGGATGGGACATGAAATCAATTCCCACATCAGAATGCCAACCAATAAACGAAAAGGGTGTGCCGGTTTCAGTCAAGAATCCCGTGCTTCTATTCACACTAAAGGTATGCAGGCTGCCATTAGTAGAACCAAAAGCAACTAAACCTGACGGCATAAAAGCTAACTGCCCAAGAGAAGATGTTTGCGTGCCAGATAAAGTGAGTTGACCGGTGACAATATCTCTTGCATAAATAATGAGTTGTGGACCGGCACCCAAAACGTATACAAATTTGCCGTGCGGATCTTGGGCAATCGAAATCGACCAAGGTGAATTAATGGAGGGTGAATAGCTGCCCGGTAGCAGCAACGGTGAACCAACAATATGTTGCGCGTTGCCCCCTTTATTGACTGGCGTAATACTGGGGTAAACCCGTTCAAGCATCAATCGATTTAAGCGGATTATAGATTTTTGCTCAGTTTCAGTTAAATCACTATAAAGCTTTGAGCGAATGCTAGAGGTATCAGACTTGATTTTATGAATTTCTGACGTTTCAGTTAATGCAAGATTGTCTGAGCGAAGTTTGTCATACAAATTGGGCTGTTGAAGTATTCCGTTAAGTTTAGCTATTATTTCGTCATTAGAATAAACAGCTCCAATTACATAACCCGCCGCCGCCAACGCATTAAATAAATTCAGTGAATTCATATTACTAGCGACAAATTCCGCGTCGGTAAAGTATGAAAATCCAACAGAAAACGTATACAACAAATTGTCCGTTGTCACCAAAAAAAGATATCGTCCGGAAGGAGAAGCTGCGATCGCTTTAGTATTGACGGGTGGAGTATCAACTTGAACTCCCTTTAGCGTGGGTAAGCCGGAAATGGGATCAATTGAGTAGGCGTGAACGGGATTCCCCACATAATAAGTATCCGGGCAAGTTTCCACAGGAATGTAGTCTTTGCAAGGATCGTACTTAATAATATTATTCGAAAACACATACCCCATCGTGTCATTCGTCACACGATTAGTAGCCGCTCTTTCAATAGTCGTTAAATCTAATCTTTGCTGGGTGCCAGGTGCGTCTGAACTGAACGAACCATTCAAACAACTGCCAAGCAAAAGGGAAAGAAATAACACTGAGATGCGCAAGAACATGCGCAGACTGACGAGGGTGTCCTGAATTTTGTGTAAACGGAATTTCGTTACTGCTGAGGCATCCTGTCCTCGAACTGAATAGTAAACCGATTTAGCGCAGCTTTCCAATCACGGATTGGCATCGTCCATTTTTTGCTA
>JBAZVN010000015.1:0-88639 GCA_041660815.1 Gallionellaceae bacterium | reverse complement strand
TGAGTTCGTCCAATTGACCGAACAAGAGGCAGTAACAACCCCAGAAAATGTTGTCCCATTGTATATTCCCCCGCTGGTACCACTTGCTTTCGTCCAGACACCGGATTGACAAAACTATCAAATGCAACGTTGATACAGTGCAGTTACTGGTGATGGCGGATAAACCATTGCATTGGTTGAATTGATCTGAACAGCCTGTATTTGCGATTTGGAACCGGAATTCACCAACAGCGATGTAATCGTTCCCGCTGGATCGTTACCCTGCATCATGAAGTTGATTTGTCCACTTACGACCGTTGGCATCCTATAGGTGGCACCGCCAGCAACAACCGTATATTCGCAGCCTGTATTAAATGGCCCTGTATCCGCCAACGAAATAGCAGTCCACGCCTTTTTAACCTGAGTAAGCCACACGCCGGATTGACAAGACTTAATTCTTTGAACACCAGATAGAATTGTAGTGCGAGCTACCATAAGCCCAAGAGGCATATCGCGTATATCCAACGGGACAGCTAAGGTTTGTTTATTTGTAACAGATGGCCCATAGGCTCCCGCTATTAAGCAACGTTATCCAGCCTGCTGGACAACTACCACTACCGTTATTGCGATAGAGAACTGGTGCAATAGAGGTGGCAGGCCCTCCACCCGTCCCTGATGCTTTCGCCCAAACACCGGATTGACAAATTCAAATCAGCGGCCAATTGGCAGTACATTTGTCAGCCGCATTCCATGCAGTGGAAAAAGAAAGATTCGGATAACTCGCAAAACTCCAAGTCACACCGACAAGAACCCCACTCACAGCCATCGACGCAGCAAATCCGGGAACCCACCCTGTATCAGTGCCAAATATGGTAGTTACTCGTGAAAATGGATTGCCTTGCGCATCTACATACGCATAACCCGTTCCCCGGTTTAAAAAAGTTGCCGTACATGAAATTGACTTATTTTTAAGTGGAGCAAGGAGGCCTGATACACCAGTACCAATACTGCCCTGTGCCTTGGCCCAAACGCCGGATTGACAAAATGCTATTGAGAACAACCCGCAAATGCAGTGGATGTTCCACTACCTATACTACTTACTGAACAAGTTCTGCCACTGGAACTGATTGTCGTAAGTACTTCACCAGAAGTTACTCCACCACTGCATCCCGTTAATGCTTCAGTAGCTGCGCACGTTGCAATTGAACCATTCGCCCCAGCAGCTCCGGCTACAATCCGAAACGTGGCTGTGGCGGGAATCCAAGAACCGGCTTTCCAAACACCGGATTGACAAGAAAGTAGCAAGCCTGTGCCATCCTGTGCAACCAACCCATTAGGCGTACATCCAGCACCGACTGTTGCCGTCCCATTTATTTGCGCATTTGTTGCTACGACTTGTGGCGCATTTGCCGTCCCCATGTACGTCAAACCATTAGCCGTACCCGCTGCACCCGCGTTGTATTGAGTCAATTGCGCCCATCCGGTATCTCCTGGATTGTATATACCGCTGTATGCAGGATGTTGCATCAGAGTTCCAGCAGCAACCCCCGGAGTCGTCTGGAAGTTGATACCGCCCCAACCATTCTTGTTACCCGTAACCGTCAACGCACCATACGTCCCCGTTGAGGCCGTAATTGTTGTACCGCCTACAGACAAAGTTGGTGATGTAGTAGTCCCAGCCACATTGAGATTCCCTGGAACGCTCAAATTACCATTTTGGTCAATGGAAGTTCCAAGCCAAGAAGTGCCATTCCAAGTGAAGATATGACCAAGAGACGTAACCATCCGAGCATCGCCGGTACTATTACCCGTCGTAGGTAATGCAGCGAAACTTGCCACTGGATCTTTCCAGAACTGAGATCCGGTTAGATTGGCAGAAAGTGTGTCACGAATAGCTACAATTCCAGCGACCGACCCCGCTGGATTCGGGATCGTCCACGTCCCACCCATACCGGTTAATGTAGCAGGGGTTGTCACCGTTGAATGAGCGGCTTTGGCTCCAATTTTGGTTGCGATAACTGATGCCCACTGAGAATCAGCGACCCCGGTATTATTTGTGATCGGTGTTGTTGTGCGAACGATTGTTTGTAAATCGTTACTTGGTGATAGAACGCTTACATTGACTGAATAACCAGTATTCAACGCACCGGTAGCTGTAAAAGTAGAAGGAAGCCCTACATTGAGTGCTGCAAGCTCTGTGATCGTCGGCGCGACAGCAGAAGCCACGCCGGTAATCGCCGTACCAGCTCTGATTTGACCGGCATAGGTTGCTGTGTAATTTATCCCAGCTTTTTCAACATCCATCAACTGCCCTGCAACAAGTGATTTCAACGAATCATCATTTTGCTGTGATAAAAACTTGGTGTACCAAACCGACCCGATTCCGAGAATAGTCAAAACAATCGCCAGCTCGATCAGCATAAAACCGTGTGTATGTTTTTTATTGAGTTCAGTTGGTTTCATATCGTCACCTTTAATCTTCGTTATCGTTGAACGCCAAAGCGTTTTTCCAGCATTTCTTGTTGTTTCTCAACCTCTGCCGCGAAATGTTGAGTTTGACCATTTAGCATCAAGCCGCGCACCGTATCGTTGTTGATGAGCGCCTTCGAAGAAAGCGCATTGCCACGCAATGACAAATGCAGCCCCATACGAAACACCTGCGACAGAATCATCCAGGCATCTGGCTCACCACCATCACGCGCCAAGCTCACCATGCGCTGCAACCCGCCACCGGGTGAATCCGCGTGTTGCGTCGTCACCACCAGATAACCGTTACGCGCAGCGCGTAACGCTTCACACGCTGCATACTTATTCCGCACCTCGGACAAGAACAACGTACCTCTCATCCCCGAAGGAAAGCACCGCAATGCCCTCTCAATCGCACTGGCAAAACCTTCGCTACTGGCATCAATCTGTTCGCAGTAACCCTTGCCGTGCCACCCTTCCATTTCAATCTCAATCGGGTCTTCAATCGTCAGTAGAAAACCGCCATGCGCCTTCATACGCTCAACCAAACCTGCGGCAACAACCGTAGTCTTGCGTGATCCTGGCTCCCCAGTAATCAAAACCAAACCACCTTCTGTTGAGTCTGGTGGAGCGACATTCAACATCAGTCGCCGGTGAACGAGATTTAATCCGGTTTGTTCAAGAGTCATCAACTCGCGAGAATAACGGGCGCTGTAGCGACCATCACGAAGTCGAGTAATACGATAACGTCGCCCATCAACTTCAACCATCGAACTGCCATTTGCAATCCTGATTCGTTGCGTTGCGCTAACGTCTTGCTTGGGTGGAATGAATTCGCCGCAAGATTCGCTGATATGAATAGCGAGTCTTCTGGCGAAGACCCTGAATGACTCAGGAGCTTCTGAGCAAGTCAGGGGCATTGCCCCAGACTTGTCTGTAAATGCAACTGCCGTTTTATCTAAACAAGGAACGTCCAGATGCCAATCCCGAATATCATCAACACGCAACTCGTTCGAATTCAGCATCTGACAAAACCTTTGCTACTTTAATTAACGAACAGGCAACTGGATAGTTGCGGCAACGTTACCATTGCTGGTGTTGGCATTACAAGCTGTAGCTGTCAATGCAGCGCTGTACTGCAAAGGTGTTGCTGCCGTCAGATCCTTAACTGTATTTGCTGCGATAGCGGCAGCACCGGCAGTTGCCTGAACCAGAATCTTGTTTGCAGTACCTTGAATAGCACCGATAAATGCAGGACACGCAGCCGCTGGAATGCTCAGGTTGTAAACGATTGGCAGTGCAGTTGCAGTTACAGTACCCAGACTGATCGCACCAGTTGCCCAATTACTGTCAACTACTGTACCGGTTTTGTTACGACCAAATGACAACGCGATGTTATCAATCGTAAAGCCGGTGAAATTGCCTTGCGATTGAGCCTGTGATTTCAGTTGGTTTGCCGCCGTCACAAAGTTCTGTGCTTCAGCATTGCCGTTGGCCGTGTCTTGCTTGCTTGCACCGCTATTAACAGCGAAGCCGATCATGATTGCGATGATGATGAGTACCAGCGCAATTTCGATCAAACCGAAACCGGCTTGTTTCTTACGCGCCTTCAGATAAGCCGCGTGATTTTGTGCATTTTGCGGAATTACGCTCGTTTTTTGTGGTGCAACGTTCATGTGAATCTCCTTAATGAAATTAAAATTGATTACTGCTCTGCGCTCTCGTTACGAAGTGGATTCCTCGTGCCGTATTTATATATCTTATAGTTAAATTATGCAACAAATAATTAAACTATTTCTTATAATTTCTTACATAGGAAGTCGCCTTCTTCAAAAAAGCGACAAGTTAGAATCAGATTGAATTCAGTGGGTAAAACCTCAGCACATCACCAGCCTACCCTCTTGAACCGCATCTACAAAATCACCATTCACCCAATTGACACCAAGTGACTTGCCATTCTCTGAGACAGCCAAATTACCGCCCTTCTCCACCAGATACACCCTTACCCCTTGTTTCTCTCTGAAACGCCGTCCTACCCACTCCTGAGCCTTCCTCGCGATCAATTCCTTACGCTGGATCTTCAAGAAATTGGCTTCCGCTTCATTTGCATCGTTTTCCACGATCCGCTTGAAGTCTTTATTTTGGTTTAGAAGAGAACGAACGTAGGCAAACAAGTCATTACCCACCAGTTTTTGTAAATAGCATCTGGATACCGTCACAACGTCCGATAACAGCTTGCCAGATTGCTTTGCTAACGTCATCAGTCTTAAAACGCCGGTCGCTTTTAATCGGCCTTCTGTCACCAACCAAGCCAGATCAACAGGTAACGACCGGCCTTGCACCTTGACGGTTTTTTTATTAGCGCGATCAGAATCAACTTTTGTGGATAACTTTTGAACAACAGGTTCATCAGACTGTTTATTTATACTGTGTTTCTGTAGTGCAGATATAGAGCCGTCATTATTGACCGCTGGTTCAAGGTGACTATTGGTAGGTGATGTTTCCGTTTTACTATTAGTTTTCCGGTGACAAAATCCCAACGCCTCTATCATTTTAGGTGTTGGACGAATATGCGCATCGCTACCTTTTAAGCCTTTGCGAGTCACCTGCTTACGACTGATGAAGCCCTGATCCTCAAGCCAGCGCAGCGCCCTGCCTACCGTTTCGCAACTTTTTCCAGCCTCACGTGCCAAAGTCTCACGCCGGGCAAAGATAGCCTTATCAGGTGTCATTACATCTATCTTCTTTACCAGGCGCATCACCACACGAATAAACCCGTCTGGCAGATCCTTAAACGCATCCCCTTCATCAATCGAAGCACAACCCCGCAGAATACTCATCGGGTACGACGGCACACGTATAGCGCCAGTAGCAATACTTTTCATCATTCGTCCTTAATTTAGAACGAACAAACCCCTTGACTCTATTTTTGGCTTATGTTCAAATCAGGCTGTCTAGTGCCTGATGTCTTGTTTTTACATAAGCCATCAATGAATCAGCAAATCAGCCTGCCACCACGCAGGCTTTTTTGTTTGGATTCGTTCTTAGTTTTTACTCAAAATCACTTCCCTTTTGTTTTCGGCCATAACAAGAACTTCCGACATAGGAAATCCCTTGATCGAAAAGATCAAATCAAGCCTGCTTTTTACTTGTGTACAAAACATAGATACCATCAAAGAAACCCACTAAATTCAGTGCGATAAAGTCCTTGACAGGCAATTGGAAACAACTTTAGAATGCAACCTAATTCGACGCTCTCACACGTTCGACTGTTGCACCTAAGTTAGACCTTTGCTCTGCCTCTCTCATAAAACCCAAAGCGCCAACTTTGGGTTTTATCATTTGTATCGTTCAAATATGCTATCTGTTTCCTAGTAATTCCCTATTTCTTTGTACGTAATCATTCACGGTACAAATGTATGTTGTTATCATTTATTTAGCTATTAGCTGTACAGAGTCATCTATTAGTCAAACAGAGTCATATATTAGTCAACCAGTGACCATCGGCTTCTGTTAATGCCTCGTTTCCTGAACCAGTCATCTATTTTGCTAGTAGTGACCACCGATATTTTGTCTTTAAAGACAACTGGTTCAACCAATCCATCGGCGATCAGCTGATCCAAGAATTCTGGAGACACTCGATCCCGTGCTGAAGCACTACCATCAAGCACGAATGATTTTTTCATTGAAGAACCGATCAGTTTTTCGCCTTGCAACATCCGTATAAACAGTTCGCGGCGCAACATAGCTGACTCCTATTATTATCTTCGACAGATATTACCACTTTATAAAAAAACATTACAATAAAAAACTCTTAATATATGCAGACACATACACAGGGTTCTTTCAGTCGTTTCCGCCAAAGCAAGAAAATATCCACATTGTCACCGGAAAACTAATAGCCGTGATGTGTAATAATTCGTTTTGTCACCGGATGACTAATACATGACTCCATTTGACTAATAGCGGAATCAAAATAAGTGCGCTAGATTGCTGAAAAAAATTAAGGGTATCTATCATGGCTCAATCAAAAAGTATTTTTCAGCTTCCGCTTTGGCCTGAAGCTATTCGCGGGCTACCCAACGCGGTTGCACGCAGCGCACTGTTTTCAGTCAATTACACAGATCCGCGCATGAATTACCATCGCCAGGTCGTTGCCTCACAAGAAGGCATCAACATTATCTATACCGGCGAGGAATTGCGCCTCGATGATGAAGACGTCCTCCTCCAGCTGATCCACCTAGCCCGTATGCGCCCCCTGGGCGAAGATGTTATGTTTTCCACCTACGCACTTATCAAATCTCTGGGCTGGACGGTAAACAAGCGTAGCTATGAACGGCTCTACGACAGCATCGTTCGAATGAAGGCGACCAACGTCACCATCAAGTTCACAGATGCCACCGGTGCATGGGTTGAATACCATGAATCGCTGATTGCATCAGCAGAACACGGTGGAAAGGATTCATTGAATCGTGTGGATTCCTTGTGGCGGATTCGATTTCATAAACGGGTGCTGGTCTTGTTTGGTGAGGCAACTTATACCTACCTGGATTGGCAAACCCGCCTTAAATTACCGCCACTTGCGAAAAAGCTGCACAGCTTTTATATGTCCCATGAGTTCCCATACGGAATGACGGTCGAGGCGTTGCAGACCATAACCGGTAGTCGCACGAAACAACTAAGGCAGTTCCGCTATAAGCTCAAAGAGGCGCTGACCTTGCTGGTCGAATGCAAGTTCTTACAAAGCTTTGTCGTTGATCCAACCACTGACCTGGTGCGTGTTGTGAAAATTGCTGGCCCGTTGTCACTGGAAAACTAATACCCGTAGCTTAGTCATCCAGAAACGCTTAATCGGGTCATGTCACCGGAAAACTAAGTCGATTTCAGAGGGAAACTGAAGTATTTGGCTTCAGTTTATAGAGCGTCACTGGAAAACTAATAGTGCATTTGACCTTTGCACCAATCAAAAACCATCAGTGTGTCACCGGAAAACTAGGTTATTGCTTAATTTCTACGCAAAATCCAGACGCAAACCTTTATTTGTCACCAGAAAACTAATACCTGCATAGTCATCCAGAAACACATAGGCTTGCAGCGTCACCGGAAAACTAAGTCTATCTATCGTGTCACTGGAAAACTAATACCTGATTTGACCTTTGCTCAGAAGAATAATCAGTAATGTGTCACCGGAAAACTAAGTTTTTGCTTACATTTTAGGCAAAGTTCAGAAATCCGCGTCCACCCGTCACCGGAAAACTAATAGCAAACTCATTTATACCCTACATAGTCAAACGGTGACGCGTCACCGGAAAACTAAGTCTGATTCTTATGTAGGAATTTTGTTTGCTTTAAATCTACAGCAACACACCTCCGGACGACGCCCCTTTTCGTAACCCTGCCAGCAAACCATAAATATCTCGGCTGCTCATTGCGCTGTCAACCGTAACATCCATCAGTATTTCATAATGATGTTCTGCAACTTCTTTGGCCAATGACATCTTCATAACCTCAAGAAACTGACTTGCTGACGGCACAGAAGTCCCAGCCAACCAACGTCGCCAATTTCGTTCACTACTTCCTTCAATACAGCGAGCAAGTGCAGAACACGACTTAACCTCAAATTTCCGCATCAAGCCCTCAACCCAGCGCGCAATCTCTTTGCCTGCCGCAGTCACCAACACCGGATCGCGAACAGGACGTCCGACAAGTCCCTCTGCACTTCCAGAGAAGGAGCGTTTCAACTTCTTCAATTGCTCAATGTGACCAATCGCCAGTTTAAAATTGCATTCCGCCCGAGCTGCATCCCATTTTGCCATAATCAATAAATCGTCATTTGCTTTATCATTTTTACTCATTAGCGCCATCCTCTTATATAAAATAGCCAGACAACCTCAAGACAGTTACATTTTTTACTATTTTCGACCGATGGTATATACCAAGCAATTCAATGATCGAAAAATATATAGCTAATTATTTGTCCGCTTTTGATTCATATTCCGATAATAAGCGGAATATTTTGACAATAAAAGATTGCACGAGTACAATTATAAATGAGTCGTTCGGCTCGATCAGTATTACCTCCCTATTTACCCCCGGCTTGTCCGGGGGATTTTTTTGCCCATCACTTTGAATAACCGCTTCTTACATAGGAAATTATTTTTATCCACCCCCTTGCTAGTTCGTAGCAACTGTGCAATCATTAACTAACGCGAAAGAAGAGAAGAAAACGCGGTCTTATCCAAACATAGGGAGTAAATGATGAAATCAACGAACACAGATGTGGGCAACGTGAACACGATATACAGCCGTTACAAAACGATGCGTTATCTCAATCAGCTGACGCGTCGTTATACGGCGTTCCCAAACTTCATAAACATGCTGCATCCACGCACTAACTACATTCCAACACTGCCGGTGAATCTCAGCATGTCAATTTCATTGCGTGCCGGGATTGAATTGAAAAAGCTGGCCGATACCTATGATGAATGCAAGCGAATGGTAAATGATCCACGTCGCGCATATCGTATTTGAAAAACAAATAAATATTAGAGGAAAACAATTATGAGTGCGAAAAATAAGGGTGTCAGGTTTTTTCTTCATCATCGCGAGTTGGTTGTGGATCTGTTCGCTGGGGGAGGGGGCGCATCAACCGGTATTGAGCAGGCTACCGGGCTACCGGTAGATATAGCCATCAACCATGCAGAAGATGCAGTGAGCTTACATAAAGTAAATCATCCTAAAACAGCGCACTTCTGTTCTGATGTTTTCGAGATTGATCCAGTATCGGTAACGCACGGCAGACCAGTTGGTTTGCTGTGGGCCAGTCCTGACTGCAAACATTTTTCCAAAGCAAAGGGAGGGAAGCCCGTCAGCAACAAAATACGTTCCCTGGCATGGGTTGTGGTCAAGTGGGCAGAGCAGGTACAGCCAAGAATCATTTGCCTTGAGAATGTTGAAGAATTCCAAACATGGGGGCCGCTCGGCAAAGACGGGAAGCCATGCAAAAAACGCAAAGGGCAAACTTTTCAACGTTGGGTGTCTGCATTGCGTGGACTGGGTTACAACGTCGAATGGAAAGAGTTGCGAGCCAGCGACTATGGCACACCGACCATCCGCAAGCGTTTCTTTCTCGTAGCGCGTCGCGATGGTCAGCCTATCGTCTGGCCGCAACCGACACACGGAGATCCAAAGCGTAAAGAAACGAAGGCGAGGGGGCTTAAACCGTGGCGTACTGCAGCTGAATGCATTGACTGGACATTACCATGCCCAAGTATATTTGATCGCAAAAAGCCGTTGGCAGATAACACACTTCGTCGTATAGCAAAAGGGATCGTCAAGTATGTGATCGAGGCGCAAGAACCGTTTATCGTTAAATTCCGATTCAACTCTGACGGCAGTTCTATTGCAGAACCTATGCCAACGATAACAGCAGGGAGCTTTATAAAACGTCCTGGTGGATCGGGTCATGCGCTCGGTGTTTGTGTGCCGATTGTATCCAGTTACTACGGGCATAAAACCGAAGTAGGGGAGTCCCGCGCAACATCGGCGGATGAACCACTCAAAACCCAAACCACTGAAAATCGTCACGCATTGCTTATGCCTTCGCTTGTTCCTTTTGTTGCCAGCCTGGCGCATAGCGATGAATCACCAATCGGCGTAAAACGCTGGGGTAGTGGCATCCGTCATCTGGAAGAACCGATGCAGACCGTGTTGGCAAGCGGAAACGGTGCGGCTTTGTGTGTTCCTACCTTGATTCAGTGTGGCTACGGAGAACGAGCTGGACAATCGCCTCGTGTACCAGGCTTGGATAAACCGCTTGGAACTGCCGTGGCCGGTGCCAGCAAGCACGCTCTTGTTACAGCGTTTATCACCGAACACGCGAATGCCTCCAGTCAGCGAAACATGAGTGTTGACGATCCGTTGCGTACTCAATGCGCACAGGTCAAAGGTGGTCACTTTGCGGTCGTTTCGCCAAAACTAGAAAGAATAAAGTTCTCATGCAACTGCGGTCATACCGGTTTTATAAAATCTCTAAGTGAATCGTGTGCTGCATGTGGAAATATTGAAAGCGGCCATGTGGTATCCGGCTTTATGGCCAAGCACTATAGCGGTGTAGTCGGGCACGAACTACACAATACACCGCTGCATACTATTACATGTTCGGATCATCACTCGCTTGTAACTGCACATATTCAGAGAGATATGGGAAACAGTATCGGCCATGAGGTCAGTGATCCACTTGGGACAGTTACGGCAGGTGGAGGTGGAAAATCAGCATTGGTTACAAGCCATATCGTCAAATTACGTGGTGACAATACCGGTCATCCGACCGATGAGCCATTGCACACCATAACTGCCGGGGGAACGCACGCAGGGGAGGTGCGTGCCTTATTGGTAAAGCATCATGAATCAAGTCAGGAGATAGAAGAAGGGCCGGTGCTGGTCTATATCGACGGCGAGCAATATGCCATCGTTGACATCGGTATGAGGATGTTACAGCCGCATGAGCTTTTCAAAGCACAAGGCTTTCCATCGACCTACCGGATTGATAAAGGAATCGACGGAAAACCGTTGACCAAGACCGCGCAAGTGAGAATGTGCGGAAATAGTGTCCCTCCTGAACTTGCCTGTGCAATTGTTGGTGCCAACTATTGTGACGTTCAGTCGTTAAAAGTGGCGTAGTCAGTCACCTCGAATCACCCAGCCGCCTTCGGGCGGTTTTTTTCGTCAAAAATGCTCGAATCGCGTAGAAATCACCTCATCGTCGATTTGTAACAAAATAACAGATATTGCTTGTTTATTACTTGTTATTCGTTATAATAACATTACGCTGTTATATAACAGATAACATTCAGGAGAAAACAAAATGACCACGCCAAAATCACTTGTTACTTATGAGGCCGTCGCCGCCGCTTGCGAAGCCATTACCGCCAGTGGGAGCAGGCCAAGCGTGCGCGGCATCATCGCTCACCTGGGAGGGGGGTCGCCAAATTCGGTTTTGGACTATCAGCGTCAATGGAAAGCCGGACGACCTGTTGTAAAGGCGTCTGACATCCAAATTGATCCACGTATAGGGCAGATCATTGCCGAGCAGATCAGTGCAGCCGTTACGGCCTCACGTGCTGATATTGAAGGCCAGTTGTTTGTAGCCGAGCAGGATGCAGAAGTAGTAAGTAAATCCTGTACCGAAGCGGAAGCACGCGTTACGGCTCTTGAAAGTGAGTTGGAGTTGGCTAAAGGGCAGATTCAAAGTCAGTCGGGTCAAATCGACCACCTTAAAACCGCAGCCGAGCAGGTGAAAGCAGACGCAGCTGAACAAGTGAAAATAGCTGAAGCCAGATCCACCGCCGCTGTTCTCAAGGCCGAAGAAGAAACCCTTCGTGAGCGTGCCGCCGCAGAAGTGACGAGAATGGCACTAGCTAAGGCCGAACTACGATTGGAGGCCATGCCTCGCATCGAGGCAGAAATCGTAACCGTTCGCGCAGAGCTATTGCTGGCACAGAAACAAGCCTCCGAACAACACGAAGCCGCCGCCGTTGCGACCGCTAGGCTTGAGCTGGAGGTTGCACAGCGCAAAGTGTTTGAAATTCAGTTGTCTGAATCTGTGAGACAACGTGAGGAAGCTGCTAAACGCGCTACATCAAACGCTGAACAGCTAAGTGATGCGAAGGTATTGGCGCAGGCTAACCAATCCCGTCTCGATGCAGCGGAGCAGATGATAGTTCGATTGACAGAGGAGGTTGCAACTGCCAACAAATCGGCAGCAGAAGCTATACAGGATGCGAAGAAGTCCGGTGAAGAAGCCGCTGAACTTCGCGGCCATGTTAATGCGGATAAAGCGAAAAAAGTTGAGTCGGTTGAGAAAAACAAATAGGGTCTGGATTTTAGCCCAGTAAATCACTCGTATTTGCTGGCGTTAATCTCTTCAATTTTTTTGTGGGTTGAATCTCTCTGGGCCGCAATCGCACTTTAGTTGTTCTGGTCTATTCTGGGCGTTATATGCAATAATAAATGTATTGCATTGATGAATAGAGTTTGTCATGGGAAAATTACCCACTACGGATGTCAGTAATCTTTTCCAAAAATTTGGAGGTGATGAGACAACCTATAAAGAAATACAAATTGAGTGTGTTCGAGAAAGGTCATTGCGCGCATGGCCACTTGTTGAGGCTATTGAAAATCAGCGTAGAAATGGGATGATTCCTAAAACAAATAACGCATCACATACATCGAAATCTCTGGTTGATTTGCTCGGATTATCTCGACCGACAACAAATTTTATTAAGTAAGCACAAAAGTCCCATTTTTAAATGGGTCTGCAATCAATTAACTCATTCATTCCTAGCCGTTACCATCGGCAATCCACTCAAACGCGCCCACGACCCCATAGAAGCCATTTGAGCGCCTGTAGCCGCAGTTTCTTTAGACCACCAGCCGTTTGATACACCAATCAACACATCTGGCTTGTCTATCATTGTCAAAATCGCAGGCCATACAATCACCTGGTCATAACAAATCAGCACGCCGACTTTTTTACCTTGGAATCGCTTAACGCCTGATCCAGTCCAATCCACCGCCCATTTTTCGCCCTGTGAAGCCCAAGGACGCCACATGCTCAAAGGCACGACCATTCGACTATGCCATTCAACTCCTGACTCTGCGCCGACGCTTTCCACTACGTTTACATACAATCCGTTTACAACTCGATGAGCGCCGATCAAAGCAGATCGTTTTTGCGTTTTCATTTCGTCATCGGCAGCTGATAAAAAAGCCTCGTTTACATCCCACCAACCACCGGCAGCTTCCGGCCATACAGAGACCTTTGTGCGTTGAGTCAACAAACTGTCCTGCAGGCGTGAAATCCCTACAAAACTTGTCTGCTTACTGCCGTCACCAAAATCCGTATTAACCCCGACCCAATCGCCTTTGACTGGACTCACATATAACGCATTGCAAACCAGTGACACAGAAATCAAACTGCTCAAACTCCACCAGGTGTAGCGACCCTGATTGCCCTGAGCCATTTTCGCCATCAATCCGATCACCAGCAACATCAACAGCAGCCCCGCTAATCCCATTCCAGGAAACCATGTACCAGCTGCTAATACCGGAGATCCCCAGCCAATGATTCCAAATGGCGGCACGGCCACCAGAACTATCGCTATCAAAGACCTAAAGAGGATAGAAGCACGTCCCCACAAAATCGCCCATACACTAGAGAGCATGAGTGCCGGGCCGATCCATATCAGCAATCCATCGCCCAAGGAAAAAACACCTTTATCAGCGAAGAAAACGCCACCACCCGCAAACAGTCCTCTACCAGCGCCGAGATAATATCCAAACATAACCAACCAAGCTGTACACCGCGTACTGGACATCGCCCACAACGCCACAACGAACGGCCCTAATGCCAGCCAAATCACGTCGCCATCGTAATCAAACATCGCCCAGCCTAACAAAGCACCGGCAAAGAAATATGGCAACATCGCTATATTGTTACTGTAACGCCTAATCATTTTTGCCCCTCTAAAACACATCCCGCCGAAGCGGGATGCACACACTGTTAATTGCCGCAGATCCATTGAATTAATACCCCAATCCAAGCCCTCTGGATTTCCACCGACCCAGCAATACATCAGCTTTTACCATCAGCTTCACAAACCGCTCTCTGAGTTCAGGCATGGGTACTTTTTCTTCCGTGCCATCAACAATTGAGTCAACCAACCGACTCAGGCTATCCGCTTCGGACAATACGGCTGCAAGCTCGATCACCAAACTATTATTGCCGCCTTGATCTTCCCAATCACGGATTCTGGCTCCAGTATGCCGCCTAAAGTTTGCGATCAATGACGTAAAAACGTCTAGACTTTCAAGCCACTGAGCCGTTTGCGCACTAAGCCGGGTAGGGGAGCGAGACAGCATTAGTTTTTCTCACTGCCGGCAGAAGTCTGGTTATCAATCCGAATTGCGATAGCCTCCTGTCTTCGATAGCCCAGCAACATGCCTACGTAAAAAATATTGGACAGCACCACCAACATCCCGCCGTAAAAACTTAGTGGTTGCGCCAGGCTAGGGTAGTAGTACAGATTCCACATGCCCCACAGCATGAAAAACATAACACTGACTACGGAAACCCCGCGCACTAATTTTTCTACCTTCAACACCCGGCAGTGATTCAAAACCATCACGGCTGCAAACGCTTCAAAGCCGCCGTTTACTGCATCTGCTGAAATCATTTATTCGTTCCTTTGCTTATTTACTTTTGCTTCTTATGTAGGAAGTGTCTATATGGATCAAAAACGATTCATGCCGTAGTTAGCTGCTTTGCGCATTGCGTCTTTTACTTCCTGAGTCACCGGCGCATTATCCAGAAACCAAACCTGTTTAAATGCCTTGTCAGCAGCTTCTTCAGAGATCAACTCATCACCTACAAATTCTTTCGTTCTGAGCGTATCAGCATCCCGATCGCCGACGTAAAGCGGGATTACGGCACGCTTTCGCATCCAACGCAGCATGTCAGCATAACGCTCCGGTGCAGCTCGCCTGTTTTCTGCAATTTGAAAAGCTAACAGACTTTCCAGTTGAGATATTCTTGCAGTTAAAGCGTCGATCACCTTGCCCGGATTTTCAATTGTCACTGTTTCAGTCATCGTTTCACCTAATTATCCTTTTGTTTTCCGCTTTTAATCTGAAAATCTCACAGCCAAATAATTGCACAATTGCTATTAAATAGCAATGTTTAAAACAAAAAAACGGAGCCGAAGCCCCGTTCTTTTATACAGTTTGTGACCGATTAAATACCGGCCAAACCTTGTGGTTTCGTATCAAACGGCAGCAGCGGATGACAACCAATCGGGAACATTTCGCCATCACCGCCTTCATGCTCCTTCAGCACCACCGTAGAGGCCATGAAGCCGTTATCTTCACCTTCACCCATGCGATAGCGCGCAGAGTGTTTGTCGCCGTGTTTTACGACCGCTTCAAGTCCTTTGCCGACGAAGTAGTAGCGAACGCCGGGGAAGATTTCTGCCTGCACTGCGCCTGAATCAATGGCCTGAATCAAATTGTCCACCCAATCGGATTCAAAACTACACCAGAAACGGTTCATAACCGCATCAGCCGCTTCCTGAATGTATTTGCCGTCTTCCAGTTTTGTGCCTGGGCGAATCATGCGGGCAAACATTTCGCCGTCTGCTGTATTGATGACGCGTAAAACAACGAACGACGTACCATTCGAGCTGCGCTTCATTGTATCAATTGCATAACGTTCCAGATCCGCGAACGTAGTGGCCAGCGTTTTCATTTCCGGATAAACAACATCCAGCGAGGCCGACATACGCGAAGCACCTTTGGGCATATATGGATCATTCAAACGGGCCATCACCGGCGTGATAATTTCAGTTTGACCTTCTGCCTTGGACAGTGACTTCAACCATGAAGCTGACCACAGACCTGTTTTCTCATCCAGATATGCGCCATCCGCCAGTAACACGCCGCCGATCTCGGTATAAACCTTCGCCAGCGGATCATTCATTGCCTTTTCCAGTTGATTACGGTTGTTGGATTTCATAGCTGCACCCAGAATATCGGTAGCAAAATTCACTACCTCTGGACGTGCAAAACCGGAACCCTGATCGTCGGTATTTTCCGTTACCTTGCGAGGGCGCAAAAATACCGTCACCGTAGGCTTTTCCGGCAACGAAAGATCAATACCGGTGACTGTATCAGGCTTACCATCAACGTGATTCAGATCGTATGCAACAACCTGAATAGGAAAAGAACGCGAAGCAGCACGAACACCGCGTTTACCGAATGTACTTAAATCCAAACCTTCCATGACATACTCCTTAAAATTAAAAACAATCACCCCTGCTACCACGCTTCAAACTACAACTCCTGCCCACACTTCAGTTACACCGAAGTAGTTCATCAACCCATACAATTCAGATAAATATCGGGTATCAACAAACGAACCACATTCAGATACACCTGCGACTTTTGAACGATTGATCGCATATTCGATCTGTTCAATAGTTATTGTTGCCATTGCTTAGTATTCCGTGACATTCACTTTAACGAATTCCGCTCTGAACTCAGCCAAATCACCATTTTGTATGGACAAATACACTTGAGGCGATATGGATGCATCAGGAAAACCAATGCGTGCCAAATAGCGTTTAATACACTCCAACGCTTCCAGCAATTCAGGCTCTTCGGTAATGCTTACCGTGCCTTTGGCTGACTTTTCACATTCCAGCCAAACCGGTTCGCGACGATCTATTGTGGTAACAGCTTCTTCACGGGATGGAGCGGTGTCAAAACAAGCAGGAAAAATAGCATCCTCGTTTGGAACATCTTGTTCTGCCTCTCTTGAATCTGCGCTGATAGACGCGTGAAGTTGATGCGTTTCTTCAACCGCAACATATTGCCCACGCATCTGATCTTCGTCGGTAATGAATTCGACACTCCCTGGATAGGCAAGAACCTTCCTGACCCAATCCGGATTGCCGCTGATTTTGGCTTGTCCCCAGCCAATAACGCCCAGAAACGATTGCACCTCTGAAAAACCCGCACTGAGATCCGCGCTGTAAACTTCCAGGCGATCCGGTGTGAGGTGAAATTCAATACCCTCGATGCTCCTGTACATTCTGTTGTTGGCATCTATAAGATCAACACAGTGACGTTCAAGCATGGAAGGAAATAATCCTTCCTCTTCGCATTCACCGCTGCGTCTATCAATAATCAAATCGCTTGCCATACCATCCCTTTCTTAATATTGAAATTTACTCAATCCGCCAGCCAGAAACCACCTTGTTTGCATCCATCGGGACGCAATACGAATGACCATTTTGCTGGTGTTCCGTGAATCCATCGCACTTGAGCATCTTGGTAAAATCATTCAGCTTTGAAAGCTTTACAGCGGCTTCACCTTCTGCCGCATTGGCAAAACCACGTGCCTGAAATTTTGAATCGTAATGCAATGAAGCCACATACCATCCACCGATGCTGCACATCGCCGCCAAAAAACACACGCCACCGATAGCAACGGACAACCACTTTTGACGTCCTTCATCGGTAAACGAATTGAAGGCTTTTTCGCCTTCCGCACGAATCCGGCCAACAGTTTCATCAACAGAGTCCGTTAGGGTTTTATTCACAACATCGACCGATGACTGGATCTTCAGCTCAATACCTTCTGTGATAGTCTCAATGACTTCAAGATCACGTTTTTCCGTACTGGCGCGATATTCAGCAAGAGCGGCATCAATACGTTGCTGCAACTCTTGTTCTTTTTTACCCATCACACCATTGGTTGTACCGGCAAGCGACTCCATCTGTTCGCTCAATTGGTTCATGGATTCTTCGATAGAAGTCACCGTATCACCGACGCTTTTTTCAGATTCATTCAGGGTTTTCGTCATCGTACCGAGACGTTCGCCCATCGCGATCATTTCAGCCCAGATGATTTCCTGTTTGCTGAGTCCTTGTGTGCTGTCGTCAAACATTACTTCACCTCAAGGGCAGTAAAAACGGAATCAAGATTACGATTGACCGTAGCCGACATACGACGTGCCATATCCCGGCGAATGTAGCCTTTCTTTTCGGCTGGATCTTTAGCTTCCATTGCCAGTTTTGAATAATTAGCATCATCGGCCAGCATTGAAGCAACGGTTTCGCCCAGTTCGCCAAGATCCTTGAACAACTCGGTTTCACGAATTGAAAGTTTTTTATTGAAGTCAAACTTTGTCTGAGGCAAAGCACTGGCATCGTAAAGCATACGAAATTCGCTTATCAGGTTTTCACCCACACGATTGAAAACAACACGCAGCCTGTCTTCTTCGACGCCAAACGTGCGCAGTAACTCAATCGTCTTCAGCGTATCCAGCATTTCTTTAGTGCCGGAGGTAGTTGGAATCACGAACAAATCGAAAATATGCCCGGAGCCATCCAGGCTACGCAGTTGCTGAAAAAACGGAACGATATTTGACGCGCCAACATCGACAATCATATTGCCGCTGTTAAAGCCCATTTCATAAACCTCACGATACTGCGCACCAGTTTTCTTGATTGAGGTTATGCCTGGTAAACCATCTGCTGACTTGTTGTATGTTTCCACCTCGACCAGAACAGGATCAACGCCATCTACCAGCAAGCGCGGATACAATAAATGTGCTGCAACCGTTGTTTTTCCTACGTTACCACTTACATTCAACACAATAATCTTCGACACAACGTTTCTCCTTTGTAAAATAGTGCAATAAATTATATTGTAAAAACAAATTAACAACAACTTAGCAAAATTCCTATGTAAGAAATCTTGTCAGATAACAAAAATCCTAATTTTCATCTTCAAATTCATCCGGTAACGGCCTTCGAGGAATATCTTTTGGATCAAAATGCGTATTGAGCAGCTTTTCCAATTGCTCCTCAGAAACCGCCGAAACGACACGAGCCGGGGAGGGCGGAATTTTTGCCTTCTCTGAAACAGCGGGCGGCGAAGCCGACCGCGCCGCGTCATTTTTTGGAACCGATGCGCTTTCAGTCTTCTTATCACCATCCGATTCCGATGATGCTTTGGAAGTAACCACAGGAGCCGGTGAAACCGGAACTGGAGTCGCCGCAGGCTTTTTCTTCGACGCAGCGTCATCAACCGCTTTTTTGACGATCTCATCCAGTCCACGACCACTTGCCGCTTGAAACCGCTGTATAGCCTCTTCAGCTGCTCGTTTGTATCTGAGCGCAGTTTCGTGGATGGCCTCCTGATCCTGTTGTCTTATCTCTTCAAAATAATATTCACGAATCGTGTCTGCCTTCAGGCGAATTCCTTTGCCATTCAGTAATTCAGCGACACGTTCAAATCCGACTCCCATTTCCCGAGCAGCTTTAATTTCGGGTAACAACGCCTTAATCACATCGCGCTGCCGAACCAGAAAGCTTGATTCCGGCGACATTAAAAACCGTAATAACTCAGCCCGGCATTCCGCGATCTCGTTCCGTTCGATCTTGTGTTGCCGCCCGGACGCCTGATTTTCGCCCTTAATTGTTTCCGCTACAGCCATTTAATCATCCTTAAAATCGTTGGCGACAAGCCCGACATCAACCGCATATAAGCCTGTAATCATCCTGTAGTTAACCAGCAACCTCTATACGCTTCCGCCGTGTAAACGTGCTGAAAATACCATACTACAATAAACAATACAACACAAAACCAGCTTATAACTATCTTTGGTTCGTCTTTTATCCACCCGCAAATCACCAATTCACTGCCGTTAACTCTCCATCCTTTCACCTGAGTTCTTCCCCTGCGTTCCGCACTTTTCACCCAATTACCACCACATGCTTGCCTTGCATCATTCGTTTTTCCATCCGTTATTTGTCAGCCTTTTGTCTGAGTATTACCAGCACAATACCAATCTTACGCCGTCAATTTCCCTTTTATCCCCAAAGAATTTTCCTGATGAATATCCATTAACCTCAAACTTAATGTATTTTAAGCATCTGCATATCATCTTAAATCGACAAACTTTTCACACTATTTTTTCCGGCAAAGCTCCGGCAAAAAACAGTAGCACAGCGGACAGGATGCGAGATGTCATGACAAAATGAATTTTGCCATTCCATACGGGAAACTTATTTGGTCGCTACGCGCCCTTCACAAGTTTTCCTCTCGTAGAACTCAGGGCTACGCCCCGAGACCCTGACTTCAAAATCTCAGCTTGACAGCAATAAACAAAACTAATATAAATAAACTATAATTTACTGTCTTTACCATTCAAACTTTTACCAACAAGGAGTATCTCAATATGTGGTTCAAAAATATCTTCATCTATCGCCTCGCTACAGATTGCGTAATTACCGCTGAAATACTGAAGGAAAAACTGGCGACTAAGCCCTTGATGCCTTGCAGCGGCTTGGACAAACAAAACTGTGGTTGGGTATCCAGCCGTGGGGATGATCGTCTGATTCATGTTGCTAACGGACAGATTCTGTTTGCGCTTGGCGTAGAGCAAAAATTATTGCCCGCCGCCATCATCAATCGTTTTACCAAAGAGCGCGTTGCAGATATTGAGGCGCAACAAGGCTACAAAGTCGGACGCAAGGAACTTAAAGACCTCAAGGAAGCGATCACAGAAGAATTGCTCCCAAAGGCATTTGCGCTTCAACGCATCACCTATGCATGGCTGGACACGCTCAACGGACGCTTGATTATCGACGCGGCATCCGCATCCAAAGCAGAAGAACTACTGGAATTTCTCAACAAGACGCTGGATGAACTGCCCGTCAAATCGTTAAATACCGAAACCTCACCGGTGGCAGCAATGACCGATTGGCTCGCCAGCGATAGCGCCCCGTTACCGTTCACCATCGACCGCGATCTGGAGCTGCGCGCAACTGACGAGAGCAAAGCGACGGTGCGTTATGCCAATCACGCGCTCGAAGGCGAAGAAATTCTTGCTCATATCGCATCAGGTAAGCGTGCTACGCGCCTCGGACTGACCTGGAACGACCGGATTTCTTTTGTGTTGACTGAACAATTGCAAATCAAGCGTCTTGAATTTCTGGACATCATCAAGGAAGAATCGACCACGCTGGCCGATACGGCAGATGAAATGTTCGAACTCGACTTCACATTGATGACAGGCGAACTGACAAATATGCTAACAGATTTGATTGGGGTGTTGGGCGGCGAAGTGGAGAAGCCGGTTTAAGTTTTGCCACACCGTGCGCAGACGGGTTCTGCGCATTTGACTCATTACAGCGACGAGAATTCTTTACAAATCTTATGTACAAATTATCCGCTCAATATTCACCTGACGTAATTGATCGTGCCAGGGTGTCAGCAATGGCAATGGAATCTCTCAAAAATGACTCAGGTGTAACAGCTGAAGAACGAAGAAAGGTTGCTGAAAAGGTTACCCGCATTCATGCCGTTTGCAATCAGATCCGTTCATTGCAATTTCGTCATTAGCATGGCGAAGAAATTCAAGATAAAACCAGACGAAGAAAAGCATATTGGGAAATACATACAAGTGCGGCTCACTCAAGCAGACCGTCTGGAAATTGAAAGTCGTGCAGCCAATTATGCAATCTCGCTATCTGAGTACATACGTCGAACCGCACTGGGCCGACCGATCCGAAAAAGTAACGTCCACGAACTCATCATTGAATTACGAACAATCGCCGATCTGCAACGCGAATGTTTCAAGTCTGATAGACGAAACGAAAACCGCTATCAGGAGATTTTGCAAACAGTTGTGAATGCAATCGCGGCTATTCCTTTACGGATCAGCAGCCATCAAAATGATGCAAAAGAGTAGGGCGCTTCTGTTTAAAACCAAAAAAGCCGCATAGTGGCTCTTTTCTTACATAGGAATTCCAATGAAACGAATAATCGCTATCCCTGTTTTCTTCCTGTCCCTAATTTCATCCGCCGTCGCAGCTACGCTTACCGGCCACGTTGTTGGCGTAACCGACGGCGACACCATAACGGTGTTGGACGCGAACAACCAAACCCACGAAGTCCGCCTCAGCAATATTGATGCACCTGAAACCAGTTGCCACCAACGTAAGCCATCCAATTCAGACACATGCACCGAAACAAGTCAGCCATTTGGCAAGGCCGCAAAACAATCCTTATCAGCGATCCTCTACGACCGCGATGTTCAGGTCAGTCTCGAACGCGGCCAATCATACGGGCGTGTAGTCGGCACTGTGTATGTGAACAGGCTTGATGCCAACCTGGAACAGATCCGTAGTGGTTACGCCTGGCACTATATCCAATATGCGCAGCGGCAACAGGACGCGATCACGTTCAACCAATATCAGAAGGCCGAACAGGCTGCACGTACCGGTCATATCGGTCTATGGAAAGACAGCAATCCCGTTGCTCCTTGGAATTACCGTCATGCTCGATAAAGCTCAATAACATCGCCATCATCAAGCTGATACTTTTGCAAACGATACCAAAGTAGCATAGAATTTGACATCAAATCTTTTTAAAGACAATCATGAGAGCCACTTTGGAACGTAAGAATGCCATTAAAACATCGCGCTCAGTTGCGACGGGTGATTTTTTGCACAAAGACATGATGGCGTTCGCAACTCGACTATCGCAAGATCCAGATGCCGCACGTGGTTTTCTTCAAAGAGCCGGGATCGTTACTCGCTCTGGAAAAATTGCAAAGGCCTACGGCGGCTGATCTGTGACTGACCATTCTCGCTGGCAGCTCTACGAATCTCAAGCCTCATTTATTATCGGTTTTCACGGCTGTGATAAGTCAGTTGGCGAAGCTATTCTGAGTGGCAAAGAACCCCACCTCAAACCATCAACAAACAATTACGACTGGCTTGGCAACGGGATATACTTCTGGGAAGGCAACCCCCAAAGGGCGCTTGATTTCGCTACTCAGGGGGCTGGCGGCGGGAAGAACTCAAAGGGCTATATTAAAGAACCGTTTGTTCTCGGCGCTATTATTGATCTAAAGCATTGCTTGGATCTCTTGGATAGTACAGGTCTCCAACAAGTAGCCGATTCATTCTCTCTTTTAAGCAAAACATTTGATACCCTTGAATTAGAACTGCCTGAAAACAAGGGGGGCGAAGATCTCACAAGACGGTTTCTCGATTGCGCCGTGATAGACAGCTTACACCAGTATCGCGAGGATGAAGGGCTGGAGTCTTTTGATTCAGTTCGAGCCGCCTTCTTCGAAGGGAAAGAGCTTTACAAGAAAGCAGGCTTCAGGCAACAAAACCACATTCAGATATGCGTGCGTAGCCATGCATGTATCAAAGGATATTTTCGTCCCATTCATCTCTAATCAGAGGCTGGCAGGCTCAGTTCAAGTGTTCTGTATTGCGAACTGTTTTCGCAATCTGCCACGCTGACTTCTATTCAATTTCGGCAACAAAACAATCAATCCGGTACGGATGATGTCATTTTTGTTACTGTGAAGCTAATAAAGTTAATTGAATTAAATATCTCACAATACTACAATGCAAATTATACTGTAAAACAAGGAGATCATTATGCAAGCCCCCAACCAACCAACCGCCCATCTACCCCAGATCCAAGCCTACGAATCCGCAATCACCATCCTCAAATCAGGACAGATGCCAGACATCGAAATCATTCCCTTCGGTGACTGTAACGACATCGTTTTCAATGGGCGTCCGCTTGCAGTCTGGGACGACACCACCATCAATCAAACCGAGTTGCTTCTTATATTGGAAGCCTACCAGGAAACCTACCTTGATCGTCACAACGCACTGGATCTCGCCAACGCGACACCGGGCCAGAGCATTCGTGCGCCCATCATCGGCAAAGTGATCGACATGTCGGCTGACTACATCGTGCAAGACATCGGCAAAGGCAAGCGGGTGTATCACGCCTATGACGACCTTGATCTGACACTGATACAAGGCAAGTGCAATCACATCTGTCAGGGTGATCGCCTTGAAATCAAATATGCCGACAACGGCAAAGCCAAAGTGACCAACATCAACGAAAAATCGCGTGAACAACGTGCCAATTCACACACACTCTAGGATTGCAAATGGAAAAGATTAAGGTATCGGAGCTTGAAGGTGATGCTTTGCACTGGGCGAAAGCGAAAGCGGAAGGCGTAGCTTTTCTCACCGACTCGAAACGATCAACAGACTGGGCCGACATCGCGGAGCAAGAAGATATTGGCGTACATCCGGCGTATTCAAGTGGCTGGCAAGCTACCTATGAGAAAGACAGCAACCTTATATCAACTTGGGGTGAAACGCCTTTCAAAGCATTAGCACGCTGTTTCATCGCCAAAAAACTGGGGTTCGTAATCGAAATTCCGGCAACGTACATTAATAACTAAAGAGGTATTTGCTATGCCAATGACTGAAAAATTCCAACCCACGGAAGCGATGGTAGATGCAGCCGAAACACTGTTGTTGGCAATGGCTCATGCCGAAACGATCCGGCCTATCGTCCTGAAATACGAAGCCGAAATCCTTGCTGAAGGTCAGTGGCACATGGATCGTAAATTATACGAAAGCATCGAACTTCGTCACCTGAATGAACCGCGCAGTGGTGCTGATCGAATCATCCTTGATCCAAAAGAATCCTACATGATGTCAGAAGACGACTTCAAAGAATTCGATGCAAAATGCAGAGACGCTCGTGACAACGCCGGGTTGCTGGTCGATCACGATGAACAGTGTCCAATGTTGTGCGCCGATAATTTAGTCATGCAAGCAGAACATGCCCTTATCGAAACAATGAGAGAGCGGACTGGTGCGACCAAAGACCAGCTGTTATGTGCCGGGATGGACAAATACAAACAGTACGTCGATTTGACCTTGCGTTTACTTACGCCTTTCGTTGCCACCACTCAACAGCTTTCCGCCGCACCTGCAGCACCATCCAAGTCTTACCAGGGCGAAATTGTCGCCATCGTGGATGACACCCGGATCATCCAGCACGTCGGTAAAAACACGCATGTCGCACACATCGCTGACAAACTAGATCACCCACCAACTCTTCAGGACAAAGTGACTATCACCTACGACGATAAAGGCTTCGGCAAGGTCGTCCCACGTGAGAAGTCACAAAGCAAATCTCAAGAACGATAATTCAATCATCCACCAGAAGATCACGACCAATGAGCTTTTTTACAAAGATCACCTCCGGAATTGCTTATGGAATCGGTGTGGGCATCGGGTTAACAATCTGGTCTGTTATCAAGCGAATAATCATTCTGGTTTGTATCGCTGGCGTATTTTCCCTGTTTGCATCTGACTTGTTCCCTGGCGTAGATATTCATTACACATTTCTATCTGACCTGTTTTACACCCTTCGATCTAGGCTAGTGCCATGATCGTCAAAATTCCAGAAAAACGCCGAGACAATCAGTCCTCATTCAAGGCGCTTTCCGACTACATCACCAAAGAATTTAATCGCGACAACATTGACATCAATCGTCCGGGTTTCGATCAACTTACACAGTACATCACCCGTGAATCCGTACCCGACATTCTTTCCGGCATTCAGGTTGAAAAAACAATTGCGGTTGAAATCGGCAACCTCAACAGCCTCTCTAATGCCGCTAAAGAAATGTATGCGGTCGCTGAAAAAAACGCCAAGGTTGATGATCCCGTCTATCACTACATATTAAGTTGGCCGGAACACGAACGCCCTGAAGCCCGCGACATGCTTGCAGCAGCGCGTGACACGATTGCAGCCCTCGGTATGGCAGAACACCAGTACATCATCGCTATACACGCGAATACGGACAACCTGCACGCTCACATCGAGGTTAACCGCGTCCACCCGCAAACATTCAAGTCACACAACATCGAATGGTCACGAAAGACCCTGCACCATGCCGCCCGCGAGGCCGAAATTAAATACGGCTGGAGCCATGACAACGGGATCTACAACGTCATTGAGATCAACGGCAAGAAAGTCATTGCCGAACGCACCAAAACACCTGAGCAGCTTCCCAGTGAAAAATCGCAACTGTTTGAGACATGGAATCGTGAAGAGTCGTTAGAAACATGGTGTCGTCGCCAACCTGCGCCGGTACTCAAAGAACTTTTGCCAACGTTCCAGTCTTGGGACGACCTGCACGACACCTTGCATGAATTCGGCCTTCAACTGATCGACAGCGGGGGAGGGGGGATGAAGATTTCCACACTGGCCACAGACGATCAATCGCCGATCATCATCAGCGCATCCAAAGCATTCCGATTCCTTAAACGCCCGGAACTCGAAGCACGTCTGGGTAAATTCACCAAACCAACCGAAGGAGATTCACATGACCGAACCGACACCGGAAACACAACCGTCCTCGATGACGGACATCCAGACAACCGACCTGACGCAGCCCAGTTCGCCCGCTACCAACAACGAGCCGCCGAACTCGGCCAGCGAACCAGCACCCGTGTTTCTGTATCAGAGTCCGGTGCTGCAACAACTCGCCGACAAAGACAAACCGCCACGGGAAGTATTTTGCACCATCTGTCCGATGTCCCTTTGGTTCAAGACATCGAGCGAGACGAAATGTTACTGCCGGCAGATGCACCTCTTGACCTGGACGACCTCGAAGCCCAGAGCGATCTTGACATGCGACGGCCCATTCCTCGCAGCGCAAGCGGAAGAAGCAAAGAACAACAAATAGCGCCGAAGATTACCTACCAACGAGATCCCGAAAAACGTCTGGCCGCCAAACTTGAACGTGCTGAAGTTAGAAGGGCGCTACTGGCGCGTTATACCAAAGAAAAGACCGTCCACAAGACCGTCCGAAGCCAGATGCTCACCGAGGCCAAAGAACGCCAGGCAAGCCGTCTTAAAACGATTCAGGCCGACAAAGCCGCACGCCGTCTTGCAGTCCTGAAGGATAAAGGACTTACACCTGAGCAGAAGCAACAAGCTTATAGCCTCATTGCCAATCAGATTGCCA
Organism: Gallionellaceae bacterium; assembly: GCA_041660815.1. Taxonomy (GTDB): domain Bacteria; phylum Pseudomonadota; class Gammaproteobacteria; order Burkholderiales; family Gallionellaceae; genus PALSA-1006. The sequence goes on along the minus strand of JBAZVN010000015.1, from coordinate 61,754 downwards.
CGCGCAAGGAAGAGGCTCAGATCAAGACCGCAGACGAACGCAAACAACTGTCAGCTACGTTTAAAGCACTACCCATCAACTCATATCGCTCATGGGTAGAAGACTTGGCAGGGCAGGGCGACGAAGCCGCTATAGCCGCCTTGCGCGGCATCATCTATCAAGAAGGTCGTGATCGTAAGAAGCAAGCAAGGGACGAGGAAATCGAAGACGACAAAAAACAAAAGGCGCGAATCGTAGCGCCCGAAGGTGGTACACACGATCCGAAGAAAGCATTCAATCTGGACTGGCAGATACACGGCGGCAAGCTTTATTTTACCTATCCTGACGGCAAACTGGCCTTTGCGGATAACGGTGACAATATCAGCTGGGATAGGGCGATGGTGGACGATGATGCGCTACGCCTGAGCTTGCGCCATGCAGCCGAGAAGTGGGGACGCAAACTGACCATCAACGGCGGCGACGAAGCCTTTCAGCAACGTCTAGCACGTACTGCAAAAGATCTCGGCCTTGAAATTGCCAACGTCCAGTTGCAGGCGGTAATTACACCGGTGCAGGTCAACGAAACAAACAAAATTATTCTGCCAACAACACGTGTTATCCGCAAATCAAAACAACGCATTCAGTCTGCCGATCCGGCATCGCCATTGCTGGCAACTGCACCTGGTGTAAGTGGAGGAGGGCGCAATCCGTTGGACGAATTCATTTCCGATATAAGAAGTCGCAATCAGGATGCGGTCGTAACCAAACACGATCCGGCCAATACCAAAGTGCAGCGAGGCAAGATTATCGCCAGTAACACCGAATACGTGGCGCAGCAGCTCACGAAGAACACCGTGGTCATCCATCATCGGGCAGCACTCAAGCAAGCGGCTGAAGACGGCCAGAGCGTTGCCATCAGGTACGACGCAAACGGTAAGGCAACCGTAACAAAAATCGTCCGCTCACGAAATAACGAACTGTAGGAGATATGATGAAACAAGCAAATAAGGATTTACGGAATTTTCTGATGTTAATAGCTGTCGGTGCAATTTCGTATTATGGTTGGACAGGTTTTTGGTACTCAAAAGCGAATGCTGAAACGGTCAATATTCCTCAATCCAAAGATGAGATCATTGTCAAGCTGCCTCAAGATCAAAGTGCTGAACCTATCATCGTTTTTTCAACTGGGTTCAATATCACCGTGAATAAAATGCAGATCCCCGTATTTGGTTTCGAGGAATGCCCCAAACGTGATGTTGAAACAATCAAAATCTTTGGTACAAGTTATAACGACGGCGATCATAATTGTATTGTTTTAAGCAGAAACAAAGCAACGGTAACAGCCAATCTGCTTTTAACATCGGACTCAATTCGAGATCAATGGACGGTCGAGCGTCAATATAGTGAATTTGCTGGACAGAAATATCTTCGCGTTACGTTGCGCCGTTCTGATGGAACTCTTATTTCACCTGCTGAAGACAGTGATTTCGACAAGCTAAAACCGTCATCGTCACCAGTCGGGCAAGATACTCTTGTTGCCGTTGAAATCTTCAGGCTTATCCGCGACATGGTTCCGTCAAAGGTGTTGTAATGAAAGATGGCCAACTGTACTCACCGATGGATGCCGCCTCGATCATGCTGGCCCAACCTTGCCAAAAATACCTTGAAAAAGGACTTGCATCAGGTAAATATCGAATAGAGCTGGATGGTTTGCAAAAACAATGCTGCCGGTGCCATGACTACTGGCCAGCTGATTCAGAATTTTTCTATTCCGATAAAAAAGGTTCTGACGGTTTGTTCGGTTTTTGCAAAGCTTGTTACATCGAGAAACGTTTTCCTAACGGAAGGAAAATACAAAAACGTGATAATGTTGCAACTCATTGATTATATTCGATAATTTGTCATAATGCTTATTATGCGTATGCTTGGTATATTTTAAAGGGCGGTTTTTAAAATTGCTTATTATTCTATTGTTTAATTAATGGTGTGCATTTGCTCGGGTCAAATTTGATAATATCCCCATCTTTATAGACAACAATGATCTCACTTTCATTTACTTTGATTACACTTGCATGTGCTGGGGCAACACATCGAGAGTATTGTGAAGAATCAATTTCATAAATGAATTTGGCTGCAATATTTTCAATATTCTTCGTATAAGCAGGCATTCTTTCTATTGATAACTTTCCTATTGATACAATACAAATAAAACATGCAATAAATCTAGTACAGGATGTAACTAATGGGTAATTTTCTCTGGATATAGAAAGAAACTCTTCAAAGTATTTATTATCTTTAACTTTTACATAATAAAAAAAGTGAATTTGATTAAATATAACCATGACAGATAAAATTATTAAAAGGCAAATCACTACTAATATTGGACTAATTAAAAAAACAACTAAATTAACAGTATATGTAAGATTCGATGTATCGAATTTGACTAACTCATTTACTATTCTTGATGAAATAGCATAGGCAATATTGGTAATCAAAGATACTAAAAAAATTAGTATTGTTTTTCCAATAATGGTTGACCATATTCTTTTGTAAAGTAAAAATAGATCTGATAGGACTCCAAAAAATAGAAAACTAATTGAAATTACCGTTATTGATAAAAACATGTAACGTGATAGTGTGAAAATATATAGAACGCAAGTAAGTAATGCAAAAATACTACCGAGTAGATAAAATTTTTGACTAAGATTGATCTTTCTCCATATGTTTTTAAAGATTGAATTAACACAGTCAATAGCTACAATAAGAGAGTCAAATGTTGGCACAAATAATTTTGTCATATTATTATTTTACCTTCGTCAGAATATTGTTCGATTGCCCGGCACAGTTTGCATGTTGCCAGTAACTTTCGGCGTAAGGTCTATCATCTTGCCACGCACCTGATTTGATTCCTGCGTGAAAGAAAGCGGCATCACAGCTTGAACCACTGACGTTTCCTTTCCGAAAAGATGTTGTGGCCCGTACCAGGACGAGCCATATGCGTACTTTAACCGATAGGTCCCCAGCGGCACCTTAATATTCACCGCCTCACCGTGTCGAACAAAGATGTTCAGCAAAGGTACACCAGTTTGCCAGTCTTCGAGCTTCACGAGGTAATGAAACGGCGCGACCGTGTTTGCCGTCACCTGAAATGGCGCGTAAATGGTGTTCGGAGCATCTTGACGGAATCGCTGCATTTCTCCCGTGGCCGGAAGCGGCGGTGCAATGGGAATGGCGTGGTTACTTATCTTGACTATCAATGTAGCTGGGATTTTGGCGACGTAATTGCCCGTCGCCGTAGCCACAAAGAGAGCGATAATGACTATTCCTACAGTCTTGATCGTCCGTCTTTGAACGTAAGGCAATTGCTTAATAAAGCGAATATTCTTCCCCGTTTGATAACATTTCTTACACTTCGTACCGGCGCAATGAACACAAGCTCCCGCTATGTGCGCGTATTCAATAATCACTCGACCCGAACCACGTTCGTAACCTTTTGCCGATTCATAAAAGGCACGAGTCTGCTTCGAGACATTGCACGCGTTTGACAAACTGATGGCAGACCCTGCACCCCCACAACTTACGCATCCACGCACCACATTTCTTGTCGGATCATGCAAAGTTTCCCGCATGGTTGATTTTGAAAAACCATTGCCATTACAGGACTCACATATGAGAGTAATTCGTGGCATACAGAGTCCTTATTTCGATTATTGAACAGGAGCAACCCACATTTGTTTTTTGCCATCGAATATCCCGACAACAACTGAGCCTTCGCATTTAAAAGCCATGTCATAAGCGTCTGAAAATTCCGAAAATAGCTTTGCGTGTTCAGGACTGCTCGCCCACATCTTTCTGGTCGCATCCTTGTCCTCACTGAAATCAGACAGGAATTCGTCCTTAACCTCCAGATGGATGCCATAGCCAAGAAATTCGGCTTCATCCGGGATATTGAGTTTATGTTTCAATTCATCAATCGTACACTTGACCAATCCAAGTTTCTGAGCCATACGTTCTTCGCGAGTACCTCTTTGTTTAGCTTGTCCCATTATTTTTCCTAAAGTGTCTATGGTGTACTTATTTACTCAACCGTTGTATGCCAAATTTGGGTTGTTCATTACCTAAACCTCTCTCGTGCATAATGTGTTCAGCAAAAGCCTGACAAATTATTGGATCGCCTTTCAAACCCCATGTGACATCTTTACATGAAGGACACACTCCAACACAAGCCATATCAACACCATCCATTCCTTTCGTGTTGAGCATTTCAAAATCAGTGAAATCAGTCTGGCAATTGTTGCAAGTGAGTTTATTTGGCCTCAATCGTTCCAGCTGCGCAGCAGCTTCCTTTATTCGATCATCACGTGATCCTCGTAACTTAGCTTGTCCCATCAAATTTCCTTCGCTAATTTTAGTCATCCTCAACTGTAACCCGTTACAAGAAACTTGTCAGTAGCTACCCCGCCCTTACCAACTTCCCCTCTCGAAAATTTTCCTCGATCTCTAAAATTTTCAACCTTACCGCATGATTATGTGGTTCCATCAACAGCGTATCATGCAGCACCTCTTTGGCTTGTTGATAGCGACCGAACTTCAAAAACAGATTCGCTTCCCTGATCGCATCCACCTCATCCTCATCAATCCAGTGAGTCCCGTCTTCAGGATGAATCGGAGCCGAGCTTTTAGTCGGCGGCAGAATGAACGTCGGGCTGACTAATTGAGGTTTCAACACCGTCACATTATTCGACTCCACGGAATTTTCAACCTTCACAGCCTGTTTTCGCCGCATTATCAGCGCAAAAAACAGCAACGCCGTCGAGCCAATTGACAGCCCGGCAGGTGCCACGGCATCCATATTCATCAGCTTATCTTGTTTCTCTGCCACAACAGGTTTTGCAGCATTCATCACCGGAGCTTGAACCACCTGGCTCACAGTTGCACTGGCCAGAACAGCACTGGCCGAAGTCATGCCATTTTGCTCGATCATTGCGGCTTCAGATTTATGAATCAGTTCAACTAATGCCATCGCTTCAGATTTAAGCTGGGCCAAACGTTGTTTGGCTTCATCAATGTCTTTATCCAGTAAAACGTTATCCATCCTCAATTTCAACACGTCCTCGCCAGATCCAGCTGATGTTGCCAGCTCATTTTCACCAATGGATAACCTCGCGTGAAACCGCTTCTTTCGTTTTTTATGCCCAACTGAATAATTCCCAGCCGCATGACGCCGGGTAGAAATAATACCGCCTGCAGGCTTCAAATCTTGTACATTAGCAACACCAGACAAAATCATTTGCTGTTCACCAGCGACAACATATGGCAACGACACCGGCTCTCGCCTACCCTCTTCTTTTGGTAGATCAAGCAGAAATGTATAGGTATGCAACAGCTTCCCATCGGAAGTCGGTAGCTCAACCAGTAAGCTCACATAAGGATCGTTAACGGGACGATTGCTGGACAGTCGGATATAAGACTCACCATTCGCACGCTGCTCAATCCGGAAGTTATATTTCATCCCAAAAGGATACTCCAGCCCTGCCTGTTTGTAGTCATCGAGTGAAGCCAAACGAGCCTGCATCGAAGTTTTATCACCCTCGACCGCTGCTACTAACTCAATTTCCGCGATCAACGGTTGACCCATTGCAGAAAACACATTGATTTCGCCTAACCCAACAGCATGACTCAATGCACTCACGGCCATCCCGGCAATGATTCCACTGACCCGCAACAGACGCGATAAGGATTTTTCTCTGAACATCATTTTCCTACGCTGCCATCCACTCTGGATGCCCTTTGTATTCGTTAACCCAACCTGGCAGATCAACCGCCGCCATAGGACGCGCTATGGCGTATCCTTGGCCGATCTTGCAACCCAGCCGCATCAGCATCAGCCCTTGATTCACATTCTCAATACCTTCTGCAATTGCCTTACGTTCAAAGACGGACGCAATAGCGATAATGAATTTAACCAACTCCTGATCTTGTATGTTGTGGACGATTTCGTTCACGAACATTTTGTCGATCTTCACATGGTCTGCCGGCAGATTTCGCATATGAGAAATAGACGAATATCCAGTCCCAAAATCATCAAGCGCAAACTTAACGCCACTCAACCGACATTGAGTAATCACCTCGAACAACGATACCGGATCACTAATCTGTGATGATTCGACAATTTCTAGTTCCAGCATGGACGGATCGACATCAGAATAATGACGAAAAATCCCACTCAGCCAATCACAGAAATTATCGTTTATCAGTTCGGAAACCATGATGTTGACACTGACCGGCGTTTGAAAACCGGCTTTCCGCCAATCCGATATTTGCTGCAACGTTTTTGTAATCACCCAATGCCCAAGATCAATGACAGAGCTTTCATTTTGAAGTCGTGCCAGGTTAAACATTTCTGGCTGCAACAAGCCCAATGTCGGATGTCTCCACCGCAATAACGCCTCAACACCGACAAGCGTGCCTTTTGACATATCAACCTTCGGCTGATAGAAAATCTCCAATTCCCCACGTCTTGCAGCCTCTTTCATCATTGCAATTCTCCTGGCACTTCGTTTTCAGATTTGCTTCGTACCCTTGCAATCTGGATACCCTGTACAGCCGTAGAACTTGCCTTTCGGCCCCTTACGTTCCACCATCGGCTTGCCACATTTCGGACACTCCACACCGGCAGCAACCTCACGTTTTACCGGCGCTGCTGCGCTGCCCAATGCCGCCAGTTCGCTTTCCAGCACACCAGCCACACCTCGCACTACATCGTCAAACGTCTTTTTGCCTTGAGTGATCGCGTCCAAATCCTCTTCAAGCTTTTTCGTATAGCCGACCTCGATAAACGAAAACTTGCCGGTCAGCGCATCGTAGATTTTTCCTGCAATCGCTGTTGGCACCAGATAACGCTTTTCAAGCGTCACATAACCACGCTTCTCGATTCCATCCACCGCAGCCGAATAAGTCGAAGGCCGACCAATCCCCAGCGCCTTCAACGTCTTCACCATCGACGCTTTCGTGTATCGCCCAGGTGAACGAGTCCACGCCTCAGTTACTACGCCATCCAACGCAGTCAGACTATCGCCCACGGCCAGAACCGGCACGGCATTTTTCGCCACAACTTCCTTGTCTTCATCTTCGACTTCCGCAGCATCGCCATACGCACGCCAACCCTTATCCTTCAACACTCGCCCAACAGCCGTAAACGTCAGCCCATCGCTATCCAGTTTTGCACGGCGCACGCTGTACACCACATCAGCCAACTGCGAAGCCACAGAACGCTTGTGAATCAGCTCATACAAGGCCAATTCGTCAGCCGATAACGCGCTGGTATCAGCCTCAAAATCAGTAGGCCGGATCGCCTCGTGGGCTTCTTGTGCGCCCTCCCCCGCCTTCCACTTGCGCTTACTATCCACCACCGGCAGGCCGTTTTTCCCGGCGTACTCCTGAATCATCGCAAACGCATCATCCGACAGGTTTACATCGTCAGTTCGGTGATAAGTGATAAAGCCGTGGCCTTCTTCCAGTCCTTGAAACAGCTTTTGCGCAATCAACATGGTTTTGTCCGGATCAAAACCCAAAGCGACCGATGCGGCTTGTTGCAGTACCGCCGTATCGAACGGTGCAGGCGGTGCCTCGAATTCGTCTTTTTCCACAAACTCATTCACCACAAACAACCTCGATGCAGCCGCCCGATCCGCGTCAGCGCGCACCAGACATTTTGCATCCTCACCGCTACCGACTACCCAATCAGCAGACCAAGCAGGATTCCCGGCAAAGTTGACTTTCACGCTGAAAAACAGTTGCCGAACAAAAGCCGCAATCTCACGCTCACGCGCAACGACTAAACCGAGCGAAGGTGACTGCACACGCCCTGCTGAAGCCTTCTCACCAATCGCACGCGATAGCGGACTTGATACCAACCAGCCAACCATCCGGTCAATCACGCGCCGGGCTTCCTGCGCACGCACCAGGTTCACGTCCAGCATTGAAGGATTACGCACGGCCTGCAAGATCGCACTAGGCGTAATTTCATGGAACATCACACGGCGACGGCTTTTCAGTTTCAACACTTCGGCCACGTGCCAGCCAATTGCCTCGCCTTCGCGGTCTGGATCAGTCGCAAGCAACACATCATCACAGCGTTCAAGCTTCGATTTGAGGTATTTAACTGATTCCTTGCCCCGTTCAGTCAGTTCATAAACAGGTTTGAAGGTGGTCGCGTCATACCCGTTTTCACCAGCAGTAGTGGGTAGATCGCGAATATGTCCGCCACTCGCCTGAACGATAAAATCGTCACCTAACATTGACTGGATTTTTTTTGCTTTCGAAGGTGACTCAACAACAACTAATACCTTGGACATACTTTTAACCTTTCAAAATTCCTACATAAGAAGAAATGACGTTTTCACTATCAAATATTTATCGCACATCATCCACAAACCCACTTACCGCAGCCGGAGCCAAAACAGCTTCCGCCAGCGTGACCTTTCTCGATTCATGAGAACCCTTTGACTTACCCGCAACCGTTTGAGCCTTTTTCGAGGAAAGAATGCGCCTTGCTTCCCCGCCGCCTTTCAATTCCGGTACCGCATATCGGCCAGATCCAACAACCTTCGCCACATACCCATTCCTGTGACCATTTACAAAACTGCCGGTGTTGTACTTACTGATCGCGGCCAGCAATGCACCTTGCCCAGATCCATACTGTTTTTCTGCATCCTGATAATTGCCAAGCAAGATGTCCCGTGACAACTGCAAATTCCGACAAGGATCAAATGCCTCAGACACTGACACGCCCATCCGTTTCAAGTTCCGGTTAGTCACCTGCCCCAGTCCGACCCCAAACACATGCCCCTTGGAATCCAGATCCGCCGCAATGCGCACGGCATCCATCAACGACACTGGATAAATTGACTGCTGCACACGCTGCGCACGCGGCAAACTAAAATCGCCATCATCGCCAATCACCAGGTAATTCCCGCCAGACTCCTGTCTAACGATCGCCCCCATCGTCACTGGATGCACCTCTGGCGCGCAGCGCCTCAATAACGAATCCATATCAGCCGCACCGGCCAATGAATTCGCCATCAAAAAAACAAGAATCGCAGAAAACCGAAACACTCCCGCCCCTCTCTGAAACGCATCACTGGATGCGTATTCATTCACTTAACTGCAATTTGAATAGCCGTAACGTCAGGTATCGACTTCACATGCCAACGCACAATCCGCACACCGGCTGAAGACAATGCTTTATCTTTCTTCGCATCTGCCGACTGACGATCTTCTCGTTGATGAGTCGAATCATCCAGCTCAATGGCTGCGACGATGCTTGAATCTTTGTTGCAGACAACAAAATCCACGCTCATCCGATTGATTCTGTTATTCCACGTAGCATTATTGTTTCCCTTCTTGACACCAAGTAACCGCGAGAGTTGAACTTGTGCAAGAATGATGTGTTCAGGCAGTGCCTCAACCAGCCTGAAATACAAAACCTGCTCTGGTTGCGACAAAGGTTTTTTCGCATAAAAAGGCCACTCTTCCTCTTTCGGATTTTGGATTTCGTTATCCAGCCCTTGTGACTTCAAGTGCATAAATACAAAAACCCCGATTACGAGTACCACCACCAAAAACGCCATGACAATAAACATTCCCATCCCCTCTCTAAAACAAAAGAATTAACCCTTAACCTGCCCTAGTTTCCCTGCATCGTCGTAACCGATCAACACATCGTCGCCGAGCTTTGGAACGGTATCGAGCCTTGCACAACAATGAATTACCGTATTACCGAAGCCCAGATCCTGCACGGCATACCCGCCCTCGACCAACACGATTTTCCCGAAGTTCCGCGAACCTGGCTCAATGTCCAAAATCTTCGTATCCGCCCCAAGAATTGTTGCCGCCAACTTCTTGACCTTTTTCTTCTTATCCGACAACACCTCAAACTCGCCCACATAAGCCACATTGCGCAGCCCTTCCGTACTCAACAACCGCAGGCCGACGCTAAATTCATCCGACAGATCCGGCGCTTTTTCACCCTTCAATTGCATCTTAAATACGTTGGCAATTCCATACGGGCCACGATTCTTATTTTTGCCGTCCTTGTCCACGAAATCATAGAAAAACTCGTTCGACATCAACCGGCCATCAACAACCCGTTCTTGCCTGACCACGGCCAACATACCAGGTGCGATTTCCCGATCCTTCATATTCAGCCACATCGTCATTTCGCTCTTAGCGTCTTTTTCCACCAACACCATCGCCCAGTAAAAATGCCGCACGCGTCCAACCATCCATTCAATCGAACACCGCATCGGAGGTGGAATTTCTGCGCGCTTCTGAAACACCGGCATTTCGTAGAATTTCAGCTTTTTACCGCGAATCGGCGAGAACCCGGCTGCTTTCACAATCATGTCGGAAGGCGGCAATGCCAGTAGTTCATCCGGCGTAATCAGATCCCGCGCCTGCAACTGAGTAGAAATACTCACCTGCCCCAACCCATGCGCCATCCGCGAACCAGAATGATTCTTGGATTCATACTCAACCGTCTTTTTACCCAACATTTCGCTCAATGGCTTTGCTTCATCCAGCGTATTCGGTGCATACACAATCTGCACATGACACCCGGCAGAAACCGACTCCTTATCACCGTATGCTTCCTTCAGCTGCACACGATCCTGAATTACCAACAACGCCTTCATCCCATAACCCGCGATGTAGGCCAATCCGTCCTGTAACACGTCCAGCTTGCGCAACGAAGGTAATTCATCAATCATCAACAGCAAACGATGCTTATAGCCCTCGATGCTCGTACCGCCTTCGAACCGCATTTCTTCGGTCAACCGGCGAATCACAAACGACACAAACAACCGCGTCAACGGACGCAGACGTTCTTTATCATTGGGCGGAACCACGTAGTAACACGATACCGGCTGTGTCAGGTTCATCAAATCCTTTACGGCAAAATCCGACTCACCAATGTTCTTGGCCACAACAGGTTCAGAATACAAACCCAGTTTCGTCACCGCCGACGAAATTACCGAACCCAACTCTTTTTCTTCCTTCTTACTCATTTCCGATGCAACAAGAATCACCTCTGGATGAGTTCTCGTTGCTCGACCGCTCTCATCGCGCCAACCCATCTTTCCAGATGGATCATGCTCATAACCCTGAATGAACGAGAACATTTGCTTCACATCCTCGAACGATGGATCTGCAATAAACTTCGCCACCGTCGTCAAGCTTCTGTCTTCACCCTGAGCCGTATAGCAAACATGCAGAATGATTCCGGTCAACAACTTGTAACTGGTTGATACCCAGTGATCCTCCATCCCCTTAGCTTCAGGATCTGCGATCATCGCCGCGATATTCTGTGCGTCACGCACATCATCGAGCGTAAAAATCCGTACCTCTTCCAGTGAATTCCACCGAACCGCCGTGCCGTCTTTACAGGTAGGGTTCACCTTCAATATCAGCTGCCCGGCCTTATGCCGAAACCCTGCTGTCAAAGCGAAGTTTTCACCTTTAACGTCATGCACCAACGTTGAATGCCGCCACGACAACAGCGTAGGCAACACCACACCAACACCTTTGCCTGAGCGCGTAGGTGCGGCCATCAACACATGTGTCTTCTCGTTGTCACGCAGAATCCGACGATGCACACGTTTTTTAATCCGACCCCAAAAGCCAGTTTCGCGCACGTCAACGGAGCCAACGCACACGCCGTCTTGACACAACAACCCCGTCTTGCGAATTTCATCATCCGTGGCCCAATGCGCCGATCCATGCAAGTGATCCGGCAACTTGCCCGACTTTGTGCGCAGAAAATTGACAAACGCACAGATCAGCACAGAAAACACACTACCGCCGATCATCACGTACATCCCCTGAGTCAGATACTCATCAATCAGCCCCTTCTCTTTCGCCCAGTGCAACGTCCACATGAACCAAGAAAAAGGCTGGTACACATGCCAGCCTTGAAAGGTAAACAGATAATTCCCCAATCCTTCTTGATAGCCAAAAAGACTGGCAATGCGTTGAGTTGCCGCCCATGACGACAACAACATGCACATCAAAAACAGACCCAATACCCAGAATCCTGACCAATCACTAGATTCCGATTTTTTTGCTTCATTCATAACATCACCCTGCCTTATAAATTTATTGCACAATAGTACAACAAATAAAGCATTAAACCAATGAAAAAACGCCGGAAACATCCCGACGTTCTTTTCCATAACCAATCCATCTTTTTAATGAGTTACTGAACTGTGCGAATGCAAGCACGTCCAGCCTGTATTCGCTTTCGTAAATATTCCTCGCTAATTTCAAATTCCCCGACACCGTTAATTTCCGGTACAGATACACAAACCAGAACACCCACTGAACTACCAACAACTTGTAAATTTTTAATCTTTTTTGAACTCCCTCCGAACAGTAAATGATCGGTCAACTCAACATGTGTTCCTACTTGAATATGCATATCATCACCTTATAAAATAATTAACTTACCCGACTTACCTTTCCAAACCCTGTTCTTGCACCCGACTCTGTGCCTGGCTGACATCACGCGCAATTCCATTCTGGAACTTCAAAGACACCCTTTTACCTTTTTCCAGTTCACCATTAGAAATGGTACTCGGCACAACAACGAGGTGATTCCGGCCAATATCAATGAGCGCAAACTTTTCATTTTTATCGACCACATTTCCAATATAAGAACCACTCTCCTTGTTGGCATCACGTACAACCCCCATGATCCCTTTAGAACCGAGACTTTCAGCAGCTTTGTCCACAATGTCATCATACGGATCGACAACAATATCCAGCCCGGCCTCGCGTACCTCCGTCTTCAAATGTTCAACAATTTTTAAAGCGGCCTCGGCTTGCAGCACAGCCTCAGAATTCAAATCGTTTAATTCCGCCGACTTCCGTATTTCTTTAGCCAGAATTCTGTCCTGATTTTTCCTTTCGATTACAGCTATCGAAGCCGCCAAGGACTTTTCATCCATTACCTCAGCATATTCATGGTTGCCTTTCATATTGTCAGCAATTAACAACGCCGCGTCTTCTGCTCGGTCTGCCGATATAAATATCTTGCCGAAGTCGAGTGCATCAACTTCAGCCCACATTTTTGATAATTCCGGCGATAAAACATTCACACTGATCTCACGCATCGCCTGCAGGCGCTCATTTACACCAGAAACATCCTTGATCTGTGCTGCTTTAGCGACACTGACTGCATCACCAAACATCATGTTTCGCGCATCAATCGCCCGGTACGCATCAATTTCCAAACCCTCGACCGGAGAAATACCTTGCTCGATGTATCCAACACGCATGTTTTGAGTGACTTCCGAAATATCAAATCTATTTTTGAAATCTTCTCTGATTCTCGACTCAAGAGCCGCAATCAAGCCGTTATCTGCATTCAACATTTCAACTCCTTGAAATAACCTCAATCCCGACCGTAACCCTGATCGCGTCCACGTCCTTGGCTTTGCTGGCTGACATCCTGTGCTACGCCGTGATTGAACTTCAGCGACACCCTTTGCCCCTGCTCTAAGTGTCCATTTGAAATGGCACTGGGTACAACAACCAAGTTATTTTTGCCAATATCAATGGCCGCGTACTTGTCATTTTTAGTGACCACAGTTCCTATATAGGAACCGCTTTCCTTGTTCGCGTCCCGGATAACACCCATGACACCCTTGCCATTCAGGTTTTCAGTTGCCTTATTCACAATATCATCATAGGGATCAATGGCCGAATTTGTGCGCGACTCCATATTCTGTGATTGCACCTGGCTGCGATCCAACACCACACGCGTGTTTCCGCCCACGCTTGATACCAACACACGATCACCTTCTGCAAAGCGTTGTGTGCCAGCTTGGGTAATGACCGACAACTGATTGTTGACCGGATTGAGCAGCGTAATTTCAGTACCAGGAATCTGTTTTGCTTCTTCCGGTGCATTCATCGCATTGCTGGCCATGTTGCCACCAATCGCGCCGATCAAGCCGCCTAGAATCGCGCCGAGTTGCCGACTGCTTTGATTATTGCCGCCGATATTATTTCCGATCACAGCACCCACACCACCAGCCGCCGCAGTTACCGCATATCCCATTCCTGAATTATTTCTCTGCGCCGGGGCCGCAACCTCAATATTCACAGGCCGCACGGCAACCACCTCCATGCGCATAGCAGTACCCGCCTGCATCACTTGCCCTTGACCCTGCCCGTACACACCGGCGTCATACCCGACGCCTTGCGCGTGCGAAACGTTAGGCATTGCCATTGCCGCAGCTACGACCGCAGCCGCAAACGTCATCTTCACGACATCTTGCAACTTACCGAAATCACGTACACGCAAAATACCGCGATTCACATCATCGACTTCACCGATAGGTACAACCTTCAAATTAGGCGAACTAACGACATTACGAATCCGATCCATCAAACTTGATTCAACTGGCATAGCAAATCTCCTTGGTTAATTCACATGCATCCTCAACATCACCCTCTTCAAACCGGACAAACAGGATCTTTTTCGACGAGGCGATCAATTCCTTAAACGTATCCGGTACCGGATACGAAACGACATCACCCTGATCTTGATGGAAAACGAGACACTCATTTTCATCAACCGAGAACCCTGAACAATCGGATGGTTTAACGACCCCATTCACTGAAATGAAAAAATCGTCCTCATTCAGCAGAATGTCATAACTCGCCAGAATGGCCTTTGGCTCAATCAATACCACCGTTACTTGTCTTTCTTGCAAATGTTCCATCATCCTTAGCCTTTCAGAAATAAATGTGATTTAAACCGTCTGGTTATCAGCGACAACACTGACAACACATGAGCATTTTCTAAAGCATCCACAATCCATGACTAAAGATTGCTTGTACTTCCGGTGTAACTTGTTTGTGTTGTAATTGGCGATCAGATAGAAAATCAAAACACCGAACCAAGCGATCCAAACCAGAAAGCCCGTCCACCAGAACAGCATATCTATCGTCTCTTTATTCATCGCCTTATAACAATCTATTTATAATTGTACAATTATCGGCACATATACCGAATTAGTCAATTCGCCGATAAAATCTGAACCGGCCAAGTCAACGCTCCTGTCCAACATCCTTACCATTCTCCAGCGATTTCACCGTACCCTTGCCATCCTTGTAGCCGATTTCGACCTTCTGGCCAACCTGGACATCATTCAGCAACCTGTTTTTCTCATGAGCGACCGCAGTTCCTTTACCTTGGTGCTGCGTCACTTTTACACCGCTGTCATCAATCACTTCGCCACGATAACGTCCCCGTTCAACATCGGCCTCATTAACGATCAAATCTTGAGTATGGTTTATGCCAATTTCATTAGCGAAAGAAAAGGAATTGGCAAATGAATCAATGACGGCAGGGGGCATACCTTCCTTGCTCATCCGATCACGCCATCCAAATTTAACTATGTTTGCCATATCATCAAGAATTTTTTCGGCCTCTTCTTTCTGATACCCAAATTTGTTTGAGTTCACTAACAGGGATTCCTGCGAAACAACAGCGCTCATTTTTCCGTCTACTTGTGCAAAAGCCATCGACAGGGCCAAATGACCACGTTTATGTTGAAATGGCACGATGTCGAACGCTGGAGATAATTTCCAATTCCGACCATCTTGCAATAAACCATGATTTTTTGAATGATCGTCAGTATTCCCGACCAAGGCATTAAATACGACACGCCTCCATAATTCACGCTTTTCGTCTATTAATTCAGCGGAGTTAACCCATCTTTTCATTTCCTCCGCAAGACGAATATACGATTTTTCTTTCAGTCCAGACAACGGACTAACACGTAACATAGTATGCGCGCTTGCAAAACCTCGACGAGTGAAACCATCATCAACCTTTTCACGATCAAATCTTTTCACCAGAATTGCGTAACAATCATCAGTTACAAGTGCTACTTCGCTCTGGCAGGTATGAATTCCACAGTCTTTTCCCAGTTTCAGCATGGCCGATTCTGCATGAGGTAAATAGGGTGAATCACCACGCTCAATAAATTTTGCAAGCCACATCTGGCCTTTATATTCGATGTTGATTTTAGGCTTCATGCCGCCAATACTGGTCGTTGGGGCAAGTTTTGCCAACAACTCTGTAGGAATATCGTCGGTCTGATAAGCTTTGATTTTATTAGCAGCTACAACAATGTCATCAAGGCTATAAATAGTCGATTTTTTGGCATCAGGGTTACCTATTGCAATCGCGCCGACACCGTCATCTAACGACTTTTCCAGAACATCAAACTCGTCCAGTTCACCATAGGTGGCCTCAAGCACTCGCTTACCCCAAGCATCGGCACTTGAATCGGAAAAAACACCAAAAATGCCTTTGAAGGATTGCTCTATATTTTTTGAACGTCTAAGCGGTAGCGATACAGGGTCGAGTGGTACAGCCTTGCCATTCGTTAAAAATGAATCATCATAGGTAAATTTTCCTTGCCCACCGTCCCACTCAAATTCACCAGCGAGGACAGGCGCAACATCACCAGACAGCCAACAATATACAGGAGCAATTTTCTTCATTTTTGCACAACCTTCCCGATCTTTTTAATTCCAATCTGCACAGTAATAGGATCGTCCTCTGGACGTGCTACACGTTCGAATTCATCAAGCAAGTTTAAACACCACAACGCCATCACATAACTACCAAATTGGACTGATGGCGATCCTTGCTCAATAGAAATCATCGTATTCAATCCAACATCAATACGTGCCGCCAATTCTGCTTGAGTCAACAAGCGAGAACGTCGAGCAATAGTAATTTTTTTACCAAAATTAACTAATGAAGTCTGAACATCAATAGGCAATTCGTCAAAACAAATTCTTTTCTTCCTGTTTTCTTTTGACATTGTATTTACTTAAACAAATATTAGTTATGATAATGTTTAATATATCACACATTGCCAAAAGATTGTTATCAACGTGCCTGTGTATGTTCCATGTCCTTTTCCAACGACCGCACCACGCCCTTGCCCTCCTTGTAACCGATCTCAACCTTCTGCCCCACATGGACATCACCAACCAGCCTGCCCTTCTCATGAGCCACCGCAGTCCCCTTGCCTTGATGTTGCGTTACCTTCGTTCCTAGGTCATCAACGACCACCCCACGATACCGGCCACGCTCAGTATTGGGTTCCTTGATTTCCAAATCTTGCTGCTGATTGGCAGATACTGCAAAGTCATGGGCCAGATTAGAGCCGAGGGCGTTCCGTAAATCATCACCCTCCAAGGTATCAAGACTTTTGATAAGGTCATCAGCGGCTTGAAGAACCGATGTCTGTCTATGTACCTTGCCATCCAGCCCGAACTTATCCCGTAATTCAGGATACTCAGCCAGCACCTTATCAGGAGGCATTGATGATTTTGGCAATCCAGCAGCAGATGCATCCATAGAGTTCAAGTAAATGGCATTATTGACCTGCGCCCTATGAAAATTTAAAACAGCCTCTCTTTCTGTAGGAGCATCAGAAAATCCACGACATTTATCCCCAAAAAACACCTCCCACTGCCGACCATGATTTTCCAGCTTGACGACGGTAGCGACCGCAGCAAACTCAGACGAGGTTATTTCATGTGGAGCGTGCTGTAGGCAATCATATACCTGCTTAAATTCGGCATCGTTACTGGACGCATATTTCCAGGTATTCTTGATCCCATCTTTTGTCATGCTTGCTATGGTTGCAACGTGACAGGCAAAAGTGCGATCACCATTTTTTGTTGATCTTACTGCTAAAGGAAACAGATCCGCCTCGATGGAACTGAAATACTTGGCGGCATCAACTGCATTATCGAAATTCCGTTCACTGCCCATCGGTAAATGCGATGCGCTGACAGTGTAGTAAACCTCAATACCATTTAAAGCATTTTCAATCGCCTTTACATGCTGTGCACCAACCGTATTCAACACATCGCCAATCGTCTTATATGACCAGTTTGGGTACTCAAAATCTTGAATCAGCATGTTCAGTTTGTCTGCGAAGTCCTCATTACTATCGTAATGATCTGCCACCTTGTCGTTCCTGTTAAACCCACTCATTTCACTCTCCTGTTCCGTTTCGCTCGAATGCAAAGCGTTTACGCACTGCTGCTTTTCCGCCTGAAGCTCTTTGACAATTGGCCACAACACCTGCGCGCTCAACCCGCCCGCATGAATGTCATTGAAATCCGTCCCCTTCCAATCACCTTCAAAAAACTCTGGGAACACAGCCCTACCACCAACCGCTGTAGCTGCCTCCAGCGCCTTCTCACGCCCGGCATTCGGCACCTCATGACCCTTGATGTACTCACCTTCCTTCGTCCAGGTAACAGTACAACGCTTAAAACGATCATCATCACCACAGATAACCATCTGCGCATCGGGATACCGTTCACGCAAAGCCTTCGCAACCACCACCAGATTCCCTGAATCAACCGCCACCGCCACCGGCCAGCGCGTAGACTCAAATACACTTGCACCAGTCGCATAACCCTCAACGACCGCAATCACACCATTCGCAACCGATTTTTCATCACCGATCAGATGAAAAGAACCCGTCTTCCGTCCACCTTTCAAATTCAGCTTAGATCCATCGCTTTTGATCGACTGTTGCGACCATACCTTGCCATCAACGTCCCGCAAAGGCATCACCAGATCGTCACCTTGACTCAGCAAACCATACGCGCCAACGCCTTTAGCAACTAGATACCCGTGATTCGCATTTGCCGCTGGTAACTTCGCCAACCGCTTTTCCAACATCCCGGCGACCCTCAGTTTCTCGGCCATATCCTCCTGGTCACGTTTCTCTTGAGCCAGCTTGAATGCCTCATTCGTATTCGCTGCCGCCACTTTATCGACACCGCCGCCGTCAAATTTCCAACCCACCGACATATCGGTGTTCTTGAAATTATTTACATATCCGTTTGGACGATCCCCCAACTCGCCTTTATACGAGCCACTCTTTTCCTTGTCACGATCACCTTTGACCTGAACGTAATGCCACTTCCCATCGAGAATCGGCATCCCCAAAATAATCAACCCGGCATCGCGAGCTACACCCGCAAATTCATCAATCGCTTCTTTCGTTCCTCGTGGACGATCCCACTGCTTGAACGCCTGCAGATCTTTTCCTGCCGACACATACCACAAGCCCTTCACACCATCCCAACGTGCGCCTAACGACTTTGCCTCACCACGTTCGGCAAACGGCACATTCAAATAGGTACGACCAACCTTTTCGGCTTTTGGCTTTTCTATCACTGACGCAGGTGCCGTGATTTCAACAGCAGGCTCAAGTTCTACCCCATGCTCCCTTGCCAACCCCATCACATACTCAACAATCCCCTCAGCATCCTTTGCAGCTCGAAATATCTCATTTTTATCGCTCTTTAGCGTCCCGATCCACAAACCGACATAAGCCGCATGATTACCAATCTCAAACGGAATGCCCAATCTATCCGCCAAGAACAAACTGGCCAACTCTGCCCGCAACTCTTCCTTCGCGTACAGATCACTGCCTCGCGACGTTCCGAACTCACGATTTAACCGTGACGAATGCCCTGTCCAATGCCCAAGCTCATGTAAAGCGGTCGAATAGAAATTTCCTATATCAGAAAAAGCGGCTCTTGCCGGCAAGTGAATTTCATCCAGCGTGACCGAATAAAACGCACGGTCAGCCTGATCGTGAATAATCTGCGCTCCAGATCCTTCCAGCATCCGATCAGCCAATGCATGACCATCCCAAGCAGGCTGTTGACGCACTAGCTCAGGCACATTTTCCATCTGCGATAAATTAAAGACCTTCGCATAGAAAACACGCGGCGACTCCAGTGATACATCTTCCTTTACGACTTCACCCGTCGCTTTATCCAGCTGCTCAACCGACTCAGACCACTTCCAATACTCAACCCAAGTCGCTTTTTCGCCCTTTTTGATTTTCCATTCGTTTTGAGACGCCTGATTGAACGTACACCAGCGTGGATCGTCGTATCCAGCCGCCATCAACGCAAACGCATTCCCGCCACGATAGGCTTTCCCCGTCACGGGATTCACCGGAAAGAAACCACCGGCACCACCATTCCACGACTTTTGCCAAGGCGCGGTACCTGCTTCTAACGCCTCGATCACACGCCCCGTTAAATCCGCTCTGAAATCACTTTTATCAGACATTCTCATCCCCTCTAAATCGCAACAAAAACTACCTGCCACCCAACGCAAAATCCATTTGCTGCTGCCGTTTCTCTACCACCTGGCCGATACCATCGCGATAGTGAACGGAAACTGCCGCGCCCAGCTTCGGGCGTTTATCTAACTTGGAAGCGTCATGCACAACGCCAGTTCGACCGCCAATGTCTTGCACATACAAATCACCGTCCACTGCCATGATCGCACCGGGATACTTCCCGGACTCGACATTCGCCAGCTTCAGTGTCAGCATCGTTTCTTCAGCCAGCACTTCACGCTTCATCATCCCGTCAACTTTGGATTCGAGCTTTACCAGCTCGATACCATGTGCAGTTTTCCAGTCCGCCAGATCCTGCTCTGCCATACTGATGTCCTTCGATTCCCAATCTTTCAGATTGCCCTTCCTGAGTGCAGAAATTTCATCTTCCAAATGGGATTGTTGCGCACGCAAAACATCCAATCGTTCGATGTCCGTGGCCACGATCACTTCTTCCTTGCCGATGAACCGATTCAGCGCATTTCCGACATGCACACCAACATCGTGGAACGGTGGATAAACGATCCCCTGCCCCAGCACCTCATGCGCAATCGTGTTCGACAAACCGTCCACAATTTGCTCCGGTACTTCTTTGATCCGCGCATGTTCCGCCGCCGTAAACTGCCTTAACAACTCAGGATTGTCAGGATGCTGAACCAAAGGATCTGTGCTACCGCCCTTGTGGTATCCCTTTCGCAAAGTCGGTACTGAATTATCTTCAGGCGACACTACTTGCATACCGAAACTGTTACCCTTTTCAGCATCGCGCAATTCCTTCTCTTTCAAATATTGGAACGACCGCCAACGCGGATCGTCAGTCCCAATCGTCTTATCAAGCACGTCGGCAATCGTGCGTGCATTCGGCCCTGGCGGTTGAAGCTGCTCAAAATCAAACAAAATGCCGTCTGTCACAGCCACCATGCACCAACGATTACGATTCTCCAACGTACCCCACTGCTTGCCATTCAATATCCGCTCATGCGTGTTGTAACCCATATCACGCAACTGATTACGCAGAATATCGGCGCTCGCGCTTTGGGCATATTCTGGCACATTTTCTAATATAACTATTGCGGCATTGCTTTTGCTGACGATCACCAGCGCACTGACAACCAAATGCCCCACATCAGGATGTGATTCAGGATGAATGAGACCGCGCTTGCTTTTCCCTGCCCTTGAAGCCCCCGAACACGGCAAGCCCATTTCAAGAATTTCAACCTTCCGAATACTGGCAACGCCACGATCATCAAAAGCCAACTCTTGCATAGGAGCCGCAAGCACCTGGGTATTCTCCGACCAGGCATCGTTATGAATCGCGGCGTGTTCCAGTAACTCACTGCGGATCTCATTGGCAAAAGCCAACTCAGTACCAATACCGGCCTGCATCAATCCGGCATGAAGCGCATGTGACAACACACCACCGCCATGAGACAAACTACCCATCGTCAGCGGATCGCCGTTTTCCAGCTTCTCTCGTAATCGCGTAAATCGTTCGCGCTTTTTGACTTCGGAGGCCAACGGCATCAAATAAATCTGATCTTTTTTGACCACAATACGAATCGAAGCCATACCGTCAAAAATCGCCAGCAACTCACGACTATTGATGTCAATAATCGGATTGTCACGCTCACCGATCCGCTTACCGGAAACAACCCGAGATCCGTCAGGATTCGCCTGCAAAACCACCATCTGGCCTTGCACCTCAATATCAAACCGCTGGCCGGGCAGAAACCCGGCACGCGCAGTTTGTGTGCCTTCCAGCCAAACACGCGGAGCGCCTTTATTTTGCCCGACTTTCTTGATGTAATAGCCTTCCATGCTCATCCCCTTCTCTCAAACAGCATTCCGCTATGCGGAATGCACGCCCTTGTCGTCATCAGATTCGTCGCCATAAGCCTCAAGCAAGTCTCCAACCGGCACTTCAGTTTCGTCCACCACCGAACCCGACAAGGCAACATCCATTACATCCTCTACGATCATACTCATGTCCATGTTCTCCTATTAGCGCACAATTTCTTGTGATTGATTTTCAACAATTTTAATTACAGGTTTTCCGTTACGGTAACGAATATCCATTTTCACATCTTTCACGACATCCTCATTCATCAGTACCCGATCATGCACAACCACAAAACCACGACCGATGTTTTGTACGACATGCTTATCCAGAACATCAGAAACAACCCCCCGATATTGCCCGTTATTGAGGTTAACCACAATCTCAACTCGATTAGCGATAGCCGCCTTTAACTTATCGGCGGTTGTTTCAATTTCAGTAATGGGACAATCAAGAGTCTCGTGCTGAATTGCATTAAACTTCTCATCAATATGAGCTGCAAGCTGTTCCGGTATTTTGGTTAAATCATCAACGATAAATTCACCGTCGCTGACCATACCAGTTTCCACGTCCATGAAATCGTATGTGATTCCGATAACATTACGGCCCGCACCGATCCGTTTAAAATCCGACACCAATTCAAAACCATCTTTTTGCATACTATTAGAATCAACCATCTGATTCCACCCTTGCCCACATAATGCATTCCGCACATCAAGTAAGCGCTCTTGAAAGAAAGAATCCAGTACGTCCTGGTACTTAACTTGCAAAGCAACATCAGCCATTACCTGTGCATAGCTGCCAGGTTTCGTAGGATCAAGATCAGAAACTTTAGTTGTCACGACGCTTTCTGATTTTTGGGCGCTGTGCGTTACCTCTGCTTTATTAACGCTTCTGATAACACCATTGTTGTTTACTTCATAGGTGTCAAACCCTTTGGCTTTGGCATGTGCATGAATTATTTCATGAGCAGCGCTCGCACTACAGTCTCTTGCAATGGTTTCGTGTGTTTCGTCGTCAAGGTCGAAGCCAGCACTGTAATACGCTTCATCATCCTCACCACCCTTGTGCGCTAAGTGATAATTACCTTGTTTTAATGAAGCATCAGACTCAACCGCACTACGCTTTGTCTGAGTTTCTGTGCTGACAGTTACCATATCCTTCTCCATTTCCGCCAATGCATGACCATACCCAAGACGCACCAGGTGTTTTTTACGCTCATCCATTTCAAGTAAAAACTCTTCACGCTCTTCCGGTGCAACAGCGTCAATCTGCGTTGATTTCATCAACCGACGCTGCACCTTTGCGTGTTCACGCTGAACATTTTCCAACGTCTCTTGCTCGGAGAACGGCTCATTGATCCGCGCCTCGATGCTGGCAATATCCGCTTTGGACTTCACAATCTGTGATTCCACATCAAGCTTGCGATCAGGCAGACTATCAATATAGTTCGCAAATCGTGTCAACATGCCACTGGCGGAAACCACATCTTTAGGGCCATAAGTGAATAAATCATGTGTCGGCGCCGACAAAGTAAGCATCCCGTCAAAAAGACCTTTACATGACAGCGAGAACGCCACGCCACGATAACGAACCGTCCGTTTCTCATGGCCCATTGCACCCATCACGGACTTTGCCAACGCAGCAATACTTTCCTCAGCCGCATCCCGGCTTGTTGTTTTCCGTCCACCGATTTCAACAACCGGCACTTCACCCTTGCCCGTCGGTACCGGATTGGCTTTAGCGGTCGTCATCACATCTTCAATGAGTGAGATGCGCTCAGGCAGATAACTTTCGACACGATTCCGCTCATGATTCAATTTCGACTGCATCGAATACTTCCCGTCAGCATGAGCTTTACGAAGTGCAGTAAATCGCTTAATTTCCGTGCGCAGCTTGGTTTCCTCAAGAATCAGCGGATTGCCGGAAGCCGCCGCCTTCATATCCGCCGCATTCGCGGCCTCGCCGTCCACGTCACCGATTTCAATCTGGCCACTGTATTTCCGTAGCTGCTCGATACCAGCAGCTTTGTGTTCAAGCAGCTGCCAACGTCGCGTGTCATACGTCTGCTCAGTTGCATACCGGCCAACAAACACCTCAAAATTGTCAGGATCACGTTGATATAGCTTATTGCCCTGGCGAATAATGCGACCTTCACGTTGCTCCAAATCGGAAGGACGCCAAGGCGCATCAATATGATGCAGGCCGACCAACCGCTCCTGGACATTTGTACCCGCGCCAAGTTTCGGTGTAGATCCCAACAGAAAACGAACATCACCGCGATTAGTGCGCTTAAACAAATCGGACTTCTTTGACGGTGTATCGAAATCATGAATAAAAGCTATCTCGCTTTCCTTAACACCGTTGGCAATCAACTTCGCTTTGATGTCGTCATAGACCGAGAAGGCCGAAGCACCTGAAATGGCCTCCAGATCGTTTGTGCTAATCTCGTTATTTCCGTCCTCTTCTACCTCAATATCATGGGCATCACGGTACTCAGCAATACGTTCCGCCGTAATAGGCTCATATTTCCCCCGGACATCAAACCATTTGTCGCGACTCTCTTCTTTCGCTAAAAGCGTTTCCACATACTCTTTAGCAGCGGTCTTATCAGCTAGTCCAGATCGAAGCTTTGCACCACTTACCGGCTCGTAAATGATATAGGGTGCTTCAGCACCCTTACCATCGCGCACCAGGTAGAACGGAAAACCCTCACGGCCTTCGACCGTATGCAGCGTCCCACGCTTGTGAGTCAACATCCCGCTTTCATCCATCACATACAAACGCTTTTCTTTGGATGCTGCCGCCTTCCGTGCCGATGCCGGTACAGACAGATCACAGAAAACCAACTGCGCGCCTTTATCGGCTTCCCATTCCTTATGCAAACGCAGCATATTACCGATTGCAAGATTGATCTTACTACCCGAATGATCCGCAGCATGAGGATTGATAATGCGCAGATCCAAGCCTGCTTTACTGGCCAGCCCGGTCAATGACAGTGCATTGATTTTTCCCTTACTGGCTCGTGTCAGTTCCTTCAGGTTCGAGAACTTACCCAACAACGATTCTGGATCAAGATCCAGTACCGGTGAAAGCGATTTTTCAACCAACGCAAGTTCGGCATCTTCCTTTTTCTCGAAGTAGCTTGAGCTGCTCTTATCAGACAACACCCACCGGCCATCTTCGTTCTGCTCGATCTTGGCCGTATCAATATCCAATGAATAAACGATACTGTTCAACCCGTCGATACCGAAACCCTCATCGGCACGGCGCACCTTTGGCGTGCCAAAATACTCACGCTGCGCTTCAGACCGTTGCGCTACGATATTCTGAGGTTTGCCACCTACCAACTTCGGTACCGGAAAGCGTTCACCGCGCTCAATGGCATGTTCCTTCAGATCGTCCAGCGTGATCGTATCGGCAAATGACTTGTAATGCCCCATCAAGGACGGCAGATTCTTGAACTTGGAAAACCGCTGACTGATCCGGTATCCAACACCCGACGGCGCTACTTCATACACGTACTCATCTTCACCGTACATACGCGCCCAAGCATCAAACAGGTGCAAGCCGTCACGTCGCAGTTCATCGTATTTCATGAATCGCTGCATCGTGAACATTTCAGCCAGCGAATTCGACACCGGCGTGCCGGTTGCTGAAATAAACGGTACATCCTCACCGTAGGTTTCCTGCATCCAACGTACCTTCATAAACAGATCGAACGCTTTACCAGATCCCTTTGGATTACCCAGACCGGAAACCCGCTGTTTCTGTGTATGGAAAAACAGATTTTTGAACTCGTGCATTTCATCAACAAACAGCCCGTCAATGCCCAGTTCGTCAAACGTCACCACCTTGTCTTTGGTGCCAGCCTTGTTTACCAGGTCAAGCACCTTAGCTTCCAGATTCGCCTTAATCTTCTCCATATCGCGCACAATGCCGCGATCACCGCGCTCACGCTTCATATCCTCAATGGCATCGGCGATTTCGCTAATTTGACCGTCATACATGCGTTTTTCAATCACTGGATCTAGGCCGATTTTGACCAGTGACGAATGACCAATAATCACCGCATCATAGTCACCCGTAGCGATCTTTGAAAACAAACGTTCACGGTTGTCCTTGCTGAAATCCTCTGGTGTTGCGGCCAACACATTCGCTGCCGGATACAACCGGGCAAACTCCGTGCGCCATTGCATTGTTAAATGATTTGGCACGACAAAGAGCGGCTTGCGAGAAATACCCAACCGCTTCATTTCCATTGCGACCGCAGTCATGGCAAACGTCTTACCTGCCCCGACCGCATGATCCATCAACACATTACGATCCTGCACAGCACGCCAAATGACGCTTTTCTGATGCTTACGCAAACCAATTGTAGGCGTAGCACCTGGCAACGTAATATGTGAGCCGTCAAATTTCCGCTCAACCGTGCGGTTGTGCTTTTCATTGAAGATCCCAGCCAGCAAAGTAGCCCGCTCACCATCAGACCATACCCACGAATCCCAATGCGTCCTGATCTTGTCCACACGCTGCCGAGCCGCCTCCGTCGCCTCTTCGTCGGTCACATACACGTCCTTGCCATCCCGTGTAACCGGTTTCTTAATTTCCGGCGCACGACCGTTCAACATCAGCTTGAACAGATCGAACGAATTCATTTTGTCGGTGCCGTAATCATTCGTCATCTTGCCGACATCACCGCCGGTCATATCTCCCAGCCATTGCGCAGTCGCACCGACATAAACGAATTTTGCATCCCCTCCCGCAATTTCCTTCACATACGCTTCAAACACCTTCGCTGGAATCCAGCCAGCACCAATAGAAGCAAATATCTCACTGGGCAACCTGTCAGCAGGAATAACACCTTCAAGCGCCGTTATGTTGCGCTGATATTCCGGTTTATTTGTGAAAGATTGAGCGATGGCCAGCTTTGTTTTTACATCACCAGACAGGTACTCATCCGCAGTGACTACCAATTCGGTTTCGGGATCGAGATAAATCAAATCACCTAGCTCTTGCAAAATGACATCAACCTCCTTGCCGTAAGCTTCAGCCATGTAGTTCAGATCCACCCGCCCCTTTGCATTCAGCGAAGCCAACAACGCGTCTTTCGCACTCTCCACTTTAATCATGTTACTTGGCGGGAAAAGCACCCGACGCGTCAAAATATCAGCCTTAGTTGCGGAAGGCTTACGTTCCTCCATCCCTTCCCGCTCTGCCTTCACACGGCCAATACCGGAGTCATAATCGAATTCCAGTGATTGCAACAATGCCGCCTCGGTATCATCCAGAAAGATACGACGGTTCGTTGAACTGTTAACGAATCCGAACTTTTTAACGAAACTATCATAAGCCGCATTCAACAACTGGCGATTCCCATCAATATCCCGCTGGTCAGCCATTGAATCGCGC
Source organism: Gallionellaceae bacterium (assembly GCA_041660815.1). Classification (GTDB taxonomy): domain Bacteria; phylum Pseudomonadota; class Gammaproteobacteria; order Burkholderiales; family Gallionellaceae; genus PALSA-1006. Next base: position 34,274 of record JBAZVN010000015.1, on the reverse strand, counting down.
TCAAGCCGCATTTGCCCACGCAACTTGTCACGCAATGCGATCATGCCAACCATGCGCTCCCTGGCGCTTTCAGTTTTTGGCATCCACTCAATCGAGGTGCGCTCACCGGCAATATCATTACCACGCTGACGAATGCCGCCCGTGTCACTCACATAAAACGAACCCGGCTTAATCCCGTCCGGTACCGAACTATCTGCGCTATCAAGCTGCTCTACAGTCCGCGTAATTGATTGATAAATCCCTGAAGGTATCTGGGCGACAAATGCCGCAAGCTGCTCACCCAGATCACCGGTAGCCTCGACCGTATAATTATCACCACGGTACATCGTGCCTGCAGCGCTCTCACGGCCCAACACGTTTTGCTTGTTCGCCTGAAAATAATCATTCACACTCACAACGGCTTCATTTTCCGTTTTTGGATTAACCACCGTCATATCTGACGAGTTGACCCAAACAGGATTCAATTCAGGTGTATCCGTTTTCTGGAAAAACAGAATATCGGTGACGACTTCGGTACCGGCGTTTTCGCCAAACGCCGTATCCGGCAAACGCACTGCCGAAATCAAATTCGCACGTTGCGCAATCCATTCCCTTGCTTTTGCATTGTTCGCATCCATGAAACTGTGAGATACCACCACCGGCACAATACCGCCGTCGCGTACCTTGTCGATCATCCGGGAAATAAAGTAGTTATGGATGCTCAGTCCGGAATAAGGATTGCGTTCGCGATCAACAATCGCTTCACTGCCAAACGGCGGATTACCGATAGCCATATCGAAATAACCACTTGGCACGGCATAGTCCTGAAATCCGGTTGCAACTGATATGACAGCATTAGGATATAGTGCTTTTGCCAGCCTGCCGGTAAGCAAATCGAGTTCGACACCACGCAGATCCGAAGCATTGCGCATATCGGTTGGCATCATGCCGAAGAAATTGCCAGATCCCATTGCAGGCTCCAACACACGACCACCGGCAAAGCCCATCTTCTCAACGGCCTGATACATCGCACCTACGATTGTCTGACTGGTGAAATGCGCATTCAGCACCGACGCACGCGCCGAATCAAATTCTTCTGATGTCAGCAAAGATTTCAACTCTTCGTGCTGCTTGGCCCACTGCTTGTTTTGAGGATCAAACACCCCTTTGAGCGCACCGAAACCGACATACCGGGCCAGCGCCCGGCGCTCATCAGCAGTTGCAATACGCCTCTCGCTTTCCAGCGATTTGATAATCTGAATTGCCGCAACATTGTCGCGGAATTTTTTGGCGAGGCCACCCTTACCGATCTCATCGGCGACCTCAATAACGTGATCTAATCCAGCGTCGGCGGCGATTTCTTCAACCCCTGCAATTCCTGCTTCTCCCAGCTCGACAGATGACTGTACTGTGCCGAGTTCGCTTCCGCTTCGATCTCCTGCTCCAACTGCATCTCGAATGCCGCTTGATACTCCTGCGCCTCGATCAACGCTTTCACCCTGTCCGGCCAGCCCAACATCCAGCGATTCGCCAACTCGATACCCATCCGAGTTTGCGTTATCAAATTGCGCACTTCCTCCGGATAGTCCATCGGTCTGAGTAATTCTTGCATGGTTTTCCCCTTGAGATTCATTAGAATTAATTGTACCAGATTTGCTAGTTTGATGTGCAATGTTTAATGCCGGATTTTTTGCATAAATTGCTGCCAATACTTGTTGATCGACAGCTTCTGAAGCCGCCTGATCGTCTAACATACCAAACAAATCTAACTGAAACGTATTTTTATTTTTCATTCAATCTGCCTACCTTCCCTATTAAGAAGCCTGCTTTGGGGATCAGTTCTGCCCCCTCTGAAACTGCACGGCTTATGCCGTGCTAGTCGTGACCAAACAAGCCGTTAACCTCGGCCTTGTCCTTTTTCCAGCGAACGACCTTGCTCTCTGGAATCCTTCACTTGCCCTTGCCCTTCCTTGTAATCAATGACAACACGATTACCAACGAGTGGCACCTTGTCGAGATCGTGTTTGCAGTGGATAACAGCATCTGCTTTACCCAAATGTTGAGCCACATGTAATTTGCTATCGGCAATAATCATTCCACTGTAACTCTTGTCATTTTTACCGGAGTCAGTGACATCGCGCATACTGGCCGCCATTGCCTTGTTCTTTGCATCCACGAAAGATGCGTGCCACTCAGGATCGGAAGTCTGCTTTTGATCGACTTCCATTTGTCTGGCTTTCACGATTTCATCCTGAGAAATACCAAACTCTTGCGATGCCTTTTCCAACGACCAAGCAGAACCGAACATCATCACCCTGGCAACACCATTCTCACTGTAATCAAACGACAACATGCCAGAAGGTTCATCAAGATAAACGTCGGATGTAACCTGAATTTCTGGCGTTGACGCTTTTTCTTTTGGATTAGCGATCCGCGCATCAATCGCCTGCTCAACCAGTTTGTCATCCAGTCCATGCGCTTTGACGAACTTATCGAAACCGGACAATGAATTGAATAACACCACCTGATCGACACCTTGGCCGTCTGTCAGACAGATTGCCAGATCACCGCTTTTCTTATCGACGAACGGAACAGATACCTTTACGTTTTCCAACGAATCGACCACCTGGCCGGTGCCGCGATAATACGAAACCGTTACTTCATCACCGATTTTCGGAATAGACTCCAACCGGCGATTTTCATGCGTAACAATTTCACCAGCTGTTGTTTGCTGAACGGTAAAGTCCATACTGGAAGCTACCACCTTACCGATGGATACCTCAGTAGGCGACAAATCAGCGACTTGCACACCAACGGCCTCACTCGCTTTATCCAGAACCGGCTTCAAGCCTTTTGTCAAAGCATGTTGCTTGTCCAGTTCGTTCTGGATACAAGGATGAATCATCCCTTTGGTCAACAATTCGTAATCGGTGGCAATGGCCTCAGACAAAGGCACTTCATTTCTTTCATCCCATATTTTCGAATTCCCGTTCCACATATGTGAACGTGCATTTTCCTGCGACACACTGTCCATCCAGGCACTACGTGCTGCCGCCAACTCTGCAACCTTCAGATTGTCACGGAAGTTTTTTGGATCAAGCCCCAAACGTTCCGTCAGTGCAGTTACCATCACATCCTTGAAATCGAATTCACGAGAATTCTCCGGCAAATCTTGTTCAACCGAACCATTCATATTCACAACATACGAATAAACCGGCTCACCACCACGGCCAATCCCCGGCAAACGATTTACCGCACCACTCGGCTTCGCATTTGCGTAAAATTCATCAAACGACATTTCCCACGGCATTTTAGACATCACATATTCCTTTAAAGATTGCAAAAACAATTACCAACCACCAACCAAAAAACTCTTACGTATTTCTTACTAATTTCCTACATAAGAATTTTCCAACGAAGAAAGGGGGCTATCGCCCCCTTCCAGTCAAACTTATCGCGCCAAACCGTCTTTGTCCCGTTCTTTATTGCGATCTTCAACTTTGCCACGACCCTTTTCATAGGTAATTTTCAAACTCTGATCCTTTTGCACATCCTTGTGATCGAGTGCATCGCGCCGATGCAGTTTGAATTCATTCTTGCCGCCATGCTGCAATACATATCGGTCAGAAACGTCAACAACCTTACCGTAATGCGCGAGACCATCTTTCGTGAACGCATTGCCTACCCGCGCACCGTCCATTTTGGTTTCAGCCAGCGAAATCAACTGGGCGCGTTCCTGATTGTCGGCAACAAAATCACGGCGCATATCCGACACCGCACGCACCAGGTTGTCGCGCAAATGACTCGGCACCACAAAAGCATTGGCATCTTTGTCAAACGTCACATCTGCGATCTTTTGCAGACGCTCCTTCATTTCAGGGTTGTAGTCAAATGCCACCAGGAAGTTTTCGCCATACGTGACAGTAACACCCTGAAATTCCTTGCCCAAGGTATTCTCAAAATCCTTGCGCTGTTCATCCATTGTCTTCACATGCGAACGATCAGTCACTTCTGCCAGTCCATGCTCGCCATATACAATCCGCACCTTATCGCCTTTCATCACTGGCTCTTTCAAGTCAGCAACACGATGGATCGAAACGAATGCCGCGCCATTTTCCTTACCGAATCCCGTCAGTTGCGCAGCAAAACGACCATTAGCATTGATTATCTCACCGACAGTCGGCTCTTTGGTAAAGACCGGTGCGATCTTCGCTTCAACACCCTTTTCGGCACCATGCGCCTTCATCAGCACAGCGGCACTACCATGAGCCAGCGTCTCGATGTCTGCACGATCACGATCAATCGCGGCAGACTCAAAACGCATACCTTCAACCGCTTTAGTCAGCGCTTCCTGCTCACTGACCGGAACTGTCCAAACGCCCTGTTCCTTATCAAACTCAGCGCCCTCCACTTCCTTGATACGCCGCACCATTTCACGGTCAATAGCGAATGCAACTTGAAACTTATCGCCGTCTTGAACAACGGCCACACCACTGTTACTGCCCAACAACTCTTTTTGAACGTCCGTCATGATATTCACCTATAAAAATAAAACATCAAAAAAAAGACACCCCTGTTTCGGATGCCCTGCAATCAACCTGCCCGCAAAGCAGAGGTTCTTGCCTTGCTTATTTCTACCGCCACATCAACAGCTGCCACACCATCATTTACAACCGGCAATCCATGCCCATTGCCAAATAACTTACCAACTAATCCCACAGGCACAAATTCCCCGTACTTCGCTTTAACATCTTCAAGAATCCCTTTGATAGCATCATCGCCTCTAACCACCTTGAAAACAGGCAACATGTTAATTTTTTGTTGCACTGAACCATTCTTAGCTAATTGCATATCAGACTCCCTAATATTTATTAAAGTGTTGTACAAAAAAACTATCTGCGAATTACCTGATATTCTCAATGTCCTGAGATTTTTCTTTCGCAACGATCAGCCGGGCAAAACCATCCTCATATTTAAGTTGGCACGACTCGCCCAGCTTTGGAACCATATCCAGCTTTGCTAACTCATGCACCATTACCTGGCCTTTAAGCAAATCCTGAACAAGATGAAACTCGGTTTTAACTAAAATCTTTCCTGCACATAAACCATTTTCAGGCGGATTCCTAACCAGAACCTCATCACCAAGAATGTCACGAATTTCTTTAACAGCTTCCGCTCTACTTAAATCTAAACGCGCAAAACTTAAACCATGAACCTTATTTGCTTGTTCATTGAGCTTTTCAGCCTCACGCTCTAAAACACTGAGCGATCTTGATAATTGAGCTGGAACAACACCCATATCCCGACAAACATCAGCCTGCCGCTCACCATCAACCAGAACCCGACGTGCAGCTTCACGGCTCTTATCGCCTAATCGCGTTTTTGCAACCACCTCTCGAAATTCGGCTTCTTTCATATCTATTGCTAATTAACGTAGCACCATTTGAATTTATTTTAATCATCAACAAACACGTTGTCAACACTTTGTTATCTGTTTGTTAACAGTTTGATAACAGTTAACTGCCATCAAAAATCAAATGCAAAAAACAATCGCACAATGCTACCTCAATTTCATTTAATTGTCTGAATTTTCTAATTACTTATCTTTACAAACAAACTTGACTAGATTAGTTACTTAGCACGATTTTATAATGGAAGATAGCTACCACAAGTGCTAGTTGTGCAAAGCCAAATTTTCATGTAGCGCATCAAGGCTGAAGCCACTCAATTCTTCCACCGGCTACTTGGATGAATCCAGATAACTCGCTCGCGCATGATTTGCTTATAGACCCATGCCAACACCAATTCCTGCTGTCATATTTGAACCCCCTCTTCAACAAGTTCCTCGTGAAGCCCTCCCCCGGATCAGAAGGAAAACGAACAATTACCGGCAGCTTAATCACCGCATCAAACTGCTCCAGACCGTACAACAACACTTCCACACCACCATTGACCACCAACAAGTTGCCCTTGAAAATAATCCATGTACCCAGTTTCGATTCTGGCAACCACAACACAGGAAAATGCCATCGCTGCCCCAAGTACCGGCACTGGCCACGTACTTGTTTTTGCGGAGACCAAAGCCGATAAAATTTTCCTTCCCGAAATAGACTACCCCAACGATGAACAATGCCAGAGAACGATTTGATCTCAACCACATACCGCGCTTGTGTCCAGACTGGGCTAACGACCAGATCAATGTTGCCGTAAGACAAGCCGCCATAAGTCATTAAAACATCAGCCTGAATGTCATACCCACCGGCCACGACCGAATCCCGTAACCGCTGTACGGCACGCTGTTCAACCTCTATCCCACGCTCACGTGCCAACCCACAAGAAACCCTGCGCAGGCCTTTCGCCGTCAACCATGCCGACAGCGCCACCCCCATAAACGAATGCCCCCAATACACCATCCCCCAGCCTGAAAACATGGCTAACACCAAGCAGGCAATTCCCCACCAATAATCAACATGCCAGGGCGTAAATTTATGAGACCGTTTCATGATGATGTCTTCCCTTCCTCTTTTTCTTCACTGGTTTTTGAACTTCCTTCACCACAACCTCTTCAGATCGCGCTGCATACAACGTGATCGCATCCGCTACAGCCATATACGCCACACCAAAAAAAGAAAGGATGGCAAGAATCGCCATCCCAATTACCAACTGTTTAAACATAAGGATTCCCCTTCATTCCCTCACTCAAAAAGCTTCACCTGCCCCGGCTCCTTACCAACCTTCAGTAGATCCTCCATCGCCGCCCTGGCCGCATCAGTGATTCCGTTTTTGCGTCCTATTGCCGTCAACTTTGCCATTGCCTCTTCAAATGGATATTCCGCATCCATCCAATTTTCAACAACCTCTTTCGCTGAAAACTTCGTCAATTTCAGCATACCGGATTTAACCTGCACCAGATAAGCGCATGTGCGCCCCTTCTTTACCACAATTGCCATGTGACGCTGCCGATGTCTCAACACCTGACCGCAGACCACATTTAGCACAGGCGGTATGAAATCAACCGTTCTATAATCCGTAAGGTCTTTTGCCATTTCCATAAACCGACTACAACGCAACCGTCCTGAATGCGCTACCCACTCGCGCCTTTTCCTTAATATGTATCAACGCCGTTTTGTGAGGAACCAGGAACCTTAATTGATCCTTATCAATAGACAACTTACGGGCCGTGCCATCCCAATACGAAGCATCAAGCGGCAAAAGAATCTTTAGGGCCACGTTCGTCAAAAAGTCATTTGAAAAATGTGTAGGTGACTGGGATGCACAAATCATTGCCAAACCGAACTTTCGCATTTCCTTGGCAATTCGATTCAAAATATTATCATCCTCGTCAGAGAAGAAACGATGAGATTCATCCAGTACGATCACTTCACGTATTTTTTCATCATCGGGAGCAACCCCTCGCTGAATGGCCGCACTGAACATTTCCTCTAATTTGAAATTAACAAATAATAATTGTTCATCAGGGGATAGGTACTTGATGTCATAACGCCACACTTGAGTATTCCTATCGAACGGCGGAACAGCTGCTCGAAAAATACCAATGGCACGCAAGTTGTCCAACCGCTCATATACCGATTTCAGCACGTCGGCAGAATCATAACGAATCACTTCCGACATTTCCCGCCCATGACGAATCGCGTCCAAATACTGCTTGTATGCATCGGCTGCTTTATCGCGAGCAGCATTCAACTGATCTTCCAGCTTCTCCTTTTCCTTCTCATCGAGATCATGCCCACGCCGTACTGCTTCAGCCACCTTACGATGATATGCAGCGGCTTTGCTGTTCACTTCCGTCAGATAATTGATTGCTACACCATTGGCACCGGTGAATACCGCTTCCAATTTTCTCCGGCAAAACTTAACTGCATCGGCCAAGGTAGGCTGTGACCGGCCAAATACTTTTTCGCCCCACTGCAACACCTGTCCGACATGCCCACCTTCGCGAACCCACCAGCATTTCAGCTCAGGGTCAAATAAACACCCTACTGCTTTAGCCAGATCCTTCTCCGCGAAAGGAACTTCAAGGTAAATACGGCCTTCCTTCCCTGCAAAATTAACAGTAACCCGTTCCTCCTGGCGAATACGCCAGGTTGATGGATCGTCTTCCAAAAAACCATGAGCCTGATACAAATCAGAAAGGATATAGCGCATCACTGCCTCCTGCTTTGTACCCAATTTGCGCGTAGTTTTGTTTACGCCGGATATAAACCGCTGAATCTGCTTTCTGACCCCACCAAAATCAGGATCTGGGTTAATGGCCAGAGGATTAAAACCGTATTCCGTTGTCTCGGAAAACTTCACGACCGATTCATTCGGAATCACGATGTCACCGTGAATATCAAACACATGAAACCTCACACGATTACCACCGCTACGCAACGCTGAAATCAATTCACGTAAACGATGAGTCTTACCGGTACCGGAATCTCCGGCAATCAACATATGTCCGTTAATTGCAGTATCACTATCCCAAACGATAGGCACACTCACCTTGTCTTTTGTAAGTTTATAATTGTCTAGTCCGAGTGGAATTCTGATACCCATGCTTGCTCCTGAAGTTCGGAGGTATTTCACCCCCTCTTAAACGCATGACGCGAATGCGTCATGCTGTCTGTGACAATAACTACTTCAAACTTTCAACCAGCGCCATCTGCATCCAGTTAGCATCATCTGGCACTTTGCCACCCAGACTCTCAATCGCACTACGCATCAACTCAACGTCGAGCGAAATCGTTAACGAGGCGTTGTCATTGACTGCCACGGTATCCAAAAGCTTCGCCAGTTGGCCCAACGACAACTTAACCTCTTGCGTCTCGGAAAAGCGATCACGCTTCACAACCTCTCTTGGGTCAGTAGGCAAACCATTCACCACCTCAGCACCCGCATCATTAAGATGTTGTCTTGTTGTTTCGCCCTCAGAATGATCTGTGCCGGGCTTGTACTGGTACTTCTCGCCTTCAACACGTTGTGATTCAAGAATGTTTTGAACGCTTTTTCCCAAATCATCCTGTGCGCCACCGGCTTGTTGTTGATCGTTGTCACCTGGTTCATCATCGCGACCAGCATTCTCAGATGATGTCTTTTCAAGATCACCGCCGCTGCCTGCCGAATTCGACTCTTTCCGCTCCTCTTTTTTAGCACCATGAACATCAGCCGCAGTAACCGGTGTACCGCGAGCCTTCGCCTTATCGAGCAAAGCAGCCTGTGATTCTGTTGAGAGACCACGGAACTGCTCAAGAACCGACGCATACGTTATCAGTCCGGTATCGACAATATGAGACCAGCGCTCATCAACAAATGCCATCATTCGGCTTACATAGCTGGCATGTTTATTCAGCAACTTAGCCAAATCCTTCTTTTGCAGTTCGTTCGGGTATTTTTCCAGCATCGACTTAACGAACTTAGCCGTATCCAGATCCGACATACTCTCACGTTGCACGTTCTCAGCGAGTTGAGCCATTTCAACATCGAGCGCGGACATATCCTGACGAACGATTGCCGGAATATCGGATTTACCGGCCAATCTTGCCGCCCTCCAACGACGTTCTCCAGCCACAATCATGTATGAGTTTGGCCCAACTTCACGAACAATAATCGGCTGAATAACATCCTGATCCCGGATAGACTGTGCCAAATTTTCAAGCTCAGTCTGAGCCTCCGGTGGGATATATCCATCTTGCCCATGCCATGTCTGCCGAGGCTGGTTAGGATCTGGCTGAACAACATCCAATGCCAAACGTACAACTGGGCGCTCTTCGCTCGTAAGTGAGCCAAGAAAGTTCATTGCTGTCGGCTTATTCGCTTTTTTGCTTGCTGTATTCATGTCCATCACCTTTCAAATTTAATGTACTACTTTACCAAATCTAGCACACGATAGCAGAACTCTAACCATTCCTGCCTGAGTGCTTTATCTTTTGTATACTTCCACACCGGCACGCCATGCGAAAGCGCGTCTGCGACCGGAACACGCAACTTAAACTCGCCGATTATCATTCCGGGCAACTTGGCTTTCAAATCATCCAGGATTAACCGCTGCTGACCGGAACTGTTGATGTGCCGATTGACCATAAGACGATAGGCCAGACCTGGATTAACCCGACGTGCTTGATTGATCGTTTCAATCATGGATACCAAACCCGACATCGACAACTCGGTAGGCTCAACGGGAACCACAACCAAATCAGACCAGAACAGCGGTGCCATCTGACGCATACAAGGCGCTGGCGGCGTATCAAATAGCACGTAGTCAAACGGCAGTGACCTGATGCGATCACGCATCGTTAAAGCCTCATCTAGCACATTGTCACGCATATCCAGTTCCTCCAGCCACTTGTGGCCGTGCAACAAAGATATTCCAAACTCCGTTTCAGCAAAGACCGGCTCCATAGAATCAAACAATTCCTGCGCACCACCCTCGCGCTCTCGATTCATGGAAGGATTCCGCGACAAAATAGCCCCTGAATTACCCTGGCTGTCGAAGTCCACCAAAGCCACGCTCAACCCACGTTCAACCGCCGCCATCGCCAAATGGCACGCTGTGGTGGTTTTACCAACACCACCCTTTTGATTGATAATCGAAATAACCTTTGCCATCGCTTTTCCTCTCTTAAATGCATGGCTACAAGCCATGCACAGGATACCGCTGCCCCTAGACGTTGAATATGTTACCGCATTCAGGACAACACACACTCTCTAACTTCACTTCCTTAATTCGTTTCACACCTCGACTCACCACGCTCACACTCAGGTCTACCTTTTTAGCAGCCTCAGATCGACTAAGTCCTTCAACCAATACCAAACGTGCAGCCTTCACCGTTTTTAACCGCGCATTCATCAAAGAAAACCTCACCCTCCGATCAAACTCATCAATCTTCATTTCAAACCTCGTCCACATCAAATAGCACAATTGCATATTACTAGCATTGCCAGAAATACACAATAAATATTTAGTTTTTTATTGCACTATTATATTTCTTACATAGGAATCATCTTTTTTTGCACACATGAAAAAGCCGCGAAAATCGCGGCTTTTTGTCAGGCTTAGTCTTCAGGCTATTTATTTGGATAAACGTACTCAATCCACCAATAGATCGCTGTATAACAGAACGTCGCCATCGAAATATCCAGTGATTTACACAGCAACTCGACATCATCTTTCACTTTTTCATCGAGGTGGATATTAATTTGCGTCCAGCCTGTTTTACCTAATGACTCATCACGATAAGTCACTGCCGCTTTCGGCCTGCGCCAGTACAATCCATGCTCCCAGGGCTTCTCCTTCCTAAATTGCATGACCATATCTGCGAACATGGCCGTCAGAGAATGAAAGCGTAATGCCTGAACCATTTTACAATACTTGTACATTGGCACAGGCACACGAGTTTGAACCACTTTCATTGGATTGAAGCGAGATTGGGGGCGGCCTACTTGCTTTGCACGCCGTGATAGCGTCACTCGCTTAGGAGTTGCTGTATCCTCGTTGTCAGCCATTTAACCCTCTTTGTATAGTTATGGTTTATAAATTAACGTTATATTTTCCCCTATCTTACCTATTTCTAGCAAGCCATACACAAAAAATTCAGTAAGGCTTCAAAAAAACCATATCTTTAGTCACATTTATATAGAACCGAGTGCCGATTGCAGTCTCAATTGTCGGCTGCACATTCATATTCTTTTGCGAAATTGCCATACCAAGCTGGCCCAACTGCTGCCCCAACGATGCGGCCATTGTTTGACTCATCGTAGGTTGTTGAGCCGCACCATTCACTGTATTCACAACCTGGTGCTGCGAAGCCTGTACACCAGCTGAAATGATACTCGTAGCCAACGCCGCACCAAAGATCGACATCCAGTGATTATTAACATCACCCGTCATCCCTGCCGCACCTGACTGATCTGCGGCAGGCATTCCCATCAGCATCATGGTAGAGCCATTCGGGAAAATCAGCTTATTCCAAACCACCAACAATCGTTTTTGTCCAAATGCAACCTGACTATCATATGTGCCAACTGTCTGCGTTCCTTTCGGTATGAGCAAGTGCCGAACACTTCGGCTGTCATGCACATCTTCCGTCACGATCCCACGCACCATCCCAGGCAAATCTGAATTAACCGCTGCCTGCAGCACACAAGGAATAATGGCACCGGCCTTCAACTCATATTTGGAAATTTGTTCTTTCTGCAAGGAATTCAGGTATCCATCATCCCTGGCCGTAGCCGCTGCCTCCAAGAATCGTTCCTTCCGCGCCTGTTTGTTTGGATCATCCTGCCCATTATTTGCAGCAGCTAACATCTGGCCAGAAGTAGGTTGCGTTGATGTCGCAGGTTGCGCCATTGTGCGCCCATTATCACCAAGCGACGATTGAACTCCTTCATCTGTGAAACCCTTTACAGCGCCACCCGAATCAACAGCTTGCTCACGAATGCTATAGCGCTTCTGTACAGCCGCTTCCTTCAAATGATCTTCCTGGGTAGGAATCTTTGTTCCGTCACTATTTGAATTCCTTACTGATCCGTCATTATTCAGCCGAGGCACAATCACTGTCGTTCCATTTTTCTGAACCACAACGTCCTTGCCATTATCGCCCGGCAACGCGGGAACATTTGATTTACCAATAACCGGATTGCCGTTGCTTGTCGTTAACTGCGAAGGGCCGCTACCCACTTTTTCAGGAAAACTTGGCATAGCAGACATACCCAGCACACCATCTGGACGCTCACTGACCGCTTTAGGAACAACCGCAGCCGCAACCGCACCACTTTGTGTTTCCTCCTTTTTTTTCTTGCTCGATGCCGATGCGCCTTTATCGTCCATCCCATCCAGTGCAAACATAAGCAAGCCAAACAATAGACCACCTACGACAAACAAGCCGAGAACAAGCTTTGAACTCAACCGCGTAATGCCAGGAATCTTATTGATAAGCTTCAACGGTTCCTTTTTTGGAGTTACCTTATCGCCTATCGCGAAAACATCATCCTCAGCCATATAAATATCTCTCAGTTAAAAATATCATCAACACAGGACTGACAGGCCGTGTGGCTCATCAACGCTTAATTCCACCAACCGGTTTTTTTCTTCTGAATATCCACACGGCTATCCTTACCGTTTTCTCCCAGCAACAACGCCACATGAGTTACCACTTTATCCACGATATACCACTGTCCCTTGACTCGATAATTCGTCAGCATCTTTTCGTCGCCCTTGCCGATCAACACCAACGCACCGGCTTCCCAACCACTGGAATTTTTTGGCATTTGAATAAACGTGCGCACACCATCATTGAATGCACGCACTGGACGAGTCTCAGCCGTACCACCCTTTATCTCGTAATCAGCATCAACCTTGCTCAAATCAACGGACAATTCGGCAACGTCCTCGCCCTCTTTCTTTTTTGTTGCCGCAACAACCTGCTCTTCACTCTCCACCCATCCACCAACCACCTCAGACGGATAATAGAACCCGATCTGACTCATGTACTCACCTTCATTGCGTGAAACCAGATTGATGTGATAAACACGCTTGTCTGTCCTCACAACCAGATTCGTTTCCAGATCCAGATCCTTCGGTTTTACGACAACATGTATTTCCTTTTTATCCCCAACGCCTGAAACCGCCTTGGATATATCCCAACGCACAGAGTCACCCGCCGATGGATCACTGACTACTTTTTCGCCCGGCTGTAATGCAATATCGCAAACATGCAATGGCGAACACACTACCTTTGGTTGATACTGTCCGAACGGATACAACACAACGCCGTCATCGCTCACAATCGGTTTTGCATTGCCCGTTTGTTGCCATCGTTTCACAGCTGATAGCGTCGCTTCATCGACCGTTAAAAACTTACGTACCGTAGTTGGCTGTGGCTGTGCCATAGAAAAATTTGCAACCAACAAACCAAACATCGCCATAATAAATTTCCTTTTCATGACACTAACCCCGTCCTGTTATTTTCCAACCTAAGAAATTCGCGAAGTTCTTCATTCGCAGCCTGCAATGCCGAAGACACAATAAAATCCTGAAAAGCGACACCACGGTGTTTTGCTGCCAGTACGATCAACTCAAAAGACTCTGCACCAACATCAAAACGCACCGACGCTTTATTTTCACCGACACTCATTTACAACGAGCCTTCAAGTGACCAGGACAACTGATTCGCATAAAATCCTATCGGATTTTTGGAAGCTTCAGCTTTATCAGTTGGTGGAGACAAAACATATGTCATCACCCCTTTCAAACGAGTTACCTTTTGCACTTCACCGGTCAAACTGCGCTCTGTCTCAGTCCATTCAACTTGCCAAGACTGCTCACTCAATGGCAATGCAGCCGTAATTTGAACCGAAACCGTTCCAGTTTCTGATGCCTTAAATGGATCACGCTGCGCATACCATTCACTCACAAACTTTGCCGCTCCACTTCCGCCAGCTATCCTTGAATAAACCTGTGTCACTACATCTTTTTGCGCATGACTGTCCGCAATTACTTTTCTCAAATTATCGAATAATGTGCGCACTTCATTTTCAACAATCCCTTTCATCATCTGATCGTTCAACTTCAACTTCTCTGCTGGCCCAACGACATGCACCTGATATGTCGTTTTATCCACAATAGCCAGATAAGGTTCAATTTTGCTTTGACCTCCTACCCATGCGAGGCCACCCGCCAAGATAACCACCGCACCGACCAAGCAAAACGAAAACACCTTCCATGCGTGAGAAGTTTTGGCAACTGACATCATCCGGTCATCCCACTCTTCACGCCCAGCCACATAAGGATTTACATCGTTTTTATTCACTATCCACCCCTCTTAAACCGCGTCCTGTAGGACGCGCAACCATCACCACGCTAAAGAATATCAATCTCTAGTATGTCCCATAGAAATTCCACTCGTTTGCACCGTAGCACCATCATTCGGTACAAAATCTCTCAAAGAAGAAATTTTCTGATGTAGCTTTCTAGCCTGCTCTGGCCCATTTGCCATCGCCTCCAGATTCGCATTCATGGATTCCAACAATTTCGTATGCGGATCACTTGAACCAACCGATGCACCAGAGGCATCACCCTGACCGCTACCTGCATTGCCGGTAGAAGAAGTAGAAGATCCAGCATCACTGCCAGACGACGTTTGTCCGCCATTACCTGATCCACCCCCAGAAGCAGTAGAACTACCACTGGAAGACGCCGCTCTCGAACCTAATGCACTTTGCAAATTGGAACTGGTATCAATCAACCCAGATGACGCACCACCACTTCCTACATCAGAATTTGCCGCACCACCAGATGCATTCTCACTAGCAGCCAGATCCCCAGCAAGCCCTCCTGGATAACCTCCTCCACTAGCCGGATCTGTACTATTAGCACCTGAATTATCAGCCGCAGAACCAGAACCTTTGTCACCGCCAGATATATTCGACGCGACCTTCCCGCCTGCTGAATTGTTTATTGCATCACCAGCTTTACCAAGCATCCCTTTACCGCCTTCAGCCAAGCTCTTGCCAGCCTCCACAGCCTTAGCCCCAACCATACTGGCTGCACTTTTTATACCCGGCACCGGAGCTTTCATTGCTGACTCACCAAACCCCATGCCCGTACTTCTGTTTTGGTCGAACCCAGCCTTTAATGCCTTACCTGCGCCACCGGCTTCTGCTGCCGCACTACCCAGCATACTGCCAGCTTTACCTCCCATAGAACCGGCAACAGCTCCGGCACCAGCCAAACCCGCCCCAGCTGTAATTGCTGCACCGGCCATGCCTCCCAATGACATGTTTGGAGATCCAGACAACATCCCTGAAGCAAGTCCGGGAATGTTGAAAACCACATAAACATAGATAAGCACAAGCGCTACAACATGGAATGTATAAAACAAATATGCTGCGGGATCATTCAGCATATCGCCTGGGATTGCATTTACAAATAAGTTAAAACCCAAGCCTATTACCATATAACACAACATCAATTTGACACCTGTACCCACTGCAAATTTCAAATAGGCGGTTGCCATTTCGCTTGTCCAACGTGAACCACCAAATCCAAGCATGATGATTCCAGCATAGATAGCAATGTAACTTTCAATAAGTGTAACTAATAATTGACCCGCAATGAGTGCAAAACCAATAGACGCGCATATGCAAGCAAAAGCAGTTGGAATTATCAGATAAATTCTTTCAAAAATATCTTTGTCTGCGAGTTTTAGTAGCATTTCGTTGGCTAAATCTAATCCAGTAAAAAAAACTGAATCTAAGGTTCCAACATCAGCACCTGCAGCCGTAGCGGCTGCTTTACCGAGATCACTAAAAGAGTTAATTATTGCAGGAATCCAGTCACTGGCTGAAAGTAATAATGAGAAGAAAAATCCTATTGTTAAAATTTTTCCAATTATACCGGT
The DNA here is from genome assembly GCA_041660815.1 of Gallionellaceae bacterium. GTDB lineage: Bacteria > Pseudomonadota > Gammaproteobacteria > Burkholderiales > Gallionellaceae > PALSA-1006. Next base: position 17,895 of record JBAZVN010000015.1, on the reverse strand, counting down.
AAGAATTTCTCCAAATTCTTTTCTGTCCTTAACCCATACAATTGTTGTCCATGTAAAATCAAGCAACACCAACTTCCAAAATAATGATTGTGCATAACTTGAAACAATTGATTGCCAATTCCCCGCACCAGATTTAAAACTACTGTTTATTGGGTCAAGAAAAACTTTAGCATTAGAAATGTCGGGCCATAAAAAAAATATTATCAACAAAAAGAAAAAAAGATTTTTCTTATGTTTACAAAACACAGTGATTTTATGGCTATTCATTTCTGCACTTTCTTTTAATGTGTTTTGTGCCATTCGGCCCATTGTTGTTTTGTACATCCCCCTTCAACTTTACGCGTCCCGTCCTTGTTGAATTGCGCGCAGTCGGGGCCATAATGAAGCATTGCCTGACTTTGTTTTGAGTCTTCTTTCGCCGCTTCGACCAAAGCTTTTTCTTTGTTTGATTCGTCACAAGCTGTTAAAAACAGAGAAAAAATAGCTAAGACAATAATTTTTTTACCGATTTTCATTTTGAAAACTCCTTTTAATGTGCATTATGCCAATCTGTCCATTGTTGCCTAGTACATCCACCTGCTACCTTACGTGTGCCATCGGCATTAAATTGCGCGCAGTCTGGCCCATATTTCAACATATCATTATTACTCTGAGCATCCGCAGTTTTTTTGTCAGATTCAGAATTCTGTTTCGCCATAAATGAGGTCTGTGCCGCAGACTGTACCGCCTGCATCTGCCTCATCTGTTGCAGTTCCTGGTAAGTCCCCAGTGCCACTTCGTTACCAGCGTTAATCACCGCCACCTGGCTCTCTGCCGTATTCGCAGATTTAACCTTGTCTTGCAAAGTTTGGTTAGTAGTCGCGTCGTTAGCAAAGTTGCTCACATGAAGGTTTGCAGTCCCCATCGAAGCTTTAAGCATACCATTAAGGTCTTTGCTCCAATTACCATACTGCGAAAAAAAGTTTGTTCCCGTTTTTTGGTTAAAATCAGGATACAGCGAGCTAAACCGTCCAGCCATCACCTGAGAATCATAACCTATCCCCTGCGCCTGCTTGACCGTACTAACCACATTGCCGAACAACTGCTTTGTGGACGCAAAGTCTTGAATCGGGCCACCGGCCATAACCTGTTTCTTCAGGTTCGCCAACTGGTTCATTTGTGTCTGCAATTGCGACATGCTTTGGTTGGTCTGATTATATAGTTCGCTGTAATTCAGATACTGGGTCGTTTCTAATGAACCCCCAGTACCAGCAACCGATCCAGCTTGAGCCAACCCGGACACCACCATTAAAACTACGCTTAACAAAATTCTCATCACAGCCTCCATGTATTTATTATTGCACACTTGCTAGTTTATAGCAAACTATTTAATTGTTATTGTTGTTCTGACAACTCCAGTCAGACCCGACAGAATACACGCCCCGGTATTTCTTTCCTCTTATCCCGTCGTTCTGAACAAACGTCAATGCCATCTGCTCAGGATCGAGCTTCCCTCTCCCCATTGATGCACGCCCCGACAAGTTCGCTACATCCTGCGGAGAGACACTCTCAGTAACAATGCCCGTATTGGGATCAACTCTTCCCATGCGACCTTCCTTCGCCATCTGCACCATCATTGACCGCTGGCGATCCAGCACACCAACGCCAACAAAGAACTGCATCCTTACATTGCTACACCAATCCTGCCCCATCCCTGCATCCAATGTCACCACCGAAGGCACACCGCCATCGTATCTTGCAAATGGCTCGATATGCTGTTGATTTCCATCGTAGGAAACATACCCTTTTCGAGAAGTGCTGTAATAAAAATACTGATAATTCCCACCAGTCAAGGAAGGCAGTCGAGCGCCAAGAAAAACAGCCCCCTGAAGCCCCACATCAGCCGCATTCGGGAATATGGTGACATTCACATGCAGACCACTTGTACTTCCAGATCCAACCGCACTTGCATTTAAAACGCCATCGTCATCAGACATCCCATAACCGAATGCCGTTGAAGACAAAACTGCCATCAGAAAACCACTCAACATACGTGAACTCATAGCATCTTCCTTTTCATTATTAAGCGACTTCAACCGCACCAAACTCTAGCTCATACACGTCAGGGTATGATTCCATCAAAACCTCAATTACACATTTAATAACTGTCACATTATAAATGACACCAAGCACATGTGAATATTGAAGTAGGAAAAAATGCCCCCTCTGTGTTTTGCATAAATGCTCAACAATTGACTTGTTAATAGTCTTGTCATGACTCTGAACCCGACAAACAAATTCTCGCCGCGCCAAACTTACCGATTCATCGCCCAAGTAGCGCAACCCATCAACAACAACATCCAACTGTTTAAATACGCGCCTATCTGCAAGCGCTCTCAGCTTAATTTCCGCCCAAAAAACACCAGCACTCGCTGTTATAAGAAAAGGAATAGCCCAATACCATCCAATCCCGAATTCACTTTCAAATACAGTCAATACCACCGCAATCAGTACAAGAGCAAGACCTCGCCCGCCAAGAAAGCTGCCTGCAACCTGAAATTCTCGTTTCGTTTTTTTGAACATTATTTATCCCGACGTTAAGTGAATTTCCTACATAAGAATTACATCAAACTTTACCTTTGCGTTCCGGTAGCGGTCACTACCCGATATACCTTCTGAGCATACCGAGTACCAATCGCCTTATTTCCTGAATTATAGGTTCCAATGGCCTGCCAGGTATTGCCGTGCTTCCTTATCCCCTTGGACAGTATCCATGCACCAATATAAATGCTGGTACAGGGATCACGCAGCGAAGTGGAAGTTACACCATACTTTGCAAGTTCGCTCAACCAGGATGAATTGATCTGCATCACACCAATATCATAACTACCATTTTTATTCCTGTTTATTGCTCCTGGATTGAATCCAGACTCAACCTTCGCAATAGATTTTAGAACAACCGGATTAACCGAATGGTATTGTGCAGCACCATTAAAACAAGCATTCATTTCTGAAGTAATCTCCCCCGCTTGAGAAAATGAAGCAGAACCAGCAAGTAATATAAACAATGCGCGCAAGACCATTTGCTATTCCATCCATTCCCCGAACTGCACTTTCCCAACATATCCACTCAGTCTTTGGCGACGCAACCACTCGCCAACCCAGCGTTTTTCACCACGAGTTGAAATCAACTCCTTGACCAGCTTAATGTCATCTTTCCCGCTTTTACCGACAAAAGCCAACGCGACCTCGCCCAGATCCAAAGAAAACATTCGTCGGCCAGATGGCGACATATAGTAATAATCTCGTTTAGGCGTTCCCATTGCGATCAAGTCAACCTGACGTTCATTCAGCCCGATCATCCGGTATGCCGCTGCGGATAATTCATTACGAGCTTCAGGATTCGGCAACAGAATTTTCGTTGGGCAGGATTGAAAAATCACAGGTGCAATAGGCGACCTCGTAATATCTTCCAAACTCTGCGTTGCAAAGATCACAGCGGTATTTGCCTTACGCAAAACCTTTAGCCACTCGCGGATCTTCTCCATGAACAGCGGATGCGACAACATCAACCAGGCTTCATCCAGCACCAATAGCACCGGCGATCCATCCAGCCGCTGCTCAATCCGATGAAATAAATACAAAAGAACAGGAATCAGATTCTTCTCGCCCATGTTCATCAGGTTTTCCATCTCAAACACCTGAAAATCACCTAAGCCTAAATTGTCATGTTCTGCATCCAGCAAACTCGCAGCAGCCCCATTACCGCAATAAGAATCCAAACCATTGCGCAACTCATGATCTTGTAAAGATGCCTGAAAGTGCGTCATAGTTCGTAAATCAGGCGAACTATTACCCAAGGAAATTAGTGCTTGCTGGATAATTCCTCGATGACGCGGTGTAACGACAACACCATTCAACGTCAGTAAAATATCAATCCAGCCCTCAGCCCAAACACGTTCAGAATGCTTGTCTACGTTCGACAACGGGCAAAATGCCAGCGCACTTCCCTCACCGCCAACATCATAGAAATCGCCACCCATTGCCTTTGCGGAAACAAACGACGACGCACCTTTATCAAATGCAAATACCTTCGCCTTTTTATACCGACGATGCTGCACCATAATAAGGTTCAACAACGTGGACTTACCTGCGCCCGTCGGCCCCAGTATCAACGTATGCCCAACGTCACCAACATGAATCGACAACCTGAATGGTGTCGCACCAGCCCCACGCCCATACAACAGCGGCGCATTATCATCACCATAGAACGGACATGAAATCTGTTCCGGCCCAGCCCACAACGCTGTAGTAGGCAGAAGGTTTGCCAGATTAAGCGAATGTAAAATAGGACGGCGCACGTTAGGAACACCATGCCCAGGCAACGACCCCAGATATGCCTCTACAGCGTTAACTGACTCGATCCGCGCCGTAAACCCCATATCGCGGATAGCCTTCACCACCGAATCCACATTGTTTTTCAACAACGTTGCGTCTTCCGACATCAACACGACCACCGCCGTATAGTGACCGAATCGTACCTGTCCAGATCCTGCATCTGCCATCGCACCTTCGGCATCATTCATCATGTTCAACGCGTCCAAATCAATCGCACCATTGGCCGTATTAAAAACCTGATCCGACATCGAGCGTGTTTTCTGCCGCCATTTTTTCCGCAACTTATCCAGCAGCTTTTTGGCCATTTCAGGATCAAGGAAGATAAAACGGGTTGAAAACCGATAGGCCAATGGTAATTTATTCAAATAATCCAATATCCCTGGGTAACTATCTGCTGGGAATCCTTCGATATTGACTACCCGAATATGCTTATCGCCAACCTTTGGCTCCATCCCGGCAACAAAATCTTGCGACCCGATTAACGTGTCCAGATACATTGGCACACTTGGCAAGCGAACAAAATGTTCAATGCCTGTTACCGCGTAATGCAAATATGACAACAACGTATCTTCAACGATTGTCTCGTCTCGGCCACATACAGACTTAACATACGTGCGCATACCCATTCGATCCACGCCAAGAAACACCGACCGCAACGCATTCTCTACATCATTAATGCTTGCCTTGAATTTATTGACCAACGTGTTCATAACCATCTTGTCAGTTACTTTTTCCTGCTTGCCGGAGGTTTCAAACATCCATGCTCTGCCCTTCGATTCCATTCTCGATGGCGGCAACCAGGTAAAAACCATCACATACGCAGATTGAAAATGCCCGGAGTCAACCTGGTAGTGATAACGCCTTTCCTCATCAATCAACATAGAGACTGGATCAGGGAAAGCCGCCCTTTCTGGGTAGCCTAGCGCCGGGCCTCGGATAGAATCGCAATGCACCATCCAGCCGTTACCAAAGTTGCACATGATCGCATTCAATCGGCTCGAAATCGCATTCAACTCCATTGCGGTTGAACTTTCAGTATCGGTTCCTTGATAGTAAAAACCAGCCATCAATTCACCGCCCTTACAAAGCATTACACCGTCATCAATCATCGCCGCATAACGCAGCAAATCTGATAACCCAATAGCTTGATCCCGAAACGCTTTTAAAAATGCCACAACAACCCCCGTCTTTCATATCTCTTAAACGCATTAACTAACAGTATGCGTACTACCCACAAACAGAAATGCTGCCAACTGGCAGCATTTCCTACGTAAGAATTACTTCACAAAATCTTTCATCGGCCATGTTTCTGAATCGAGCCTGCCATGAGCCGAATAAAATGGACGATATTTCAAATGCCGCCAAAATACAGAACTCAATTGCATATCTTCTGCACCCATCCGCGTCAAAACATACATCGTGATCGTCCAAAGCACGCCGCCAACGACAACGCCATACCAAACGCCATGCCCCATTGAAACCACGAAACCGAAGTATGCTGAAACAAATAATGCACCCAGAACAAGAATCCGCTCACCACCAGCTATTCCAAGCTGGCGGTTAAGCGAAGAACGAATCGGTGTTATTTGAAGTGACATGTTAGCCGCACGTACTGACCAGTCCACCGGAAGCATTGGCGATCCAGCCAACAATCGCCGATGCACACAACATCAGAGCGACTGCAATAACTACGTTCACCATCGTCTTCATAATGCCAGACAACTGTTCGCCAAATACAAACCCGGCGGCGGCGGCAACGAATGCAATTGTCGCAATCGCGACCGCTGTTTTTCCACTCAGAGCCGCTGCCAGACTACACAGCGCACCATCCCAAGGAGCCTGCATAGGTGCTGCCGCTGCCAGTGCCAATTCTGGAACAACCAACACACCCAGCATGACCCACATCAACTTCCAAACAAAACTGCCTTTCATAACTTACTCCTCAAATTATCAAAAAATTAAACCACCGAAAACTACTTACTTTCCTTCACTACAAAACCACGCTCGCCCATATAGCTGGCGACTTCCTTTGCCGACTCACGCGCCTCATCCGTCAGCGAATAGAACGACCGCAGATCGTTCGCGACCAACGAGCCGGTCACATCAATCACGCCGGTATTAACCAACCGTGCAACGACTTTAACCCGGTGATCTTTCACCTCCGCGCCAAGACGGTTATCGCTGTTCTCGACCACCACGCCACCGGCTTTGACCACAGCACCCCGGAACGCCTGCTTCCAATCGCCTTTACCTTCGACAGTAAAGTTTTTCGACTGACCCAGCCCGACCAACTCTTTCTGACTGGCGCAACCTTGAAGCCCGAAGAGCAGCCCCACCATCAACAAACTCACGAAACCTTTTTTCATGCTATCCCTCCAAAAGTTAACAAAACCTCAACCACCATTCCCACTCTCTGAAACGCATGGCGCACGCCATGCTGCCTTTGCTTTTTACCGTTCAAATCCTCAGACCATTTCAATAATGACCTCCTCCAGCTCACGGCTGTAACCTTTCACAACGCCCATTTCCGAAATTTTCCGACCCGTCGCCGTCTTCTCAATAAAGACGACAAAATGCACAGCGCGACCGATCAACTTAATCTTCGACGGCACATTCGCCTCCTGGACATACTCATCCAGCTTCGCGAGTCCATCTGCTACCGAATCCGCGTGTATCGTCGAACAACCGCCCGAATGACCACTATTCCACGCCTTCAACAATGCTAACGCTTCCTTCCCGCGCATTTCACCTACTACAATCCGATCCGGCCTGAGTCGCATCGTGGCCCTCAACAACGCAGTCATATCCATTGCATCTGACGTTCTCAACAACACTGAGTTTTTCATCGAACACTGCAACTCACGCGTATCCTCGATCACCACCATGCGCTCATGTCCGCATGTGACCGACGTTTCTTGCAACAACGCATTCAACAACGTCGTCTTTCCCGACCCTGTGCCACCGATCACCAACACATTCTGCGCCCCCTTAACAGCACCGCGTAGTAAATTGGCTTGCTGCTCCGTCATAATTCCCTGCCGCACATAATCAGACAGCGTAAAAATCTTCACCGCCTTCTTACGGATTGCAAACACGGGCGATTCAACAACTGGAGGAATCAATCCTTCAAACCGCGAACCATCCAACGGCAATTCACCTTCAACAATCGGATGATCTCGCGTAACAACGACACCTAACATCGCCGCCACGTTCTCCATCACCAGCATCGCCGCACCAGGTGACAAGGTGTAACCAGAATCTTTCATCCCCTGGCCCAGATAATCGAACCAGATATGACCATCCTGATTCAGCATCACCTCGATCACATCCTTATCATTCAGCCCGCCCAGAATACCGGCACCAAGATTCCGTTTCAGCGTCTCCAACAACCGCTGCCGTTGTTCATCATTGATCCGGCTATGTCCGCTCATTTTTTACTCATCGCTGACGAAACGGCTTCACGTGCCGAATTGACGATACCGAGCATCCCGGCACCGTCTTGTTCATTAACCTTCGATGATAATTGCCCGATAAGAACCAATTTGCCAAGCGCATTAGAATCATCCACAATCCTGCCCCACGCATAGATTGTCGTCGTGCTTTTATTCAGGTGGTATGCCAAAGCAACAATCAGCTTTTGCTCACTTGAATTCTTAATCAATCGCTGCAAAATTGTTGCGTGTGAATTATTTATATTGTTATCTGTCACCACATATCTCCATAAAGGCCAACCAATTGAGGAAAACTATAACACATTAATTTTTTATTTTACAGTGTTTGACTTAAATAATTTTTACAAATATACTTGCCAAAACTGCAACCATTAATTAACAGGTGTTTGCATGAATTCCTACATAGGAATTTTCAACCGAGGGAAATCGCAATGAAAAAAATCGCACTACTCATATTGTTATCCGCAAGTCTCAGCGCCCACGCAGCGTATTATGTTGAAGAAGACATACCCGTAACAGTCAACGACAACATCGTTAAAACAAAGCTCCCGTCGCCTTCTGAAAAAAAATCAGTCATTACCGAAAGCATTTCGGTGCCGTTCTGCGCTGGAAAAAGTGCGACTGGCCCTGTTGCATTACGAATCCTTAACGAAGCACTGCCTAAATTATTGCAGGCTCAGAAAATTGTAGTTCAAGGTCGGCCTGATAAAGAATTGCATATCGAAGAAGAACGCACACGCTTCCTTATCGACTGGTTGGCCAGAAACGGCGTTTCAAGATCACGTATCAAGGATGATACCCAACGCACCTATCTGTATTCACAATACTTCACCTGCTCTGACTCGACCGTGACCTTCACACGCGCTGTTTCAAGTCAATCCTCACAATCGTATGACACCGAAGAAGCGCCCCAGGCTGTCAAAGCTACCAGCATTTACTACCCCCCTGTTTCCAATAAACCGGTAGAAGCCTCTGTTACCACCAGCAACGCAATTGCCATATCTACCATTCGTCGTATCTTCAGCATGAGCGACATTGGCAAGCTCTCCAAGGCAGAAACCTTGCGGTTAATCGAAGACTTCTATGCCACCAAACAAGCGGGTAACACCAATACAGATGAGCAGATCGTCATCGACCTGGTGACGAAACCAACCCAACAGGTGCAAAACGTATCACCTCCTGTTGCGGTTCAGCAGCCTGTTCAACAGCCTTCTTTATTTCTCGCAACCCCAGCCTTGACGCGCAAACAAAACTGGCAACTCGACAAGGCGCTAACGCTTAAAGACAACCTCGATGCGTGGGCAAAGCTGGCCGGATGGAATCCTGTTACCTGGGAAGCCGCTAACTTCTATCAGGTAACAACCTCATCCGTTCTCGAAGGCAGTTTCCCAGACGTGTTACGTCAAATTGCCGAAGGAACGGGACTTAATATCTGTGCCAAAAAGCGTGAAAAACAAATTCGCGTGACCGACTCAACCGTATCCTGCAAATAAGGAAACATTATGACCACCACCCATGCAAAAAAACTTTTCGTATTGATGACATTGATTTCCTTCAATGCCAATGCGGCATTTTATGAAGAAACGACCGCTGACGAACCCCAAAAACCGGTTGTGAATATCGTCAAAATTCAAGAATGGGAAATCCTCAAATCGGATAAAGAACTTTCGAGTGTGGTTAAACGTTGGGCGACCCGCGCTGGTAAGCAATTTTCATGGGAAGTGGGTGGAGGTGTAAACGATGTGCCACTGGAAGGCATCAATATTATCTTCGAAGGTTCGTTTGAGTCCGCAATGGAGCAAATGAAACTGGCATTAGCGAATGGTTCAATCAATATCAACCTGTGCTACTACCCGAATTTTGTTCGCGTAGTAGATGTTGTCACCCCTTGTGTCGTAAATTCTGCGGAGCGCAAATAATGAAACTGAATCATATTATGGGCGTAACGCTAATTTGCGTAACCGCGTCAGGCTGTTCTACAAATCTTGGCAAAGAAGTTAACAACATGCGGGAAAATGCCAACGTTCAATCAGCGGCAGCAACTGAAAAAAGCCTTAAAGATGCCAAATCGGTATCGACCGCACCGGCTTCAGTCCATGTGAACACACCGTGGATCGGCAACAAGCGCATTGTTCTGAACAAAACACCTCTGCCTTCTTTATTTCACGATAACTACACTTTTCCACCCATGCAGCAAGCGGATTTAAGCACCATTGGATCGTGGCTTACGCGAGTAACCGGCATGACTGTCCGCATTGCACCAGATGCGCTGAAACAACCGAATTCAACATCCACGACACAGCAAGGCATCCCAGGCCAAAATGCACCAGGCGGAATCCCCCAGCAGCCCATCATGCCTGTTCAACAAGGCATAGTTGGTAACCTTCCCAATTCTTCTGCGAACAGCTATCCAATCAAGATTGATGTTTCATGGCCGAATGGCGAATTGTCTGCATTCCTGAATTTAATCACTTCGCGCATGGGTATCTCATGGGAATACCGTGAAAACGAGATCCTGTTTTATCGCTACATGACCAAAACCCTTCGATTAAATGCCATTCCTGGACAATTCACCACCAAAGGCAGCATTGGTAAATCCAGTTCTGCCGCCTCCGGTGGTGGTAGTGGACAAGGCGGATCGTTCAATTCCAATGCAACAGCTGACACCACTGCCATAATCGACGTATGGGCAGCGATCAAGGAAGAACTGAATATCGTCATGACGATGGACGGTAAATTGTCAGTCAACATGGCAACCGGCACGATCATCATTCGCGACACACCGGATGTAGTTTCTCGTGTTACAGAAATAGTGGCCGCTGAAAACCGCAAAATGTCGGCACAAGTCCACTTGTCCATTGATATTTTGTCGGTGACCGATGCAGAAGCTCAAGGTTGGTCTATCGAACCGTCGGCAATTTACACCCGTCTGCGTGGTGCATTCCCCGGCATGACCATGAACATGGTTGCCGCGAATCAAGCGGTACTGGGTACGTCCGGTGTTGCCAATCTTAAAATAAATGACCCATTATCCCCGTGGAACGGATCTGGCATGATTGCGCGTGCAATCGCTACAACTGGCAAGAACGTAACCGTCGTGCATCGTGATGGTGTCACCATGCACAACCTGCCAACAACCATTGCAGCGACCGCGCAGACCGGCTTGCTGTCCTCTACAACACCGGGTACTGCCGGTGCAGCAGGCGGTACGTCTCAGGCCGGATTGAATACCACCACCATCGTTACCGGCCTGTTATTCAACATGACCCCGGTTATCACCGATAGCGGCAAAATCCTTCTGCGCGGCTCCGTTGATATATCCACCAAACCCACAATCCGAAGCGTGACCTCCGGCGGACAGACCGTTGAAGTCGCGGATTACACCGGATCTCAGGCGATGATGAATGCCGCAATCAAAAACGGCGAAACGCTCATGTTATCGGGCTTATCTCAATCAGGCGGACAACTCGATAAAGGCGGCGAAACCTTAGTTTCTGCGCTGTTCGGCAAAAGCGAACTTGCCCGCAAATCGCTGGATAACATGGTGATCCTCGTAACGCCTTACATTATCGAAGGAGCTGAGGAATGACAACCGTTGTTGTCACTGTCAGCAAAGGCTGTTCCGTTGCATTTGGTGCAAATTGGTTTGCTTTAAGTGGTGCGACATCGGCACGTGTTGAAGCCAATAAATACGCCAAAGAACTAGCGGCTTGCGCTCAGGACGATAAACAATCCAAGCAACAAGCATGGGCTATTTACAACAACGACAGCACCGACATGGTTGCGTTATCAGCCAACAAGAAAGCAAAAGGCGCATACCCTGCCCTCTCCTTACTTGCAGCTTCAAAACATGTTGAGGGCGCTGACAATACCTTATTCCTGCTCGATTTGGAAAAGGAAAACGGTTACTACGTCGGTGCTGTTGTCAAAGGCGTGCCTGACATCGAATACGACATATTCACAACGGATCTGGAAGAGGCTAAAACACTCGCTAAAGAATTCAAATCCTCATGCATCACCGGCACCCGAATTATCGGCAACGGTGAATTGTTTGACACCATTGGCGACTACGACGCACTTACATTATCGTTTGAAGAACTGTTTAGTCCTGAGCAATTCGAACATGCTGATAAAAAATGGCGCTTTCAAGAATTGGCTGACCTGCGTGCTAAACTACTTCTAATCCTCATAGCATCTTTACTCATCGGCGGTGTAGCGTATCAGTTTGTCTGGTTGCCAAAAAAGCACGAGATCGAAAGCAAGAAAATTGCCGAACAACAAGCTGTCCAGCAAGTTGACCCAGTTCAGGACTACAAAAATCAGTTGGCGGCAGCGATCAACGGGCTGACCAACGAAGCCGACGCATCTTATATTCAAACCTGGGCGAATTATATTGGCAGTCTGAAACTGGATGAAGGCGGCTGGTCATTGATGACAGTTGACTGTTCGACGGCTGAATGCATTGCAAGTTACCAGCGTATGAAAGGCGCTACTTTCAATACCATTGATGACGCGTTCAAAAACAACAAAAACTGGCAACTGTCTTTTGGCATTGACGGTACAACGGCCAAGGTCACCACTCCACTGAAAGACGTTCCACGCCCTGCATTCTTTGCGGAATATCCGCAAAATGCGGTATCGCTGCATGACTTCCTGTTGAAACAGGGTTCGACGTTCCAACGCCTGTCTGAAATCCCCAACATTAAAGTCGGCATTGCCCAACCAGCGCCACTGCTTCTAATCCCCGCGCCAGAAGGTTCTGGATTGAAAAAGCCATCATTCGGCTTACTCAATGTCCAAGCGAAATGGGAAAACTTTCGTGCCTTTTCAACATTGCCTAGCAATGTGACCGTTAACAAGGTTTTTGTGTCAATTCCTCAACCCAATGGCGATTCGCGAAAAATTTCCGACGCCGTTTTTGCCCTGGAAGGTAAATTTTATGTTGCTGACTAACAGAAACATCGCATCAATCCTTATCCCACTTTTTATCTCATCCGCAGCTTTTGCCGCAGATGGTCAAACGCTTGACGACCTCGTTGTTAAAGCCGACAAGCCTGCTGTTGCACAGCAATCAACCCAGACAAAAACGAAATCCAGCATTGAAGCGCCCAAAGTGTCCGCTGTCTATGGCCGCAATGGAAAACTCAAAGCGATCATGATCTGTGAGAGCGTCGAGATCCTGAAAGTTCAAGGCGACAGTATTTGCGGATGGACGATTTCTGAATTGACTTCAGAACGTGTTGTTTTGCAAAAAGGGAAGAACAGCCAAGTGTATATGGTTGGTATGCCGTCTTCATCATCCAGTTCTGCGCCTGTAATATCAAACGGCAATCCCTCGTTTTTGCCACCTCTCCCACTGCCTCAAGGTGGTTTCTAAACCAAAATGAGCGAAACTCCACTGTTGACCTCATCGGCTGATATTAAACAGCTGATTGGTAAAAATAAAATACTGCGCGAATTTGCGCCGGAAGGCCAAGCAGTTGGCAAACTATGTGTTTTAGTTGGGGAAAACAATCACGTCTTATTTTTGGTTGAAAGGTCTGAGCTTAATGGCCCACAACACAAGTCAATTAAAATTCGCGTCTTCCGCGCTGGATATACCAATCAACTTCATCGGATTGCGTCCATCAGCCTGCTACGTGAAGTCATGGATGAAACCATGAAATCAGCAAAAGAAAACGTCCCCACCACGCCACCGGCCAAGTCAGGTAACGTCCAGCTCTTCGAAGAATTGATCGTTCGCGCCATTAGCAACAATGCCTCCGACGTGCATTTCTGTTTGCGTGAATCATCCAATGACAGCTGCGCAATACTGAATCGCGTTGACGGATTGTTGTTGCCGTTACAGCCATCCATCAAAGCGGATCTGGCTGAACATGCTATCGCCGCCGCCTATTCGTCCGCTGACTCCGCTGGCGGTTCAGCTGCGGCCTTTCACCGCAAAATGCCGATAGATTTTGCTTACGAGATCAATCACAAAGGCAAACCTGTCCGTCTGCGTGTGGCGACCACCCCTGCGTCTGACATGCGCGATGAAGACGGCCTCGATGTTGTGGTGCGTATCTTTCACAACGATGGTTCCGTGGCCTCATTGGAAAAACTGGGTTACTTGCCTTCCCAATTACACATACTAGATATGTGTTCCAAAGTGCCTTCAGGCTTGTTCCTGATGGTAGGCGGTACAGGTTCCGGCAAATCAACAACTTTGCGTGCGATGTTCACGCGTGATGCAGATCGAAAATTCCGCAAACAGTATTCATTGGAAGAACCGGTCGAAGTCAAAATGTTTGGCGTAACGCAAGTCAACGTGTCCAGTATCAAGCATAAAGACATTCCGCCTAACGAAATGATGGCCTACATGGTGCGCGGCCTGATGCGTCTCGATCCAGACGACATCATGGTAGGCGAGATCCGCGACAAAAGCACCGCAGCAGCTGCACAGTCCGCCGTTGACTCCGGCCACAAGGTACTTTCAACCATTCACGCACGCGATCCAGTGCAAGCTTTTTTGCGCATGTTGTCCCCTGCCATTGGTATGTCCAGAGAATTGATTAGCTCACCTGGCTTTATCACTGCCGTAGTTGCTCAGAAATTAGTAACCAAACTGTGTCCACACTGCAAAGTTCAGGAAGACCGCAAAGAAGTCATTAAAAAATTAGACAAGATTTACATCCCTCCACAAGGCGTTTTTCGTGCGAAAGAAGGCGGCTGTCCTCATTGTCATCACGTTGGCCTTAAAGGTCGTCAGGCGTGTTCTTCCATACTTATCCCGGACATGGATATTTTGCAATCCATCGGCGACGGCAAAACCATAGATGCACTGCGTCAATGGCGTAGTAAACGAATCGGCGCACTGCATGAAGACAATTACGAAGGAAAAACAACCTTCGAACATGCGCTTTATTGCGTCGCACACGGACAAATCGGTATGGATGAAGCCGAAGCTGAAATGATGCCGTTTGAAATGGCGATGCTTCGTGAAGAAATTATTGTGGTAAAAGGATAACGAAATGGATTTCGAAGAAATTGTATTGGGCATCAACACATGGTTTTCCAAGATGGTATTTTTGTCTAACCGGATCGACTTCTACGAAGATATGGCAACGGATCTGGCTAACGGCGGTCGTGAAAAATCGTTTTTATCCAAAAAAGCCAAGCGCGCACGTATTCACAAGCTTCCTGGCGCAACGATCCTTGCCGTTTTATCTCAAAAAACCGAGTCATCCAAAGGCGGTTTTGCCGAAGCCAGCAAAGGTATTTTGCCGGAAGCCGAACGGATGATTCTTGTCGCTGCCTGGCGTGCTGGTAAATTTGAAGAGGGTTTACGTCAAGCGATGAAAGCTGCCGGTGTTATGAGCGAAATTCGCCTCAAAATGATCGGTGCTGCCTTATCTATGACAGTTTCAATTGGCATATCCGCTGGACTCCTTATTGGCTGGCATACAAAACTTGCACCGGGCTTCACCTTTCGCGGTAAATTTCCGGTTTCAAACTGGCCAGCGGAAGGGCAACGACTTTACGCAACGGCTGATTTTGTCGTGCATCAATGGGCTTTCCTGCTGTTAGGTATGATTGCTGTAATTTCCTGGTTTATGTGGGCAAAAAGCAATTGGAAATACAACTCCTATGGTGGTGATGTTCGCCGTTTTCTGGACAAATACCCACCCTTCTCATTCGTTCGCGACGTATCGGCTGTTGGCTTTTTGTCAGCACTGGCCGGACTCGTTGCGACGGGTCAACAAATGCGCCCATCCTTTGAGCAAATCGCGAAATCCGCTAATCCATACATGCGTCAATTGATTGGACAGATGATCCAGAAGCTGACGACCAAAAAGAATCTCAGCGAAGCCATGAACGTGGGTTTGTTCGACCTGCAGACCGCTTTTCGAATTGAGGATTTCACCGAGCAAGGCGGCGACATGGATGTTGCAATTCAGAAAATTGCCGACGCCACACTGGAGAAAATGCGCAAGAAGGTTTCAAAACTATTAGCCAATGCCCTCTTTGCAACCATGCTGATCTTTGGCGGCACCATGCTCATGCTGGTCATCGGCTCGATGTCCAGCGTCATGGCCGGCAGTGATTATATCCAGGCTCACGCTTACGATAGACACTAACTGCCTCTCAACACTTCCTACATAGGAAGTCATACAGAAACAGGCCGCGAGCCTGTTTCTCTGTTTTAGCCAGCCGATTTATTCTCGCATCAAAAACAAAATTCAGACAATTAACGGAAGACGACTATTGTCAGAGAAATGTAGATTCGCGCCCTTCCTAAAAGGACGTGATGACACAACACAACAAAGCATTTGGCAAAATTTTAAGGGTATTGCGCAAACAAAAGCAATATACCCAAGAAACCCTTGCGTTTGAATCCGGCCTAGACCGCACCTACGTATCCTTATTGGAGCTTGGGCGGCGCTCCCCTACCCTTGACACCATGATGGCGCTTTGCGAGCCTCTGGGCGTCTCCTTGAGCGCCCTGTGCGCTTATATTGAAGAAGAAATGATAAATGAACATGGCTGATCTGCAAATGCGTGAAGCTTTAAAGAAATATTGCACACAAGTTTCCATTATTAAAAAGGGTTACGGACAGGAGAAATACCGCATCGAGCAGATATGCAGGTCATTTCTGGGTGACAAAACCACGCGCGACGTTACCAGTGTTGATATTGCGACCTACCGTGACGCCAGACTGGCCGAGATCAACCCTCGCACTAAAAAACCGTTAGCGACTTCGACCGTGCGGCTCGAAATGTCCTTGCTATCTAATTTTTTCGATATTTCAAGAATTGAATGGGGCATCTGCGGAGCAAATCCAGTTTCTGATGTAAGAAAACCGAAAGCGCCACCAGGACGTGACCGGCGACTGACTGCTCGCGAGGATCGTCTGATCCTGCGCTATGCACATCAACATGTGAATCAGGATATGTATAGTATTGTGGTCTTGGCACTGGAAACAGCGATGCGCCAAGGTGAAATTTTGAAATTGTCTTGGGAACACATCAATCTCAAAAGCAGAATTGCGCATTTACCAGACACCAAAAATGGCACCAAACGCGATATACCGCTATCTCTTAAAGCACGCGATGCTTTAGTCCGTATGGGCGTGAAAAATGAGGGACGCGTTTTCGGGTACACATCCGAAGGCTTGAAATCTACCTGGCGTTTTATGACACTCAAACTCAGCATTGAGAACCTGCATTTCCATGATTTACGGCATGAGGCCGTATCAAGATTATTTGAACTCGGCACACTGGACATCATGGAAGTCGCCGCGATCAGCGGTCACAAGAGCTTGGCGATGCTAAAACGATATACACACCTGAAGGCACAGCGCCTGGTGCGCAAACTGGAAGGCAACAAGCACAGGGGCAAACAAACCATCCTCGATCACTTAATTCCTTACCCGGCATCTATCGAAGAAGGCCCAGAACAAATAACAGTAAAACTGTTGGATTTTACAGGCGTTGAAGGTTTTGGAATCTGCCGAGAGTCAGCAATCAAGATGGCGCAAGATGTTTTACTACGCAGAATTTTAATGAGCATGAAGGATTCAGAAAACATACCAATGCCAGATCAGTATCTGGATTTAGTCGATGATTCATGCCTGGTGATGATAGATCCACTGGCAGCTGAATTGGCTCATATAGCAGCTTGATACTTTTTTTACAACGAAGTGTTAAGAATTTGGTGATGGTTTTGTCAATCCGGTGTCTGGACGAAAGCAAGTGGTACCAGCGGGGGAATATACAATGGGACAACATTTTCTGGGGTTGTTACTGCCTCTTGTTCGGTCAATTGGACGAACTCAACTTGCACAGCAACATCGTCCTGCCCAGCAGGGCATTCGCCTTTAGGTGGCTTTATTGGGTGTATTGGATCGGGAGCTTGTTCTCAAACAGGAGCGACAACAGGAAAAGCAATAGGTGCAGCAAATGGAATTGCTGTGACTGTAACCATAAATACATTTTGCAATTAAGTGGTTTGTCAATCCGGCGTGTGGCTTACTCAGGTTAAAAAGGCGTGGACTGCTATTTCGTTGGCGGATACAGGGCCATTTAA
>JBAZVN010000014.1:89500-96680 GCA_041660815.1 Gallionellaceae bacterium | reverse complement strand
GCTGGAAGCCTTATTCTTATTGGTGGGTCGTGCGGGGATCGAACCTGCGACAAACGGATTAAGAGGCCTCTACGAGTTTCAAGTAGCCATGCATGTTTGCTGCTCGTTTCCAGTCCGCAAAACTAATCAAAATTTGCACGGTTTTATTGGGGGTTTGGATTGTCTTGCGGACTGAAATCCGCTAACCCTAAAACAATCCTCCTAGCTCAGTATGTGGATCATAATTGGTGATCACTAATTCGCCTCGCTCAGCGCCACTGCCGTGCCGATTGCCAAGGGAATATTCTATACCCACCGTCTCGATATGCAAATCTGCGAACACGCGCCGCATCTCTGGGTGATCGTTCAGGCTGATCATCACCTTGCCTTTCACGGATTTCGCCAGTTCTGCCATGCGGATGTATTGATCGAACTCAAACGGCACGCCGTACCCTTCGGTCTCCCAATAGGGTGGATCGCAATAGAAGAATGTGTGTGGACGGTCGTAGCGCTCGATGCAGTTGTGCCAGGGAAGATTTTCGACGTGGACACCATAGAGGCGAAGATGAGCTGCGCTGAGATTCTCTTCGAGGCGTAGCAGATTAAGACCCGCTGGTGCGGTGGTAGCCGTGCCAAAGTTTTGGCCTTGCACCTTGCCGCCAAATGCGAGCTGCTGCAGGTAAAAGAATCGTGCAGCACGCTGGATATCGGTAAGCGTCTCCGGCTCGGTCATTTGCTGCCACTCGAATATCTGACGGCTAGACAGAGCCCATTTGAATTGACGCACGAACTCTTCGAGATGGTGCTGCACAACCCGGTAGAGATTGACCAGCTCGCCGTTGATATCGTTGATGACTTCGACGTCTGCCGGCGACGGTCGCAGAAAAAATAGAGCTGCTCCGCCACAGAATACTTCAACGTAGCAGGTGTGTTGAGGGAAGAGTGGGATCAGCTTGTCTGCCAAGCGGCGTTTGCCGCCGATCCACGGGATGATTGGTTGTGCGTTCATGTGATGCCCTTTCGTCGAATCGATAGATCTGCTAGGATTCGCCCGCTCCGTCGACGGGGTGGGGAGGCCTTGGCCAAGGTACACAGGTTCGCTCTGTGTGCTAAGGAGGCTGATTCGTGTTGACGCACGAATCAGTCGCCTCTTCTTTTTTACCGCTTTGATTCAAATTTTTTTCGCGCTGGCTTTACGCCGAAAATCTACAAACCGCCACCCGCACCAAAAGCACAAATGATGTGGTCTTTGGTGTACGGCACAGCGCGGGCATTGGATCATCGATCACTTCTCCGGAGATTGAGCCTTAGCCCACTCCATAACTACACGACAAGACGCTATTTGCTGGTCGGACGAGTAGGAATCTGCGTCTGCGTCTTCCATGAATCGATCAAGCGCTGCTTGCGGGTCTGTTGGCGCTTCTGATAATAGTTCTCCGCCGGCAGCTCCTGGTATGCCTCCGCCGGTGGCTGTAGCTTGACTACAATAGGCTGCTTGGGGGAGCTGCACCCTGAGAGCGTGATTATCAGCAGCCAACTTATCAATACGGGCTTTAGCTTCATTTTTTTGTATCTCCAGTTTTATTGTCAGATCGGCATTATTGGTAAGTGCATCAGCGATCACCTCTGCTGTTGCGCGCCCTTTTTCAGCTACATCCAAGTCCCAGTTTTTTTGGACGCGAGCCCCGCCTGCCCAATAGACTAGAACCAGCAACGCAGTGATCAATGCCATTTTGATCAGCAGTGCATATTCTTTCAGCGTATCCGTCATACGCCCGCCCATGCTTTGCGATATTTATCTGCGCGCACCAGGAACACATTGCGGACGTGCTCACGGTTGATGTCGCAGGCATTACGGCCACCGTAGAGCGGCTGGCGAGACTTGAGGCAGTGCAGCTCGACATTACCGAACCACTGCCCCGGATCGCAGCCTTGTGTCAGCGCGCAGGCACGGCGCTCTTTTTGCACGCCGCTTGCTCCGCCGTTATAGGCGGCATCACCAAAGGCCAGCATCGAGGGCGCAACGCGGAATATTTTAGCGTTGTCGCGGCTCATCAGCACGATGGCGCGCAGTTGCAGATCCGGGCGGGTGTAGACGTTCTGCCAGGACAACTCGCCGAGGTCGCCGCTGTACTGGCCACGCAGTCCGGCCAATGCATCAAAGCGCTGTGAGCCATCGGCACGGTAAGCGCGGGTGATCTGCCCCATGCCCGCGCCCTCCTCTCTCTCCGATTTGAGTTTTGCCGCCGGATTCCAGCAGCCCTTCGATTTGAGACTGATGCACGATTCCTGCTCCACCAGCGCGGCCAATACTTCAGGGCATGGATGCGCTGACCAGTAGCGTTGCTGCTCGACCTTGAGCGTTGGGCCGTATTTAATAAATCCGGCTGGCAGATCCGCAGCATGGGCGCGGGGCGCGAAGACCATCACGCCAGCAAAGAACATGATCGCGATTGAAATCAAGGCAAGGCCAGCACCGATAGAGCCTTCCGATGCTTTACGGAATAGCCGCTGCATGTCTGCTTCGGGATAGTTCATCAGCGCCTTGCGTGACCAGTGCGAGGCGGCTATAGCCCATATACCCTGCACCAGCGCCAAGCTGCCGAACAAGGTAGAGAGGCCACCATCCGGATCGGAGCGCAGCGATGCCCATAAAGCGAGAGCCGATCCGCCCCACAAAAACCATGATCGATGACTAAAAAACCAGCGCCACGACAAATTGAATTTACCCATCACATCCTCCGATCAGAAATAAAAAACAACGCCAAGCCGATCACCATCAATGCGGAACTCGGTGGCCAACTCAGCAGCGCCCCAACAGCGCCGCCACATACCAGCGCATTGGCGAGTGCCAATCCAATTAACTTCCACTTGCAGCCGAACCAGCGCTTTGGGCTGATGTGGGCAACCAAACTTAAACCGTGTTGCATTACTATCAGCGTGGCCGCCAGCATTAAGAGCGTCACTACAAGGTTCATGACTGGCCTCCCTGCACTCGTTTGCCGAATGCTTGTAGTACCAAGGGAACAAGTCGAGGGCAGGATGCACCAATCATCAGCGCGATCACGATGCGCAACTGATCGGTGATCGAGATGCCGGAGACAGAAAACGCGATCCACTGCGCTGCAACCGGAGAGCCATAGCCCGCCAATAACGCAGACAGGATCACCGCTGAAGCGGCCTTGCGCTTGTTGTCGATAGTCTCCATCCAGATCGATGCTAGGATCGCCGCAACTAGACCGGCAACCAGCGCATCTACCTGCGCACCAAAAAACATGGTAACGGAACTGACTCCCGCACCATAAAGCGCGCCAGCCAAAACAGTTGAATGTGGCTCGGCCATTACATCACCACCCAAGAAAATGCACCCGCAGCCGCCCCGCACAATCCCGCGAAGAAACGGTTGGCCAGAACAATGATGTTTTTCATTATGGATGACTCGCAACGTAGGTTTCGAATTTAGCGTCGAGCTCTTGCAATGCTTTTATCAGCATCGGCACAAAAACAGAGTATTTCACTGATTTTGTTACAGTACCCAGAGGGATTCGCTCAACATATTCTTCCGTCTTAGTTGTAGCGGCAGTTATCTCATTACCTGCTTCATCAACAACAGCCAAAACTTCTACTGTCCTTGATTTTTTTATATCTTCATAATCAGGGGATTCTGCAATTAATGACGGAAAAACCTGCTCTAATTCTTGAGCTATAACTCCAATTTGTTTATGAGACGGGTCACCGATTAAATTGTAGTTAACAACGCGAACTCGATTCAGATTGTCTAATTTTGGCGTGCAATCTGTGATGTTCTCTTTCACTTTTATATCTGATATCGCACCATAAGAATTATTAGTGTTCTCAACGTTTCCGTTCGATCTAACAACTAGCCGATATGCAGTAGAATCTCGGCATGAAATAAAATCATTTCCCGCGCCATTTGGAGTTCCACTGCTGTAGTGAATAAACAATCCTAATGGCCCGGCCGCCCCTGTTCCCGCGGCAGAGTGAATCAGCGACATAGCATATTGATCTGCGGTAGCAGAATTTATATTTTCTGTTCCGTTAACTGTTAATCCGGTTGTAGTCAGCCGCATGTATTCTGTAATCGCACTAGCAGTGGCTAACGGCTTTAAGCCCCAAACAAATGCACTTTCAGTATTACCTGAACCAGTGACCATTACTGCACCAAAAAAACCTTGATTCGTATTGACGTTTCCTTTTTGCCAGCGATAAATGGACCCTGTCCACGAACCTACTGTACCTGCATGTGCATTTATTATTTCATGCGAATACACACTCCCAATTGACCCCGTTGATTGGTCGGTTATTGCTGTTGAAACTACATCTGTAAAACTACCCGCTAGACCGTTAATATCTCCAAAATTGGGGTTAATGACATTAACTGAGTCACACTCTACAAACATCCGGCCACCCTGCCTAACTGCAATTCCACTCCCCGCCGCCGTTTTTACCGTTAACGTATACGCGCCCGACGTCGCGTTGTAGATCGAAAATAGCCGTGCCGCAGTGGGCACGATGACGTTGATATTTCCGGTGAGTACGCCGGTGAATTCCAAAAACTGATTCGCAGCCTCGACGGCTGTCAGCGTCACATCGGTGTTGCCAGCCACAGACTTGCTCAAACGCCCGGCACCCACATCAGCCGCACTTAGCGCGGCAATATTTGTACGTGCATTTTGTTGTTGAGTCGGGGTTAGGCCTTGTGCATTTGTATTTGATAGAACCGCCGATGCCAGCGCTGTGTTGGCGGTGGTCAATGTGGCTTTAACCTGCTGTGCCAGAGTGGATGGCAAAAGACCAATCGGAACGATGGCATAGCTTGCTCCACTTACCGTGGTGCCCAGATAAGCGCCGACCAGCGTAAATTCGGTGTTGGATTGAAAACTTAAAATTTCATATTGTTTCTCGTCCGGTGCCAGCCACATATCGCCGGGATTGAGTATGCCAATATCGACAAATAAAGTTCCCGATCCATAGACAGTTGATGAACCGTTGGTGACACTGATAGTTCCGGTTTTATACCAAGACATAATTTATTTCTCCTAAGTTTTTGGGAATTTCGCTTTCACTGCATCACACTTGGCGATGTAGTCGTTCATTTTTGTGTTATCACCTTTAAGCTGCCAGTAAAGCGCGTCCGCCAAATCAGCTTGCGATGGGTAAGCCAGTTTCCGCATTTGCGCGTAGTCTTGCTTGGTGTGGATAATCATGGGTAGGTCACCATAAATGTTTTTTGTAACTCGGATACAGGATCAACAACCACTTCATAGGTTCCGGGGAAGTCGAAGGACAGCGTTACAGTTGCGTCGGTAACTTCGTGTGTTACACCTTCTATGGCAATTCGCGCTGGAAGCGTAATGTTGGAGATCGTTGTCCCAGACAATACTGCTGAGTTAGCTGATTTAGGTGTTACTAGCCCAGCTATGGATCGAAATATGTCCGTGTGGCTTCCGTCATGCTCTACCTCGAAAAAATCATTCGTTGTGGATACACCACAACCAGATCGGACTCCTGCGCTGCGAAGCCTCCCCTCACTGTCAAACACAATAAATCGTTTCACCGTTTTACCCCCGTTAGCGACACTGATGCGTCTAACACGTTTCCTGCTACATAGTATCCCGGGGTTGTTAGCGCATTCACTCTAACGCGGTACGTCGAATCCCCCGCTGGTGCGGTATCACCAAATAACAGCGTAGTGGATGCCGCACAAGATCCAGAACCAGTGGTGACATGTTTACCACTAGCAATGCTGTACCAAATACCTCCACTCAGTCTATCCAGGCTAATCGAGATACTCGTACTACCATACCCAGTAGCATTAGTATTGACATATACCGAGCATGACACTGGGATTGAATCTGAATGCCCGTGGTTGTACGAAAAACTAAAAACATCAGCGTATGAATAATAAATAGTGTTTGGTATCGGTATGTTACTCACGGTTTCATTAAAGTAAGTTGCAGTTACTGCGTTGCCCGCGATCTGTAGGGTATTTACAGCCAGATCGGCAATTTGGACGGCGGTTAATGTTTTCGGTGCGATCCGGTCTGCCGTGATTGACTCTGCAACAATCGTGCGCGCGAGAATTGAGCCGTCGATAATTAATTCACCATCCAACCCCAGCGCAGCAACTCCATTAATAACGCCTAGTGTCAATACCTGCTTTGGTGTGCCCGTACCGTCCGGCTTAACGAAGGCAAATTTGTCCGCCAAAAATATCATTTGCCCGGCATCGCCCCCCGATGTCAGTTCAATGGCCGCTATATGCCCATTGGCATCTACCATCATCAGGTATTTGGCCATAACGCCACCCAGGGCATCTGCTGTCGCGGTGGCTTGCGTCTTGACCGCTGCGAAATCACCCGTATTGAGTCGCGCCTGCACGGTGCTGATGCTGCTCGCGTTGGCGCTATCTGCATTAGCGCGGGCAGTTTGTTCGGTTTGAATGGCTGCGCTATTTTCGGCCACTGTGGCCACCAGCGCGGAACGCGCCACCACCTCCGACCGTAATGCCTCGGCTGTGGATTGAAGCTCACTCTGCGCTATCGCGACATTGGATGTTAGGGCGGTCAACGATGCGCCGCTGGTAAACGCATCGAGCGCATTTTGAATCTCCGCTTGAGAGAGTGCCGAGGCTGAGTTCACCGCACGCGCTTGCACAGTACTGATGCTGTTCGCATTGGCGGTATCCCCATCCGCGCGGGTACTTTCCTCGGTTTGGATAGCTGCATGCGCGGCGGGTAGTCCGGTTGTAATATTGTTGACTTGCGCGCTTAGCGTGCTGATGCTGTTCGCATTGGCGGTATCACCATTTGCGCGGGTGGTTTGTTCGGTTTGAATGGCCGAATGTGCTGCGGGCAGCCCGGTTGTAGCATTGTTGACTTGCGCGCTTAGCGTGCTGATGCTGTTCGCATTGGCGGTATCCCCATCCGCGCGGGCGGTTTGCTCGGTTTGGATCGCCGAATGCGCGGCGGGTAATCCTGTTGTGACGTTATTTACTTGCGCACTCAGCGTGCTGATGCTGGTTGCGTTGGCGGTATCGGCATCCGCGCGGGCGGTTTGCTCGGATTGGATAGCTGAATGTGCGGCGGGCAGGCCGGTTGTGGCGTTGTTCACTTGCGCGCTCAGCGCACTGATGCTGGTTGCGTTGGCGGTATCGGCATCCGCGCGGGCGGTTTGCTCG
>JBAZVN010000014.1:0-89400 GCA_041660815.1 Gallionellaceae bacterium | reverse complement strand
GGTTTGCTCGGATTGGATAGCTGAATGTGCGGCGGGCAGGCCGGTTGTGGCGTTGTTCACTTGCGCGCTCAGCGCACTGATGCTGGTTGCGTTGGCGGTATCGGCATCCGCGCGGGCGGTTTGCTCGGATTGGATAGCTGAATGTGCGGCGGGCAGGCCGGTTGTGGCGTTGTTCACTTGCGCGCTCAGCGCACTGATGCTGGTTGCGTTGGCGGTATCGGCATCCGCGCGGGCGGTTTGCTCGCTCAAAATTGCCGCGCCATTTGCAGCTACCGTGGCCACCAGCGCAGAGCGTGCTATCACCTCCGACTGCAATGCCTCGGCTGTGGACGTCAATTGACTCTGCGCGGTAGCGACGTTGGCAGTTAATGCGGTCAATGATCCGGCACTGGTAAATGCATCCAGCGCGCTTTGAATCTCAGCTTGAGCGAGTGCCGAGGCTGAGTTTGCGGCGCCGACCGTAATTGCACCCGTGGCATTATTGACCGACTCATCAACATACACCTGGCTTGCCGATAGCGACACTTGATTCGCTAACGTGGCGATCTGCCCTTGCGCAGTAGTTAGATTCGCGCCCTGCGTGGCGACCGTGGCCACGGTACTGGTTAGTGTGCCAGTGGCGGCGTTCGCGACGGTCTCAACAGATGTTAGGCGACTCTCGACATCCGTCGTGACATTGGCCGTAGCTAGTAACTGGATTTTTCCGGAGAGAGGATCGGTGCTTATGGTCGCATTAGTCACCGCTTCCTGCCATTGCATGCGATTAGTGATGTCGTATGTAGATAGCGATTCTTGTAATGAAACAATGGCATGTGATTTTAGCGCGCCTGGCATGCCGGCCAACGGTATTGCCAGCGAACTGCTGAGCTCACTTAAATCAATTGAGCTTTGTAATTGCGTCAACAGCGCGGACGGATCGGAACTTACGGATGCGTAGATTCCGGCAGTAGCGGAGGATGGATAATAATCCCCGGCGTTCCCGCTCGTATCCACCGCTCTACCCCAGTAGTACCAGGACTGTGCCGGCTGCAAGCCGGGGTGCTTCCATGCGGTCAGCGGGTGCTTCTGGCTGGTGAGCGGGTAAGCGTTTGCGCGGTTATTGCTAGTCGCCGCCCACAGCTCGATGTAGTCGATGTCTCGCGCGCTCGGCGATGTGGTCCATGCCAACCCGATTTCAAACAGGCCACCGGTCGCAGTCAGGCTGGTGAGCGGCAACGGCTTGTTGCCCGCGATGGTGTACTGATGCGCTGTCACTGTATCTAACGGCTCGGGCGAGCGCCCGAATTTATTGAACGCCTGCAACTTGATCCATACCGGACTACCGATACGTTCGCTCGGCACGCGATATTTAAACACGGCATCATTAAGCCGCAGGAACTGCGCACCGGAGGCGTGCCCGGCACTGATCGTGCCTTGCTGGCCGCGCCGTAGATAGGCTAGCGAATAGTGGTTTGGCGTGGTGAGCGTGGCAGTCTGATAGGCTATCAGCTCGCCATCCACCCAGCACAGCGTGTTGCCGTTGTCCGCATCAGCCTGTGTACCAGAGAGCAACTGCCCGCCGCTGAGGGTCATATCTGCATACAGCGTATGCGTTGTATCTGGATCGCTGCCAGCCGCCAGCGCCGCTGCCAGCACGCCATGCCGTGCCGGGTTGGTGATCGCGCCAATCTGCTGATAGCTCATGCCGTCATCCGATACCCATACATTTGCCCCGCCCCAGTGTGCGCCTCCGGAAGCGCCGATCCATATTTCCAACGCGGGCGCCGTGAGGTAATTCGGGGCTTCAAAAATCACCGGCGTATTCGTCGCGCCTGGTGCGATATTCTGCTCGGGCACATAGCCGCTAATCGGCTGGGTTGGGATCGCAGTTGCTTTGAGTAGGCCGAATGGCCACTCTTCGACCAGCATGCTGATCTTGCCTGCGCCGTCGTCCGTAGTCTCTACCACGCGCACCGCGACATGATCGAGATGCTGCGGGCCGAAGGTGAGGGTGAGCAGATCCATCGCCTCGACCAGACAATAGCGCTCATCCACGACGAATTCCCACTGGTTGCGGATATACAGGCCACGATTACGCCAGAACTCGCACACAACCACAGCCATTGCGTCGCGGGTGATACAGGCTAGATCAAGCGTCTCCGGGCGGGGCCCGAACTGCGTTACCGCAGAAAGGTCATCGCGCATCACGGTGACGGTGTTGTAGTCCTTCGCACGCGAGGTGTAGTTGAGCGTGACGCGGTTGATCGCGTCCGCAGGCTGAGTGCGCTTGTGGCGCGGGGCTTCCAGAAAATCCGACTCGGTCAAGTCATAGACTGGCGTAGTGTTCGGCGTCCACGCACCCACCGCCTCATCGCCATAAGGCACGATGCGGATCTGGCCGGCTGACCACACCGCCTCAGCCATGGTGGCTTTGAGCACTTGCGCGATCAGATCACGCGAGGTGTGCTGCGAGGTCGCGCCGACGGAGACGGACAGACCCATCGCCGTACACCATAGCGCGTAGTCGTTGATATTCGCCAGCACGTCGGCAGAAAGGCCGATACCCTCAACCGGATCGGCGACGATGTCATAAATAATGTCCGCCGCTGCCGCGTCGTCGCCGCCCGAAATGATGCGCTCGCCAAATACCTCGAAGCTTAGGTTGGGCGAGTTGGGAGATGACCCGAGGTCGAAGGCGTTATTCGCTACGAAGGCGATCCCAGAATAAGTAACGGCCTGGTCCGGGTGGTTCGCGGTCAGGTGAGACCATACAGCTTGCCGCAGCGCACCGGTCTTGAGCGTCATGCCAAGCGCGTCGAGTGTGGTGGTGTCCTTATCTCGCCAGACCTTGCCAACCCCGGCGATGGTGCCGGTGCACAAGCCGATGATCGTTGCAGCCGTGTAGGTGTAACTGGTATTTGTCGATGTTACTCCGCCGCCGCCCTTGCCCCCTGAAGTTTCCGATGTTGTGTGCGGGGTCGAGGTGAAATCCATGTAATCCAGCAAGTTGCCTGGTACACGGCACTTGCCCCAGACGCGCGTCTTCGCGCCGCCATAGGCCGACTGATTTACTCGCAGCGATAGAACGCGCGGTTCTTCATTATTAATTGTCTTATTGCCGAAGCTCATTGGATGCCTCGCACGCGATAGAACTCCACCGCGCGACCGGCCAGCCAGCCTTGGTCGCCTTCCACCAGTGTGACTTTGCCAAAACGCGAATCAGCATGCAGGATCACCGGCCAGCCGATCACAACCGCGCCGTGCGCATAACACTTACCCACCAGATACAACGCCACGTCGCCGGGTTGAACTTCGGCAAGCGTGATCTGGTCGGCATGCTGGCGCACCGTTGCACGGAAGCGATCTTCTTCACGGTGCAGCATCCAGTCGCGCGGGTATTCATCCGGTTCAAATTCTTTGATTAGTCCAACGCTGGCAAAGATGCCGATCAAAATCATCGCGCAATCAACCCCGGCCCCTTTGGCGCGAGCGCGGTGGTGATAAGGCGTATTCAGCCAGGTCATAGCCTCGGCAACAATGGCGGCGCGCGTGGTCAAAATGCAGTCTCCGGAGAGGGTACAAAGGGTTGGCCGTTGAAGCTGCTGCCGTTGGCGAATTTTGATTGGCATTCATCCCACGCATGGGAGCAGCCTGGCCATAATTGAAATTGATCGCCGGGAGTGATGGTATGCAGCAAGGGGTAGGATAGGTGCAGGGTCTCGGTATCTGGTTGCAGGCGGACACTGCGGCGCGCGCCGGCATTAGCCCCGGACGTGAAGCGCAATTCTCCGCTTTCGTAATATCCGGCGGCATGCGGCAATGTGGTGGTTTTAACCATGGCGCGGGTTGATCCGCTCGCTGCAGAGGTGAAGTGCATAAAGGTTGTGCGGCTAGCCCCGCAGCCCGTGTCGTAGAGCGTGCGGCTGCAACCCGGCTGCCAGACATCGCGCGGGATCGGCGCGTCGAGTTTGATTAGATCGCTCTTGATGGTGAGGTGGATGCGCAAATCGGATTGCACTTCCTGCACCTCACCCTGAAATTTAAGAATCGCCCCGGCTAGCGCCCCGCCCGGCACAGCAGCATGGCCGCGATACAGCGAGAAGCGCGCGCCATCCAGCGCGCCGTTCTGCACCGCCTGCATCATCGGCAGACCGAGCAGCATATCGGTTTCGCGCGGGGCGATTTCTACAGTGAGACTGTCCGCTTCCAAACCGCGAATTTGCTTAGTCGAGCCGCGATGAAATAGCGGCCCACCGCCTGCCCAGGTATAGCCGCCCCAGCTTGCAGAGAGCGCGTGGCCGGAATAACGCAGTACCGAGCCATCCACAAAGGCGATCTCATACAGATCCACCGCCCAAAATTCGCGGAGCTGCAACACGGCGAGATGTTGTGACGTGGTGGATATCATGCCGAATACACCTTAGAAATTAACCCGACCGTGCCGACTTGCCACAGCCCTTGCAGGAAGCGCTCGAACTCCAGATCATCCTTGGCAAATCGCACGCGCATGGCATAGCTGCCGGTCCAGGTGAGCGCCTGCCCGGCGCTACCGGCAGCGGCAAGCACAAGCTGGCCCATGCTGCCGATAGTGTATTGAGTGCCGACGGTTAGCGTTACGCCCGCGCGCTTGATGACTGGTGTGCCGGTAACAACCCAGACCGGTTCTACCCAATCGTAAAGCGTGCGCGTGAGCTGGTAAGTAGTGGTGACGCCGTCCGTGGTGCCGATAGCTTGATCGACCACGGCGTTGTCTTCTTCGTCCACAAATAGGAATGATTCGCCGCTACCGCGATGGCGATTAAAGAAATCCATTAGCTGGGCGCGCTCGGGTAGTGCGGCAGTCGAGCGGAGTACTTCATAAGATAGGGTGTAGACCCAGCGCGGGAATTGGCGGCGACCGATGACAGTCTCTTCGCCACTCCATGCCTCAATGATATCGCTGCGCCATTCGGGGCGGCGGCGCACAACGGGCTTTAAACCGGGAAGGGCTGGATAGATCAGATCGCTCATTTGAATCCGTCCCGTCCGGCAGACTTGACTGCGCCCGCGAAGATGCGCTTATTCTCGTGTGCGAATCGTTCAAATGATTTCGAATCGAACGTGCTGATGTGGTAAGTATTCGTTGTGGTGCTGCCGCCACCCTGCCCGCCTGCGCTACCCTCTGCCATATCTCTGATTACATTGGCAAATTTAGAAGGCAGCACCATTTCTTCTTCGTGCAATTGAGTCACCGGGTTTAATCCCTTGGGGATGTCGTAACCTTTAGCGGCAGACTTACGGCTGCTCATCGCCATCACGGCACCGAACACAGTGGCCATGGCGGCCAGTGCGAGTATGGGGCCGACGAAGGGTGTGGGAGCCACTGCCGCCGCAGCGCCGCTGCCTGCCTGAGCGGCATTGGCGCCTACTACTGCTGCTGTTTCTGTTGCTTTGATAGCTACGGTTGTAGTCGAGGCGCCAGCTTCAGCGGTCTTTTCTGCTGCTATAAATCCCAGCTTAGTTGCCAGTATTTTGGCGCGCGACGAGATCCACTCTTTAACTTCCTTACCGATCACATCGACTACAAACCACGCGGCCATATCGGCACCGACGGCTTTAGTGGCATTAGCCCAGGTGAGCGTGCCGTTCATCATGGCGTTGATGCCCTTGTCCCACAGGCTGGAGAATCTATCGCCAAGCGAGTTCCAAAGCGCCTCGCTTTCGATAACCGACTTCTGATGTAGCTCGCCACGGCGTAGGAGGTATTGGCGTTCGATTTCCAGCTGCTGTTCCTTGATGCGCATCAGGGCGGCGGGTGAAGTGTTTGGGTCGTTCTGCGCCGCCTCAAGGCGCTGAATGAGGGACTGTTGCTCGATCTCAAAACGGCGGCGCGCGAACTCTTCCTCTAGTGCGATTAATTCGGTCTGAGTGATTGTGCCGTTTGCGCGCGCAAAGTTGGCCTGTTGTTCCTCTTGCTGGATCTGCGCAAGTGAGGCGGCGCGGCGGCTGTCCACCGTCGCGGCATCAAGATCGCGCTGCTCTTTGGCGGATGCTCGACGGATCTCCAGCTCCAGCGCGGCGGTGCGTTTGGCGATTGCCAGCCGGTCGCTGTTGGTCAGTGTGTTGCCTTGCTGCAATTCGCGCCAGTAGGCCAGCTCCTGTTCTTTGCTGTATTGGCGCAATTGGTTTTCTTGTTCGAATAGATTCTTTTTCGCGGCAAGCTGCGCATCGTATTCGGCCATATGGCTTTTTTCTGGCTCGGCTTTTGGTTTGAGCAGGCTGCCGGCTCCTTTTCCGCTGGTGCCGGGCTTTGCTGTGGGCGTTCCTTCCGACCACATATCAATTATTTTTTTTCTAGTTTCCTTGTGTGATTTTTCTATCTCGGTAAGTGCACCCTTCCAAGCATTAGCTACCGTTTGAACGCCATTCTGATATTCATTCCACGCACCGCTAAAATCGCCAGTCCCAATCTTCATTAAAATAGATGCCAGCATGCGCAACGGCTCCGCTACCGTGACCACCATGGCATTAATAGTTTCCCATGCGAGTGAAACGATGTTTTTAAACAACCAGAATCCCGTAATTAACCCATTTAATGAGCCCCGAATCACAACCACCGCTGCTGGGCCGATGATTGAAAACCATTCAGCGAGCTTGGTCAGCACCGGCATTAGCGCATTGCCAATGGTGGTCTTTACTGCCAGCAAGGTCAGACTCGCACTATCGCCTGCATCGTCGAACGCTTTGTACGCGGCAACGTTTTCTTCGCTGACGACAAGGCCGAGATCGCGCATCTGCTGCGCCACATCGGCGACGGCTTGCTTGTTCATTTCAGCCAGGTTTGAGGTCATTTCAAAACCTTTGCCGAACATCGCTTGTCCGGCGATGACGCGGTCAGTTCCGGCGCGATAATTGTTCAGCACACCGATTCCATCCAGCACTAAATCGTTCAATGGCCGCAAGTTTCCGGACGCGTCACGCGTGGCGAGCCCCATGGCTTGCAGGCCGGATTCGTTGTTTATGAGTTCTTTAGACAAACCTTTTGCGGCTGCGACGAATTCTTCCTGAGAGGTGTTTCCGGCGGTCAGTGCCTCGCGCAATATGCTGGCATCGCCCGCAGAGATGTTGAGCGCACGACCAAGCTTGATGCTCTCTTCGTTGAGTTTTACGGTTTGCGCAATGGCCTCTTTGAATACCGATCCGCCTGCCAATAGCGCGCCGATGGCGACGAACTTAGATTGCAGCGCATTCAGCGGCCCGGTCATTCGACCAACCGCTTGCTCACCTTCGCTGCCTAATTTCTTGAGATCATTCCCGGCCTCGCGCATCTTCTGCCGGAATGGCGAGATGTCGCCGTCAAGAACGATCTCGGGGCGGTTATCGTTACCCATGATTAAAGATCCAGAAAGTCGAGCATGGGATCATCGGGGCGACCATCCATGACGGGGACGCCAGCAGCGATCGCTTCACGCAATGCATCTTGCGGGGTGCGTGCAGACGTTTGCACAGGCTTGCTGTCCGGGATGCCCAGAAAGAGCGCAATGCGCCTGAGCTGCACATGCGCGGAAGGAGCAGCTTGCCAGTATCGGGAGAGCGCATGGGCTTGTGGTAGGGTTACGTGTTGATCGATGTGTTCCCAGCTCCAACCGGCGGCGCTGACGATGACGGCATAGAGTTCATCCCAGTCGAAGTCATCAGCGCCGCCACGAGCTTTCCCATGTCGGTGCCGGCCTCCAGTACCGGCATGCCGTTGATGCGGGCGATGCGTTCAATGACCGGAGCTAGTTCCCATAGCGGCACAGTAAGCCGTTCGATTTCGCGCGGGGTGGTGCGCAGGCCCAGGGCGAGTACTTTGACCAGATCGCCGTAAAGCGCATCATCAATTTCCCACGCGGAGAACTTACGCGAGCAGCGGATGATGGCGGGCACCAGCTCGCGCGCCACGCCGAGCGGCACAGCACGCAGCACATGCACGCGGCCTTGCAGCATCACCGACTCAACACCGATCAAGCGCAACAACAGGCGGCGTGACAGCAGACCGCGCACGCGCGATGCCAGCCTCACGTAGAGACCGGCACCGGGCAGCGGGGAAACGATGAGAGAGGCGGCCATCATTAAATTATGCAGACGTAGCCGAGGTTTCCGGCTGCGTCGGCAAAAGCTTCCGCATTAAAATCGCTGATAGAGAAATCATCAGACTTGAGCGGCAGTTGGAATTGGCTGGAGATGCATTTGTTAAATTTGCACACCAGTGTTTTTCCGTCGTAGCCGTTTTGCAGCAGCATAGCGAAGCTTGGACTGTATCCCATCTGCTCGTTCGTTATAGTCCAGACCTTGCCGCCTGCGGACGCGGTATATTCATAGCTGACGGTAATCGCCTTGCCTTGATCGGCAGCAGCGAAAGTGTAAATGCCGGTTGCGACTACCAGCGAATATTCTCCGGTCGCGGGCGCGCTGGCCACGCGGGTCATCTGCACGCCGGTGGTGGCGTTGAATACGCCGAGGTCGGCCACGAAAGTGCCGGAGCTGGGCGGTGCGATGGTCAGCGTGTAAGGGCCGGGCGTGGCGGGGATGGTTGCGGCAAAGTCGATTACGGCGGCCTTGATGCCAGCGGCGCTGGCTTTACCCAGGAAGAGGCTACCGTAAACGCCGCCATCAATTTCGGCATGCTTTGCTTTGATCTCAATCTTCCCTTTTCCCTGTCCGGCAGCGATTGGGAAGCGCTTCGATCCGTATAACGTCTTTGTTTCCACCGACATATCCACACTAATATCCTGCAGTGTCGAAAGAATAACCGGCTGGGGAACGGTGATGGCAGTGCCGTCAGCGAGGTTAGTGGGGATAGCGATTAGCTTTCCGGTGCCAAAATTAATCATGGTATTTCTCCCTTAAGAAATTGTCCGGGTGAGGTCGCCCGGTCGAACTAAAACTTGCATACGGTATTGCGCGGTCAGCTTGCCGATCACGCGGTCGGCGCTGTCGCTCTGTGGATCGGTGCCGGTGCAGCGCAGGCCACGACCCAGCGCGGCGAGTTGCGCATCAGCGGCGAGCACGGCATGCACTTGCATGTGCAGCGCATCTACATCGGTCTCCCAATTGGCTGAGTCAGCGACAAAATGCTCAACCTCAAAATCAATATTGATGCGGGAGGCGTTTTGTCCGAAAGCATCTTCGTTGTGCGGTGCGCGGCGGATGTTAAGGCCCGGTATTTCGTCATCGGCTAGCGCGTCCGAGCGTCCGCGAAAGACGTTCGCTTGCGCGGCGGTGGTGCTGGTGAGAGCAGCCGTTGCGCGGGCGAGGATCTGTTCAATGATGCTGGCGGACATGGTCAGGCTCTCCGTAGGAACAAGCGGGTCATGCCGTGTTCCGCATGAACCTCGATCACGGTGTACGGCACAGCGACCATGCCGAGCGACGTGCAATCAATGGCGAGTGTCGCGCCGTTCTTCACGCCGTCTAGCGCGGAGGCAATGACAACGAAAGTCGGACGTGCGGCGGAGACACCGAGGATTTCTTGATACTCCGCATCGAAGGTGCCTACCACCGAGACGCTAGAGATCAACGCAGTGGCATTGGGGAACTTAGCCGCTACCGCTGCGTTGACTCTGGATTCAAGAGTGGCGAAGACGTTCATGGTTTAAGCTGCAGCGATGATGCCGGATGCGATCATTGCGGTGCGGATTTCGAGCAACTTCTGCGCAGTATCACTGTCGTTTTGATTCTGCACTGTCAAGTCGGTCACGCAGGCATTGACGATGAGGCGCAGGGCAGCAACTTCATCACGCAGCGTTTTTAACGCGGCGGATACCGCTTCTCCTTCGGCCTTAGCTACCGGCTCCGACATGTTGACCACCGCCGTATAAGCGGTGATTTCTGCTGGGGCTGTGGCGGTCAGACCATCCGCTAGCGTGTCATCGTGTGTGCCGGAGCCGCCGGTATTGTCGGTCAGTGCAACGATGGCGGGCTGTGGGCCCTCTGACGCAGATGCTACAGCCTCATTTAGCTTAACGCGTGCCGTGGTCTGGCCGTTGGTTTTTACAACTACCAGCGAGCCGATTAAAATACCAACGGTGCCGTCTGTATCAACGCGCTTGTTGCTGTTGTCCCAGTAGGCCTTCGCCCCTTGTGCGCCGGTCGCGGTAGAGAGCGCAGTCAAATCCCAAACGCCACTAGTAGCAAATTCGCCAGCCGTGGCGTTGGTGATATTGGCCAGCGCAACAGCGAACTGGCTGCTGATCTGCGCGCCTTGTCCGCTCGTGACCGTGTAAGGTGCAGTCAGTGTTAATACGTCACCTTCCTGCACATAATTCGCGGCCATGCCAAAGCCGATAAAACTCAGCGCTCCGCTGGACGCGACATCAATACCTAGCGCGGAAGCCACGCCCATGCAGCCCAAGCCTGCCAGCGCCGCGACCACCATTAAAATTACTTTGTTCGTTTTCATGCTGTTCTCCTAAAATTTGATTACTTCTGTTCAGGTAAAGGCACGGCGCACCGTGCCTTTACGCTTAATGGCCTTGGTTGAGTTGAGCCCCGCGATAGTCGATGCCTGCTACGCCGTGGTCGCCCCGCACTTTGTACTGTGCTCCATCCACGTCGAAGCCGTTTTGCAGTTCCATATAAGGCTCTTGCACGCCATCCAGGAATGCCACTTCGATCACTGGTGCTTCGTTCGGGTCGGAAAACTCGTACCATGCATAACTGTCAATCGTGCGTGGCGAATCGATCACGTCGCGGAATAGGTTGAGCACACCGTTCGGTTTCTGTAACTTGTTGGATGTATCTGGATCGAAGGTTGCGCTGTTGATGACGCGCACCGATGTGCCAAGCGCAAGTGGGCCAAGCCAGATGGACGGACGCAGATCAAGGTAATCATTGAGATCGGCATCCATTTGCTGAGCCATTTGCTTGCGCGCGGCATCCAGCGTAATAACGGATGGTGCCGCTCCAGATCCGGTCGCTACTAAATTGGCATGGTCAGCGTGAAACAACGTTTTATTATCACTATCAAGCACAGGGCCAAGGCCAGAGTTCTCAGCCAGAAGCGCGTAGACATCCGCTTCGATGGTGCGCTTGTAGGCGCGACCTAGCATGGCGGTCAGTGTCACCAGAGCTTGCAGGTCATCGTTGACGATGATCTGGCGACTAATGTTGATGATGTTGCCCTTGGTGCTAGCTGTGATGCTAGACTTCTCGCCGTCCGGGATGGATTTGTTTTTGAATTCGCCATTTTCTTTTAGCACATCCAGGTTGCCGATGCTGCCTACGCGATAGCGGGTGTGCGCACGGAAGTCGCTCACCGAGCCAATCGAACAAAAGCGCGACCAGGTATCGGGCGCTACAGCATATGCGGCTTGTAAACTCTTGTGCATCACCGCTTCCAGCAGCACGGGGAAGTCGCTGGTGGATTGCGAGAAGCCGGAGGCGCGCGGGTTGAACGCGGTACCGACCATGCGCATCTGGTCAAAGGTATCAAGCTTGATGCCGGCATGCGCTAGACACATACGCGCCAGGTCGGCAAGTTTCGCGCCTTTCAGTGGGTTGTTTGCACGAGCACGGATGTACTCGCCTTTTTCGTCACGTGCTGCACCGCGCGCCATGATGGATTCAACCGCGTCAGCAATGAAGCGATCGCGACCGGATTCGCCCATCTGAATATCGCTGGAACCTGCGACCGGCTCGACTTTTTTGCCAAGCATATCGAGCAGCATCTTATCGGCTTTTTCAGCGGAGCAATTGACGTCTGCTTGGCAGGATGCCAGCAGTTCTTCCACGCCATCGCGCGCTTTGAAAGCAGAGAACGATGCACTGATATCGGTGCGGCGTTTGGCTTCGATCTGCACACCGGCTGCTTGTGCGGTTTTTGCTTCTGCGGCTTGCTTTTCTGCTGCCGCCTTAATTTCAGCTTCCGTCATTACGGTCTCCTTACTGGTTATTGCGGCGGCTGCCGCGTTGGGTTTCTCTCCGGAGGCCGGAGAGGTTTTCTTAAAACGGGCGATCATCGCCTCGCGGTCGGAACTGGCGGCCATTGGCATGGCCTGAACGATGGTGTCGATAAACTTTTCCGCAAGCGCTTCGGCGGCGGTGTAGTAGTGGTCTTTGCCGTCAGTTAGCAGCGCCAGCATTTCTGCCTGCGGGCGGCCAGTCTTGGCGGCGTAGCTGGTAGACATGGCTTGCGCGTAGGTGTCCAGCACGTCAGCCATCTCGCGCAGTTCAGCGCTGTTGCCGTAAGCGCCTGTCCATGGCGCATGGATCATCAGCAGCGCGTTTTCCGCCATCTCGACGGTGTCGCCCGCCATGGCGATCAGGCTGGCCACGCTGTAAGCGACCGAATCGATGATGACGGCAACGGATGCTGGGTGGCGCTTGATGGCGTTATAAATGGCGATGCCGTCATGTACTGAGCCGCCGACGCTATTGATGCGGATGGTGATCTGAGCGGCATCCAGCGCGGCAAACTCCCGCACGAAATCTTTTGCCGCGACGGTCTCGCCGTCCCAGCTTTCGCCGATGTCGCCGTAGATCAGCACCTCGGCAGCTTTAACCTCTCCGCGCTTTGATGCGCGGATACTGTGCCACTTGACTTGATTCGCTTGACTCATTGATCTATTCCTTTTCGAGGTGTGCAGTTTCTCGGGTTACGTGTCTCATTTACAGATAAGAAATGAGACTATTTTTTAGCGCGTGTTTTTTTGGTTGCTGCGGGCGGTGATGCAGGATCTTCCGGTAACTTGGCGCCCAGATCAGTCAAGTCCGCATTGGCTGCGGAAACCGAAGATTCGTTTGCCAGATTAGACCCAAAAACTAACCCCTCTTTTTTCGCTTCATCGCGGAAAGCCTTGATCTGCAGAATTACATCGCGCGGATTGCCGCCACGTTTGCGGATCACTTCCACCTCCGAGGCAAAGCCGTCCTGTACTAATTGGTGCCATGCGTTCGCCTCTTTTAACGGATCGATCCATGGCATAGACTGACCGACAAACAGGCAATCGTCTTCGCTGAACGGCTCCAGATCGGCGGGCATGCGCACTACGCCGGATAGGTGAGCCGCACGCACGAATTGCTGCCACACCGGCTGAACGAACTGCCCGACGAATTCATCAGTTAGGATGGCGTAGTTGATCCACTGCTCGACCAGCTCTTGGCGCTGTGCGGAATAGGTGCCGTTGTAGTCGCGCGCGATGCTGCTGTAACTCGCGCCGATGCCAGCCGCCACTGCGCGCAATTGCCCTTGACGGAAGGTGATCAGGTTGGGGTTCGGGCGATTGGAGTCGATCATGCCGATCTCTTCGCCGACCTGTAGTGTGTCGATGATGAGTCCGGGGGCCATGCTCAGCTCACGCGGGTTCGGGTCCCCGTTCGCGTCTATTCCGGCAGACGGGTCGGATTCCCTGAATCCGTTCTGCTCGCTGCGCTTGACGTATGCCGTCAGCGAAGCCGCGACCTTGGCCGCAATGCGCTCGCTCTCTTCGTAGTCCTTGACATCGTCCAGCCGGGTGATGACGCTGGCGAATTCGCTGACACCGCGCATCTGCCCGATGCGATCTAGTGAGGCGAGTTGCAGAATATTGTCCCAGGAGATGAACTTCAGATCATTAGAGCGCGTCAGCGAGGTGGTGGACAAGTCAACTGGGTATTGCTTCCACACCCAACATCCGGTCGGTCTGCCCCAGGCATTACGCTGGATGCCCTGCCGGATACCCTTGCCGAGGTCGGTGTAGTCCATCGGCACCAGATCGGCTTCGAACATCTCCAGCGAGAACGGCACGCGGGTGCCGTGGTCGAGGCCTGGCACGTTGCCGATGATGGACTGCGTGAAGGCTTCTCCGTCTCGCATCCACGTCTTCGCCATCATGCGCTGCACCTTGGCCCAGTGGTGGCGGTGCGTCACTTCCGGGCACAAGCACCAATCGCGATGTGCATCGCGCAATGCCTTGGCGTATTCGATATGGATCGTGCCGTCTTTACGGCGCGGCTGCGGCTCGATGCCGATACCGTTCGGGCCGACGAAATTATTGATCAACGTGCGGATCGCACCGCGCACGATGTCGTGGTTCTGCTCCATATTACGCACGATGGTGCGGATGGCAACCGCGCCTTGCTGCACTTGCAAATCGGGTGAGCGTTGGTCGCGTGCCATCTTGCGCATCCGCGAAGGCTGTGCAGCTTCGTACAACGCTTTGGGTTTGTGGGATTTCGACTTGCCGGACGCTTTCGCGCCCTTGTGGTCTTTGTCTTTTTTGCCGGGCTTTGCCATTGGTCAGCAGTTCCGGTTGAACGGATAACCGCTGTGCGGTTCCTGGTTGAAGTTGGCGACCTTAACTTCCAGCCCGCCAATCTGCTGCACGCGGCTGGTGGACATGGATTCCTGCGCGACGCGGCTTTCCCACTCTTTGCGGCCAGCGCGAATATCAGGCAAATCAACCATGCCCAAACGGCGGTCGCCGAAACTCACATCCTTTCCTTCCAGTACGGCGAGTTCGGCAGCTAAATATTTAGCGAGCATGTCGGTAGCAGTGGTCATTCGGCGAACCCTTATTAATTGGTTCGCTGAATTTACTGATGCTACAGTCTCATTTACAGATAAAAAATGAGACTATTTTTTTATTAGCTATACTTTGCAATTCAATGGTTTCTCTGCAGAACCTTTTTCGCCTGCTGCAATTGCCTGCGGAGACCACTCGAATTTCGGCCTCTCCATTACCGGCGTCAAGTCCGTTACCTTGAGCCGATTAACATCAAACCATTGCGAATCTTGCAGCTTCCCATCCGCATTAGTACCAGGATTTATAACCGCTTGAATGCAGCCGTATAGATCAAACGATACGGTTGACACTACACCTTTAAATCCTGTTACACGATCCTCAACGCGCATGCCCAATAAGTCCAAGTGTTTCATTATATTCATTATGCTTACCTTTCTAATATGCACCCACTTACTCGGGTGGATGCTGTCCGATAAATCAGCTACCTTTTAATATCCGATAAAACTGTGCCTTGCTCAGCCCGTGTTCTGCGCAGATTTCTTTACGGTTGCGACCGTTGAACTGGCGTAGCACATTTTCCCGACGTTCAGTGCTTTCAACTTTGTGGATGTAGATTGGCCCCCCGCCAAACTGGCGCGAGATTCGGCGGGTGAAATCGATCGCGATCTCTTCGGAGAATCCCATCTCCAGCAGTGTGCATTTCATGAATACCAACGGTGTTTCATCGTTCACTTGAACCCCCTTTGCGACCACTCCGATTTTGCAAAACTGCTCTTGGGTGTTGCCGCTTTTTTGACTCGCGGCTTTTCTTTAATTGGTTCCGGCGCTGCTGCAGCAACCGGCTTTGGCGGCGGTGCTATCTGTTC
This sequence comes from Gallionellaceae bacterium, assembly GCA_041660815.1. GTDB lineage: Bacteria > Pseudomonadota > Gammaproteobacteria > Burkholderiales > Gallionellaceae > PALSA-1006. The sequence continues at coordinate 74,090 of JBAZVN010000014.1, read as the reverse complement.
CGTCTCGGTTGCAGGCGTCTGCACCGGCACGGCCTCACTCGTCTCTTCCTGCACCACTACAGGTGTGGGCGCTTCGCCGATCAGCAGCGTGCCCTGCCGCAGTCGTAGATCCTCGATGTCCCAATGGCCGGGGCGGCGCAGGTGCAGGCGCAGGTGGCGCGAAAGGTAGAGCGCGCCAACCGTGCAGTCGAGCGCTTCGTTGCGGCGATCCGTGCGCGCCTTCCACTTGCGGCGCTTGGGGTTGTGGCGCATCGGCACTTTTATTTCGGACAGCAGCTGCTCATAGAAGTCGGCGCGGACGTTCTCGTACCAGTGCATGCGGCCTGCACCGTTGCCGGCAAGGCGCACGCGCCCGCTCTCTGTCGCCCAGCCGAGGATTAAATCTTTAGCTTTAGCCGCGCCGATGATGTGTATTTGGACACCGTATTTGCTGGCCTTGGTACTGCGGTGGTTAGGGTCGATGGCTTTTGGCGGTGTCCAAATTTCAACGCGGCCTTCATCGTCGGACGCGCCTTTTGTGGCCAGCACCGGGCGGCCATGGCGGTTGTGCTTGCGCACAAATGAGTAGGCGGCATCCGATGTCTGTCCGTCACCGCAATCGATGCCGCATGCAGCGATGGGCAGCGCCGCGCCGCTGGCATGACGCACGGTGCGCGTGAGCAGTTGTTCAAGTTCAACCCATGCACCCTGGTGCGCGACAACGGTCTGGCCGTAGAGTTCGCCCCAGTAGGCTAGCCACATTTCTTCGCCGCGCCCCACCACCCAGACGGTGACGGCAAGGCGGTCGTGCTGCACGTCCGCAAAGATCAACGGTACGATGCCGCCCATCGGTGTGCTCCATTCGGAGTACTTCTCAGCACGGGTGCGCAGTTCTTCTTCTTCCGGTAGCTCGCCCTTGTACTCCCAGCACATACCTCGCGTGGCGTTGTAAAACACGACCATCTCGGTGGGGTCTCCTTGATCCATCAGATGCTGGGCGCGCAGAAACTTTTCGGCTAACACCGCGACATAGGAACCCTCGAAAATGCTTTGCAATTCGTTCATGTAGAACCCGGCATCGGTAGCTTCTGCTGTTGGCTCCCAGCCGTAAAGCGGTGGCACCGAAGCGGCACGGCGGATGTTGGCGATGCGCTCTTCATCGCTCCAAATTCCACCGCAGTGCGGGCAGGCATAGTAGGCATCCTCATGCCGCGCTCTACCATAGACTTCGCGGGCAGGGTACTTTGTGTTGATTTCTGGGTCGGATAATTGTTCCGGAGAGAGGCTAAATCCGGGAATCGTGACGTGTTCCCATTCGACTTCGTGGCGCTCTCCGCAATGATGGCAATCGACCAGGAAGCGGCGCTGGTCTGTGGTGCGCATTTCTTTTTCAATTTCGCTCGCACCCTTAGCGGTCGGCGTGCCGCCGATAAGTTCAAAGTTATCGCGGATGGTCTTGCCGCGCTCACGTAGCGCGGTAATCGAATTACCCTGCCCCTTCACATCCTTGTTCGCGTCATCCGGCTCTTCAACATAGCGCACCTTGGCGCTGGTTGATTTCACGTCAGCAATGGAGTTCGAACCGACGAACTTCAGCAGGCCGCCGGGGTAATGCTTGCGCGTCTGGCTATTGCCATCGCTACGGCTTTTGAGCCGGATGCGTTTATTCAGCACGGGCGTGGCGCGCACCATCGGCGCAAATTTCTCGGCATCAAAATCCTTGGCTGACTTCTCACGCGGAAACATCGCCACTTGTACACACGGCTTCCAGTGAGTGTGATAGCCCATTACCGAGCAGACCACGCCTGCCGTCCAAGCGATCTGCGCAGGCTTTTGTGCGATGACGCGCTGCATTCCCTTTTGCCCGCAAGCCGCAAGGGCTCCCCGTAAAACCGGGATGTTGTTCAGGCTGAACGGGCCAGCAAAATCCGGATTTTCTTCCGGAGACAATCGGCGGTATTTTTCGACCCACTGAATTATTGTAAGAGGTGGACGCGGACGCAGTTGCGCAAACACACGCCCGAGCATCGCATCGAGCGATGCATCTGCCCAACCTGTAGCACCAAGGGCGGCGGTTTTATGAACTACAACTGGAAGTGCAGATGTCTGCATCAGGCATCATCCTCTACGTCTTGATCGGCATGCGCCCAGTCGGCAAGCCGATGCAGGAAAGCTTCGAATTCAACTTGCAGCATCTCCTCACGTTCACGCGTATCCGCAGGAAGTTCGCGCGCCAAACGCGATGCGGCCTCCAGCAAGCGCTCGCGCGCTGACACGAACGCGGCCTTTAATTTCGGCTCAAGTTGCTCGGCGGGGATTAGTTGCTGGCGCTTCTCAGCGTTCTCCATCTCGATCTTGTCCGCCTGCACCCGCGCCAACCGATCCTGCGGTCTCTCCGTTTGAACCTTCTTTACCTCGCGATCAACCATCCATGCAACGCAGGCTTCTGTCTCATACTCGCTCGCCACGCCGGGGCCGCCGCGCACCGCGACCGGAAACCCCTGCTCTTGCCACTCGACGATGGTCTTTGGAGCAACACCAAAGACCGATGCGATAATCTCTTGCCCTATGATGCGCAACTTACTTACCTCCCCTAGCATCACAGAACTGGCGAAAATCCGGGATCGTTTCGCGCCGTGTGTGGTTTAGCCTAGGGAGTACCTTTGAAAGTGCAAGAGCAACTACTTGCTGATAGGCGATCATCGTATGAACCCCTTAAGTATTACGTTTAGTTCTCGATTAAAGTTGGCACTAAAGTTCTTGATCATTACCTCGCGTACAACACTGTTGATCCGACGCGTGTTGAACATCTGCGGTATGTCAATTGTGTTGAGTGCCTTGATCGGTAAGCGGCCTTTGCCGGTGCGGATGAATACCGTGCGTCCATCGTTGCCGATGAATGCGCCTGTAATCACCTTCTTACCTCCGCCGCGCTTGATCTGAAACTGCAACTGCCCGGCCAGTGCGGTATTGGCTTGACGCTTTGCCGAGGCCTTACTCACCTTGCTGCCAGTAACAAACGCGATCAAGTTCATCGATCTACCTTTCCCTGCGCGAGTAGCCTTAAGTGTTGCCTCGAACCGTAGTGCTCCACCTTTGGTTGAAGCCCTATCTACTTCCAGCCTATCCCTTGCCTTGCCGACCGACATGCGGTACTCCTGACTAATCTTGCGTGCCATCTGCGTCTTGCCTTGCGTGACCGTCGTGTTGAGTGCGCGCACCATGGCCCTGTTACCAACATCTACTGCCAGCCGATCAAGGCGCGCCGCCACCTTAGGGAAGTTGTTGCGGATGTTGATCGTATTGTTCATCATTTCCCAACCTTCCCGAGGTTAGGCAGAGGTTGGGAAGCTTGGAAGCCTTGCAAACATTGGCGGTTCCTAACCTTCCTAACCTTCCTAACGTAAATTGAGTCACCTGCGCGCGCGTATATGCGCGGGTGTGCGCCTGCATGCTCGTGAGGAGATAGGTTGGGAAGGTTAGGAAGGTTAGGAACCTCCAGTAATGGCGCGGGCTGTAGCCTTCCCAACCTCTGCCCAACCTTCCTAACCTCTGGACTAAAATGGCTCATCGTCATCGTCCTTTTTAAGCGCAGGTATGTTGCTATTCGACGTGGCCGTTTTCTGTGGCGGCTTATACCAGTAGCGAATCATACCGTTGCGTTTTTCAACTCTTTCACAGCCCAACTTGCGCAACGAAATCCCGATGCGCGTTTGTAAATCTCGCGTCAATTTCGACGCATCCATCTTTAATCCGTCAATGGCGGCGGAGGCAATTGAGAAATTATTGACTTGCTGATATACCCAGTCGTGCAAGGCGTCAATCAACGAGTCCTGTTGCTCGCGTTTTAGTTGTTCCGGATCAAAAATTTCACGCTGTTCTTTTGAGTCTGGCCAGAATTTTTCACCCGCCTCAAAGCACACCATTGCTTCCGCAAACAATTGATCGCGGATTTCACGCAACCCCTTGATATTAATATCGTGCTCTATCATTACCGGCCAAAAACGCCGCCCTCCCGTCGGGTCTTTATTCCACTCCCAATCGTTTGTTGTTCCCGCAAAAACGCCTTGCCGGGGAATGCGGATTTCACGCCGACCGTACACCGGACGAAACTCATCGATCATCCGCGAGATAAAACTCTTTTGCTTGCTGGCCTCGTGCTTGGCTAGTGATCCCAATTCCTGAAATTCATAGAGCCACTTCCCGCGAATCGCGGACATTGAATCTTTATTATCCAAATTTATATCGGTATCGCCGAACCACTCTCCGCCAAGTACCGATAGCGCGGTGCTTTTCATGCGCCCCTGAGTTCCTTCAAGCACCAGGCAATAGTCAAACTTCACGCCCGGGTACATGCCCGCGCCTTTCCATAGCTCCTCGCTCATTACGCGCGCAACCATGCCGATGGGAAACCATCGCGAAACGCGCGATGAATAATCTGTTTTTGGGATACCGAAACAATCCACCATCCAATCATTTAGCCGGGGGACGCCATCCCACTTTAGCCCGCGCAGCCAGAGTCGCACCGGATGAAATCCATTTCTGCGCGCGATCACTTCAACGGCCTCTAGCACAAGCGCTGAAGAGGGTGTGAACTTAAAGACGCGCGATAATTCCATCGCGGTACAAGTGTCATCGGTTGAATCCCATTCTCCCGTTGTGCCGCCGTGATACGGTGGCGGCTTAAGCTTAACTACGCGCATCTCAAATTGATTAAAAGCAATCACCCCCTGCCATTCCGGCGCGTTTGCTAAAATGTCGTGGACGTTCGCCAGGCACGCAATCAACTCCCCGTTTTTCCTGAGCAATCGAAGTTCCCATGCCGCGCCGGTTGGCGCGAGTTCCGGCTCACGCGATTCTGGAAGCGGATCGGCGTGCTCGGTATGCCCTTGTTTTTTTCGCAAGCACTGCTGTAGCTCCGTCCCTAATCCACCGTGGCCGTATTTGTATAAAAAATCATCGGTACTGTTTTCGTCCCACTTTTGCAGGTCCGCCATGGCCGCTCCGAATCCGGCGGGAAAGTCAATTCTATTGGGAATATCTGCGGTGAAAAACGGATCAACAATGCCTTTAATTTTGCAGCCAAAACCGAGCAGAATTTTTTCAATTTTTAGCGCGGCACGCCAACCCGATTGTTTATCGCGCGGCAGAATTTCTCCGATCGCGTCTTCATCGCGTCGAACCTTGATACGATCCTGCGTCAGGGTTGGCCAAATGAAAATATTAGTCAAGCCGCGCAAAGGCGACCAATCCACTTCATCAATTTTTCGGATTCCGCCCGGCCATGAAAAACACGCCGCCCACGGTATTAGTTTTTTAGCCGCTTCCGCCTCGTTCTCGTCGAATACAATCACATGCCACTCTGTCTGGGGCGAATCTTCCGACAGTTGCTCTAAACCATACAGCGGACGAAATCGAGGGAACTGAATCCAGCGCCAAGCCAGTAGATAATCGATATCAGTTGCGGTAAGGTCTTTGCACCAGGTCAACGGCAAATGCACCGCTTCGCCGGATGAAGTCATGAAGCGCGCGGTATAACCCAGTAACTGATTTTCTTGATTGCGGTACTCAAACGTGCGCAACGGATCGCCGCGTGTTCCGTGACGTAATCGGGCTGCAGGCGCATCAGGCGTGACGGGCACGATGGGCGACCAGAGCGACTGCTTTTTAGTTGGCCCCATTGCTCTCTTTCATATCGCCGGAACCTTTTTTAAGTGCCCAGCGCGCCTTTACAGCGCACTCAAGCAGCGTATGTGCGCCCGCGCCATTTTGCGCTTTGAATCGTTCCATCCAGCCCTTGCGCAATGCCTTGATCGGGATGCTGCACACAAACCGCGCTACGCAGCACACCCGATCAAAATCATAAACTCCGGCATCTTTGTCGCATAAGGCGCATTGCTGCGCGGGCATCAAAAGCGCTTCAGTCATTTTTCTACTCTCGGGTAAAAACAATTGCCGCGCACCTCGCCGGACATCACCTTTCCCTCTTTCGCTAAACCGCCGCGCATTTGCTGGCGATAGAAGCCATAACTGACACCTTCCGGCGCTTTCATGTAAGCCATATTGACCAGCTTACCGTCTTTGATTGCCGCCCATACTAAGCCGGGCGGAAACGGATATTCAGGCGGAAGCGGATAAGATTCGATGGACTTCATAGCTATCATTTAACCAGCCCATTTTTCTTAGCTGACAAATGGCGCGCACGATAAAATTCCAGTGTCTCTGCTATTTTTTCCATCGCCTCTTGGCAGGCCGCATCAATGCGTTTCATTTCGTCGGTGGTTATTTCACTTCCTCTGTCGCCGTGCTCATCCACACCATCGGATAATGCTTTCGCGATTTCGGCAACCTCATTCATCATTTGGCTAACTTGCCTAAGCCCATCATGCGATCCGTCTTTTAACGCGCGTGGAATGGGGATTGCAAGGTGATCATGCCGGTGACAAAACACATGAATGGTTTTTTCCCAGCCCTTTACATTCTGATCGCGCAGAAAATCTAGAATCTCATCCACCTCCGCACCATAAGCCATCGGATAACCCTCTGTGCCGCGCAGGCGGGCATACAGCGTTGATTCCGGCACATCCATATCCATCGCCAGCGCTTTAACCTTGCCCGGATAACGTTTAACCGCCCCGTACAGAGAACCCAGAACTGTCGCCTCATTGATTGGTAATGTCACAATAATTCTCCCGTTTGTTTATTGTTTTAGTGTTGATTGCAATCCGTTATTGTTTAAATCATGAAAACTTCAGCCTTCCCACCCTTCAAAAAAAATACCACCCAGCGTAATGCCAGGTGGCTGAGTACGTGCAGGGATGCACGCTTCCAGACGGGAGGAGGAAGAAGAGAAGGCAATCCCCAGTGTGATATGCTTTTGTTTCCACACATCAGCACACACAAAGGGAATGCCCATGAACAACGAAGAGCTACTCAAAGAACTCGAATCACTCGTCTGCGCGATGGAAGAAAGCCTGGCTATCATCACAGGAACCATTTCCGAAACCAGCGACCCAGTGAAAACCTTCCAGAATATTCTGGCTGGCGAAGAGGCGCTACAAAAAACCCATGGGCCGAACGAATGGCGAGATCGCCTAATGCAGTCTGCGCGGAAAATTGCCGCACTGAAGGCTCGGAACGATTTAAACGATCCAGCTCTTCAAACTCTAATTTCCAACGTGCTATCAGGGAGGGTGGATTCGGACAAGTCTCATTAGTAGTCATATCAGTTAGCCTCAGCCGCTGGAGAGAAGATCGCCCCAGTGCTTTTGCCCGCAATCCTTACAGAACTCGGTGCCGAAGCCAGAAGCGGGCACGGCACAAAATTGCGGGAGTAAATCGGTCGATACTGAATTCCGTTGCACCACTCATTTCCGCAGGCACATACCTTCGGTATCTTGGGCGGGTCGATTTGATTGGCAATTGTGCGCAAAGCGCTGGCGAATCTGTTTTTCATAATTTTTGTGACCTCTTATTGATTAAAATAATTAGGAATGCCCATGGAAAAACTAATCACTATCGATCTCCTCTTTCGCGACTAGACCGCAATCCGGCTGGCAGGAATCGCCATAACCAACCCGGGACAAGTAAAAGTAATGCCCGGCGCAGTGCCGAACATAGGCGACGTAGTGCGCTTCGTAGGGATGAATTATCAAACCGGCGAGCTAGGAATATTTCGAGTAGTTTCTCGCGCTCACTTGCTTGGCGGCGCTCACATACAGCGCACTCAGCTCTGACTAGAGCTGCGCGTAGCTCATCAACCATAGCGGCTGGTATCACTATCTCGCTACTGTGCAATTGCGTTACTGGATTAAGTTCATTCATGGCAGGCGGCCTCAGCGGATTTCGATTGATGCTGAGTGGACTTGACTGTAAGCAGCGACACGAAATCAAGTTCGTTTTTGCTTGCTACAACAAGTCGCTCCGCCAGGCTTACGGATGGGCGTCTATGCCCGCTCGCAATTTGGTTGAAATATTCAATAGTGGTTTGCGCGGATTCGGCAACCTGCTTTGCAGAATCTCGTCCGTATTTCGATATGTAAGTTTTAGCATCCATACGCAAACAATAGCAAAATGCTAATTGCTTTGCAATAGCATTTTGCACTTTCCAAATTTTCGCAAATTGCTATTTAATGAAATCATGGACAACAAAGAGATACGACGTTTAAATCTTCTTTATTTAGTTAAAGAAACTGGGACGGATGCAAAATTTTCCGAGCTGACTGGTATGCCAGAAGCATATATAAGTCAAATTAGAAATAGGACGCCAGCGGGAAAAAAGAAAACTCCAAGGGGAGTCGGAAATTTGACTGCCAGAAAAATTGAAAAGGCCTTTTTTCAGCCAGTCGGATGGATGGATAAATTAATTGAAGAGGTTGCACACTACTCAAATTTACCCAGCGAAAACATACATCGTATTACTGAAAATCAAAGCATAAGTGATGATTTAAAAGTAATAAATAAATTTAAAGCAGACATATTTAGTGCCGAATTAGAATCGCTAAAATCAGAAATAAAAAAGGTTGAGGCCAAAATAAGAGATGCCGCTGAGCAGGCACGAATAGAAAAACAGGAGAAGAGTAATCAGAAGCCAGAAGCAAAGGCCAATGATTCGCCGCTAGAAGAACGGCGCACCGCTTGAAACTGGTTGTCTCGCATGGGGTGCGCCTAGATGAGAGAGGCAACGAATATTTTATGCAACTTCCGCTTCAGTTTTTTGGTTGATTTTGAAAGAGACAGAGAATGGCAATGCAAAAAAACAGTGATGAAAAATTCTGCCAGGAGTGCGGAGAAGTTATTCGCGCAAAAGCAGAAATATGCCCCAAATGCGGTGTGCGCCAACCCGCACTTCCGTTTCAGCCTACTGAAATATCGGGCATTTTAAACCAGCGCAAGTGCCTATCTTGCGGATTTACAGGCCAAATGAAAACTTGGCTAAGAAACTACAACGGCGGTCAATTTATTGCCCTTATATTATTTTTGTTTTACATCATTCCTGGCATCATATTTGTGGCATGGGGATGGGGAAAATATAAATGCCCTAACTGCGGAAAAGTTGGCGAAAATACCCCAGCCTAAAAGGAACGAGACATGAAAAAATTAATTTTAATTGCCATCATTCTGATGATTTCAGGCTGCGCCGGAACCGCCTTCAAATGGAGCGATGCCCGCAAGATCACGGCAGGGATGACCACTGCCGAAGCGACTCAGCTGATCGGCACCCCTAACAACGTAACCTCACGCGACGGAATCTTGATCTATGTCTGGGTTAATGTGAATTTACTGAGCGGAGAAACCCGCACGCTACGGGTTGATTTCAAAGACAATAAAGCCATCACCTCCCCGCCGATCCCGGATTCGTTCAAAGACTAGGGCAAGGAGGTCACATGCCGACCTATCCAACCATCACCGTCGGCGAACTTAGGGATGATCTTGCCAAGTTCCCGGACGACACTACGTTAGACTTTGGCGGGCTAAAATACATGCGCCCGAAACCGCGCTCTAAGACGCATATTCAGGTGGAATTTGCTCAAACGGTATATCTTGACGAGCAAGGATTCGTGGCGGTTGATAACCATGACATATCGCAGATAAGTTAATAGCGCCAACACCGCGATTGACCCAAGGGTATACCTCTATCACCTCTTGATTTTGACTATCGCGCACGCGCATTAGTTTTACCCCTCTCTCGGACACCTCAACAATCCAAGTGCTTGGCTCAATATGGTTGTCATCTTTCGAGATAATCACATCGGAAAAATTAATCGCGCCGATCAACATCTCATTGGTTAGCACCAGCACGTCAGCATCCAGGGCATCCAGATCGCCCAGCACATTCGTATAATCAATTACCCGGGTGCAGCCCAACTTTTCCATCAACGCTTCCGCATATTTTGTTTTCCCGCAGCCCGCCGTCCCGTAAACCACTTTGCATTTCCTCATCACACACCTCCAAATTTAACCGCAGGATGTCCCTGTGGTTTTTATTTTACCAGAAGTTAGCAAATTGCTATTGACAATCACAAAAGCAATTTGCTATTGTTCCTCCCGTCGCAAACGTCTGCACTCAAAAACGGGAGATCAAAATGTCAAATGAAGAGAAGCGATCTTTACTATCCGGGCCACAAAGGATTGGCAAAACAGATATCAACCTGGATAACAAAGATTCGATGAGCGCCTTGCGCGATTGGGTCTATCAGCAAGTGAGTGATTTCTCCATCACCACTACTGCGATTGACGGTCTTAAGCTTGATGCATCGAAATTGACGAGCGATTTACAAAGACGCATTAGTATTTTCCTGCACAAGCTGGGCTGCACGAGGATTAAAAAAAGCAACGGTATGACTCGCTACAGGGCGCCTGCCCGAAGTTTATCGGGGAGGCATTAATGAAACAGCGCGTTAATCCAAAAGTCCACGCCAAAATCCCGCCGCATCCGCGCGGGTTGTGTGGACTGGTACCTAAAAACGGCCACTATATTATTGTTTCTTTGCAGGAATTTTTCACCGAGCCCGATGCAGATCAGTGCGCGGCCTGCCTGAAAAAGCTCACTGCACGCGGATACAACATCAATTTATTGCGCATTCAATATCGCGCTATTCACGACCGCGCGCAAGAACTTGCGTTGGCGGCATAGGGGTAATCATGTCACTCGCCGAACAGACCTTTTGCAATCTCACGCGCCTGTTACTTCAGCAGGCCGACATACTGAATCGTTGCCGTCACGACATCGCGAAATTTGAAGAGCTGTGCGCCGTGCTGCGCGCGCATGGAATTAACTTTGCCGAGCTGCTGGATGTGGATGACCATGAAGTGAATTACTACATCACACCCGCGCACCACGGCGATTATCTTGAGTTAATCGAGACGTTGAGCGCCATGGGTGCGTTTCGAACGCGCATTAGCGATGTTTGTGAAATCGTGAATATAGAGCCGGAATCGCCAACGTTTTGGCTGCGCAGTGCAGCAATAAATTAAGGGAGGTTGTCATGCAATTTAAAGTTGATAAACACTATACAGATACGGCCAGCATTGCCGGACAAAACGAGCGGTCTCTCAGAATTTGTACTACACATTGGCATGATGACGATGATACCAGTGTCTATTCGGTGATGAATGTTTACACGGGATGCATGAGTATCCAATGCAGGATTACTCCCGCTGAAGCGCGCCAGTTGGCTGCCAATCTGCTTAAGTTGGCTGATGAAACTGAGGAGCACGATGCTCAACTTTTAGCAGTATTGGAGCCGGCATGAGCGCCTATGAATTTATCTTTATTCACAACGGTCAGCGGACTGCGCACGAGATTATTGCGCCCGATGCTATAGGTGCGACGTGTATCGGCATTCGTCTGATTTCTGCTGCAACCGGCCCGTTGCGCATTACCTGCAAGCCGCTCCGGAAGCCCGTATGAACATCGTTAATAACTGGGAGAACACTATGAATCACCGGGTTTTATTGCCGCGCCGTTCGCGACGTCGGTCTGGATATATTGCTCGTGCGGTGAGTTGGCTGAATCGTATGTGCAGGCTGCTGTCGTTATTTCGGTTTTACCGAAGCCTTGGCCAGCCTATGCGGGAAGCGTGGAATAAAGCGGAGCGGACATTATGAATATTCGGGATTGTTTGCAAACCTACATCGCCAAAAATCTAAGCGGCGGGAAAGAATTTAAATCGGCAGATTTATATGTTTTATGCGAGCAGCACGGTTTTACGCATAAGGCAATCATTGTTGCGTGCAGCCGGTTATCACGGGATGGTTTTTTAAAAATTGTGCGTACAGAGAAACGCAAAAGCGGCAACCCGTTCAGCGTTTACGTGCACACCGGCGCCGAGGTTGTACCGGCAAAAAAGAAGCGTGTCAGTAAAGCCCGCGAGGATTATTTAACCGCAGATAAAAGACTCAAAATGATGGAAGAAGCCACTGTCAATTTGGCGGCAGTGTTCGCAAATATTAAACCGCAACATCAATTCATGAACGGGCCATAAACGCCAGCACACACGTTTTTCAAAATTACTCAAACGCAACAAATTAACTAAAGGAGATACACATGAACGCAGTCACAGAACCAACCACACCCGCCCTCGGCACGCCAATGGAAGGCGGATTTTTTGGTGGTCACATCAATATCAATGGCGTAATCGGAAAGATCATCATCGCGCCCAAGCAGGATGGTCAATTCGACGAAGAGGTGTGGAACAAAAGCTATGCTGAAGTAGATGGCGCAAAATTGTTTTTTGATGGGCTGAGTAACACTAAAGCGATGGCCGAGGCTGGTAGCAAGATCGCTAAGAAGGTGCTTGATCTGCGCATCGGCGGTTTTGATGACTGGCATATCCCCGCACAAGATGTGCTTGAAATTATATACCGAAACTTCAAACCTACCGCAGAGCAGAATTCTCAGTTTGGACGCTCCGGGTTAAATCTATCTGCTGTGCCACCAACCTATCCATACACCCCAGACCTACCAGCTCAAACAAGCCTAGAAGCCTTTAAGGAAGGTGGCGCGCAGGCCTTTGATACGAACGCATATTGGACATCTACGCAGCACGCTGGCAGCTCGAGTTGTGCCTGGTTTCAGGACTTCGACTACGGTCTCCAGCGCAGCCACGGCAAGGGTTACGAGCTGTCAGTCAGAGCCGTCCGCATATCAATTTAATCATTTAATCATTATCAATTAGGAGGTCGCGATGTCAGCAACTACAACGCTTAATGTTGAAGGCGCGGAGGTAACGGTGGAAACGTCTGCACTCTTTCGCGCATGGTTTGAAAAGCACCTGCAAAGCCAAATCAGCAAGCTACCCGTACCAACTCCTCGCCAGGGCGAAAAACATCTCTGCACTATCACCACCGCCGACGGCAGAGTGTGTCACACCTTCCTGCTACCAGACCGCGCCAAGTTTGACTGGAAGACCGGTATGCAGTGGGCCAAGAACCTCGGCGGCGACCTCATGGATCGCGCCGAGCAAGCCGTCGCATTCAGAGACATGCCGGATGAGTTCGACAAGGAAGCGCATTGGTCAAATACGCAGCACGCTGGCTACTCAAATTATGCCTGGTATCAGAACTTCAAATACGGTGACCAGCTCTACAGCTTCATGGATAACGCGCTGTCAGTCAGAGCCGTCCGCAGAGAATTTAGTGATTCAGTAATTTAATTTATTTAGTTTTCATCAGCATGGCTATCCATACAACCCTTCCAATTTATCAGGCCGCATGCGATCTGTTCAGTGCTATCACTGACCTAGTTGCAAATATGCCAAGGGACTACAAGCGCACGATCGGCAGCAAGATTGGCGACGAGTGCCTTGAGATCGTGGTGCTCGTATTCCGTGCTAATTGCGCACAGGATAAGTCGCCACATCTACTGCTACTGGTAGAGAGGTTGCAGGTCTGTGAACTGTTGTTGCGCTTTTCGCGTGATAAACGTTTGATCTCTACCGGCCAATATGCCAAAGCGATCAAGATCACTGACAGCATCGGCAAGCAGGCCAATGGATGGCGTCGTTCCGCAACATCGCCCGCCGGATGATGGTCATGGCCAACATTCCTGTGCGACATTTTGATCTGGTTGTGCCGCTGGCGAAAGCCACCGACATGCGCACCACAGATACCGATGGGCTAGATACCCATGCATGGTCTGGCGCAGTTTCCACGCTGAGTGATCGGCATGGCGACGTAGATAGCACATCAAGACGCAGCACGCTGGCAACTCAAATTATGCCTGGTATCAGAACTTCAAAAACGGTAACCAGAACAACAACAACAAGAATAACGAGCTGTCAGTCAGAGCCGTCCGCAGAACAAACCGATGCCAACTATGCTGACTTTTATTACAATCAAAACGCGCGCTGTAGTTCAACGGTAGAACAGTCGGGCCTTCATATCCGACAGCCCTTGGTTCGAGTCCAAGCGGGCGCACCTTTTACTTTTGAAGACCTAGTACAAGCCTATCTTGACTGCCGCAAAGCAAAGCGTCGTAGACGTAGCGCCCTTGCATTCGAGATCAACCTTGAGCGCAACCTATGCCAGCTTGACGATGAGCTGCGTAATGGAATATATCGCCCCGGCAAAAGCATTTGCTTCGTCATCACCAGACCAAAGCCGCGTGAAGTTTGGGCTGCTGACTTCCGCGATCGCATCGTGCATCACCTGCTTTATAACCGTATCGCACCGCGTTTTCATGCCAGCTTCATTGTAGATAGTTGCGCTTGCATTCCCGGTCGCGGCACGCTCTATGGTGCTAAACGGCTGGAAGCGAAGGTGCGCAGTATCACGCAGAATTGGAGCCGGCCAGCGCATTACCTGAAGCTGGACTTAGCTAACTTCTTCGTCAGCATCGATAAAAATATCCTGCATGACTTGATCGCCAAGCGCGTTACCGAAGCATGGTGGTTGCAACTCGCTGACCTAATCCTGTTTCATGATCCACGTCTGAATTACGAGCTGCGCGGCAAGCCAGGCATGCTCGATTTAGTTCCAAATCACAAGCGCCTCACCAATCACCCGGCATATCTCGGCCTGCCCATCGGCAACTTGAGCAGCCAGTTCTTTGCGAATATTTATCTAAACGGGCTGGATCAATTCTGCAAGCACCAGCTGCAAGCCAAGCACTACATCCGCTATGTGGACGACTTCCTAATCCTGCATGAATCGCCCTCATGGCTGAATGCGGCGAAGTGGGAGATTGAGCGGTTTTTGTGTGACAAATTGCACGCCCGCATCAATCCCAGCAAAACCATTCTGCAGCCAATCGATCGCGGTGTAGATTTTGTTGGCCAAGTTATCCGACCGTGGCATCGCGTCACCCGTCCGCGCACCGTGAAGGCCGCGATGCGAAGAGTCCGCGACATCGATGCGGCGGACCTGTACGAGACCGCCAACAGCTACTACGGCCTGCTGAGACAAGCATCGCATAGCCATCACCAAAGAGCAGCACTATCAAATTTACTTCGCTATCGCGGACATTGCATTAGCGGGGACTTAACTAAAATTTACAGGAGACCACTATGAACGCACCAACGCCCGACGCAATCATTGAAAAAGAAGGAATCCAATGGCTTGCCATTACCGATCTTTTTCCTTCGCCAACAAACCCACGCAAACGGTTTGATGACGGAAAATTAAAAGAGTTGGCCGACTCGATTAAATCGCAAGGCGTGCTGCAACCGATCCTTGTGCGGGCCATTAGCGCCGCACCCAAAAAAACGGATTCATGGCCATTCCCCGTGGGTCCCTACGCAAAATTCGAGGTGGTCGCGGGTGAGCGCCGCTATCGTGCCGCCAAGCTGGCAGGCCTGATTGAAATGCCGTGCTTTGTGCGCGAACTTACTGACTTGCAAGTGTTGCATGCCCAGGTCATCGAAAATTTGCAGCGCGATGATCTACATCCGCTTGAAGAGGCTGATGGTTACGCCAAGTTAATGAAGGATCACGGCGCAACGGCTGATAGCCTTGCTGCCGAGATCGGCAAAAGCAAAGCGTATATTTATGCCCGCCTGAAATTTACAGACCTATGCCAGGAGGCACGCGAGGCATTTTATCAAGGCGAACTGGACGCCAGCACCGCTTTATTGATTGCGCGAATACCGGTTCATAAGTTGCAAATTCAAGCTGTCAAACAGATCACCGCGAAGGCCGACTACAACTCGCAAAACTTTAAGTCCGGCGACAAGATAATGTCATATCGCGCAGCCAAAGACTTGTTGCAAAGCGAGTACATGACAAGCTTGAATCGCGCCATCTTTGATATTAAAGATGCTAATTTAATCAACAAGATAGGCGCATGTACTGACTGCGTTAGTCGCACCGGCAATCAGCCTGAATTGTTTGACGATGTAGGCAGCGCAGACGTGTGCACGAATACGGTTTGTTTTGCCATGAAAAAGACCGCGCACATTTTGTCCATCCAAAAACAGGCCGAAGAAAATGGCGATATCGTGATCATTGGCAAAACAGCTAAAAAACTAATTCCCAACCCAACTTGGAGTAGTCACCCGGGGCCGGATGCTGATAGCGGATATGCAAAATTGGATAGCATCATTCCCGGTGACGCAGAAAATCGCACATGGGAATCCGCGCTGGAATCAACCAATACCAAAGTGCAAAAAACATTAATCGAAAACCCGCACAACAAAGAATTTATTCCGACCGTAAAAATTGAAGACGCGATTAAAGCGCTACGTGAGGCAGGGTTTGAAATTACTCCGAAGGGTGCGGCAAAAAGCACGGCTGCTATCGAGAATCAAAAAGCGCAGGATAAAATTAAAGCGAAACTTGAGCTAACGCAAGCCACCCGAAAACGCCTGTTCATGGAGCTGCATAACAAAATCAAGAACGGAATGTCCCAAGTCCCTCCGTATGTTCCTGACATATTGTACAAAGTACTTGCCGAGACTTGTTTTGAAAACTTTATGAATAACGATACAGCGCTCTCCGTTTCCCAGTTATATTATCCTCATGTGGTAGATGATGATGTCGTCGAAATTCTTAAGTCGAGGATCAGTGAGCTTTCAGTTGGAGAGCAATTTTTACTATGTATTGACTGCCTTATGTCTACTGAACTTAATGTCACTCAGTGGAACATGGATCACCGCCCTGATCAAATGCTGGCCATCGCCGGCCCGTTATGCATCGACGCCAAGCAAATCGAAAAAGAAGTTGCGGCTGAAATAAAGCAGGCCAAAAAAGCAGTCTCATCCCGTAAAACTCCCCCAGATCAAGAGAAAAAAGTTGAAGCCAAAACCGCTTCTACCCCCACTCCTGCTGCGCAAGCGCCGGATAAACCTGCAAAAAAAACCAAGGCTGCGCCCGCGAAAGATGATTGGCCTTTTCCTGTAGGCGCTATACCTAAAACTACGGAAAAAACCAAAAGGAAAGCCGCTGTCGCGGCTTAGTATTGAATTGAAAAGCCGCGCGGCGGCTTTTGTAGAACGCGAAGGGAAGCACTATGAATAAGCGCCTTATCAACCCGTTGTATTTTCTCAGCCAACACGCCAGGCTGGATGATGATCAGACCCGTGACCTTGGCATCGCCTACCGCGTCAGCCTGCAAGCCTTGCTCACCGGCCATGGCAGCGAACAGGCGTGGAGCACGCTGGCATGTACTCTTAATGTAGCAATGATCCTTTGTGAAATCGGCATCGCCGCACCTGCGCTCCAGACCGTCCTGCTTGCGCAGGAAGCCATGCTCCGCAGCCGAGAACGCGCCGAGCGCACTGGTAAGTGGGCATTGGACGGTGAAGGCATCCGCATACTGCAAGCTGCACTAAATATTCACGATGAGCAGATCAGCTTCTGCACCCGGCAGCAGATCACTGCCGCCCTGGAGGAAGTGCATCGGCGCGTTAGCGTTGGGGAGGCTGCATGATAGAGCGCCCAATCCCAATGAACACCGAGATGGTGCGTGCCACGCTGGATGGATCAAAAACACAGACGCGGCGCATCATGAGGCCGCAGCCGGAGATAGACGGTGCGTGGTATGTTTTACCAAAATATAGAGCCAGTAGTGAAACAGCGTTTCGCGAAGGTGCGCCATTCTTCGGGAATTGCCCATACGGAAAGGCGTGGGAAGGTGACCGCCTATGGGTACGAGAATCTGCGCGCGTACTGTCAGTTCGCGGTGGAATCCGAGAGATAGATATTGAATATCAGGCCGACAAGTCTATCGACACGGTTCCGTACCCATCAAGGCTTGCGCCAGCGCCACTTGGAAAGCTGCTTTCAAATGGGACATACCGAGAAGCATCGCGCATCCTGCTCGGGGTAACCGATGTTCGAGTAGAGCGACTGCAGAATATCAGCAGAGCAGATGCAATAACCGAAGGCATACAACGCAGCCATGATGGGATGATGTGGCGTGATTACCTATCCAATTCCCACGCACAAATTAATCCGATTGATAGTTATAGAACTCTTTGGGAATCCATCAACGGCCCCGGCTCCTGGGATGCCAACCCATGGGTGTGGGTGATCGAGTTCCCGAGTATCCGGCCATGATGCCACTCGACTCCCTCACCGCCGTCTATGCGCTGCTGGCCAGCCTGATCGCCGCGATCGACGAGGATGCAATCAATGGCACCTTCGAGTTGTCCGCTGGATTTTTCGTGCTCAACCATTGCCGCGTACTGCGCGAGCACCAAGAAGTGCGCGGCGTCTCTATGCTCAGCATCGGCTTCTTTACCCTATGGGGTCTATGGAACCCCTACTACTACTCCGCCCTACAGCAGCCGCTAAGCTTCTACGGCGGCCTGTTCGTCGTCGCGGCAAACGCTCTCTATTTGAGCATGATCGTGCACTACCGCCGCCTTGTTGTATTGCAGGATGAGCACGCTATCTACCTCGGCATCGAAAGTAGCGCCACGGATCGAGAGTTATGATCGCCCCGCTCTTCCTTTCCGCCGATGAACTGCGCGAGCTGACCGGCTACGCAATTAAAGCTCGGCAGATCGCTCAACTGCGCACTATGGGTATCGCATTTCGTGTTAATGGATGTGGCAGGCCTGTTGTAACGCGCTCTGCAGTTGAGGGTGGGAAAGAGCAGCCCGGCATACAATTAGTAGAGTGGAAGCCCACGTTGTTGCAGTTTGAGCACAGGGCAGCGTAACATGGCCGCCACTATGGGAAGAAGACCGAGCAAAAACTTAAACCTGCCGCCAAAGATGCGTGCGCGCGCAAAAGCGGGCGGCGTGATTTGGTATTACTACGATGCCGGCGGAAAGCCGCGCAAAGAGATACCGCTCGGCAACGAATACACTGCAGCTGTACGTAAATGGGCGGAGCTCGAACAAGATAAACCGGAGCAGGCGAGCAAGCTGCTTACTTTTAAAACAGTATCGGATCGATACGTCCGTGATGTTATTCCTAAAAAAGCGGCACGAACTCAACGTGATAATCTAATTGAATTAGATTTTTTACTGCAATTTTTTAATGCCACGCCTGCACCACTGGAATCCATTAAGCCTGGTCATATCCGTCAATACCTTGATCTGCGTGGACAAACCGCAAAGACACGTGCGAACCGTGAGAAGGCGCTCTTCTCTCACATCTGGAATATGGCTAGAGCGTGGGGATTGACCGACAAGCCAAATCCTTGCGCGGGAATTAAAGGATTCAGCGAACCAGGGCGAGATATCTATATTGAAGACGCAGTGCTAGAGGCGGTATGGGATGCATCAGGAATTGCTCTACGCGATGCACTAGACCTTGCCTATCTTACCGGACAGCGACCTGCTGATACCTTATCGATGAGCATCACCGATATTCGTGATGGGCATCTGGTAGTGCAGCAAAATAAAACGGGGAAAAAACTGCGCATCGAAGTGGTCGGCGAGTTGGCCAGCTTGATCGATCGGATCAAAAAACGCAAAGAGGGTTACAAAATCCACACCCTCGCGCTGGTCTGTACAGAGACTGGCCGAGCCCTTACCGAGTTCGCCCTGCGCTCAAGATTCGATAGAGCCCGAACCGCCGCCGCAAAAGCCCATCCTGATTTAGCTGAAGCTATTAAAGCATTTCAATTTCGAGATCTACGGGCAAAAGCCGGAACTGACAAGGCAGATAGTGATGGAATGCGCGCCGCACAGGAACAGCTTGGCCACGAAAGTATGGCGATGACAGAGCATTATGTGAGGCAAAGAAGAGGGCAAAAAGTCAGTCCAACTAGATAGTAATTTTCTGGAATTGCGGACTGAAACTAGAATTGCGGACTGAAACGATAAAACCCCCATCGCTGGAAGCCTTATTCTTATTGGTGGGTCGTGCGGGGATCGAACCTGCGACAAACGGATTAAGAGTCCGCTGCTCTACCAGCTGAGCTAACGACCCGGTGAGGTCGCGCATTTTAGGGTGACAGACAAAATTGTCAAGGATTATTGTTGCCTGTATGGCGCTGCAATGCCCATGCAACATGCTCTTGCACCAACGCAGAAGGATGATGGGCATGCGCGCGCAAGGAGGCAATAATTTCCGGCGTACCCGGTGCATTGCCCAACGCGACCGCGATATTGCGTAACCACTGTTCGTGACCGATGCGGTGAATGGGACTACCCGCCAGCTTGGCATGAAAAGTAGTTTCGTCCCAGGTAAATAATTCGGTGAGCGATACATTATCGAGGCCATTGCGCACTGCAAAATCCGGCTCAAGGGTGAGCTTGGCGAAACGATTCCACGGGCAGGTTAGTTGGCAGTCATCACAGCCATAAATGCGGTTGCCGATGAGCGGGCGCAGCGCTTCGGGAATACTGCCTTTTAGTTCAATGGTCAGATAAGAAATACAACGCCGCGCGTCGATCTGATAGGGCGCGATGATTGCCTGCGTGGGACATACTGTGATGCAGGATTGACAGGTTCCGCAATGATTTTCCTGCGGGGTATCGACCGGCAACGGCAGGCTCACCAATATTTCACCCAAAAAAAACCATGAGCCGTGTTCACGGGACAACAGCAAAGTATGTTTTCCGCGCCACCCCAAATTCGCGTTTTGCGCCAACTCCACTTCCAGCAAGGGCGCACTGTCGGTAAATACGCGACATTGACAATTTTCCATTGCATCGCGAATCTGCTGCGCCAACATTTCCAGACGCTTGCGCAACACCTTGTGATAATCGCGCCCCAAGGCGTAGCGCGAAATAAAAGCACTCGCAGGATCATTTAATACTTTAATAGAATCATGCGGTTGCACTGGATAATAATTCATGCGCAGCGAGATAACGCGCAGCGTGCCGGGCAGCAATTCGGCTGGACGAGCACGTTTAACGCCATGTTTTGCCATATAATCCATGGCGCCGTGATGGCCGCTTGCCAACCATTGCATCAGGTGAGATTCGGCTGCGCCAAGGTTGGTATCACTGATGCCAACGGCCTGAAAACCCAATGCTAGCGCCCATTCTTTGATGCGCAGCGCCAGCGCATTTAAATCAATTTTAGGTGGTATTTTTTGCATAAACCGAATCATAGCCGAATCAACCTGCCCGACGAGGAGGCAACTGCACATTTCTCTGCTCGTCTTGCCCCCGCCCTGCAATCCGGGATGGTGATTTATCTGCGCGGCGATTTGGGCGCGGGGAAAACTACTTTAGTACGCGGATTATTGCGCGCATTGGGATATTCGGGCCGGGTTAAAAGCCCGACTTACACCCTGATTGAGCAATATGACCTTGCTGGGTTACACTTGCGCCATTTTGATTTATACCGCTTCCGCGATGCCGAGGAATGGGAAGCAGCGGGATTCAGAGATGAATTTAATCAAGACAATATTTGTCTGGTGGAATGGCCGGAAAAGGCTGCTGGGATGTTACCTTCAGCCGACTTGGAGCTTATTTTTGAAATTTTACCGCAAGGTCGTTGCCTGAATATCGTTGCCCACACTCATACTGGAAATAAATGTTTAGCCACTCTGTCCGAATAATTCTTATCACCCTTTTGTTTTGGGCATCCATGGCAAAAGCGGAAGTTAATATCACTTCGGTACGGGTTTGGCCAGCCATGGATTACACGCGCTTAACGCTGGAATCCAAACAGCGCATCAGCTATAAACAATTCACTTTAAAAAATCCTGAACGCTTGGTGATCGACCTTGAAGATGTTAAAATAAGCAATATAATCAAGGAGATATCAAGCAAGGTTGGAGACAATGATCCGTTCATAAAAAGTGTAAGGGTGAGCGCATTTAAACCGGGTGTCGTACGCTTGGTACTGGATCTCAAAACCGAAGCAAAGCCGCAAATTTTCAACCTGAAGCCGGTTGCCGAATATGGACATCGGCTGGTGCTGGACGTTTATCCGAGCGTCGATCCACTGATGGCACTGGCCTTGCAGTCCGAAACCAAATCCGCCGCTGAAGCTCCGCCGTTAAATGTGACTTCTGCCCCCTCCCCCGCAACGCCGCCAGCCACTGAACCCAAACTGCAAGTTGCCACAACACTCCAAGCGCAACCCGGCAAAGTTCCCCCCCAAAAAATGCCGGAACTTAGCGCTCGAATATTAATTATCGCAGTGGATGCGGGACATGGCGGTGAAGACCCGGGCGCACAGGGGCGCAGAGGAACACATGAAAAAGTGGTTACGCTCGCCATCGCGCGCAAGCTTAAAGAGCAAATCGACAGCACGCCGGGAATGCGCGCGGTGCTGATTCGCGATGGGGATTATTTTATTTCCTTGGGCAAGCGGGTAGAAAAAGCGCGCAAAGCGCATGCTGATTTATTTATTTCGATTCATGCAGATGCCTTTGTTAAGCCGCATGCACGCGGCTCTTCGGTATTTGCCTTATCCGAACGCGGCGCAACCAGTGCTTCGGCGCGTTGGCTGGCGAAGAAAGAAAACGAAGCGGACTTGATCGGCGGCGTTAATTTGTCGATCAAAGATCCTTATCTGGCGCGCACGCTGCTGGATCTTTCGCAGACCGCCACCATTAATGACAGCATGAAAGTGGCCAAGCATGTGTTGAATGAGCTGGGAGGAATAAACACCCTGCATCGGGGCAAAGTGGAACAGGCCGGATTTGCGGTATTGAAGTCTCCGGATATTCCTTCAATTTTGGTGGAGACCGCCTTTATCAGCAACCCGGAAGAAGAACGCCGCCTTGCCGATGACAACTACCGGGGGCAAATGGCCAGTGCGATTATGAATGGCATCAAACGTTATTTCTCGCAGAATCCGGCACTTTCCAAACAGAGAATCGCGCTGGGCGAATGACCCGGTTAAACAGGAAACACCCCGGTTGAAAGATAACGATCTCCCCGATCGCAGGCAATAAATACAATCGTGGCATTCTGCACATTGTTAGAAATTCTGAGGGCAACCGCCAGCGCACCGCCCGAAGAAACTCCGCAAAAAATACCCTCCTCGCTGGCCAGTCGGCGCGCCATTTCTTCCGCATCCGCTTGCCCTACGTGCTCTACCCTATCCACATTTTTCGGGCTATATATTTTTGGCAAATATGCTTCCGGCCATTTACGAATGCCGGGAATTTGTGCGCCCTCTTCCGGCTGCACACCAACCACCTGTATTGATTGACTTTTTTCCTTAAGGAAGCGCGAGCATCCCATGATGGTTCCGGTTGTGCCCATGCTGCTGACGAAATGGGTAATTTTGCCCTGCGTATCAAGCCAAATTTCCGGTGCAGTTCCCTCGTAATGCGCCAGCGGATTATCCGGATTGGCGAATTGGTCAAGAATGATGCCGCGTCCGGCGTTGCGCAATTGTTCTGCGGTATCGCGCGCCAATTCCATACTGCCTTGCTTGGCGGTCAGCACCAGTTCCGCGCCGAATGCGCGCATGGTTTGGCGGCGCTCCACACTTTGATTTTCCGGCATTACCAGAATCATTTTATAACCGCGCATGGCGGCAGCCATCGCCAGCGCAATGCCGGTGTTGCCGCTGGTTGCTTCAATCAGCGTATCTCCGGGTTTTATGTCACCGCGCGCTTCGGCACGCGTAATCATTGAAAGTGCCGGACGATCTTTAACCGAACCCGCCGGATTATTGCCTTCCAGCTTGGCTAAAATAATGTTGGAGGTAATGCCGGGAATCCGCTTGAGTTGCACCAGCGGCGTTTTGCCCACGAAGTTTTCAATTGATTTATACATGCCGTCTTTCAGCGAGATTTAAGCTATTGGATGAATTATAGCCGAGCTGAATATGACGGGCGTTTTGAGTAAGGCGGAAAAATGAAGGGTGGAGAAAGATTTATTGCGCACCACGAGATAATAGCTAATGTATTCAATATATTACAATTCAATCGAACAGTCTTGAGCGACCTTAAGAAAGCTTTCAAATCGGTTAAGCTCGGCGGAAACCGCTATGCTTCCACAGATTTATCAATCAAGCTTGCGCTCAAGAAGTCCGGATGCTGCAGAATCTCAGCATGTCACCCAATTCAGTCTCTGCATCCGAAACAGAGGAAAATCTTCCGAGCAACTTTGCTTCGTCGTCATAAAGGCCTCTGCCGGTGGCGGGGTCTATGGTAAGAAATATTTTGATCATGATAGCCTCCTGTTTGAATTAGTTATCGGCTTGCCCCGACAAAACTCAAGGATAAACTGCAATATATTTATGCGGCGACTGCCTCAGCCATTTGTTTTTGCTTGTAACCCGATGATGTTGCGCGCGAAAACAAACTGTCTTTCTTGTAATCCGTGAGCATATTCAGCATCACTTGCTCATCAAAATGAAAACAGCATAACAACATATTGGATGCGGACATTTTGAGCAATTGAGCGGGTGAAAGTCCGGCAACCAAATTCGCCATCTCTTCATTTACCCCGAAACTTTTCATGGCACTCTCTTTGTCGCCGCGAATCAACTGCTGCGCTAACACCATAAAAGTCAGGTTGGTTTCTTTGATTTCTTCGTGAATTTGGTTCGCATTCATTGTTGCCTCCGGTTAGTAACTTGATTTCACATTTGATGGTTGCATTTTGAATGTGATTCGAGTTTTACAAAATCGGAGGAGTTCTGTATTTCATGTAGGAAAGGAATCTGAACTCCGTGTAGGAAAACCCCCTACAGGAATGCTCACCGGATAAACGCATTATCCCGGTCAAAAAATATGTTGAGAGGATGAATAGCGCCGGATTTCCCAAGCTATTTAAAAACGTCCGGAAGCCAATCAAACTAAGCATGTTTCTCCGTTCTTTTCGGCGCTTTGGTATTTATCACAGCGGCTAAGCTTTCTCCCACTAACCAACCGGAGATAATCATGCTTACACTTTATGTAAATGGAATTCCCGCAATCAAACTGGGCAGCAAATCAGAAATCCCCCAGCGTCAAGGTGATGAATCCTGGCGAGTCGTGGATGCCAAGGGCAAAACAGTTGCAGCTTATTTGTTGCGCTAAGCTTTTATTCGCCAATATCCGGACAAAACTGATAGCATAAAGCTATCCCGTTCATCTAAAATATCTGCGGGAATAACTCTTCCGACAGGTGTTTTTGTGAACCATAAATTCATTTCGTTTTATGCCTTCTTGTTGCTGTTTGCCGGCGCGATTGCGCCCGCCTCGGCACACACTCCTAGCGATCCGGGCTTCATGAGACCAGAGCCTTCCAAACCCTGGAAGACGCTGGTTACGCCCCACTTTCGCATCAACCATGAAGCCGGACAGCAAGACTATGCACGGCAGATGGGCGCCATCGCCGAACAAGTCCACAACAAGCTCAGTGCATGGCTGCATTGGCAACCCGAAGGGCAAACCGAAATTGTCATTTTGGACAATGTGGATTTTTCCAACGGCTGGGCGACGGTTTTACCCTACAACCAATTCACCATATACATGCCGACACCCGCTGAGGGTGAGCTTATGGATCAAAATCCGTGGATGGAATACGTATTTGCACACGAATACATTCACATTTTGCATCTGGATATGGCAAATGGTTCCGCCCAAACCTACCGCAAATATTTCGGGCGACCTGCCGAATTATTTGCGGTGCTCACCTTTCCGCAAATCTTCGCGCCGAGCTGGGTCACAGAAGGATTGGCCGTGTATGGTGAATCGGATAATGCGGCCGGTTATGGCCGCTTAAATAATGCCTGGTACGAGGCGGAAATGCGCATGGAAGTGCAGCACGGTTTACGCTCGCTGACCGAGGTCAGCTTTGAAGGCTACAGCGGAAGCCGCTGGCCGAACGGTTTGAATTATTTATATGGCGCGTATTTCTTCAAGTTTATTAACGAGCGTTACGGGCGTGAGGCCGCGATCAACTATATTCGTATTTACAGTTACAACCTGATCCCGTGGCGCATGGACACGCGCTCTGAATTAATGTTCGGCAAATCCGCGCAAGTTGTCTGGCAAGAATTTCAACTCTACTTGCAACAACGTTTTGCAGCGCAAGCTGCCTCAAGTATTCCAAGCGCACTACCACTTTACGCGACGCCCTATATCAACCGGCACCTGAGTGCCGCGGGCAATGGCGATGTGTATTTTTATCACGATGATGCTGCCTTGCAGCCCCAAATAAGACGCTTGCGTGCGGATGGCAGCAGCGAACTGTTATTTAAAAGCGACAACATCGGCGGCATGGATTGGAATGACGCCGGCGGATTACTGCTGAACAAAGCCGCAGTGTGTGACAACGTTAAATATTATGTGGATTTATATCGCTGGAAACCGGATATGGCCGCCCCTGAACGCCTCACCGAGTGTGGTCGCTATGTGCGCGCGGCATGGCGCCCCGATGCCAAGAAAATTGCCGCCGTACAACTGGATCGTGGACAGAGCAAATTGGTTTTATTGGATGCCAACGGCAAGAATCCTGAAACAGTTTCCGAATTCGCCTTGGGTGATACTTTGGGGCACCTTGCGTGGTCACCCGACGGCACACAAATTGTTGCATCGGTACAGCGACAACGCAGTGGTTGGAATCTGGAATTATTTAAAATTAAAGAAAATCGCTGGCAAACTCTGACTTCAAATAACGATCGGGTAGCTCACCCGCATTTTTCAAAAAATGGCAGCGACATCTACTTTACATCCGATCATAATGGCGCCTGGAATTTGCGAACAGTAAATATAAACTCAAATATAATCAATACGTTAAGCAATTCGCCCTCAGGGATTTCCGAAGCCATCGAAATGCCCGACGCAAGCTATCGCAGCGTTGAATATTCTGCACAGGGTTGGGTGATCAATCAGCTTTCCCTCGCTTCCGGCGAATTAGACAGTTACGCCACAACCTCCCCCACTCCGCCCCACGTGGAGGCCATTATTAACGCGGAGGATTACCAACCGTTCCCCTACGAAAACGTGCAAGATTATTCGCCTTGGCAAACCTTACAGCCACGTTCCTGGGTGCCATTTCTCTACTGGACTGCAGACCAAAATTCCTATGCCGGCGTCACGCTATACGGATCAGATGTATTGGGCTTTCATCAATGGACTGCCGTTCCCTACTTGTATACTTCGCAACAAAACGTGGGCGGTTACCTCGCCTATCGCTACCATAATTGGCTCACCTTATACGCGGATCGGCAAACGCTCATGTATGGCAAAGCTACCGACCGCACTCAAATGCTGGTCGACGAAGTACGTTACCAAGCCATCGTGCATCACTCGTTTAACAGTAGCGATAACAGCATATATCTGAGCGCGGGAATTTCCAGAGATCAGATAAATGAGTCATTCACCAACCTGAATCATCCGGACTTTAACTATCATGACAGTTTGCTCGGAGTCGTCGCAAGATACGATAATACGGAATACTATCAACGCTCTATCAGCCTAACCGAGGGCCGTCGCGTACAATATACCGGCGAAAGTTACGATCTTCCCGGTAGCACCTACCACAGCGGAACCGCGCATCAACTCGACTGGAAAGAATACATCCCTCTGGGGGACAGCCATGTTTTACATTTAAGAATGTTTGGCGCCAGCGGCGATTCAAAAATTCGCCCCTTCACGCTGGGCGGAGAACTGGATAGCCTGATAAGTCCCGACGGACTCAACGACTTGGGACGCCGCAAAATTATGTTGCGCGGCTATCCTTCCGGGCTTGCCGCGCTGACCGGAAATAATGTTGGATTAATTTCTGCCGAATGGCGCATTCCCCTGGGGTTGGTGTATGACGGATTTTTTGTCCCCCCAATAGGTTTGGGAAGACACTCGCTATCGGTATTTATGGACACGGGAGACGCCTGGAAAAATGGTGAAAAAATTCAAAATAAAACCGGCGCAGGCTTAGCGTGGAACGCCGAAACATTGCTGGGCTACGACATGCTGCACATCGGACTCACTCTGGGTGTCGCCCAAGGTTTTGACCAAGGCGGAGAAAAGCGGGTTTATCTAATGCTCGGGCAACCCTATTAAATAATCGCTCTCCATCGCCTATTTTTTCCGGCTTGGTGTTGTATTGAAGCTTTCAATCCTCTATCCTTGGCGCTGTTCACAAATTAATTCATATCATGACTATCAGCATTAAATCCTCCGAAGAAATTGAAAAGATGCGTATCGCCGGACGTTTGGCGGGCGAAGTTTTGGATTACATCACACCGTTTGTTAAGATCGGCATCACCACCGATGAGCTGGATAAGCTCTGCCACGACTATATGATCAATGTTCAGGGATGTATTCCGGCGCCGCTTAATTACGCCCCGCATGGACATGCGCCCTACCCGAAATCTATTTGCACTTCGATCAACCATCAGGTGTGTCACGGCGTCCCGGGCGATAAAAAATTAAAAAACGGCGACATTGTCAATTTGGATATCACTACGATTAAGAATGGCTATCACGGTGACACCAGCCGAATGTTTTATGTCGGCGAACCCTCTATTCAGGCAAAGCGTTTATGCGAATCAACCCATGAAGCGATGTGGCGCGGCATTCGCGCTGTCAAGCAAGGGGCAACTCTGGGGGATATCGGTTATGCCATTCAAAGCTTCGTGGAAGGCTTGGGCTACAGCGTGGTACGCGAATTTTGCGGTCACGGCATCGGTAAAAAATTCCATGAGGAACCGCAAGTCCTGCATTACGGCAAACCCAATTCCGGTAAACGTCTGGAAGCGGGTATGATTTTCACCATTGAACCGATGGTGAATGCGGGCAAGGCTGGCATCAAACAACTCGGTGACGGCTGGACGGTTGTGACAAAAGATCACAGCTTGTCCGCGCAATGGGAACACACTATTCTGGTCACCGAAACCGGTTACGAAGTGCTGACTATATCCGCCGACTCACCTCCCCCTCCGGCTCAGTAACCACATGTATTAGTTGATTTATTTTCAACCGTGCAAACCACCGCCCAAATTCGCAATGCGCTGCGTGATGCGCGCCAGTCTCTGCAATTGGACTACGAAGCGCGCCCGCATGCGCAGCGCTTATTACGCAATCACACCAAACTGATTGACCATTATCTGCAAGCAGTTTGGCAACAACTGCAGATGCCGGATGCAGCGGCTTTCATCGCAGTGGGCGGATACGGACGCATGGAATTATTCCCAAAATCCGATATTGATATCCTCATTCTGTTGCCCGCTCCCGCCGATGCAGCACTGCAACTGCGCTTGCAGGAGTTGATCGGCATGTTATGGGATGTGGGCCTGGAAATCGGCCACAGCATTCGCACGCTTGATGAATGTATGACCGAGGCTGCGGATATCACGGTGCAAACCAATCTGCTTGAAGCGCGCCTGATCACCGGCAATGCGCAATTATTTATCGCCCTGCGCGATACCCTTGCGGCGCATTTGGATCGCCGCGCTTTTTATCTGGCAAAGGCACAGGAACAGCAGGATCGGCATACGCGGTTTATCGATACCGATTTTAATCTGGAGCCCAACATTAAAGAGAGTCCCGGTGGGCTGCGTGACCTGCAAAGTGTGATCTGGATTAGTCGTGCCTGCGGCTTCGGCAGCACTTGGCAGGAATTGGCGCGGGCACAGCTGATTACCGAAACAGAAGCGAGGGCAATATCACGCCATGAAACTCTGCTGCAAACCCTGCGCATCCGTTTGCACCATCTGGCAAAACGCCGCGAAGATCGCCTGCTGTTCGATTACCAGACGGCACTGGCCGAACAAATGAACTTCGTATCCAACACCTCGCGTTTGGCCAGTGAATTGCTGATGCAACGGTATTACCGAACCAAACTTGCGGTGCTGCAACTGAATAGCGTGTTGCTGCAAAACATGCATGCGCGGATTTTTCCCGAAGCGGATAACGTGGTTCCGGTTAACCAATATTTTGTTGCCCGGGATCATTTTCTGGAAGCGCGCAACGAAGATTTATTTAATCTGCGCCCCGCCGCCATACTCGAAAGTTTCCTTTTAATTCAACAGCATAGAGAATTAATCGGATTTTCCGCGAGCACCATGCGCGCCTTGTGGCGCAGCCGGAAAAATATTAATGCGGCGTTCCGCAAAGATCCCGCAAACCGCGCCCTGTTCATGCAAATATTCCGCCAACCCCAGGGCTTAACCCATACGCTGCGGCGGATGAATCAGCACGGCATTCTGGAACGCTATCTCCCCGCGTTTGGCCGGGTGGTCGGGCAAATGCAGCACGATTTATTTCATGTCTATACGGTTGACGAACATATCATGATGGTGGTGAGAAATCTGCGCCGTTTCACGCTGCCCAAGTACGCGCCTGAAAATCCATTGTGCAGCAAACTCATCAAAGATTTTGCCCGTCCGGAAGTGCTGTATATCGCCGCACTATTTCACGACATCGCCAAGGGGCGCGGCGGCGATCATTCCAAATTGGGGCGCGGTGATGCTTTGCGCTTTTGCAAGCAACATGGCATCAGCCGCGAAGATACCCGCTTGGTAGTTTGGCTGGTTGAGCACCATCTCAGCATGTCTGCAACGGCACAAAAACAGGATTTATCGGATCAGGATGTGATCGCCGCATTTACCGCCAAAGTAAAAAATGAGCGCTATCTCACCGCTCTTTATTTGCTCACTGTGGCGGATATTCGCGGCACCAGCGCCAAGGTCTGGAACGCATGGAAAGGCAAGTTGCTGGAAGATTTATTTAACGCCACGCGGCGCTTTATGGTGGACGGGAAAATCGCCGATCAGATCGGCGAAATTCGCCAGCGCGCGCGGGAAAATTTAAGTCTGTATGCGATTGCCCCGGAACGCTATGAGCTGCTCTGGGCGCAACTGGATGCCGAGTATTTTTTACGCCACGAGCCGCATGAGATTGCCTGGCATACGCGCCAGTTGGCGCACCGCGTGAATGCTGACACACCGATTGTTAAAGCGCGTCTCAGTCGCATCGGCGAGGGGGTGCAAGTGTTGGTCTACGCCCCGGATCGCCCCTATTTGTTTGCGCGGATTTGCAGTTTTTTTGAGCGCATGAATTACAACATCATGGAAGCCAAAATCCACACCACCCAGCACGGTTACGCGCTGGATAGTTTTCTGGTCATGGATGCCGGCAACTCGAACATCGAATATCGTGATGTGATGAATTATATCGAGTACGAGCTGGCTTTGGTTCTCACCCAAACCGACACGCCAACTGTTCCCAAAATTGGCCGCTTCAGCCGCCAACAAAAACATTTCCCGATACCGGCTGAAGTGGTGATTCAAAAAGATGACAAGGGAAATTTCATGCTCTCGCTCATCGCCGGTGACCGGACCGGGTTACTTGCCAGCATCGCCTATTACTTCGAGCAAAATCACATCGAATTGCAACGCGCCAAAGTTAACACCCTGGGCGCACGCGCCGAAGATACCTTCTGGATTAATTCTGAAAAATTAAATAATCCGCACAGTATCGAAGCGTTGTGCGAGGGATTAAGCAGAACGTTGCAAAAATAAAAGGCACAAATAAATAGAATTTTTAAAACGCTCTACGCCGCTTGCAACACCTTAGCGCTTTGGATAATACATCTGGTAATACCACGCGCAGGCCGACTCAATCTGCGCCTGGATTCGCGGCGGAATCTCATGTTTTTGCGGCTTGCTAATTTTCTCGGACTGTTTGTGCGAATACTTCATACGGTAATGACTGTCGCTTTCCTGAATACCGGTAAGCAATTTATTCGGATTAATCTCGAACGGTGCAAGTCCCAACCAGGAATACAGATGCGACATGCAGGCAACCGGCTGCTCAACCATATCTTCAAATCGCACAAAATATAGACGCTCCTGCACATGTTTCGGCAGGTCCGGGACGGCATGCAATGAAATCATCGGCGCGCCAATCGCTTTATCCTTGGCAAACAATACATCTGCCCGGCCAAAGCGATCGTAATCAGCCAAATGATCGATAAAATCAACCAGAATGGTGCGCTGATGCTGTGCCTCAATCGAGCCGTATATTTGCCCCAGTTCGCGCAAGCAAACCACCAGTTTAGCCTCCGGCTCAATATGCAGTAACAACTCTATCGCATGCAACCAGGCTCGGTTTTTATCCACCACCGCTTTCTTGGTGCAATCATGATTCCAGCCGCGCAAAAAACCCCGCATTGCGGAGGCCAAATGCGCATAGCTGGACTCAAAGGAATTATCCAGCTGGGAAAGAAAAAACTGGTCATCGCTAATCATGCGCCGAATACCCAACAGGGTATTGCACAGCGGCGAGCTGTGCCCTTCACACTGAACTTCAGGATGCTGCGCAAGCAGCTGACACAGCAAGGTTGAGCCTGCACGGGGCAATCCTGTTACACCGATAAATTTAGGGGGCATGCAAAATTCTCCAAAAAAATTACGATTATCCGTTTAACAATGGACAACAACTTTCAACTGATTGACTCTGGTCGTTTATTTTATCCCAAGCTGCTTGCAGAATCAGAAAAGGCGATGCAAAATGCGACCATGGGAGCTAAAGAGCACAATCTGCCCGCGGCAGAAATCAGAGAACTATTTGTCAACATTGATCCAATCGATACTTGGGACAAAGCAACTCAAATTGTTACGAGCATTCATCCCGATATATATTTAACCGGGGTGCGCAATGTTTTTGACGATGTGATGTGCCTGTTCGACGGTTCCTATCCCGGCTACTGCCATATCCAAACCCCCTATCACGATCTGCGCCATACTCTGGATGTATTTATCTGCGCGGTGCGTATTTTGCACGGAGTACACGTTTCCGGCACGCCGTTAAGCGAAACTGAAGTCTCCCAGATAATGGTGGCGGCATTGCTGCACGATATTGGCTATGCGCAAAAATGCCACGAGTCTACCGGTAGCGGTGCGCAATTTACACAAACGCATATCCCGCGCGGTATCAAATTCATGCAGGATAATTTGGCAAACTGGAACCTTCCGGAAGATTGGAAAACACCTTTAACGCTGATTATTCGCTGCACCGAAATGAACCATAAATTATCCGAAATTGAATTCCCCGATTCACGCGTTAAATTACAGGGACAGATTGTGGGCAGTGCCGATATGTCCGGTCAGATGGCTGATCGCGCTTATCTTGAGAAGCTGTTATTTTTATTCCTAGAATTTAAGGAAGCCGATATTGGCAACTATAAAAATATTCATGATTTACTGAAAAAAACCCGCAGCTTTTATGACTTGATGAAGATCACTCTGGACGGCGAACTGGGCGGTGTTGTGCATTATCTCAATATGCATTTCAACGAATGGATTGCCATCAATAAAAACTATTATCTGGAGTCGGTCGAACGTAATATTGCGTATCTGGATAAAATTATCCAGCTCAACGAAAGCGAATGGCTGTCAATGTTAAAGCGCCATGGCATTGTCCAGAAATTGGTTCAGATTAACCCCGCCTTACTAGATACACAGAGTCCTGTTCAATCATAATCTATGACTATTGTTGCGGTGTTCAATCAAAAAGGAGGCGTAGGAAAAACCACCACTGCGCTTAATTTGGCCGCCGCTTTAACCCGCACCGGTCGCAGCGCTTATGGTTTGGATCTTGATCCTCAGGCCCATTTCAGCAGTATCACCGGCATTACTGCCCGCTCTGGAGATGAAACAGTTCTAAGCCTGTTTCAACGCAACCGACCTTTGCGAGAGCTGATAAAAGAATCTCATTGCGGAATCAAAATAATTCCTTCCCACACGGAACTCTCCAAGGTCGATGCCCTTTTCGGCAAAGGCTACAATGTCGTTAATCGCCTTAACATCAGTCTGCAGGCGGAAACTTTCGGAAAAAAGGACTCACCTCTGGTCATCGATTGCTGCCCGATGATTGGCGTGCTGTCCCTTAATGCTATTTTTGCCTGCCAGGGTTTGATCATTCCGATTTCTGCGGATCACCTTTCCACCAAGGGCGCAATTCAACTGGAAAAAGCGCTCAACGCGCTTGAGCAAGTGTTAAAAAAACGGGTACCACGCCGCTATTTGCTCACACGTTTTGACGGGCGTCGGCGCATGGGGTGGGATATTTTGCGCCAGGTAGAAGCTCATTTCGGCGAGGATGTGTGCAAAACCAGAATCGCGGAAAATGTCAGCCTGGCCGAAAGTCCCGCACTCAATAAGACAGTATTTGAACATGCACCGAACAGTCGTGGCGCACAGGATTATGATGAACTCGCGAAGGAATTAATAGAGTCCGGGTTTATTGAATAGCAAATATAAACCCTAATAATCAATAAGTTGCAAGTTAGACAAGAAAATCAATAAAAGCATTCATCTGGAAATCAACGTCAAAATCTCTTCAACAGACAGTGCCTGCGAAGTCTTCATTCCCGCCTCTTCTTCTTTCGGCGTGCAGCGAATGATTTCACAATAGCGATACATTTGGCGCAACTTGCGCTCGGCATCCGCCTGATCGTACGCCGCGATCACCACACTTTCAACGCGCTGGCCCTGTTTGGTCAACACTGAAAAATCAAATTTCAACATAATGCCCTTTCAGCATTTTTTGCGGTAATCGCTCAAAACTTTTCTGTGCGCAGACATTCCGCCTGCCCCGCTTATTTCAACAAGCCTGCACGCTGCCTGCGCGCTTCAAACAAACAGATTCCGGTACTCACGGAAACATTCAAACTTTCCACACTCCCCAGCATCGGAATGCGTACCAGCTCATCACAGGTTTCACGCGTTAAACGGCGCAAACCTTCACCTTCGGCGCCCAACACCCAGGCAATTGCGCCGGTATGTTTAAAGCCGTTTAAATCTGTCTCGGCTTCTCCATCCGCACCGACCACCCAGATTTCGCGCTCCTGCAATTCGCGCAAGGTGCGCGAAATGTTGGTGACCGTAATATAAGGCACTGTTTCTGCCGCACCGCACGCCACCTTTTCAACCGTGGCATTAATGCCCACCGCCCGGTCTTTGGGCGCAATTACCGCATGCACACCAAACGCATCGGCACTGCGCAAACAGGCGCCCAAATTATGCGGATCTTGCACTCCGTCCAACACCAGCAATAAAGCGGGCTCGGTTAAGGTGTCCAGCACATCGTCCAAATGTTGTACTCGCTGTGCGGCATCCACCCGCGCCGCAACCCCCTGATGACGCGTGTTACCCGCCAAGCCATCCAAACGTTTGCCATCCACCGGCACGATACGGACGCCATTTGTCTCAGCCAGCTTCAACAAATCCCGCGCACGCGGATCGCGCCGTGCCGTGTCTACATAAATTTCCTGCACTCCGTCGGCATTTTGCCGAATGCGTCCTATAACGGCATGAAAGCCGTGGATGATACGTGTCTCAGCCATGTTTTTTTCCTGATTTGGTAGCACGGGGTTTCTTGGTTGTTGCGGCTGCGGATTTCTTGGTTTTATTGGGGGGCGGCGCTGCGCCCCAAGCGCCAACATTTAACACGGGTAATTTTTCAGATTCACTTTCCACCAAAGAAAAATCAATCTTGGTACTTTCCATATCCACGCGCACCACTTTAACTTTAACGCGATCCCCCAAACGATAACGCTTGCCGGTTCGCTCACCCAGCATCTGATGCTTGGCGGCATCAAAATGGAAGTAATCCGTTCCCAATTCTGAAACGTGAATTAACCCTTCCACATACAGTTCATCTAACGCGACAAACAAGCCAAAACCGGTCACCGAAGAAATTGAACCTTCGAATTCGCTGCCCAAATGATCGCGCATGTAAAAACATTTCAGCCACGCTTCCACATCGCGCGTCGCATCATCGGCACGACGCTCGGTTTGCGAGCAATGAATGCCCAACTCATCCCATTTCAATGCGGGTTTATATTGTTTGCCGTGCAGAACAGCTTTGATCGCGCGGTGCACCAGCAAATCCGGATAGCGGCGAATCGGCGAGGTGAAATGCGCATAAGCCTCGTAACCCAAGCCAAAGTGACCGACATTTTCCGGATTGTATTTGGCTTGGCGCAGGGAGCGCAGCATCACGGTTTGCAATAATCCCGCATCGGGACGACCTTTAATTTGTTTAAGCAGTTTTGAATAATCGCTTGCCTGGGGATCATCTCCGCCCCCCAATTGCAGACCAAATTCCTTGAAGAATTCGCGCACCGCATCCAGCTTTTCCGGGGTGGGACCTTCATGCACCCGGTACAAAACCGGATGTTTATGCTCATTCAAAAAAGCTGCGGCGCACACGTTGGCGGCCAGCATGCACTCTTCAATCAATTTATGCGCATCATTGCGCACCACCGGCACAATTTTTTCAATCTTGCCATCCGCATTGAAAATCATCTGGGTTTCAACGGTTTCAAAGTCAATCGCGCCGCGTTTTTCACGCGCCTGCAACAGGGTCTGAAACAGCGTATATAGATGATTAATATGCGACAATACGCTAGCAAACTGTTGCGCAGTTTCACCCTTTGGGTTGGCCAGCATATCCGCCACTTGCGTATAGGTCAGACGTGCTTTGGAAAGCATCACAGAAGGATAAAAGCGATACCCGAGAATTTCGCCGGCACGGTCAATCTGCATATCGCAGACCATACACAAACGCTCCACATTGGGATTTAGCGAGCATAAGCCGTTGGACAGCTCTTCCGGCAACATCGGGATAACGCGCCGGGGAAAATACACCGAATTGCCGCGATTAATCGCTTCCTGATCCAGCGCATCACCCGACTGCACATACGAGCTCACATCTGCAATCGCCACCACCAGACGATAGCCGGTAGCAGAAGGTTCGCAATACACCGCATCATCAAAATCACGCGCCGTCTCACCGTCAATTGTCACCAGGGGCAGCGGTCGAACATCCTCACGTCCCGCATAATCGGCGGGAGACACTGCAGGAGAAAACTTTTCAGCCTGATGCTTGGCATCGTGAGGAAACTCATTGGGCAAATCATGTTTGCGCAGTGCAATTTCAATCTCCATGCCGGGGTCGGCATAATTTCCCAATACCTCAATGATGCGTCCCACCGGTTGCGCGTGCTTGGACGGCTGCGACAAAATTTCCAGCACCACCACTTGCCCTACTTTGGCATCGCTATATTCGCCCGGCGTAACCAGAATATCCTGACTAATGCGGCGGTTTTCTGCGACCACAAAGCGGATGCCATGTTCCTCGTATAAGCGTCCGACCAGACGCTGCGTGCCATGCTCCAGCACCTCCACAATACTGGCTTCACGGCGACCACGCCGGTCCGTTCCGCCCACTCGCGCCATCACGGTATCGCCATGCAATACCTTGTGCATTTCTTTGGCGCTCAGCACCAGATCATCACTACCGTCTTCCGGAATTAAAAAACCAAAACCGTCGGGATGTCCCTGCACCTTACCTTTAACCAGATCCAGCTTATCCATCACGCAAATAGCGCGTTTGCGGTTGCGCATAATTTGGCCGTCGCGTTCCATGGCGCGCAGACGACGATTAAACAAATCTTCCTCGTCCAGCTCAATTCGCAGCAAAGTACACAGCTCATCCTGGTCGATCGGCACGCCGCGTTCAGCCAGGATTTGCAAAATATATTCGCGACTAGGCAAGGGGTTATCGTATTGCTCGCGCTCCCGCTCTAAAAATGGATCAAGCTCGCGAATATTTTTTTTCTTAGATGTCATTGACAGTAAATCCTATAGCAATTAAAGTGCGCACCCTTAAGCAATGCCCAGATGGCGGAATTGGTAGACGCGCACGGTTCAGGTCCGTGTGCCGCAAGGTGTGGAGGTTCGAGTCCTCTTCTGGGCACCAAACAGCAATAAAAAACCTCATATAATCAACGATATGGGGTTTTTTATTGCCCTTTGTTGCAATTAACACCCCGCGCAGTTACGGGCCGGCATTCTAACAGGAAAGACGGGCGATATTCCGTAAAAGACGTTATAACGAGCGTGGTCAGCCTGAGAAAATCACGCAAACTGTCCAACTCATCTGCCCAAACGTGGGCGATTTAGTATTTCACCTTGCTGCCGGTATCCACCCGTCCACCCCAAAATCGGCGGGAGGGGAACCATTTTCCACCATCACACCCATAATTTTTAGAATACCCGTGGAACAGCCTTCGGAAATTTCAGTTCTTTCAAAAATTCCCCAATACGGCGATTGCGACAGCGGCGTGGTTGGACACCGCCAACGCGCAGTTGTTCGAGGCGCATAGAACGATCTAGCCCGTGATAGCTGTAACCATCAACTCAGACTGTTCGAGACGGATTTCGACGGGTTCAAGCGTATCTTAACCCCGGTGATAAACCGCATTGACCACGGTCTCTTCGATTGCAGCGCAAGGGAAGTTTTCAACACAGGTTGACTCGGCGCATCCGTAGTGCTTGATGACCGTTTCGGTATTCAGGTTGCGTTTGATGTAGTCCAGCGCATCGCGGGTCATGCGGGGAATGGGGCCTTTGAAAACTTTTTCAGAAAATTTATTGCCCCCCGGCCCTTCCTTGGGAAGCCAGACAACATCAATTCGCCGTGACTGAGCACTTTGTGGACGGAAGAGACATTCAAACCTCCCCATAACTGAGCTGCAAGTACAGCCAAATGCTACTTATGAATACTACAAGATGTCTTATCACCGTGAGAGCAGCTCAAACATTCATTAGCCCAGAAAAACTGTTTGCGACCTGCTTCTTTGGCTCGATACATTGCGAGATCAGCTGCAATTAATAATTTGTCCGGTGAGCACTCTCCATCGCCTATGGCAATTCCGATGGACGTACCTATTCTGCGAGGTTGATCGTTAATTAAAAAGGGTTGCTGAAAAACTGACAGACATTTGTTTGCAACCAACTCGACCGCATCTTTAGTATTCTCATTCAAATCGGATAGCAGAATGACAAACTCGTCACCACCTACCCGAGCCAAAGTATCTTCGCGGCGCATTGCGCCACTCAATCTTTGGGTTACATCTTGCAAAGCCACATCGCCAGCTTCATGACCAAATTCATCATTGATCGGCTTAAAACCATCCAAATCAAGGAATAATACGGCAACTTGGCTATGGTTCCGCTGGCTACGAGTCATTGCTTGACTCATGCGATCTGCCAGCATCTGGCGATTAGGTAGTCCAGTCAGCATGTCATGATGAGCGATGTGAGCCAGCTCGTTATTCTGAAGTGATATTTTTTCATTGGCTTCGGTTAGAGACTTGATGAGATCTTCTTTCTCAAAAGTTATTTGCCATGCATTACTAAGAGATTTGTTATAACGAAACGCAATACCGATCATTAGCGCAAGAAAAATTGAACTGTACAAAGCCAGCACAAAATTTGCGGTTCCCCCAAGATATACAAAAACCAAAATCATTGGAAGGATCGCAGGAATCGCAAAGGCAAGAAACGCAGGGACAAATGTACCTAGCGTTAAAACACCTCCCATTACCATTGCCTGAATCGCCGTGGTCGTGATAACGAGGGCTATCGGAGTTGAATCTATAATCAACAGACCCCCTGCCCCCCAGGCAAGACCGGATAGACCTATAGTCAATGCATGTCGGCGCGCCGCGTCGGCCTCATAGCCGGTTGATGCGAGTTGATTTTTACAGCGACGTGTAAGCCAGATACGTACGGCAAGTGTTGCATAAACAAGACACAACCAACTAATAATCTTTTCGCTATCGCTCGATTCCGTCTGTGAAATGGCAACTAATAAACTACCAATAGCACTGCCGATAAGTGGAATTGAGGAGTTGGAGATAAGCTGGCGAAACAAAGCTTCATTGATACGATCAACTTGTTCCATTACTCATATTCCTTCACCGAAAACAGTTGGCGAGATTCTATTATTTATTCAGAGGCGAAGTGTTGAAATATTTCGAATGTCTGGATTATCCACAAAGGGAAAATCCATTCAGAGCATTGCTCTTCCGAAACTAAATCATCTAGTTATAAAAAATCAAACTTTCAACCATCGACTATGTAACTCACAATCCAAGCTGATAAAAAATTAATTTCCCTCGTTACTTCGCCTCTTCCCTGCGCCGCATCACCCGCCTCAGCCACCACAACAAAGCAATAAGCGCTAATCCGCTAATGATTAACGGCCACAACAGGGGTTGATTCCATTGCTTGCGCAGGGTGTCACGCTCCGCCGCATCAATACGCAAATATTTCAAATTATTGTTGGCCATTTTGTTCGGCTTGCTATTTTTTAACCAATGATGGCGCAGCACATAATCTTTGGGGTGATGCCCCCACAACCACGGTGAATCACGGTGTAATATTTCCAGCATGTCGTCAATAATGGCTTGCCGCGCGTCACCATTCGGCATGTTTTTCATTTGCTGAAATAGGCTGTCAAATTCCGGATTTAAATAATTTGCCGCGTTCTCCCCGCCGTTTGCCACCTTGCCTTGTTCGCCATGCAACAGAAACAGAAAGTTTTCCGGATCGGGATAATCCGCATTCCAACCGTAATAAAACATTTGCGTATCGCCGCGCCGTATTTTGTCTTGAAAGCGGTTGTAATCGGTGCTGCGTACCACCAGTTGAATATTGAGTTTATCGAATTGTTTGCGCAACCAATCCAAACGCGATTTCCCCCCTACCCCATTTGCCGTCGTATCAAGGTAAATCACCAGCGGCTGCTTGGTCTTTGCATTCAGCCCGTTCGGATAACCGGCCTCGCCGAGCAACTGTTTGGCAACCTCGATTGATTTGCGTTTTGGGGAGTTATTTTCCCAGTCGTAAACATAATGATTAATGCCGGTCTCCCCCTCGCGATAACCGAATATTCCGGGGGGAATGGGCGATTGGGCAGCAATGCCCCGACCATTGGCAAAGATCGAAATGAACTCTTCAAAATCCATGGCAATGGCAATCGCACGGCGCAGTTTTCGAGCGCTTTCAGAGCCCCCCCCCACGACCGGATCAAGCCAGTTAAAGCCCATGTACATGGTGGAGGTGGCCACCGAAGTGGACAGAGTGATGCCCTGCTCTTGCATGTCCTCGGTGACATTGGCTTCGCCGCCCACACTCACCTGAACCGCCTGATCAAAGCTGTCCGAACTGATGCCGGAAGCATCGTAATATCCCTGCAAAAATTTGTTCCAATAGGGAATCGTTTCTTTTTCCAGACTGAATACCACCCGGTCAATGAGCGGCAAAGGCTTGCCCGCATCGAGTAGCAATCCGGCTTCCAGGTCTCCCGCTTCACCTTCCGACGGATAAAATTCGCCATTGAAGTTCGGGTTCTTGGTCAGCACCATGCGCTGGTTGGGATTATTCTCGGAAAGATAATAAGGGCCGCTCCCCAGCGGCCACCAATCCAGCGTCAGGTTGCGTTCTCGCATACCGGCCTGGGCATAAAAACGCTCGGCCTCCCACGCCATCGGCGAGAAAAATGGCATCGCCAGCCAATACGCAAACTGGGGATATTTCCCCAGCACTTTGATGCGGAAAGTATACGCATCCACCAGCTCCACACCCGACAATGGAAAAGCATTTAAATCCAGCCATCCTTCAGGCTGCGCTTTGCGCGCTTGCTTTAAAGTCTCCGCATATTCTTTTAATCCGACAATATATTCCGCCATCACGCCAAAAATCGGCGAATGCAAATCGGGATGCGCAAGGCGCTTAATTTGATAAATATAATCAATAGGTTGCACACCCCTCGTGCCGCTATATTTAAAGTCAGTTAACGCCTCAATTTCTGCAAGATCACTATTCGTTAATGCCATATAACGCAAATTTCCAGTGGCATCTTTTGCTAAAGCCGGGTGTGGCTGAAACATTAAATCCGGACGCAAGATAATTTCATACTCGGAAATTGCCACTTGCTCGGGCGCTGCATTTTCTGAAAGTTGCCGGCCATTTTTATCAAAATAACGCACCACCGGCATAGCCGAGGCTGACTGTGGAACCAGTGTGTAAGGACGCTTAAGGTAGTGATATTGCAAGGGCGGCTGATAGATTTGCGCCAGAAATACGTACTCGTTTTCGCTGTACG
Organism: Gallionellaceae bacterium; assembly: GCA_041660815.1. Lineage (GTDB taxonomy): Bacteria > Pseudomonadota > Gammaproteobacteria > Burkholderiales > Gallionellaceae > PALSA-1006. The sequence continues at coordinate 32,404 of JBAZVN010000014.1, read as the reverse complement.
CCTGCACCGGATCGAGGTGTTTGGGGCGCTCGGTGAACGCGCTGTAATAAATGGATTGATTTGCGGAATCAGCGGGATAAGGATTATTCCAAATCCCGCTCTCACAGGAAACCAATAAGAATAATAAAGTGATTAGAAAAAGACGTTTCATGGCGCAAGTTTAGCGGAATGCCTTTGCCGCGTCATGCGATTGTGCGTTTTTTTAAAGTCAAAAGCGATCCGCTGTTACTCGGTGCTAAAATGCGCGCCACACGAAATTTAGAGATCAGCATGACAGATATTAAACACTACATGAAATCGGTCGGGCAACAGGCTCGCGCGGCTTCACGACTCATGGCACAGGCGGAAACCGCCGTCAAAAATCGTGCACTGCTGGCGATTGCCGAAGCAATCATATTCAACACCACACATCTACTTGCCGAAAACGCAAAAGATGTCGCTGCCGCGCAAGAAAACGGCTTGGATGCCGCCTCGATAGACCGGCTGACACTGACCGGAAAAACTATCGGCGGCATGGCTGAAGGCTTGCACCAAATCGCCACCCTACCAGATTTAATCGGCTCCATCACCGATTTGAATTTCCGCCCTTCCGGCATTCAAGTCGGCAAGATGCGTGTGCCACTGGGAGTCATCGGTATTATTTACGAATCGCGTCCCAACGTGACTGCCGACGCAGCCGGACTGTGTTTGAAATCGGGCAATGCGGCCATTTTGCGCGGCGGCTCCGAAGCGCTGCATTCCAATCAAGCCATTGCAGCTTGCGTGCATCAGGGGCTGCGCGAGGCGGGATTACCCGAGACGGCTGTTCAGGTGATTAACATCACCGACCGCGCCGCCGTCGGCGAACTCATCACCATGAAAGAGTATGTGGACGTCATTGTGCCGCGCGGCGGCAAGAGTTTAATCGCCCGTATTTCCGATGAAGCCAAGGTTCCGGTCATCAAGCATCTGGACGGTATTTGTCATGTGTATATCGACAACGAAGCGGATTTGGACAAAGCCATCCGCATTGCCGACAATGCCAAAACACACCGTTATGGCGTGTGCAATGCGATGGAAACATTGCTGGTCAATGCCAACGTGGCGGCTCAGGTATTACCCAAGCTCGGCGAAATATTTTTAGCCAAAGGTGTGGCGTTGCGCGGGGATGAAGCCTCATGCAACTTAATTTCAGAAATGCAGGCTGCCACCGAAGAAGATTGGCATACCGAATATCTCGCACCCATTTTAAGCGTGCGCATTGTTGCCGATCTGGACGCAGCGATTGCGCATATCAACACCTATGGATCGCAACACACCGACAGCATCGTCACCGAAAATTACAGCAAGGCGATGCGTTTTTTGCGCGAGGTCGATTCCAGCAGCGTGATGGTGAATGCCTCCACCCGCTTTGCCGACGGCTTTGAATATGGCTTGGGCGCGGAGATCGGCATTTCCACCGATAAAATTCACGCCCGCGGTCCGGTTGGTCTGGAAGGATTAACCTCGCAAAAATTTATCGTTTTAGGCAGCGGACAGATACGCGTTTAACTGCCCCAACATATTTTGTATAAGGAAAAAACATGAGCCAAATTATTGAAGTAAAAGTGCCGGACATCGGCGGATTTAAGAATGTTGCCATCATCGAAATCAGTGTTAAAACCGGTGACACGGTAATGGCTGAACAGACACTTATTACGCTGGAAACCGACAAAGCAACCGTGGATGTCCCGACTCCGACTGCAGGCGTGGTTAAAGAATTAAAAATAAAAGTGGGCGATAAAGTCAGTGAAGGTAGCGTGATTTTGCTGCTGGAAAGCAGCGCCGCAACGGTAGCTCCTGCCGCCGCAGCTCAACCGGCGGTCGCCCCTGCTGCGCAAGCCGTAGCGCCCAGCGCAGCCCTCCCCCTTCCCGCTTCCCCCTTAACCTCACCCGCAATTAAAGGAGACATTCACGCCGAAGTCGTCGTGCTCGGTGCCGGTCCCGGCGGATATACCGCTGCCTTCCGCGCCGCCGATTTGGGCAAGCAAGTTGTGCTAATCGAAAAGCATGCATCACTCGGCGGTGTGTGTCTCAACGTGGGTTGCATTCCATCCAAAGCCTTATTGCATGTCGCCAAGGTGATCAACGAAGCCGATGAAGTCAGTCATCACGGCGTTACTTTTGGCAAACCGAAAATCGATATCGACGCGATTCGTACTTGGAAAGAAAGCGTCATCGGTAAGCTCACCGGCGGACTCAAACAACTCGCCAAACAGCGCAAAGTTCAGGTCGTACAGGGCACCGCAAAATTCACCTCGCCGCACATGCTGGAGGTCAGTACTGCCGAAGGCATCAAGACGATTTCGTTTGATCACGCCATCATCGCGGCCGGTTCCAGCGTGGCGCGCATTCCCGGTTTTCCTTACGATGATCCGCGTATTATTGACTCCACCGGTGCGCTGGCATTGCAGGATGTGCCCAAGCGTCTGTTGATTCTGGGTGGCGGTATTATCGGCCTGGAAATGGCCACCGTTTATGATGCCTTGGGATCGAAAATTTCCGTGGTGGAATTGATGGATCAACTCATCCCCGGTGCCGATAAAGATTTGGTTAAACCGCTCCACACGCGCATCGCCAAACGCTACGAAGCAATCTATCTCAAAACCAAAGTTACCAAAATTGAGGCGCTAAAAGAAGGTTTAAAAGTAACGTTTGAAGGTGAGCAAGCACCCGAGCCGCAGCTGTATGACCGTGTGTTAATGGCGGTAGGACGTCGCCCCAATGGCCGCGAAATTAATGCCGAGGCCGCCGGCGTATCCGTTAATGAACGCGGATTTATTACCGTTAATAAACAACAAGTTACAAATGTACCACATATCTACGCGATCGGCGATATCGTGGGCGATCCAATGCTCGCCCACAAAGCAGTCCATGAAGGCAAAGTAGCGGCAGAAAATATTGCCGGACACAAAGCCTTTTTTGAACCGCTCACTATTCCGTCCGTTGCCTATACCGATCCGGAAATTGCCTGGATGGGACTCACCGAAACCCAAGCCAAAGCACAGGGCATCGAATACGAAAAGGGCAGTTTCCCGTGGGCCGCTTCGGGTCGCGCGTTGTCTGTGGCACGTGAAGAAGGCTCGACCAAAGTGCTGCTTGATCCCAAAACTCGGCGCATTTTGGGTGCCGGAATTGTAGGGGTAAATGCCGGGGAACTCATCGCCGAGGCGGTGCTGGCTCTGGAGATGGGCGCGGACATGGAAGATATTGGCCTCACGATTCACCCCCACCCCACCTTGTCAGAGACGTTCTGTTTTGCCGCGGAAATGGCCGAAGGTACGATTACCGACCTGCTGCCCCCCAAGAAAAAGCTTTAGTCTGATATCAGGGCGCACAGCGCGCCCTGATCCTCAAATTTTGGATACCCTCACGCAATTTTTCTCCAGCGACCTCAGCTTATGGGGGCTGTTTTTATCCAGCTTATTCGGTGCAACATTATTACCAGGCGGATCTGAATTCGTTCTGGTCGGCGTATTAAAACTTCATCCCGAATTATTCTGGCCGGCACTTCTGGTGGGCACGCTGGGAAACACTTTAGGCGGCATGATTTCGTTTGGCATGGGCTGGCTGCTACCGCAAACCCAGCAGCTTAAACATGTGGATAAAGTCAGAAAATTCGGAGCGCCCGCACTGTTATTAGCATGGACTCCGCTGCTTGGAGATGCTTTATGTTTGGCGGCAGGCTGGCTGCGGCTGAACCCCGTTCACGCCATGTTATTTATGCTGGCAGGAAAGTTTGCGCGCTACGTTCTTATTGCTTTTGCAGTGCAATAAACGATGAAAATATTGGTGTGCAATTTTACTCACCACGTTGAGTAAAATGTCATCTACACCTCAAGTGGCAGATATCGGATTCACCTCAAAGCCAAAATCACAAAAACTGGATCTGTGTTGACATCAACCACAGCACACCCAAAGTCGCACCAGCAATCACAATAATAGTAAACATAATCAATATGTTATAAATAATCACCGGCATCCACATCGGCTTAAATTTGAGTAATGCCTGAAACAATTCGCTCATCGCAGCATCCCCAATCCCCATGCCACACCGAAACCCGTCACTTCGCTGGCAATGCTTCCCAAGCCACCTTCACAACGGCTGGCCGAGAGATCCACATGTAACCACGGGGTATCGTGCTCTACGAATCGCTTTAAAAAACGCGTGGCGAGAATATGGTCTGCCTCGCCATCCAGCGTACATTGCTTGATATCCGCTACTTTTGAATCCAGCGCGGGTTCGTAATCTTCATCCAGCGGGAAGGCGCATACCCGTTCGCCCGTCTGTTTACCGACTGCAACGGCACGCTGCGCCAGCGCATCACTGGTGGCAAATACGCCGCTGTAGCGGGCACCCAATGCCACGGCCATGCTGCCGGTGAGCGTGGCAAAATCCAGCATCAAATCGGGTTTGGCGCGCGATGCCAGCGTGAGCGTGTCGGCCAGCACCATTCGTCCTTCCGCATCGGTATGCACAATTTCAATTGTGGTGCCGTTTAAGGCGGTGACAATGTCATTTTGTTTATAGGCTTGCGGGCTGATATGGTTTTGCGCGAGTGCCAGCCAGCAATCAATATTCACGGCTAGCTTGCTTTGTGTGGCTGCCAACAATATACCGAGCGCCACCGCCGAGCCGTTCATATCCTCGTGCATATTATTCATATAGCGCGCAGGCTTTAAGTTGTGGCCGCCGGTATCAAAACAAATTCCTTTACCGATTAATGCGATGGTTTTTTTAGCCTTGGGATGCTGGTAAGTAAGATGCACAATCGCCGCATCCATGTCTGCGCTGCCCTGGGCGACTGCAACAAACGCGCCCGCGCCAATTTTGCGCAGCTTTTTCAGATCGAATTCTTCATGTTTCCAGGCGTTTTCCCCGGCCAGCTTTTCGATGCGTTGCCGATATACTTTCGGCGTCAGCTCATTGGGCGGTAATACAGTTAATTCCCGACATAAAATATTGCCGGCGGCTTGTGCGTTAAGGGTATTGAAGCCTCCCGCAGTGCTTTCACTCAAGCCGATTATCTCGATATTTTTTAAGGCTTTTCGTTCATCTTTTTTCTTGTATACCGGCAACAATGCGCTATTCACCCAAGCGCTGTACACCGCCATTTCCCCAGCACGCTGCCGTTGCTCTGCATCGCCCAATACTAGGATACTGATTTGTTTGGGCTGTTCATCCAATAAGGGTTGCATTGCCTTGCGAACTTGCACCTGCTGCGCGAAACTATCTTTGGAAAAATCCAGCATCGCCCACACCACCAGCGCAGCATTTTCAGTCACCGCGCTGACCGCAGTTTTAGCCAATTCATCCGGCTTCATTGCGCGGCGTTTAAGCACGGCTGCGAGTAAATCAGCGTGCGGAATATCGTTGGCAAGTACTTTGGCTTTGGGGAGTAATACCAGCAAATGGCTGCTGGAGGGCTTAGAGTTGAAGGTGAGTTGTGCTAGCATTACGGCCTCGAAAAATGATGAATACTGTCATTATCGCTGATATCAAACATTTGTAAAAAATTATAATAGGTGCCTCTAAAAATTTAATTTTCGAAGCTAGGCAAGACGCGAACAAAAAATTGGGACGCAGCATATGCATGATATGTAAGGAGTAATTTTTTGTGAGCAACGCCGCATCGCGAAGTAAATTATATTTTTAGAGGTACCTTAAAGACTATGCGCCCTTACCTCGACCTTATGCAACATGTGCTGGATCACGGCACGAAAAAATCTGACCGCACCGGCACCGGAACGACCAGTGTATTTGGCTACCAAATGCGCTTTGAGCTGGCGCAAGGCTTCCCCTTGGTGACTACCAAAAAATGCCATCTGCGCTCCATCATCCATGAATTACTCTGGTTTTTACAGGGTGAAACCAACATCAAATATCTGACAGAAAACGGCGTCAGCATTTGGGATGAGTGGGCGGACGAAAACGGCAACCTTGGCCCGGTGTACGGAAAACAGTGGCGCTCATGGCAAACAATCGATGGTCGCGTGATTGATCAAATTAAAATAGCTGTTGAGCAAATTAAAAATAATCCGGACTCCAGACGCATCATCGTCTCGGCGTGGAATGTGGGTGAGCTGGATAAAATGGCGCTCGCGCCTTGTCATGCCTTCTTTCAGTTTTATGTGGCGGACGGCAAGCTTTCCTGCCAGCTTTACCAGCGCAGTGCCGATATATTTTTGGGCGTCCCGTTCAATATCGCCAGCTATGCCCTGCTAACCATGATGATGGCGCAAGTGTGCGGCTTAAAAGCAGGAGACTTCGTGCATACTCTCGGTGATGCGCATTTATACTCCAACCACTTGGAGCAAACCCGGTTGCAGTTGTCGCGTGAACCGCGTCCTTTGCCAACCATGAAGATCAATCCGGACGTGTCCGATATTTTCTCGTTCAAATTTGAGGACTTTATTTTGGAAGGTTACGATCCGCATCCGGCCATTAAAGCGCCCGTAGCTATATGAATATTTCTCTGATTGTGGCGATGGCGAAAAATCGCACCATCGGCCTTAACAACACCCTCCCCTGGCGTTGCCCCGAAGATCTCAAACATTTCAAAGCGTTAACCATGGGACACCACATCATCATGGGAAGAAAGACCTTTGATTCGATTGGCAGCCCCTTGCCGGGACGCACCACGGTGGTCATTACACGCAATACCCTTTTAAAAATAGAAGGTTGCAGCGTTGTTTATTCGCTGGCGGAAGCACTGGCAGCCAGTTCCAACGATTCTGAAATATTTATCGTGGGCGGGGCTGAAATCTACGCACAATCTCTGCCACTGGCAGACACGCTTTACCTCACCGAGATTCAACAAGAGGTGGCAGGTGATGCATTTTTCCCCACCTTAGATTTGAATATCTGGTCGGAAACATCACGTGAGATTCGCTCACAAGAAACCCCGCAACCTTTAAAATATCACTTCGTTACTTACCAACGTATTTCCAAGGAATCCCATGAAAAATCTTAAATCAGAACTCCCCATCGGCCTCGCTATCGGTGTACTGGGGCTGGGGTTCGCTCTGGAACATTCCGCGATCACCCAAGGTGGAATCGCTTTGTGGGGATTGTTACTGGTCATTCTCACCGCCATCATCGGGGTTGCCTTTCGCATCGCCCATCATGCGGAAGTATTGGCGGTGCGCTTCGGTGAGCCGTACGGCACGCTTATTCTTACCCTTGCGGCAGTCTCGGTTGAAGTGGTCATTCTGGTGGTGTTGTTAATGGGCGAACCCAATCCAACCTTGGCTCGCGATACCGTTTTTGCCGCCGTGATGTTCGATATCAACGGCATTCTCGGTCTTGCCGCCATTGTGGGTGGAATGAAACACGGCAGTGCAAAATACAACGTCGATTCAGCCAATTCATTTATCGCCATGCTGATTGTCGCCATCGGCATCGGCATGTTTATTCCGGATTTTGTACCCGATAGCCAATGGCATATTTACTCAATTTTCTCCATCGGCATTATGGCCGTCATGTATGCCGGATTTTTACGCTTACAAACAGTAGAGCATCGCACCTTCTTTGAGTATTCATCCGAAACGGATGAGGAAGCCCATGATGAGGCTCACAGCCCGAACTCCTTGCATGTTGGCATCATGCTCGGTGCGATTTTGCTGGTAGGTTTGCTCTCGGAGGTATTATCAGTATTGCTCGATGCTGGGCTTGCCGGTAGCAGTCTACCCAAATCAATTCCTGCGGTCTTGGTCGCGCTGATCTCTGCCAGCCCGGAAATATTAACCGCACTCAAAGCCGCGCAACAAAATCGTATGCAAACTACGGTCAATATCGCCTTGGGCGCCTCCCTCGCTACGGTGCTATTGACCCTACCCGTCATCGAGGCGATTGCTTTATTCAACGGCGAGCGCATCGTAATGGCCTTAACCCCAATTCAAGGCGGCATGCTGTTGCTGACCTTCGTCACCGTCATGAATAATCTGCACGATGGTGAAACAAATGCCATTGAAGGCATCAGCCACTTTGCATTATTCGCCGCATTTATTGCGCTAGTGGGGATGGGGTTAATATAACTTTGATCCACCCATTTTTATAAGTTAAAAACCAAATTTTAGTTATTCCACATTACAGTCAAAATCTGCGACAATCCGCGCCAATTTTCTTTTCCCCATTAGGGCTTCAGACATGAAATTTAATTTTCCCATCATTATTATCGACGAAGATTTTCGCTCGGAGAACGCCAGCGGCCACGGAATTCGTGCACTGGCCCAAGGTATTGAAAAAGAAGGCATTGAAGTTGTCGGCATGACCAGTTACGGCGACCTAACCTCTTTTGCCCAGCAACAAAGTCGTGCATCGGCTTTTGTCTTGTCGATTGATGACGAGGAATTTGGCGCGGGGAGCGCGGAAGAAACCGAAGTTGCACTCAGAACTTTGCGCGCTTTTGTCGAAGAGATTCGCTTTAAAAATGCGGATATCCCCATTTATCTGTATGGCGAAACGCGTACTTCACGGCATATCCCCAACGACATCCTGCGCGAGTTACACGGCTTCATTCATATGCATGAAGACACTCCGGAATTTGTGGCGCGGCATATTATTCGCGAAGCCAAGTCCTACATGGATTCGCTGGCACCACCGTTCTTTCGTGCCCTGGTGGAATACGCGCAAGATGGCTCCTATTCCTGGCACTGCCCAGGACACTCGGGCGGTGTGGCCTTCTTGAAGTCGCCCGTGGGACGCATGTTTCACCAATTTTTCGGCGAAAATATGCTGCGCGCCGACGTGTGTAATGCGGTGGATGAATTAGGCCAGTTATTGGATCACACCGGGCCGGTCGCCGCCTCCGAGCGCAATGCCGCGCGCATCTTTAACGCCGATCATTTGTATTTTGTAACCAACGGTACTTCGACTTCCAACAAGATTGTGTGGCACTCCACGGTTGCACCGGACGATATCGTGGTGGTGGATCGCAACTGCCACAAATCCATTTTGCACTCGATTATGATGACCGGTGCGGTTCCTGTTTTCCTGACGCCCACGCGCAATAATTTCGGCATCATCGGGCCTATTCCCCTGAGCGAATTTCAACCCGAAACCATCCAGCGCAAAATTGATGCGAACCCGTTCATCAAGGATAAAACCCGCAAACCGCGGGTTCTGACGATTACCCAAAGTACCTATGATGGCGTGTTGTACAACGTGGAAACCCTGAAACAGTTACTCGACGGCAAAATCGATACGCTGCACTTCGATGAAGCTTGGCTGCCGCATGCCACTTTCCATGACTTCTATAAGGACATGCATGCCATCGGACGCGACCGGCCGCGCGCCAAACAATCCATGATTTTCTCCACGCAATCCACACACAAATTGCTGGCCGGCTTATCGCAAGCATCACAAATTTTAGTGCAAGACAGCGATTCAAATAAATTAGACCGGGATTGCTTTAATGAGGCGTATTTGATGCACACCTCGACCTCCCCGCAATACGCCATCATCGCTTCGTGCGACGTGGCCGCCGCCATGATGGAGCCCCCCGGTGGCACGGCACTGGTAGAAGAATCTATTGCCGAAGCGCTCGACTTCCGTCGCGCGATGCGCAAAGTGGATGAAGAATGGGGTGCGGATTGGTGGTTTAAAGTTTGGGGACCGGATTATCTGGTCGCGGAAGGCATGGCCTCGCGCGACGACTGGATGTTGAGCGCGGATGACCGCTGGCACGGCTTCGGAAAATTAGCGCCAAATTTCAATATGTTAGACCCAATCAAAGCCACCATCATTACGCCCGGACTGGATGTGGGCGGTGACTTTGCGGATAGCGGTATACCCGCTGGAATCGTAACCAAATACCTCGCTGAAAACGGCGTAGTTGTCGAAAAAACCGGCCTGTACTCTTTCTTCATCATGTTCACCATCGGCATCACCAAAGGTCGCTGGAACACCATGGTGACTGAGTTACAACAATTCAAAGATGACTATGACAAAAACCAACCGTTGTGGCGCGTCCTGCCGGAATTTGTCGCAAAACATCCACGTTATGAAAAAATAGGCTTGCGTGATTTATGTGACGAAATTCATGGCATCTACAAAGCAAATGATGTGGCGCGTTTAACCACCGAGATGTATCTCTCCGATATGGTGCCGGCAATGAAACCGTCCGATGCGTTCGCCAAAATGGCGCATGGTGAAATCGACCGGGTACGCATTGATGACTTGGAAGGCCGTGCTACCGCAGTCTTACTTACCCCTTACCCTCCCGGCATTCCGCTGCTTATTCCGGGAGAACGGTTTAATAAGACGATTGTGGATTATTTACGTTTCGCCCGCGATTTCAATAAACGATTCCCTGGGTTTGAAACGGATATTCATGGCCTTGTAGCCAGCGAGGTTGACGGACAGCGCGTCTATTACGTTGATTGCATTAAATAATATAAAATATTCACTAGAACGCCCCTGTACAGATGCAGGGGCGTTTTGTTTTGCCGTTCCACAAGCTGCCATCAATTGCACAAATCGGTAACAATTAGACACACTATTCGAGTTCGTAGTGTTCCTTACATTGATGAGACACTCCGGCCATTGCCCGACAGAACAGAGAACAGTAGTTTTCATAGAGAAATTTCGGCTTTCCGAAGAAATATTGGGACTAAACATTCGTGAGAAAATCTGGCTTGATTTTTGCATATTCAAGCACGATCACCCTTTAATTAACTTGCAACATATTTCGAAAGAATCAAAATCATGGATGCGTTACTGATTACTGTTTTTGTCATTGCCTATGCGGCTATCGCCTTCGAACACCCGCTGAAGATCAATAAAAGCGCCCCTGCACTAATAGGCGCTGGACTACTGTGGACCATCTACGCCATATTTACCGGACATGTCACCGAGCAATTGAACGCGACGCTATCATCAACCGCTCAGATCGTTTTTTTCCTGATGGGTGCAATGGCCATTGTTGAGTTGATCGATGCCCATGACGGCTTTGAAGTTATCACCGACAAAATCAGAACCACGAAACTGGTCACACTACTTTGGCTGATCGGAATAGTTACCTTTTTCCTAAGCGCGGTGCTCGACAACCTGACCACGACCATCGTTATGATTTCGGTGATTCGCAAACTGCTGGAAAACCGTGACGACAGGCTGTTTTTCGCCGGCATCATCATCATCGCCGCGAATGCCGGAGGCGCTTGGACACCTATCGGCGACGTAACCACCACGATGTTGTGGATAGGCGGACAGATCACGGCACTTAAGATCATGGAAGGCGTGTTCTTCCCTTCACTGGTAAACCTGGTAGTGCCGCTGCTGGTGGTCAGCTACACGCTCAGGGGCAGGATGGTCGTCGCGCCGGTCAAGACTGAAACCCATCAAAATGCAAATCAAGGCATGATGTTCGAACGCAACCTGATGTTCTATGCTGGCATTGGCATCCTGTGCGCCGTGCCGGTGTTCAAAACGCTGACACACTTGCCACCGTTCATGGGCATCCTGTTCGGCCTCGGCCTGCTCTGGCTGCTAGGTGAACTGGTACACCGCAACAAAGACGATGAAGCAAAACAACATTTAACCCTGGTCTCCGCCCTGCAGCGCATCGACATGCCGTCGCTAGTGTTCTTCACCGGCATCTTGCTGGCCATCGCAACGCTGGAACACACTCATATCTTGGCCGGTCTAGCGCAATGGTTGGATACCACAGTCGGCAATCAGGCCGCCATCGTTTTTCTCATCGGCATCGCCAGTGCGGTTGTCGACAACGTGCCGCTGGTCGCCGCTTCTATGGGCATGTATTCGCTATCCCAATACCCTACAGACTCATTCCTCTGGGAGTTCTTGGCTTATGCGGCGGGTACAGGAGGCTCGATTCTGATTATCGGATCGGCTGCCGGTGTGGCTGCGATGGGTCTGGAAAAAATTGAATTCTTCTGGTACGTCAAAAAAATCAGTCTATTGGCGTTTCTTGGCTATATTGCCGGCGCTGCGGTGTATGTCTTTTTCTGATTGGGATTGGCTTTCTGCGGCAGGCACATAGAAAACACTTGGCCAGTGAACGAAGGCGATAGCTGCTTTTTATCTACGCACGTTTCACAAACCTAACTACCATGATGGTTGACACCACCCCAAATGATGAAACGCCCTGTGGGAGCGGCGGCAACCGCTTACCTTCCGGTGCTCCCGCGAGTGTTGTTTCACCTTAAAGATCGCCCTTGCTAGCCGCCAACAGGATAAGCAAATAGAACCAGCGAATCTTCATCCTCGCTCAAAAGAGCGAAGCGTCGGACGACGCCTCCCATCACTCACTCAAGCCAATACATCATTCAAGATATTTTCCAGCCAGTAATCGGCCAACGCACCTTCCTGTTCAGAACGCTTTGCCGATACACCGCCGCCTTCCGCCGAGACCATTGCCTGCTTCTCAGCATTGAAGCGGAACACGTTGGCCACGTGCATAGCCTCGGTGTCGCTCACCATGCTGTAACAAGTGTTCACGATGGTCGGATTCTGATCTGGCTGGTTGCCTTGCAGTAGTTCGATGATCGCGGCGACGCAAACCTTGGCCTGCGAGGTCGCCATGTGTCCGGATTTAGGCAATGCGGCAGAGACGGCGTCTCCGAGGACATGGATGTTTTTATGTACCTTGGATTCATAGGTCAGAAAATCCACCGCACACCAGCGGCCGTCGACACTCGCCACGCCTGCCATGCTGGCGACTGCCCCGGCTTTCATCGGCGGGATGATATTGAGAACGTCCGCCTTGATATCTTCGAATTCAGTCTTGGCGGTGTTGCTGGCTACATCAACATTGAGCACGGTCGCATTGGGGCGATATTCCACCATATTCGGATACAGCTCGTTCCAAGCGGCAGTGAACAACCCCTTCTTCGAGGTGATATCTGGATTGGCATCTAGAATCAGCACCTTCGATTTCGGTTTGCTCTTCTTCAAATAGTTCGCCACTTGACAAGCGCGCTCATACGGGCCGGGAGGGCAACGATACGGAGCCTTGGGAATGCTCAACGCAAATACACCACCGTCCGGCATGGATTCCAGTTGTTTGCGCAATACCACAGTTTGCGCTCCCGCCTTCCATGCATGGGGAATGCTCTCGTCCGCGACTTTGGCATTCAATCCCTCGATCTGCTCAAACATGAAGTCGACACCGGGGGCAATGATCAGACGGTCATAGCTCAGATACCCGTTAGCCAACATAACCCTCTGTTTTTCAGAATCAATGGCGGTCACTTCGCCTTGCACCTGCTTGATGCCATGACTCTTCAGGCCGTCGTAGTTGCGTGTCAAATCTTTGATGGTGCGCTTGCCACCCAATACCGTATTGCTCATCGGGCAGGAGATGAACTGTTGGTTGCGCTCAACCAGTACCACTTCGATCTTGTTGTTGCCCCACATGCGCAGATATTTCGCTGCGGTTGCACCGCCGAAGCCGCCACCGACGATGACGACACGCTGCCCCTTCTTCTTCAGCAATTCGCTTCCGGCAAAAGCGATACTTGGAAATGCGCCGATTGCAATTCCGGCTGCGCTCAATTTCAAAAAATCACGACGATTGATGGACATAGTTCACTCCCTGATGGATTAGTAGGCGGATGCTCAGCGTTTTTGCGCCGCGAAATATTCGGCCAGCAGGCCGAACTCTTCGTCGGTGTAGCCCTTGGCATGCTGGTGCATGACCGTGGCGGGACGTGCGCCGGACTTGAAGTCCTTCATCGAGCCCACGAACAGCGTCTTGTCCATTCCCGCCAGAACCGGTGTTCCGCCGACACTGTGACCGTTGGTGCCATGGCAGGCGGCACAGGATGCCGCCAGATTGCGTGCGTGATTATCGACCGCCGCTTGCGCTTCGATTGCCGGTAACGCGATACCGATCGCACAAGTGATAACGAATAAGTGTTGCTTGATCATTTTGCCCCCTTTGAAAGAAAATTACTCCTGCAATATTGCCCGTCATTCACGCTGTACGATCAGATGATGCTCACCTCATCGCTTCGTGTTTCGCCCCTATTGTCCAGCCATGAGATGGACACCTTATCACCGACTGCCCCACCCCTGAAGCGGAAGACCAGATACGGATTCTTTGATACGGATGTACCGAACTCGCCTTCCAGCACAATCCTGTCGTTATGTTTCGCTTTGAAATCAGTTATATACCAGGCCGGAATGAGATTACCTGCTTCGTCTTTGCGACGACCATTGTCCATCTCGTGCTGCATCAGCACCCGCACTTCGGTCACACCGTCTGTTGCAGTCGCGCGTATTTTGCTCGGAGTCGTCATCAGCAACCTCCCGCCGTGACTTTGACTTCTCTGGATACACGATAAAACTTACCGTTCGCCTTGACCAATGCGATGACAGATGAGGTCTGTGCCATCTTGATGCGCGCAGTGAGAAAACCTTCCGTGCCTTCCGGAATGTGAAAATTGGCGACGAGCGTCGTGGGATTTTTATCTGCCAGAATGCATATTTGCTCTGTACGGGTGAGCATGCTCGCAACTGTGACTGGAACCACTGCACCGTTCTCGGCGACTTCTGGCGCAGTGAGTTGGATGGCGGGGGTATTCTCAGAGGTGAAGACACCGAGACCACTCAGAGCTTCATCTAATGTCTTGGCCTCGAATGCAGCTCTTTCCGAGGCTGCACTCACCATTCCCGGTCGGATCAGTCCTGCCGCCACCAACAAGCCGAGCACCCCCAATCCACCTCCGGCCTTGAGTGCTCTGCGTCGCTCAAAATCGATTTCCGCTTCCCCCACAGATGCCCCCAACTGGATAATGGATATGAAGGAGCATTGTCTGCCTGCAAGGTATCCGCGCCTATCCCCATAACGGGTAGAAACATATAACCCTATCGGGTTACGGGTTACCCAAAAACCTCCCGCGCGGATACCTTCATGTTGTCGGCGTTTTTTGAACGACTGCAGGGAGCGCACGAATAAGCTTGCGGCCTATTTCACTTTCCCGCGATACGCCATCTTCATATAGGCATCGCCTTTTTCCAATTCATCCAACATCTGATTCAACCGTTTCTGTTGCGTGGCAGGAAGTTTAGCGCGGGAAATCCAGCCGATGTAATCGTTGCGCTGGTACGGCGGACGGGCAGCGTAGGCTTGGGTCAGATTTTTTTCTGCCAATGCGTTGCGGATGAATTCGGGCATGGTGTAGCGCTCGCGTTTCATGCGGGAGAGTTTTTCCATCATCAGCTCCTTCAAGCAGGTTTTTGTTCATCCTCAACGCCGATGATACGCGTCAAATAATGCTCCAAGTTGCGCTCGGCGTGCGGCGGAAAATATTCGGGCAGCAGCACGATATCCTGGATGCGGTCGAAGCGAAAATTGCGGTATTCGTTGCGCAATTCGCACCACGCCAGCAGTGTCCAGTGGTCGCCCCAGCCCACCATACCCAACGGCCACAGGCTGCGCATGGAATCTTTACCGTTCATATCACGGTAGGCAATGGAGACTTTTTGCCGCGCTTCGCATGCTTTACGCAGCAGGCGGTGAATGCCGCTTTCGGAGCGCTCATAAACTGGTATGCGGTACGGCAGATGCGATACGCCGATCAACATTTGCGGCGTGAGCGCGGCGAGAATTTTTGCTTCGGCTTGTTTTGCGGCTTGCGCCAGATCGGGATCGGTCCACGCTTGCACCATACGGCTGCCAACCAACAAGGCGGTGACTTCTTCCGCCCGGAACATTAGCGGCGGCAGATCGAAACCCGCGCGCAAACGGTAACCCACGCCCGCTTCACCATCGATAGGCACGCCGGAAAGAACAAGTGCCTGAATGTCACGGTAAACGGTGCGCACCGCTACACCCAGCGCTTCGGCCAGCGCCTGCCCGGTCATCGCGGTGCGACGGCCTTGCAGCAACGTGACCAGTTTGAAGAGGCGTTCGGATTTGCGCATGAACTATGACTTGGGCTTTTTGATCTTCGGTTTAGGCAGAGGCAACTCGCGCGCTGTCGTCCGCACCAGTTCGCACAACCATTCCGAGTCTTCCCATTGATCCGGTGTGATGAGCAGATGAGGTTTTGCGCCCGGATAGGGCGAGGCCTCCACTATTTTTTCAAGAAGGACTGCCCCGGCCTTGGTCGGTTTGAGAAAAAGCTGATCGTCGCACACCAGACCCACCGGTTTGCCGGAAAGGTAAAGGCAATATTCCCCGAACATCTTTTTGGCCGACACCTCACCCGCTCGGGAAAGTTGGTCAAGCAAAAAGCCGATGGTGTTTTGTTCCGTCGCCATTTTAGTCTTTCCCGTTTTGCGCCGGTACCAGAACTCTCCCCAGCATCTCCGCCGCGATTAATTCAAAGTCAGCGCGCGGAATTTGCAGATGCCCATAACGAAACGCATAACCCCAATGCGACTTATCCTGAATGAAGGAGAGCCGCGCAATCAAAGGACGTATCGGCACATCGCGCGCTTCGTGGAAGCAGATGTCACGGCGATACGGTACAAAGCCGGGAAACATCTCAAACGGATACACCTCGCTGCCGGCCACTTCGCCGATGGCAGTGAACTGCTGGCACAGGATATTTGCGCCGAACTTTTCCTTGGCC
Organism: Gallionellaceae bacterium; assembly: GCA_041660815.1. Lineage (GTDB taxonomy): Bacteria > Pseudomonadota > Gammaproteobacteria > Burkholderiales > Gallionellaceae > PALSA-1006. Next base: position 15,844 of record JBAZVN010000014.1, on the reverse strand, counting down.
GAGTAGTAGATCAGACCGTCACCCACTGCCATGCGTTTGAGGGGCTGCGCCTTGCCGTGGCATAACTGGCTGAAACCGCCTGCAATGCCGGTCTTCACATGCTCCTTTGAGGCGACACCGATCCAGTAGCGTTTATCTGTAGTATTCATAAATAATGAGAAAATACAGCAAAAATTATTCTTAATTAACTAATATAATCAATAAGTTATATAAATTACATCACCCCAACTCCCGCAGTTTATTGTTTGCGTCTCATCCGGTTTGAGGGGATTCCAATTCAGTTTCCCGGCATTAATGCTGTGCGACAAACATCGCATCACTACGCCTCTGCGTCTCCGGGAAAGAAACATCTTCGATATGCGTCATGATGTACCAGTTGTGGCCGAATGGATCGGTCAGCATTCCGGCGCGATCGCCGTAGAATTGATTCTGAAGCGGCTCAACCTGTGTTGCCCCTGCATCCAGCGCTCGCTGGAAGGTGGTATCCACATCGGGCACGTACAGCACAATGCCGACGCTGGTTCCGCCCAAGGTCCGGGGACTTTTGTTTTTCCAGGCTGGCATCTCTTCCGACAACATGAGCCTGGCTTCATCAATCTTTAATTCTGCATGTCCAATCACCCCGTCCGGCGTGGTGATACGTCCGACCTCGATCGCGCAAAATGCTTGCTGATAAAACCGGATCGCTTCTGCTGCTCCTTTCACAATCAGGTAAGGCGTTATCGGCTGAAATCCCGCAGGGATATGATTGACTTTGTTCATATTTTTCTCCTTTTCCGTTGTACCGGAACATCCGGCAAAGAGAATGCTACGTACCTGCTGCTGACAGCGTGATGTCAGTAGAGTTTTTTCCAGCATCTGAAGTGACTTGAGGCCCGGATCAGGACAATCAGCAATGGCGGTCATTCCTTGCCCATCATTTCGCGCAATTTCTGCACCGTGTTCCAATTGCGTCCGGTCATCGGCACGCCAAGCATGCGTTCCATGCTGGCCGCGAGTTTGGAGCGACCTATGCCGTCCGGCGCATGCAGATAACACACCTCGCCTTTCAGTTGAAAACATTCGTTTGCGGCTTTCACTTTTTCCATCCCGGCCAGATTGGGGCTGAGCGGAACGGACTTGAGGAAGTTGAAATGCAAAGTATTGCCCTCTGCTTCGGCTTGCGGGAACGGGTTGGCGCGGATGGCTTTCGCCAGCTCATCAGCTTGCAGTAGTAGAACCCATGGCTCGAAGCCGTGGCTTTGTTTGATAGCGGCGCTTATCCTCGCGCCGAGTTTTTCCCGCCCGGTTTCGCCGCAAGAAAACACCGCGTTGCCGCTCTGGATATAGGTGCGAACCTCCTTCATCCCCAGCCCCTCCATCACGGATACCAACTCCTTCATCGGCAACTTGTTGTTACCGCCGACATTGATGCCGCGAAACAGTGCGATATATTTTTTCATGTTAATGATCTATCCGCGTTTGCTGCGCATGGCAAAAAATTTCCTGATGTGTTTATCCCGGACGAAGCGCCGATATTCCTCGCTCTCGGCAGCATACAGCGCGATCTTTCCGTTCGCGTCGTAATGCGCCCCCCAGCCGTATTGTTTGGTCAGCGGCGAAGCGCGCATGCAGGCACAAGGCTTGGCGAAATAGTCGTCCCACAATTGCTCGCGATGCGCTGCCACTTCGGCGGGCGATATCTGCTTGTGCTGCAAATGGGTGGCGAATTTCAGCTCTTCCAGCGTGTAGCCGTAAGGCTTGCCGCCCAGCAGCCCGTATTCGATGGTAGCGATGGTAGCTTTGCCTTTTTTCGGCTGTGGCACGAGGGCGTGTTGCGTCGGCGAATCAGGCGCTATTTCAATGAACTGATTGACGGGATTGCACATTAAATTTCGCTTATAAATCATATAATTATGACAAAATCAGCATGCTATCATCAGGCTGCAAAACACAAAATATTTCGCCCATTACTTCGTCATTTCAAATTCTCCCGCACACGAAATTCAACGATCTTTTTCAGCAGCCTCAGCGGCAATGGTTTACCCAGCGGAAACTGGATCGCGCCTTTCGAGGTTTTAAATTCTTTCAGTTCCTCCTGAAAAGCGCCGATGCCACTGGGTGTCGGATAAAAACCGATGTGATTTTTGTATGCCGCGAAATGTACGAGGTTGCCGTTCAGGAAAAAGGTCGGCATTTGGTAGCTAATTTTTTCCGTCGAATCCGGCGCGGCTGTACGTATCGTTTGCCGTAGTTGTTCTAGAATGGTTTGAACATCACGCGGAAAAGCGGCAATGTATCCGTCTATAGAGTCGGGGATTTCTTGTGCGGTTCTCATACGGGCAAGAATAGGAAATTCAAGCGCACTAGTCAAACTAAACTTCGGTCTGCGTCCCTCACATCTTGTACGTTGCCTGCACCCACAGGGAGCGCGGTGCCATGGGCAGGTCGTTGGGAATCAGGGTGGGAGCCGTAGGTTCGCGGACATCGGCGTTGAACAGGTTTCGCACCGAGGATGAGAAGTCCCACGAACCCTTGGTCGGGCTGCGCACGGTAATATCCACTGTGGTGTAGTCCGGCACTTTGGGCCGATTATCACCGGCAGCGCGTTTGCGATCCATTACCCGGTTGAGCTGCGCGCTGGCGAACCAGCCGCTTAAATAACGCCAGTCGGTGCGCAGATAAAGATGGTGGTGGGGCGCATAGCCGGCATCCTGATGAGTGGTCTCGTCGATCGACTGCTGGTAGGAATAGTTTCCGATCAGGCGCATCGTGGGGCTGTAATCCAATACCGTTTCCAGCTCCATGCCGCTGCCGTGCTGACCGCCAGTATTGTTATAGGTTGAGCCGACCGCCGGGGCCGTGTTAGCGATGAGTCGGATGATGTCTTTCATTTCGTAGCGGAAGAAATTCAGGTTGAACTGAGTATCTATGCGCGCCTGCCAGGAGAAGGCGGCTTCCAATGTGCGGTCAGTCTCCGGTTTCAGATCCGGGTTGCCCTGCTGCACTGGATTGTTGATGCTGTATTTTTCGACGAAAGCGGGGGCGCGGAACGCCTGTCCGTAGAGTAGCTTGGCGGTGAGATCCTGCGTGGCATCCCAAACTACGGCCAAGCGGGGGGTCGTGGTGCCGCCGAAATCAGAATAGTTGTCGTGGCGCACCCCGGCGGTGAGTGTCCAGTCGCGGGCAAAATTCCATTCATCCTGAGTATAAAAGTAATCAATCTTGCGCCGTTGCGGGAGCATGAAGGGCGCGGTGTTGCTGAAATCGATGACCGAACCGAGCGGTATCGGCAAGCCGGTAGCAGTGAGCGTGAAATTTTTGCGTTCCGCCGTTTTGTATAAGTTCAGATCGTCGTGGCCAATACCAAAGCGCAATTGATGGTTGTTAAATCCCGAATAGGTGGCGAAGGCGGAAAGTCTGGTATCCCGTTCCCATTTTTCAGGGGCACCGATCATCCCGTTGGGAAAGGCGCCGGTGGGAAAAGTCACCCCCGGCGGATAGATCACCAAAGGGGACAAAACGGTGTCGTTATATTGCATAACGCTGGCATTGAAACCCAACCCCAAGTCTTGCGACACATTGGGTGATGTCCAGGAAATATCGGTGGTGATGCGCTCGCTTTTTTCTGAACCCAAGGGATCCAACGCGGAGGCTATACCGGCACCGAGGTGCAGTTTGTCCCGCAATTTATAGCCGATGTTCAAACGCCATTTGTCATATCCAAAATCGAGGCCGCCATCAACAGCCTCATGGCCCGTATGGACAGGGCCGGGAGCGAGGGAGGCAGCCGTGCCGAAAAGTCGGTCGAGGCGGGTCTGGGCATCGTCAGTGATCGTTTGCTTGAGTCCATCGGTGCTGCCGATTCGCAAATAGACGGCCATATTCAAAGCATCCCACTCGCTGCCGTGCTGCACCCAGATATCTTTGGTATTAAATGAGCCGTAACGCATGCCGAATTGGGTTCCTGGAGTCTCCGCCGCCGTTTTGGTGATGATATTGATTACACCAGCATAAGCATCAGCCCCATAAAGGGCAGAGCCGGGGCCGCGGATGATTTCGATGCGAGCCACGTTCTCGAGCGGCAAACCGCCCCAAGCGTTGCCTTTGCTGCCGGTGAATATGGTGGTGGTCGGGATGCCGTTTTGCAGCATCAGCGTTTGCGGGTTGTTGCTACTGTAAATGCCGCGGATAATATTCTGCGGGACGTAGCTGACGGTGCTGTGAGATATGTGCATTCCGGGCACTGCTTCGAGCGCTTCATCCAGATCAGTGGCCCCCATCGCGGCGATGTCCTCGGCGGTGATGACCGACGCTACGGACGGGGCGCGGCGCAACGATTGTTTACTACCTGTGGCGATGCTGATATTGGACTTATCTCCGTAGACTAAGGCAAAATCTTCCTCTTCGGATGTCTGGGCGGAGGCAGTGCTGCCACAGGCTAAAGTCAGCATGACACAAATTATCAAGTGACTAGTTATCGGTTGCATCGCGGCGCCTCTCCCAGTGTTTTCAAGTTATATCTTGCTATTGACTTCCGCTAAAGATCGGCTTGCCAAGCTGCCATTTAACTCGAAAAATTATACAACACTGTCAGTCGGGTTATTCCAGATATTTGCGCCGTCGCCAACCAAGTCAATAAACCGGGAGCGGTCAGCGCTAAGGTTCTCAAATGCCTGGAACGTCTGGCCGAAGCGGCCAAATAAGAATAGCCATCCGTTGATTTTTTCTAAAGTAACTTACGGGCGAAGATAAGCCCAGCCCTGCTTTTCTTTGCGGATGATTTCAACAACGCCAGCCGGTACGTAACTGATTGACGGCAGCATATCGGACTGGCTCAAATTCTGCGCCTTCATGGTGTTTTGACAGGCAACAATTTTGACGCCTTCACCAATCGCCTTGTCGATTTTATTGGCTATTTCGGATTCGATCTTGAGCATATCAATGCCCGGACCATAAACGACGATCTCAACATCCACCTTGTCTTTGCCAGCTGCCTCTTGCACGTTTCTGGCGTTGTTGAGTGCCAGCGTCCACTTGGCCGGCACATTGTCGCTCACTTGAATAACCACCTGATCACGGCTGACTTCCACTTGCGTGGCTGCATTTGCAGCGCACGATATCCATAAAAATACCAACACACTGATTTTATTGAATATTTTCACAATTCCCTCTACCTATCTATTATTTAGTACCCTGCCCGATCAGCACACCGTTCACTATTACCCCGTACAAATTCACCCCGTCTTCCGCATGAAATTTTTTGCGCGTCTGCTCGATATCACCATTAATCAGACGCGGATCTTGCGGGCGTTCGTGCATGTTGACGTAGGCTGCCACATCCCACGCTTCTTTATCACTCAGCGAGTTGCCCTCCCCCAACGGCATACTGTGTTTAATAAATCCGGCAGCCGTATTGATACGGTGCATTCCGGCACCCCAGTTAAAAGAGTCTTTACCCCAGAGCGGCGGAAACACATAACTTGCCCCCACTTTTTGACCGGCTCCGTCTGCGCCGTGACAAGTAACGCAACGACTTTCAAAAACTTTTTTTCCATTCTCAACGTTATATCCCCCCGCCGGTTGCGCGGGCTCGGCGTAGCCCCGCCCCGGCTGTTCCCGTGCAATCGGCACACCGCTGGAAAGCCAATAGGAATAAGCGGTAAGGGCAACGAGCACTTCGGAATCTGCCGCCGGCACGACACCGTTCATACTGAATTTAAAGCAACCCTGCATCCGCTCGGCAAAGGTATTCACCTTGTTATTTTTTTTGCGGTACGCGGGGTACATCGAATAAGCAGCCCACAGTGGCGCCGAATTCGCCATACGCCCGCGATCCAAATGACAGTTCACACAGTTGAGTTCGTTGCCTACATATTGCGGCGCCAACGCTTTAGTATTCACGAAATACGCCTCGCCCCTGCGCACCAATTCGCCAAATGCATTGTTCGGCAATGTCGCTTCGGCAGGCGGTTTAAAATAAACTTGGTCTTTTGTACTCGGCGCTTTGGCTAATTGGCTCTGGTCGTTAAGGTTGCTTGAAGTAGCCGCCAGCACATTTCCCGCGCCCGACAGCAGCAGTATTACAATCAGTTTTTTAATGAACGGGTTCATTTGAATTTACGCCAGTCGTATCTATTTCAAAAAGACGCGATTCGGCGCAATCGGTTCATCCGACACCGCCCATGCTGAAAAATATTCGGCCAGCATTTTAATTTCAGCATCCGTCAGACTAGCCGCAATGTGACGCATCAAACCATTGGGATCGTTGAGTCGTTTAGTCGCCGCTGCCATTTGTTTTTTGCGATTGGGCTTCTCATTTTTCGCAGCATTTTTAAACGCGTGAAGCTGTGCTTTCAGATACGCAGCCGACTGTCCCGCGAGCGGTGGAAAAGCATTGCCAATCCCCATGCCATTCGAACCATGGCAGGAGGTGCAGGGCGGAATATTCCGCTCCCATGCGCCGCGCATGTCCAGCCAGGCGGCAGTATCAGGTGCCGGACGCAACGGCATGTCCGCTAATACGTTTACCTTGGGGAGTACAGAAAAATCTTTTGCGACTGCGGCAATTTCATCTTGCGTCAACGCACGCGCCACCGCCTGCATTTGCTCATTGTGTCGGCTGCCAGCATTAAAATCTCGCAGTTGTTTGGCGATGTAATCTTCCGGCAAACCCGCGATTCTTGGCGCAACCAATTCAGGGTTTCCCCGTAAACCCTCACCGTGACAAGCAACACAAGGCATCGCCGCCTGATTTCCCCCGCCCTGAAGCGCGATGGAATGACCATCCGCCGCGCTTGCCAACGCAGGAACCAGCAAGAAAGCAGTCAGCAATTTGCGAACCTGTTGGCCGATATATTTCTTCATTGCTTGCCCTTAAAAAGAACTTTTCAACCAAGTTGCCAGTTGGCAGATTTTTAGAGATCGCCCTTGCTTGCTGCCACCATCATGTCTTTCATCGCGGCCATGACACGCTCCGCGCTGTCGCGCGCTTCTTGCGGTAACGTCTTGATTAAATTTAGATCCATCATCATTGAGATCACCCAACGCTTACCCGCGCTATCCTCGATAATCGCGATCCGGCAAGGCATGTAAGAAACCATCATCGGGTCGGCTGTCAGCAGCTTGTTGGCGGTAATCCCGTCGCAGAAACTAAATATTTCTGTACGCTTGGCAGGTTTTCCGGTCAGCGCGGCTATCTCTTTGGAAAGCTGGCTTACTCCCACAAACTTAAGGTTGTGCTGATTGGCGCGCAGCTTGAGCGATTCAATCGCATCATCAAAACTGATGCTGTCTTGCACTTGAATGCGCGCGATTTGCAGCTTTACATCGGTGTAACTAATACCATGGGCAGCGCCTGAAGCAACAGCCGATTGAGTTGCGGCCAGCAACAACCATGCAAACAAACCCAATATTTTTTTCATGTTCATCCTTTCAGTTAGTTATTAAAAGTACGTTTAAGGCGGGAACAACGAATAAACCTAGAAAAAACATTTGCCACAGAGAACACAGAGATCACAGAGAAAAAGCAAAAGATTAGCATCGCTTTTTTTCACCTGTCGGGTGAGTACTAATATCTGAGAAAAGTTTTGTGTTCTCTGTGGCTTGAATTGCCGTTTTCGGGATAAATCAGCAACTCCTTAGACAATGCCGGGATTTCCCGTTACGCCTTTAAGTTTAGGTACATTAGGCGCAGTGACCTTCACTACTTTTTCACTGCGCAGATGCCGTGCAACGAGATCCCAGATCGGCTCGCCGCCCTTGTCACGCGCCGCTTCAGTTACCGGTGCCCAACCCGCCACCTTGTACACTTTGTTCGCGTCCAACAGCTTACCACCCAATCGCATATCCTGAATCCGGTTACCCATCTTGGCACCGGGTTCACAGGTATATTCCAACCCGCCCACCCGCACCATGTCGCCCCCCTGTTGATAATACGGATCAGCATTAAACAGGTTGTCGCACACATCTTCCAGCACAGTTTTAATCTGCATGCCGGTCATATCGGTGAGAGTGCTGGTCGGATAAGTGATCGCGGTTTGATTCATCACGTCGTCCATCGTAATGGCAGAGCCGGGCAACAATGACGTGCCCCAACGGAAGCCGGGAGAGAGCGCAATCGGCGCATCTTTTTCTTTCATCATCGCATCAAGAATCACCTGATCGAAACTGCCGTTGAAGTTGCCACGGCGGTAGAGCAAGCCATCGGTAATCGCCAACTTTTCGGAAAGCTTAGCCTCATAAGGCATCCGGTGCTTTTTAATCAACGCCGTCATACTCGCATCGGCGGCTAGCAAATTAGAGAACACCGGCAACAGTTTGTAACGGAAGCCCGCCACCTTGCCCGCCTTAACATCAAAATCCAACACACCCAAAAACTTGCCGTTGGAGCCCGCATTCGTGACGAGCGTTGTGCCGCCGTGATTTTTGACCGGCATCGGCGCCGGAATACCGTCATGCGTATGCCCACCCAGGATGGCATCCAAACCACTCACGCGCGATGCCAGCTTGAGATCGACATCCATACCGTTGTGCGACAGCAGAACCACGACTTGCGCGCCTTTTTTGCGTGTCTCGTCGATTGTAGCCTGAAGACTTTCTTCCTGAATGCCATACGACCAGTCCGGCACGAAATAGCGCGGATTGGCAATGGTGCTATAGGGGAATGCTTGGCCGATGATAGCCACCGGAATTTTATTAATCTCTTTAATTACATACGGCTTAAAAACCGGGTCGCCAAAATCGGTAGTTTTGACATTCTGCGCTACCACATCCATCCTGCCGCGCAACACACCGTCTTCCGCCTCCTTGATCCGCGCCGCTCCGTACATGCACTCAAAGTGCATAGTCATCACATCAACACCCAGCTCCAGACAGGCATCAATCATGTCCTGACCCTTTGTCCACAAAGCTTGACCGCTACCCTGCCACGTATCGCCACCGTCCAGCAACAACGCACCGGGGCGTGAAGCACGCATCTGCTTAACCAGGGTGGCGAGATGCGCAAAACCGCCCACCTTGCCATAATTTTGTGCGGCATCAACATAGTTCAAACTGGTGTAAGCATGCGCCTCAGGCGTGCCCGGCTTAATGCCAAAATGCTTGAGCAACGCGCTGCCCACCAGATGCGGTGGATGTCCCGCCATTTCCCCCACCCCCAGATTAATTTCCGGCTCGCGGAAAAACATCGGGTTAAGTTGTGCGTGGGAATCAGTGATATGCAACAGGCTGACATTGCCGTAACGCGCCAAGTCATACATGCCAGACGCATTACTCGCCGCGTAACTTTCCTTGTTGCTCAACAGAAAACCACCGGCCGATGCGATAGCCAATAATTGTAAAAACTCGCGACGATTCATGTCCATGGAAGCTTCCTTCGCTATAAACTTTCAAATGGGGCAGATGGGATGACAGCTTGTTTTAATACGAAACCTCACGCCAGCAGAGGGGCGGGGGTGAGGTTAACAACTCAACATATTGATTAAATTGAGAAATTTTTCACAGCGCATTACTTGTTAACGGGCGATTCTGGATCTAGCAACAACGCAACCAAATCCTTAATGTTAGCTTCCGTGAGTACGCCACGGTAGCCGAATCGCGGCATGTTGGCACAGGCGTTGTAGGCTTTTGCGTTGTAGATATGGCCATAAACGTGACGCTGAATGTCTTCACCGTTGCCACGAATCTTACCGTAGTTCATCAGGCTGGGGCCGATGGTGCCATAAGAAATTTCCTTGGTGGACAAGCGATGGCAGTTGTAGCAATTCCCCCCCGCCGGCTTATCCGCCTTGTCGCTCCAAGTCATTCCCGAGCCATCCTGAGCCAACTTTTCACCGGCTTTCCAATCGCCCATCATGTTGCCATCCGCAGGAAATTTCAAACTTTCCGCTTGCTCCGTTTCCAGCTTTAACTTCAACTTAGGCGGCAACTTATCCAGATATTGGCTGCACTTCGCCTGCAATTCATCCTGAATTACCCGATCTGCTTTAGCGATGCCTTTATCACGAAAATCACGCTTAACGATCTCAGCCGTTTTGGCATCCAGCGCCGCATCCGCTTTAGCAGCCTGCACCGGCATTGCCAGCACGGCCAGAGAGACGCTTGCCACCATTCCAATCATCCATTTTGCATTCATACTTTTATCTCCTTACCGGCGCGGCAGCGAACAAATTGCCACGCAAGCATTACGTTAACGTTTTAGACCCGGACCAGCGTACTCGACACCATTTGCGCTAACTGCCAGAAACATCGCCAGGTCAATGGTGGCCTCCGAAACAAATTTCGGCTCGGGGAAACGCTGTTGACGGAAGCAGTCATTCAAACGCCATTGGAAAGAACGCGTTTGCCCTTGCGAAACACGGTAAGCAGGCCAGCTGCTGTAAGCCGATTGCGCATCTTTCTTCACATTAAAGTTAGGCAGGTCTTGCAAACGAATACGCACGTTGCTGGTGGCATGACAAGTTGAGCAGGCAAAATCATACGGGCCGGCGCGATAGTTAAAAATACGCTTGCCGATTTCATACGCCTCTTTTTCCTTGGGATGCCTGACCGACACCTTCATCTTCATGCCCTTGGACTGGCCGACCACATACGTCGCCAAGGAAGAAATATCAGATTTTTTCTTATCCGAATTAAACGGCTTGGCAGTAATCGCCTCTTCAGGGATACCCTGAATGGTTGTCATACAGGTCAACAAGCGCGACTCCAAATCCTGCACTTTCCCGGTATCTTTAAAGTAACGCGGTAACGCTGTGTAAACCCCTTTTACCACGCCCGCCCCTTTACCCAGATCACAGGTTTCCAAGCTTGCCTTGTTCGGCCCGCCCGGTGTTTTCCACAAGGTTTCTCCGGCCATCTCATCGAAATCAGCGGGATTACCATCGCTAATCATTTCACGATATTGCGCAATGCGATCGCTATCCGACACCTCTGTTTCAGCCGCCAGCGCCATATGGCTGGCCGCTAACGCCAACACCAGAATTGCTTTACTTACGTTACTGGTTCTCATCTATAACCCCCAAGGAATAAGGCCGTGTTACCACGACCATTTAAATTTCGACTAATTACGCGCTGATTACTGCCTCATCAATACGACTGTCGCCCTTGTTATCAATCCAGGTAACTGTCACTTTTTCACCCGCCGCGCCGCCCTTAAAACGGAAAACCACATACGGGTTCTTGGATATTGACTGCCCCCACTGTGCTTCCATTACGGTACGCCCCTGATGCTGCGCTTTAACTTCGGTGATAAACCATGCCGGAATTAGTGCACCTTCCGCGTCTTTTCCCAGCCCGGTTGCCATTTCATGCTGCATCAGCACTTTAACTTCCGTCACGCCATCCTTTACGGAAGCGCGAATTTTCATTGGATTGCCCATTATTTTTTCATCCTTTAATCGATTGAAATATCACAGCAAGCGATTAACCGCCGCAGCCGCCCGCAGTCACTTTTACTTCTTTAGCGACGCGATAAAATTTACCGTCCGCCTTTACCAGCGCAACGATATTGCCGGTTTTACCCATTTTCACGCGCGTCGTTACCATCGCCTCGGTTCCTGCCGGAAGAGTAAAGTTAGCGGCCAATACGTTCGGATTCTTGTCGACAAAAATGGAAATCTGCTCGACGTTTGGCATTGTGCTCGTTACCTTAACGGGCACAACAGCACCGTTTTCAGCAATTTCCGGCACACTCAATTGAATGAAAACCGCGTTATTTTCAGCCGTGCTCACACCCATTGCCGCCAGTGCTTCATCCATTGACTTGGCCGAGAAAGCTGTCGCATTCCAATCCGCCAATGCTGCTTTAGTGTTCAGCAAACCAAGCGCGCCAAACAGTGCCATCAGTCCAAGCCCACCACCTGCTTTAAGTGCCTTACGGCGTTCCAAATTTATCATCAAAGCCTCCCTTTTAATTTTCATTCAATTACAACCCAAACCAGATGCAATCTCCAGCCGACTAGCTTCGTTGCGTGGCGATACTACAACAATTCAAAACTAATCCTATTGATGTGAACCTAAAGAGAATTAGGGTTTTCCCTATTTAGCGAGATTAACGCAGCATGCCAGCTCTGCTACCGACATCACTGCCATTTTTTCCATGACTTTACTGCGATGAACTTCCACTGTTTTGACCGAAAGATCAAGGGTAAGCGCGATCACCTTGTTCGGTTTACCCGCCATTACCAGATCCAACACGTCCCGCTCCCGTGCGGTTAATTGCGCCAGACGGGTGACGACCGCCGCGCGACATTTGGCGGCATTGGTCATGCGCATCGAGTAACGCAACGCCTCATTAATACAGTCCAGTAACCGTTGATCGTTAAACGGCTTTTCCAAAAAATCCACCGCGCCGCCGCGCATCGCCGTGACCGCCATCGGTATATCGCCGTGTCCGGTTACGAACACCAAACCCAGCGTAGCGCCTTGCCCGGCCAACACCCGCTGCAATTCCAGCCCGCCCATTTTCGGCATACGCACATCGAGTACCAAACATGCCGCCTCGCCCGCTTTGAAGACTTCGAGAAACGCTTCCGCCGAGGCATAGCTTTGACATTGATAGCCTACTGAAGAAACTAAAAACTCGATGGAGTCACGCATGGCGGAGTCATCGTCCACCACATAAACCGTTGCTATCTCGCCAGTCATTTACTTATCCTTTTGCAACGGGGAGCGTGAATCGAAACAGAGCGCCCCCCCCTGGTATATTTTCCGCCCATAACCTGCCACCATGAGATTCAATAATGCTACGACTCAGGGAAAGCCCCAAACCGAGCCCCTGCGGCTTTGTCGTAAAAAAAGTCTCAAATAATCGCCGCATCGCTTCATCATCCAGTCCCGGCCCCGTGTCGGCAATGCCTATCTCAACCACACCACCGGCGCTGCTCGCCCGGATCGAAATTTTTCCTTCAGGCTTGCCCTCAATCGCATCGGCCGCATTCTGCAAGAGATTAAGCAAAACCTCCTCTAGCTGCAACTTGTCGGCAGCAACAGCCGGTAGCGAATCGTGCGGCTCCAGCTCAATCAGCACGTTGCGCCGTTCCGCCAGAGGAGCAAACAAGGCCAAGGTGTCGGAGATCAGCAAATCCGGATCGAGACGACACAAGAATGGCTGGCGCTTGCGCACGAAAGAGCGCATGTTACGCACCACTTCCCCGCCCCGTTCGGCCTGCGCAGCGATCTGCCGTACGCCATGCAAAATTTCGGCTTGATCGCCGCCCTGCTGCATACGACGCTCGCAGCCGCGGGCATAATTTGCTATGGCCGCCAAGGGCTGGCTGATTTCATGCGCCAAACTACCCGCCATCTCACCGACCAGCGAAAGACGCGAAGCGTGCTCCAACTCTTCCCGGCGCAGACGCGCCTTCTGGTTTGCCTCGTGCAACTCTCTGGTACGTTTACGAATTAAATGCTCCACGCGGAGAACGTGAATGATCCACCAGATGAGGCTAAGCGCAAGTAACGTCAGCCAATATCGGTAGCTCCACAAAATATTTGCCAAACTGTGCTGCCGTAATATTTCGTACGGCCCTATTTGCAAATCATAATAAAGATCCAGCACCGAGTGATAATCTACCGGCACTGTCCAATCTTGCCTATTGGCCTCCACCGGCATTGACAACAGGGCCCGCGCCACTTGCTTGGCCAGCGTTGCCGACGTGTGGGAAAGTTTGACAAAAGGCCAATCAGGATATAGCCGCGTTGAAGTTTGGCAGCCCAAACCTGGTATGGTGTGCGCAGCGACGACATGAAATTCATCCGCTCGCGCCAATCCTTTTGCGACCATCTCTTCAAGAACGCAGGTTCGTACAACACCCGCATCAGATGTCCCATCACGAACCGCGTCGACCACCCGCTTTACCGGAAAACCTGTAAATGAAAGCTCTGCTAAATTTGAAAAAGGATCAACGCCCTCCTTCAACATCTCCCTCCACGCCTGGCGAAACCCGAAAGTTTCAGCAGCTACTGCGGCCAAACGCTTGCCGCGCAAATCATGCAAACTAGCTATATCTGTCCGTGCCGCACGCGTAAAAATTACCGCCCCAACCGCTTCACTCGGTACTGGCCCCCCTTGAATTTCAACTGTTGCAATGCGGGCAGCACCGTACTCAGCCTCTAATTCAACATAGTGCCCCGGATTGGTGATAATAAAGTCAAGGCGATTAGCCGCCACATCATCAGTCAGGGTTTTAAGGTCGCCCGGCATCGCATAAAAACTATATTGCGGCAAAGTTTTCCTGAGATGCTTAAAAGTAGACGCCCAGTCTGACTCGGCACGTTCCGCGCCCTGATAGGAAAACACACCGACCCGCACCGCCTCTGCAGCGCATACCGCTGAGGCGTGCAACAATAGAATAATCAGCGCTAAAAAAGTATGGCCAACTGTGCGTATTGTCACGGAGTCCTCTTTCCTAATCCGAAAAATTGGAACCCAGAAGGACAATTATTCCCATTCCAGCTTTGGGAAAAGCACGGCTGCGTTGCGCCGATTGATGATGTCGAAAAGCACCCATTTGCCTTGTTCTGATTGCGCCGCAGTTTTGATGGTCTCGTCCATGTCGCGCCCTTGCTTGATCGCGCTGCGAATATCACTCAGCAGGGTTAATAGGTAGCGCTGCTCATTCTCAAGTGCAGTGTGTCCATCGGTGGTGGCGGTACCGTGTCCGGGGACGGTGAGGCTGGTTTGAATGTCTTCTAGCTGCTTAATTACGCCGAGCCAACCGACAATGTCGCCATCCAGCGATGGAGTGCGTTCAATAAACAGCAGGTCGCCAGTCCACAACGTGTTGCTCTTTGTATCAAGCACGGTCATGTCTGTGCTGCTATGCGCTGTGGGATATGCCGTTAAGCGCAGCTCCCGCCCGCCCAAATCAAGCGTGCTGTTTGCGCTGACAGTCATGGTGGGCGGGATGACTTCATTTCCACTTGTGCTAGCGCCAACCCAAGCGGGTAAATTGCGCAAGTAGCTTTCTTTGCGCTGCGCCAGATTGTGGGGCAATTCGCTGTGCCCGACGAAGGTCGGGTGATCGGCCTCAAAGGCGGCGTTGCCTAAGACGTGGTCAGGGTGAACGTGGGTATTGATGACATAAAGAATCGGGAGCTGGGAAACCTTGCGTATGGCCTCGTGAAGTAGAGCACCGACTTTGGGCGAGCCTCCGGTGTCAATGACGGCGATGCCTTTTTTGCCGATGACGAAACTGAGATTACAGATGTCGCCTCCATAACCAGCGTCAATGTCTTTATGCTCGCCGTAGTGAACGTAAATATCAGGCGAAATTTGTATGAAAGACATCTCGCGCGCAACAGCAAGAGAGGGAGAAACGGCCAAAAATATTAGTAGAAGTTTTATCATAACTGGTTGATTTAAATGAGAAATATATAGACCCGCAATTGGGAGATGTCGATAGGTAAGCTGGCTAAATTTGAATTGCTTCAGCCTTTGTTCATGAGAATAGAAAATTCAACCGCACAAGTCAAATTAACTTCAGTAGCGGGAAAAATTGCGGCAAAGGCAGCAGGCAATCGAACTTGTCTATGCCTTGAGAGAAACCACAGATCAGCAGATCTTCCGCCGTGCCAGGTCATCAAATACTGTGGCTTGGCCTGTGGCAGTTGTGACTCAGTGTGTTAGAGGATACGAAGGATTCGTGCCGGGAGCTGCTGCAGAAAATTGAACTCTCTTGCAGTTTGTCGGTTACGAATGGGTGCCCAGAAATTTAAATCATTATACAATTTTAGCTTGCTGCAAAAGCAAAACGCCCCTGCATTTCTGGAGGGGCGTATTGTTTATAAGGAGTCTGACGATGACCTACTTTCACATGCGAGGTGCACACTATCATTGGCGCGAAGTCGTTTCACTGTCCTGTTC
>JBAZVN010000013.1:0-116222 GCA_041660815.1 Gallionellaceae bacterium | reverse complement strand
CAGCAAAAAATGGACGATGCCAATCCGTGATTGGAAAGCTGCGCTAAATCGGTTTACTATTCAGTTCGAGGACAGGATGCCTCAGCAGTAACGAAATTCCGTTTACACAAAATTCAGGACACCCTCATAAGGGGTGTAATACCCCGTATTCTTTTCGGGCAATAACGCCAGATTTTTTTTAAAATAAACGCATGCAACAGCGTTATGATCAGTGCGTTTAACGTGTTCAATACAAACTGTTTCAATCATGCGGGAACACTCGCCACAGATGCGGACGTTAGGCATTTAAGCAGCCCTCCGAATCTCTGCCCACTCTGTTACAGGCTGTCCAAGCACTAAGGTTTGTTTACGGAATGGAATAACTACGCCTGCGCATAAATCAGCCGAGGAAATTCCAGCTTCACGGAGCAAGGCGCAATGGCGCATAAATGTGCGTTTGGGTGTACTTTCTTTTGTTTGAGTGTAACCAACTGTTTTAATCAGTCCCCATGTTCGATGAGCCGCTAGAGCCTGACCTTTTGACGGGGCGTGTTTTTCAAGCTCAATAAGTAAAGTTCCCATATCGTGTACCTCCACATCTGCACCGCCTATCAGCGACGAAAAAAAATTGTTATGAATATTAAATAATTGAATTGCTGAAAATTCTCGCCAGTCTTTTTGAGCATCGCGCAACCTACGGAACCAGCGGGAGCCAAGCTTTAATTCAAGCCGCAAAAGGTTGTCAGCAAGAATTAAAGTCTCTTCTTCAATTTCTATATTTCCTTTACGTTTTTGCATGCGAAGGTGCGCGCCTTTGTGATAGGCCTTGCCAGCTTGTAAATCGCTTGAAGGGTTCCAATAAACGGTATCCCCTCCCCTTCTGTCACTGTTAGTCCTACGGCGTGGCGCATCGGTTCTCAACAGCATGGATAGAGCTTGCTTAACTTGAGCAGAATTACCAAGGTCATAATTCATGGTGATATCCATACGGCGACATTGCCAGAGCCGCCAATTAGGAAGAATTGCACCAAGAGCCTTTCCAGCGTGTTGAATCAGTACAGGAGCGCACAAAGCAACCTGTAAGGAACCAAACACATTAACGCCCTTGTTTAAGACGCTTGAAGGGCTCCCGCCGATAGTCAAATAACGCTGTGAAGTCTCATCGGCAGTAATCGACCAGAACAAGCCGGACGAATCCGACCGGATAGCATCCCAATCCGGCTCTACTTTTTCCCAAAGAATCTCACCTGAACCGCTTATTTTGGTGATTTTCCCCAATGAATCAATAATCTTTTGATGCAAATGCGCCCCTAATTCAGGAGTAATTGGATAACGAAGAGTTAACCAATCAATTAGCATAAGTCCCACCCATGAGACAAAGTACGGGGGGTAATTTAGTGTAAAGGTGCCACCCATGGCACAAAGTACGGGTATTACATAGAACCCGTACTCTAAAACCGACCGTTTTTGTGTTGCGCCCGATCAACCCCTGAAAGGCTGCCGAAACAGATAGACCAGACGCAACACAAAAACCCCTCGCGAGTGAGGGGATAAAGCAAAACCGCGCTTTTAAGGAGAAAAACATTAGGCAGCAACAGCCATTGGGATTGAACCTTCGGGGATGTAAAGCTCGGGCTTGCGAGTTTGTTCACTTTCATAAATACCAACCTGAACACGGATGCGCTTACCTTGCAATTTGATGTAATGGTCACCCATCGACTTGACGTTAATATCTTTCATGATGATTTTTTTTACGCCCTTGTTTTCTTCCACCCATTGAAGTTGGGCAACATGGCCATCCTTGGTGATTCTGACCTCACCTGTTTCTTTATCAGTGAAAGAACCGCCTTTCTTGGCGATTACGTTTAAAACTGTGCATTCGAGGGTTAACATTTTGAGCCTTTCAGGTAGTTGATTAAATTGCCAGTGGTAAACTCTGAACCCCGCGACTGACTGACACAGGAGAGATAAATTGAATTTGATAATTTTGGTTGTTGTAATCGTTGCAATCCTTCTGATCGTTTTTAAAATAGCCACGCTCAAAAACAAAGAAGTAACAGGAAGTAGAGCCCTGCCCTACTTCAAGAAAAAAACTCTTCTGAACGAAAAAGAACAAGTGCTGTTTCATCGACTGGTAGAGGCAATGCCAAATTGCTACGTCATGGCGCAAGTAAGACTTGCCGATATAGTGGGAATAAAGAAAACGAAAAACTGGCAATCTTGGTTTAACAAAATCAGCAGAAAAAGCGTTGATTTTGTGATCTGCAATAAATCGCTTGTTGTACTGGCTTGCATTGAGCTTGACGGAAAAACGCACGAACAA
The DNA here is from genome assembly GCA_041660815.1 of Gallionellaceae bacterium. GTDB lineage: Bacteria > Pseudomonadota > Gammaproteobacteria > Burkholderiales > Gallionellaceae > PALSA-1006. Next base: position 113,920 of record JBAZVN010000013.1, on the reverse strand, counting down.
GAAAATAGACAAAAAGCAGATGGTGACAAGGATGCCGCGCTGAATGCCGCTGAGATTCCAATCATCAGAATTGAAGCTAGCAAGCTGGCCTCGACCGATGAAATTAAAGCTCTGTTGGAAAAAGCGTTGTTGCATTGAATCCCCCGCCGACTTTGTTTAATTGACACCAAAACGCTTTAGAGGCATTCTAGATGCACAAATTGGATGCGCTTCAAAACTGAAGCGCAATCTACAGCATCAAAATTGAAGCTGTCAACAACTTTTTTTGCGGGGTATGCAAAATGGATATGAAAAAACTAATTGAACGCGCAGAAATTGCAGCAGGAAGCCAGAAAGAACTGGCCTTAAAAATCGGACAAAGTGAGAGCAATATCAGAGCAGCAAAAGGCGGAGCACGAGGATTGCCAACCTATGCTTGCGTATTGATTGCCGACCTAATCGGAGAAGATGAAATTGTTGTGATCGCAGCCAGCGAATTGGCAACAGAAAAACACGCCAACCGCCGTGCTATTTGGGAAAAAAAACTTGAAGCCATAGCAGCGTGCCTGATTTTGGCGTTTGTCACAACCGTTGTGACACCCTCGCCCGCAAACGCAAGCACAGCAACGCAAGTAACTGATTCAATTAGCATTATGTCAAATTGTAAAAATAAATTATCGAGAGAAATATCTTCTGTCGCCGCCAATATTTTTAAAAAGAAAGCCTCACCTCTGCACTGCTTGTCGTTGTATTTCATAACGTTCAAAAGCTGCTGCGATTTGCATAAGTAGCGCTTCATTTTCCCACGGCTTAGTGATGAACTGAAAAATTTCGCCTTCATTTATCGCTTCGGTCATGGTGTCGACTTCGGTGTAGCCACTGAGAATCATGCGGACTACCTCGGGATACATAATTTTTACACGACGCATAAACTCAACACCACTCATACCCGGCATGCGCTGGTCAGATAACACAACATTAACGGGATGCTGCGCCATGATCTCCAGCGCTTGCTCGGCACTGGGCGCGGTTAATACGGAATAATCTTCCAGGCGTAAAATACGCTTGAGTGACATAAGCACATTTTCTTCATCATCCACCAAAAGTAAGACTTTGCCTGATTGCTGCTCTTGTTCAGCCTGATTAATTTCATCTTGCTTCAATAATTTCAGAAAATCAGCAGCCGGTACTGGGCGACTAAATAAATACCCTTGCATCTCTTTGCAATGTATTGAGCGCAGATAGCCCAATTGTGCCTCAGTTTCCACGCCTTCGGCAATTGTCGTCATTCCCAGCAATTTCCCTAAAGAAACAATAGATTGCACGATAGCAGCATCAGTGGGATCTTGCGTAAGATTACACACAAAAGACTGGTCAATTTTGAGCTTATCCAGCGGAAACTGTTTCAAATAAGCTAAGCTGGAGTAGCCAGTGCCGAAATCATCTATGGAAAGTTGCAGTCCCATGGCTTTGAACTGCTGCATGATATCGATAGTCTTGTGCACATTCTGCATAATGGCGCTCTCGGTGAATTCCAACTCCAGATATTGGGGATCAAGCTCCGACTCGTCCAGCGCACTCTGAATAATCTCGGCGAGATTAGGTTGCAGCAATTGCATGGCTGACAGATTAACCGCGACCACACATTTTTTCTGCGTCTCATTCTGCCATTGCTTCACCTGACGACAAGCTTCACGGATCACCCATTCGCCGATGGGAATAATTAACCCAGTTTCCTCGGCAACGGAAATAAATTCTCCGGGCGGAATGATGCCGCGTTCCGCGTGATTAATCCGGATGAGTGCTTCTGCACCGATGATATGCCCGCTTAAAATGTTAACCTGCGGCTGGTAATACAGCACAAAGCGATTTTGATCAATTGCATTACGCAGTTCGGCACCCATCGTCAAGAGCTGTAGCGCCTTGGCATTCATACCGGAAGAAAAATAACGAAAGTTATTTGATTCACCGGAAAGTTTGGCATCGACCACCGCCGAATCTGCGCATTTCAAGAGGGTCTCCGTATCATCTCCATCCAGCGGGTAGACTGCGATACCCATTCCGACTGACAATACAATCTCTTGATTATTATAGAAATATGGTTTGTGTGTTGCTATCAGAATGGACTGGGCAATATAGTTAATTTCTTCGCGGGTATTTAAATCGGGAAGTGCAATTACAAAAGTATCGGCGGAGAGACGCGACACGGTGGCATATGACGAAACCGTTTTACCAGACGCTCAGCGGTGCTGATGAGAATGTGATCTCCTCCCCGATGCCCTAACACATCATTCACGGCATGAAATACATCGAAATTTAGAAAAATCACCCCGACAAAACGACCATGTTCGGCTGCATGTGCAATGGCTATCGTAATACGATCTTCCAATAAGGTTCGGTTTGGCAAACCGGTGAGTTGATCGAAATTGGTGAGCTTTTCTATACGCGCTTCCGCCACTTTGCGGTCTGTAATATTTTCCTTAATTGCCAGATAGTTACTTATGCGTCCATCAGGTTGGCGCACTGGTGCAATTGAAACGGATTCAATGTACTCAGAACCTTCTTTATGCCGATTAATGAGCTCACCACGCCAAGCTTTTCCAGCGCTTAAAGTAGCCCACATATCCTGGTAAATGGCAACGGGGGTCTTGCCGGACCGTAACATGCGCGGATTTTTACCGAGCACCTCTGCAAAAGAATATCCGCTGACACTGGTAAAGGCTGCATTCACAAACTCAATCTCCGCTTGGAGATTGGTAATGATTATGGTGATGGGGCTTTGTTCGACAGCTAAAGACAGTTTGAGCAACCTGTCCTGATCCAACTTACATTCTTTTTCCAATCTGGCATTATTAAGCGCCTGACGGATCGCATCCGGCAGACGTCCCAATCGGTCTTTCAGCACAAAGTCCACAGCACCATTACGCAATAATTCCACTGTTTTTTCTTCATCCAGAGTACCGGTAACTACAATCAGCGGAACGTGCGCATGTGTTTCCTGGAGATACTGCAGCGCTGCCCTGCCGTCATACGCGGGAAGAGTGTAATCAGCCAGAACTATATCCGGGGCAAATGTCTGCAAAGTGCGTTTGAAATCCGCTTCGTTATCTACCGAAAGCCATTCAAACAGCAAGCCTTCTCGTAGTAATTTCATGCGAATCAATTCCGCATCGGTCGGCACATCTTCCAGGGAAAGAATTTTTATCGGCTTGGTGTTCATATTGAGTTTATCGGTGAACGGATCAACAATGACCGGTACATGCCGAGCTCCGCAACAACATTGATTAACTTTTCAAACTCGAACGGTTTATTGATAGCCTGCCTTTGACTAAAAAGCAGGAAAAGTGCGCCAGGCAGAATAGCGATGGGTATGCGGCTAAGCCAGATTATTTTTCCAGGGTAACGCATCACTATTTTGACTACTCTCGGGGGAAGGAGAATCTTTCAGCGGTTGAATAGGTATGCCACTGTAGCACCTTATTGTTTAAATAGGGAAATTTTAAAATCGGGGGTAACTATCTATTTTGCTGCAAGTGAATTTTGACACGTTTGCAATGCTTCTTGCAGGGATTTAATTTCGGAAATATTGTTAAGCATGGTATGCAAATGTTTTTCACCGTGACTATTTTTAACGGGGGTTGTTTCAAGCCGAACCCATAAACATTTACCATTTTTTGTCAGAATGCGCAGTTCGCAGCTTTGTTTTTGTTCGGAAGCCAGGCATTGTTTTTTGTGTTCATAATATATGCCCAAATCATCCGGCTGAATGAAGTTTGTAAAAAACTGGTTAATTACCACACTGCGGAATTCATCCAGCATATTGGCAGTCGTTAGGTTAGCTTCGAGAATCAATCCTTTTTCATTCAAGGTCACATACCCCACCGGCGCCAAATTGTAGAGTTCAAAATATCGGTCGCGCGACATTTCCAGTTCAATCTGTGTTTCGCGCAAGGCTTCGTTCTGCATCTCCAGCTCGATTTGGTGTACACGCAATTCCTGCAGCAGCTTTTGCTCCGGACTGATCGTTGCCTCGCCCGGTTTGTCGGATAATCTGGCTTCAGCCAGACTGCGCAGTTCAGAATAGTGTAGTTTTTTGGCACCGAAAATATTCATGGTAACTCCAAGAATTTCCCCCGCTATTGTTGCAGTCGGGTGGCTAGATTTTGCCCTGGCAATTGTTTTTTGGGAATCAGGAAATAACTTTTTACCGTTTAAATTTCCTCAAGAAGATAACTACGGCTTTGGCTTGGATCGTATCAGGAAATTCCTTTCATTTGGCAATTTTCAGGTGAAAAATCCGTGAATTACTTAAAAACAGGTATGCAGGATTACTTCAATACAGGTAGTGAAAAATAACAAGATTTCGGTATTTTTAATTTGTAGTAAGTTGCGTAAGCTGCACACTTCTTCAAGCATGCTTATCAGTTACTCGGGAGTCGCGCTATGGTAAATACAAAAAAGTCCGCCGAAAAAAAAGATACGTCAGGATCGCCGACCGAAAGTTTTATCTCTGATGCGAATGCCAGAGAAGCCGAGAAATTGCGAATAAGTATGCGGAAAATTTCCAAGCAGTTAAAAGCATTGAATAATTTTTTATACGGCAGGAATAATGACGCTTCAAGCAGCTATTAATTTATCTAAATTACGCGCGATTTGGAGTGCGCAGGATGACTGCGCGGTTTGTGCGTTGCGCCTAGTGTCCGGCAGCGTCGTGCCGCTGCACTCCAAACTGAACTCTTGAACTCATTGAATAATTTCAATTAATGACGCTCAAACAGCTACTAACTAAACTAAATCACGCTCCACTTTGGAGTGCGCAGGCATGACTGCGCGGTTTGTGCGTTGCGCCTAGTGTCCGGCAGCGTCGTGCCGCTGCACTCCAAACTGAACGCTTGAATTCATTGAATAATTTCAATGAATGACGCTCAAACAGCTACTAACTTAACTAAATCACGCTCCACTTTGGAGTGCGCAGGCATGGCTGCGCAGTTTTAGCGTCGGGCCAAATGTCCGGCAGCGTCGTGCCGCTGCACTCCAAACTGAACGCTTGAACTCATTGAATAATTTCAATAAATGACGCTCAAACAGCTAGTAACTTAACTAAATCACGCTCCACTTTGGAGTGCGCAGGCATGACTGCGCGGTTTAAGCGTCGGGCCAAGTGTCCGGCAGCATCGTGCCGCTGCACTCCAAATTGAACGGGTTTGAGAGGTTTGACGGGTTTGGCTTTGCTTGATCAAATGGCTTTGCTTGATCAAATGGCTTTGCTTGATCAAATGGCTTTGCTTGATCAAATGGCTTTGATTGCAATCTGCTTGGAGGCACTATCGCCGAGAGAGCGCTTGGCATATTTCCGGGCTACATAATCATTGACGATTTGCGTAAATTCATCCGCGATATTATCGCCGCGCAGGGTGACGGTTTTTTCTCCATCCACATATACCGGGGCTGCCGGATTTTCGCCGGTGCCGGGCAAGCTGATGCCGATGTTTGCGAGTTTGCTTTCGCCAGGGCCGTTCACAATACAGCCCATCACCGCGACCGTCATATCTTCCACGCCGGTATATTGTTCACGCCAAACCGGCATTTGCGCACGCAAATAAGCCTGGATGTTTTGCGCTAATTCCTGGAACACAGTGCTGGTGGTGCGGCCGCAACCGGGGCAAGCCGTAACCATCGGGGCAAACGCGCGCAAGCCCATGGTTTGCAAAATTTCCTGCGCAACGATCACTTCCTGAGTGCGGTCGCCTCCCGGTTCGGGGGTGAGCGAAACGCGAATGGTGTCGCCAATACCCTGCTGCAAAAGCACCGATAGCGCTGCGGTGGAAGCGACAATTCCTTTTGATCCCATGCCCGCTTCGGTCAGGCCTAGGTGCAGCGGATAGTCGCTGCGGGTGGTCAATTCGCGATACACGGCAATCAGATCTTGCACTTCACTTACTTTGCACGACAATACAATGCGGTCATGCGCCAAGCCCAGTTCTTCGGCACGCTTGGCAGCTTCCAACGCGGAAACAATCAGCGCTTCACGGGTGACTTCCTTGACATCTTTGGGGTCGGCTAAGCGGGCATTTTCATCCATCAGGCGCACTACCAAGTCTTGATCCAGACTGCCCCAGTTCACCCCGATACGCACCGGCTTATCAAACTGTTTGGCCACTGCAATCATCATGGCGAATTGATCCTCGCCTTTACGATTCTTTCCCACATTACCGGGATTGATGCGGTATTTTGCAAGTGCTTTGGCACATTCAGGAAATTCTGTCAGCAAACGATGGCCGTTGTAATGAAAATCGCCAATCAGCGGAACGTCACAGCCCATGTCATCGAGTAATTTGCGAATGACGGGTACTTGCGCAGCGGCTTCATTGGTATTGACGGTGATACGTACCAGCTCCGAACCCGCTTGCGCCAATTCGAAAATTTGTTGTGCGGTACCTTGGGCATCCACGGTGTCCGTATTCGTCATGGATTGCACCACAATCGGGGCGCCACCGCCGATGATGATATTTCCGACGGGAACGCGTTGCGTGGTGCGACGCTGAATCGGTGTATGGCTCATAATTTATTCCTATTCCAGAGTCAAGCGACCCACCGACACTTTGGTGTGCCCGGCCAAATCAACTTCTTTCCCTTTGTAAAATAAACGCACATCTTTAGCATTACCGATTTCCAAATTAAACGGCGGAGTACCCTTTATCCATTGTTCGGTATTGGCCGGATTAACCTGTTTATGGATGGTTTTGCCGTGTTTATCTTTGATAAATACCCAGGAATCCACCGCGAATTTTAAATGGATGGATGCTTGGTTGGCTGTCGTTGCGTCAACGGCAGATGCGGGAGATTTTACATGAACAGTAGCTTCAGCTGGTTTTACGACTGGAGCTACGGCCACCGGTGTAGCTGGTTTTACAACTGGAGCTACGGCCACCGGTGCAGCTGGTTTTACGACTGGAGCTACGGCCACCGGTGCAGCTGGTTTTACGACTGGAGCTACGGCCACCGGTGTAGCTGGTTTTACAACTGAAGCTACGGCCACCGGTGTAGCTGGTTTTACAACTGGAGCTACGGCCACCGGTGCAACTGGTTTTACAACTGGAACTACCACTGCCGGTGCGGCTGGTTTCACGAGCGGAGCTACTACTGCCGATGCAGCCGGTTTCGTTTCGGATAGCGCGACGGCAGGTACAGAAGAGGCTGCGTTCTGTGCAGTTGCAACTGCACTGGCTGCTGCTACCGCACTCGCCGAAAGAACTGAACTAGCCGATTCTATGGGAGAAAGTTCAATTTCTGTGACGACCACTTGCGCAGCTTCATCTGCCTTAATTGTTGGTGTATCTTGAAATAACCAGATGATAAGCGCTACCAGTAGCCCCAAGCCAACTGCGGCAGAAAGCCATACGATATTCAGACGTCGCGTGGCTTGCGATGCGCTTAAAGGTACATCTGCCAAATCAGGTTGGTATGAAGATAAATCAGTATGTGCCATAGGCAAGGCATTTAGCAGTGGCACTTCGTCGATCTGCAGGAATCGGGCGTAACTGCGCACAAAACCGCGCACAAACGCCAATTCAGGTAATTTGCTAAATTCATCGGCTTCCAGTGCCTCAACTTGACGCGGGGCAAATTTAACATTGGCGGCCACATCGGCAATCGTCAGATTTTTGGCGAGTCTCGCTTCGCGCAAAATCTTGCCCACACTCAACGGGGGTAAAGTTTCCGGCAAAAGTTCGTTAGTGGGATTGGTTGTTTCTGCAGTAATGCCCATTATTCGCCTTTCATTAATAACAGCGTTTCGCGCGCATCCGGAAAGCGTTTGCGCAATTGTAAAGCATAACTTTCTTCCGAGTTTCGGTCGCCCATAGCGCGCTCAATACGCACTGCCAGCCACAATTGCTCGGCAGTCATCTCTGGAGATTTCTGAAGAAATCTTAAAAAATAAGATTTGGCACCGGCATAATCGCGCTGCGCAAAACTCACATCCGCCAGGCCGTAAAGTGCGTCACGGGAATTGGGTTGACGCGCTAATGCACGCTGAAAATAGTCTTCAGCTTCTTTGATTTTACCGATTTTTTTGGAGCATACACCCGCATTTACATAGGCCGTTTCGGGCGAAGGGTACAAAGGATTTTTTAGCGCTTCCAAAAAGTGCGGAATAGCCTCGGCTTCGCGCCCTTTTCTGCACAAAAACCAGCCGTAATTATTATGCGCACTGGAGTCGAATTTATCCAGCTGCAAACTGCGGCGGAAATCTTCGTCGGCCTTTTCATCTTCGCGCAACTGCATGCGCACCAAACCGCGCACGTTAAATGCCAATGCGTAATTGGACTGCGCTTGCAGGGCGATTTCTATTTCCTGCAGCGCAATATCATACTGCCCGCGTTCATAATAGGCCGCAGCTAATTCGGTATGAATTTTAGCCTGAGCCTGAGCTTTCGATTTCGGGCTGACCGGCGTACCGGAGGAGCCGCCGCCGTCAGAAGCACAGCCTGACAAAATAAATATCGTTAATAAACAATATATTAGCCTCACCCTACTGTCTCCTTCATTCTGACCGTTCTTTTGGTTTTATCGTGTACCTGCCCCGCCAATTGCCCGCATGCTGCGGAAATGTCATCACCGCGAACTTTACGGATCGTGGTGACAATATCGGCCTGCATCAATACATCCCTAAAACGCAAGACAGTTGACATGTCGGAGCGCTGATAGGGTGCCTGCGGGATCGGGTTGAACGGAATTAAATTAAATTTACAGGGAACGTCGCGCACCAGCGTAATCAACTCATGGGCGTGTTGCACACTGTCATTTACTCCGGCCAGCATGATGTATTCAAAAGTTACGAAGTCGCGCGGAGCTTGTTCCAAATAACGCCGGCAGGCAGCCATCAGTTCGCGCAACGGGTATTTTTGATTCACCGGCACCAGCACATTGCGCAGCGCATCGTTGGGCGCATGCAAAGAAATCGCCAGTGCAACCGGACAGGCTTCGCGCAACTTATCCATCGCCGGGACAATGCCGGAGGTGGAAACGGTTACGCGCCGCCGCGATAAGCCGTAGGCATTGTCGTCCAACATTAAATTTAGCGCGCTTACCGTATTGTCAAAATTCAGCAGCGGCTCGCCCATGCCCATCAATACCACGTTGGTGATTGGCCAATGACCGGCGCTATTTTTTCCCAACTCGTGGTTGGCCCACCAGACTTGGCCAATGATTTCCGCAGTGGAAAGGTTGCGATTAAAACCCTGCTTGCCGGTGGAACAAAATGCACAATCCAGCGCGCAGCCCGCTTGGGTAGAAACACATAAAGTTCCGCGCGATTCTTCGGGAATATAGACCGTTTCAACCGCATTTCCGGTCCCCACATCCAGCAACCATTTGCGCGTGCCATCCGAAGCAGCTTCTTCGCGTATCACTTTGGGAGTATTAACGCAGGCAATGAGTTGCAGCTTTTCGCGCAAAGATTTGGCGAGATCACTCATTGCCGCAAAATCGGACTCCCCGGCTTGGTAAATCCAGCGCAACACCTGTTTGGCGCGGAACGGTTTTTCGCCCTGTTCCGCAAACCACGCAGTGAGTTGCTGCCCATCAAAGTCGAGGAGGTTTTGTTTCATTCGCTAAGACTTAGCGAGCAAAGACATTCATCGCCGGGAAGAAATAGGCGATTTCTACAGCGGCTGTTTCTGCTGCGTCGGAACCGTGTACGGAATTGGCTTCGATGCTGTCGGCAAAATCGGCACGGATGGTGCCTTTGTCGGCCTTCTTTGGATCAGTTGCGCCCATCAGGTCACGATTCTTGAGGATAGCGCCCTCGCCTTCCAAAACTTGAATCATCACCGGACCGGAGATCATGAAAGTCACCAGATCATTAAAGAAAGGACGCGCACGGTGTACCGCGTAAAAACCTTCGGCTTCAGCGCGGGACAATTGTGCCATACGTGAGGCAACAATTTTCAGACCGGCATTTTCAAAGCGAGTGTAAATTTGACCAATGACATTTTTTGCAACGGCATCAGGTTTGATAATAGAAAGGGTACGTTCAACAGCCATGCTTTTCTCCAAATAAATAACAAAGTAACAAAATAAATCAGAAAATTCTGAGTTCGCGATTCTAACAGGGTTTGCTTATTCTGTCGTTGCTTGGGGACTGTACGAAACCAGGAGTCCGGGCTCGTTTTCTGCGGCCTGAAAGTCACTCGCGATGGCCACGCCAACGATACTCACCAACTCTTCGCCGCAATACAACAACGCCAAACGCTCGCGTTCCCAGGGAGGAATATGATGCTCCTGAAGTAAATTTTTGATACTGCGCGAAACGCCATTGGCATGCGGGCGTAACACTTCCCCTCCCTGACGAAAACGCAAACTAACCGCTGCGCCCTGCAATTTGTGCAGACTAATCCCCTGCCCTTTTACGGCTTCAAAAAATAACAGGGGACGGAGCCCGTTTAATCCCGGCCATACTATTTCAGCTTCGCCCTGCCAAATCAGGCGCATAGTTTGATCAAATTCGTCCGGCTTGGGCATGACATAAACCGTGTCGCGGTAACGCCGTACTTGCCAGTTACCCCACTCCATGCAGACCGCAGCATCGCTCCGCGCATTGCATAATTGATCAATTAATTCATTAAGTTGCGTCTCATGCGGCATGGGGGCGCCGTGCTGATTAAAAAAATAGCGTAATGCATTCTTGGCGCGATGCGGGGCAAGTTCGCGCAAGCGGGAAGCTGTTAAATGAATCCCGAATTGTCCATTAGCGACAACTCCCATGAGGAAACCGGCCCTTCGATTGAAGTCAGGACAGGCTTGCTGGCGAATGCCATTCGCGGCAGAAGCCGCTCCCACAGGAGCTTCGTTGCCTAATGGATAATCTGGGTTAGTCGGGCTCCATCCCCTATTTATATCTTGTTCGGCGAGTTCATCGAGTAGCTGGTTGGCTTCGGCAAAATGACGGGCGCTGCGCGTCAAGGTTTCACGGTAAGCGGGGAATTTACTCTCTAGCAGCGGCAGTATTTTCTGACGTAAAAAATTACGCGGATAGCTGATATCCTTGTTGCTTTCATCTTCTACCCAGTGCAAATCATGCTGTTGCGCGTAGTACAGCAGGTCGCTGCGCGGGATCTCCAGCAGAGGACGTAAAGTGCTTATATTATTTCCATTATTAATCAATGACATGGAAGATGCCCCTTTGGTGCCGGCACCGCGCAGCAGTTGCAATAATAAGGTCTCTACCTGGTCATCCGCGTGATGTGCCACAGCGACGAAATCGCATTGCTGACGGGCAAAAGCTGCGTGGCGCAGGTGGCGCGCGGCGGCTTCAATGCCGTGTTCCTCGCGCAACGGCGCAATATTAACTTTTTCGATCTGCAGTGGAATCGCGTAGCTGGCGCAGAGACTGCCACAAAAATCTGCCCACGCATCCGCATTCGGACTGATTCCGTGATGCACATGCAGTGCGGAAATTTGCCAGGCAAAATCAGCCGCGAGGGCATGCAGAAGATGCAGCAGCACGACTGAATCCATGCCGCCGCTTAACCCGACTATAATTGAACTTTGTGGGGAAACTACCGGACGGAGCGTGTGTGCAACACGCTCCTGAAGATTAGACTTCGACTTCCTTGAATTTGCCATAACTCATGAGGCGATTAAAACGCGTTTGCAACATTTGCGCGGGGGATTGCGCTTCCACCAGTTTGAGTGATTCTGCCAAGGCTTTTTTCAATGTTTGCATCATCGCCGGATAATCACGATGCGCGCCGCCCAAAGGTTCGCTGATAATTTTATCGACCAGTCCCAGTGCTTTCAAACGCGTGGCGGTAATGCCCAAAGTCTCGGCAGCTTCGGAAGCTTTGTCCGCGCTTTTCCACAGAATGGACGCACATCCTTCGGGTGAAATAACCGAGTAAGTGGCATATTGCAACATCAACATGGTATCGCCTACCGCAATGGCCAACGCTCCGCCCGATCCGCCCTCGCCGATGATGGTGCAGATAATCGGGACACGCAGCTCCGCCATGACATACAGATTTTTCCCGATCGCTTCGGACTGGCCGCGCTCTTCCGCACCCACGCCGGGATACGCTCCGGGTGTGTCAATAAACGTCATAATGGGAATGCCAAACTTTTCAGCGAGGCGCATCATGCGCATGGCTTTACGGTATCCCTCGGGACGCGGCATGCCAAAGTTACGATATTGGCGCTCTTTGGTATCGCGACCTTTTTGATGGCCGATCACCATCACACTTTGACCGTTGAAACGCGCCAGACCACCGACAATCGCCGCATCATCCGCATAGCTGCGATCACCGTGCAACTCCTCAAAATCGGTAAATAAATGCTCAATATAATCAAGTGTATACGGGCGCTGCGGATGACGGGAAACTTGCGAGATTTGCCAAGGAGAAAGCTTGGAATAAATCTCTTTGGTGAGCGACTGACTCTTCTTTTGCAAGCGCGCTATTTCGTCGGAAATATCCAGAGCCGAGTCATCTTGAACATAACGCAACTGTTCGATCTTATTTTCAAGTTCGGAAACAGACTGCTCAAAATCTAGGAAGGTAACTTTCATGAATTTATTATCTCTGCTAGTAATTGTTAATATTTGAGCGCAATGATACAACAAGCATGCTTTGGGTTGGGCGAAAAATCAGATTTTGGAATAGCAAGCTGGTATTGCTTTTAATCTTGCTCGCCATACGTCGCTATGCTGACAGGACGTTTCCATACTTTCCACAAATTAGCTCGCGTCAGCTCAAAGCGATTGGATTTATCTTCTTGCAGCACATCCAGAGTGATTTTTTTCAGCTTGCCCGCACTTAATTGTTCAAGCAGCGGTGCGGCAATTTGGTGTTCAAAATTTAGTAAAGACTCTCGCCAGGAATAATAATCACCCCGGCGCAACGCGGCACTCAGGCCATCCCAAACATATAGATCAGCCCCGGTTATTTCAGGAGCGGTCACGCTATTTACAACGGGAATATTGGCCGCTTTGGCAAATAGTTCGGCCAAATCGAACTCACAATAAACCTTATTAAACAACTTATTACGAGGGTGCGCCCTACCCCCACCCCAAAACCATACACTATTGGGCGGCAAAGCGCCGCGTGCTGCACAAACCCGATAGGCAGGATGTCCAAATAACAACATTTGCACCTCGTTCATCACGCTATGCCAGTTTAACGCGGCCTCCCCCTGCGGCAAATAATGACGCGAATTTCTGCCTTCCGCCTGATACACAGACTGGGTAACGAGATTGGGATCAGCGCCCAAGCGCGCATACCAGCGTAGCGGATGGGGGGCAAAAAACTTCAGGCCATCTGCAGCGAAATGTTGATTGAGCGTGGCACAAAACTGAGCAGCTTCTTCTTGGCTTGGCGCAACGTTGGTTTGCAAAATCATGTGCGAGCGATCCAACCGCAAATGGACCGGATCAGCGCGTAACCAGTAAGCCGAGCCGGGATCTATCCCATCGGCCAACAATGTCACCGGCGCAATCGCCAAATCCGGAATGCCGAATAGCTCGCATAGCGCCTCATCCAAAGCATGCGTTTGAATCTCGCTATGGCTACTGCGTGCTAATATTTTTTCCAGCGCTGGCAAGCTTATTCCGGTGCAAACGCGCTTGGCTTCAGACTGCGGCAGAAATAAATCCGAGATAACGATGTGGCTATGGCTCATTGATTTGGATTGGAGGTATTCTAAACATTACATTTATTGGGTCGGTTTCAGTGAGCCTGGGGCGCAACTTTCACAACTTCTTCCAGTGTCGTCAGTCCCGCCGCCACTTTTAACGCCCCGGAAATCCGTAGCGGTTTCATTCCCTCTTTACTGGCTTGTTCACGCAAAGCGACAACGTCGGTTTGCCCGGTGATCAGCTTGCGCAGTTCGGGCGTCATCAACAGCAATTCGTAGATGCCGATGCGCCCGCTGAATCCGGTCATACGGCATTCCAAACAGCCTTCATTACTATGCAACTTGGATGGACGCTTGGACTTCCAGGGCGCGACTAAGTGATCCCATATTTCAATGTCCGTCTCACTCATGGTTTGCGGTTTTTTACAATGCGGACACAGCGTTCTTACCAGTCGTTGCGCCATAATTCCCAACACGGTAGCGCTAATCATATAAGGTGGGATGCCCAGATCCAGCAGGCGGGTTATGGCCGAGGGGGCATCGTTGGTGTGTAAAGTGGAGAGCACCAAATGGCCCGTTAATGCAGCCTGAATAGCCATCTCAGCCGTTTCCAAATCGCGAATTTCCCCCACCATAATAATGTCCGGGTCTTGGCGCATCAAGGCACGTACGCCATCGGCAAAATTCAGATCAATATTATGCTGTACCTGCATCTGGTTAAAGGCCGGTTCGATCATTTCAATCGGATCTTCGATGGTACAGACATTAACTTCAGGTGTGGCGAGGTGCTTGAGTGTGGAATACAGGGTGGTGGTTTTGCCCGAGCCGGTCGGCCCGGTGACCAAAATAATGCCGTTCGGGCGCTGGGTCATTTGCTGCCAACGCGCACCATCTTCGGCGGAAAATCCCAGCTCGGAGAAGTCGCGCACCAACACTTCGGGATCGAAAATTCGCATGACCAACTTTTCGCCAAAAGCAGTGGGTAGCGTAGAAAGGCGCAATTCAACTTCTTGCCCGCCACTGGTCAATGTTTTAACGCGACCATCTTGGGGTCGACGTTTTTCCATCACATCCATGCGTCCGAGAATTTTGATGCGACTGGTCATTGCGGTGATGACCGACATGGGCAGTTGATGTACCGGATGGAGCACGCCGTCGATACGAAAGCGGATCAGACCAAATTCGCGGCGCGGCTCGATATGGATGTCCGAGGCGCGCTGATCAAACGCATATTGCCAAAGCCAATCAACGATATGCACAATGTGCTGATCATTGGCATCAAAAGTATTGGTGCTTTTGCCCAACTCCACCAATTGCTCAAAAGATTGACCGCCGGAAGTCGTATTGCTACTTCCTTTTGCCGCACTCTTTACCGACTTGGCCAAGTTGTAAAATTCGGCCAAATAGCGGTTGATATCCAGCGGGGAAGACAGCACACGGCGCACCTCTTTGCGCGAAATATGCTTGACCACCTTTTCCCATTCACGCAAAAACGGCTCGGAAGTGGCAACCACAACTTCGGTCGCGGTTAACTGTAAAGGCAAAATACTAAAGCGTCCCGCATAGTCATTGGACATTAAATCGGTGACACTGGCAAAGTCGATTTTTAGCGGATCAATGTGCAGGTACTCCAGCCCTACCCGCTGCGCCAGCCATTCCGTGAGCATTTCCAAGCTCAGTGTTTTATTGGGCGCCAATGCCGATCTTAAAGATTTCTCGGCAATAAACACCAGGGGATGCTGTTGCTGACGATGCAATTTGCGTTCAACCATCAAAGCGTCGGCTGCATCGCGCACCATCATGCCGTCCTCGACCAGCCAGTTCAATACTTCGGATAATTGCAGTTTGTGTTCTGTTACTTCCGGGGGCGTCATGCGGGTTTCCTTGCGCTATATGAAATTGAAATCTTTAATCCAGAACTGTAACGGTGCAACTACTACCTTCACTTACATCAAAATACCGACGATTATTACATCGAATTACCCGCCCCCTGTATACAGAGTTACAAAGCAACCGAATTGCATTGTAATGGATTAGCCTTCGGAAATTGGTGTCGAGCTAGTATTTTTAATCGTCCTCAATCTGAATATCCGACAGCACATATTCTTCAACCGTTTCCCCCGAGCTATTAATTTGACTATATTTTACGGGTAGCAAACGATAGTCGATACCCAGCCAAATTTCAAAATAGGCTTCGTCTTGAATATGCATTTTGCGTAAATGCAGGGCACGCAATTCCCCAGCGGGAGTGGAAATTTTTTCTTCCCGACCAATCTCTATCTCCCAATTCATCTGTGCCAAACCATCAGTGATAGACATTGGGATAATTTCCCGGTGCATGGAGAGTTGTGAAAGCTGATACATAAAACTTAATGAATCTTGTGTGTCGGCGGGCAAGTCAGTTTCAAGCCCAGATGATGAATGCAGTTTATTTTCGACCCAATCGAAATGGGTAATTAATTTATCTCTGGCCCTGTGGCTACCAATCTCTGAGCTAAAGCTGTCGGGTTGCAGACCATTTTGCGAAATCCTCCCTTGGCTAACATAGATAACTAATTGTTTATTAGTTAAATATTCCTGTCTAATTGCCTTCAGCGTATATCTATCCTGATGAATGTCGAGTTGGTGTCGAATTTCATCTCCTCCCTCAACATCCGCCGTTTTTTGCACTGCAAAGGTAAGTTTTACCTGTTTGGGAAACTGTTGGGATTGCGCCGCTTGTTCCACTTCATGCCTGATATCAGTGGAACTCCCGATTGCCTCAGAATAAATTTTATTAGACTCATCTGTCTGCGTTAGCAAATGCGGCGTTGTGGCCGGCTGAGCTTCCTGTTTATGCGTTGCTTCGAGTCTTACGCTGAGCGGCGCAAAATGCACGTCGATCTTTGCCAGTCGAATATGCGGCAACCAGAGAATGGCAGCATGCAGCAATATTGAAAAAACTATTGCAACAAGGACGCGCTGTCGCGACGAACGAGGAAAGGCGATCACGGAACTAAAGTTCAATCCACCTTACTCATCGATAAGTTCATCCCATGAAGTTCTTCTGGTGGCCGTTCCACCCGAGCCGATAGGCACCTGCGAAGTTGCCGTATCTCCCGTTGATAACCGGGTTAATTCAACAACCACACCATTCGGCAGACTTACATAGACAGGGCGGGTTGCAAGCGCATTGCCCAATTTAGCACCTATGACATTGGTTGTAGAAGTAGAAATGGCCCCCCCCGTCTTGTAATTGATAAAATACCGGTAACTATACCCGCCCACGGTACAGGCATCGCTGATCGGGACATTGGTTGTAAATCCCAGCGTTCCTAGAGACAAGGTTGGATCAGTATTTGCGCGCTCCCCCGCATCCGGCAAATCCATATACCAGCCGCTGTCGGAAGTAAAATTCACGGGAAGATTGGGGCCGGTTCGCACGGATTGTCCAACGGTACAAATGGTGGCCGGGGAATTAGCCGGACAGGTCGTACTGGTCGGGGTCTGATCTTTAAACGTGACCAAACTGCGGGGATTGGCGTAAATCGCGCTACTGGCGACCGTACCCAAAGTCAAAGGATCTTTGATTGCGTAGATAGACTGTTTAGTCTGGTCTGCTGCGTCATCTGGCCCCAAATATCGACCCGTTCCAACATAAATAACCTTAACGCCGTTGACATCACCCAATTCCGGCTTGGCAGTGATGGGTTGAGCAAACCCAGTTGGGCCAATGAGGGTAGTTAATAACTGGGCATCATAGCCAGCCGCCCCTACATCATTGTTGATGTCAAAACGCCACAGATTGCCCAGCATATCTCCGCCATAAACCGCCAACGCAGTGTTGTCCGTCGTGGCATCAGTTACACGGGCGGCGATGCGTCCCAATCCGCTCGGGGTTGTAGTATTACCCACCCCCGTACTAATTGTTCTGATAATTGTTCCATCCGATGCTTTAAGTACATAGAGTCGGCCAACGCCATCCCCGCCATCACTGGCAGTTGGGATGCCCGTCACATTATTGTAGCCGGAGGTCACCAGCACCACCCAAGTACCGTCTTTTAACCGGGTAATTTTGGGGTTGCCATAGGAATAACCCAAGTGTTCATCGGTGAATTCCCACAATGCCTTTGGAGAAGTAGGATTGGTTATATCCAAGGCGTAGTAACCGCGCCCCCCCTTATTTAATCCTCCCACCAGAAGTGTTTTCCATTGACTTCCCGAACAAGCAGTAGCCGGAGCGGTTGGACAAAAATCACCGACTACCGGCGTGCCATCGACGAAATACCGGTGATTTCCAACCGTCCCGTACGCCTTATCTGCCAGCTTATACAGATTGGGCAGCACCAACGATGGTATATAAGTCCACGCCTCATCCCCCCCCGTCACACTGGTTGCGCCGGGAGTCTGCCCTGTCGCTGTATTTACTGTTCCATCCGTTGCATAAAAAGCATGCAGCATACCGTCATTGGCTGCAGCATAAACCATCCCCAAGCGGGTGGAATTAATCGTGACAAAGTCGTGGTATCCGGTTGCAGAGTAATTAAACAATGAACCTTTCACATAAACAGCCTCGGCATTCACAATATCACCCAGGATGTGCGCGCGATTACGGTAAAACTTGGTGTTATCAGTTTCTGCGCCCTCATAAGTACGGTCGCCGCGCAAAAAATTCACCAAATCATTACCCGGATTAGCGACAACAGTCGCATTCGTGGTATCGGTTGCCCCAAATGCGGCGCCTGAGGTGTAGGCTGTTGCAACCCGATACACCACATTTGTACTTGAATTAAAAAATCTTTCGCCCACGGAATAAGCTTTGGAGGCCTGCCAAGGCGCCGATGCACAGATGGATGCCGAAGCGCACAGCATCTGAGTTAGGCCCGTGGGTGAAGTTGAGATATGGGGAATATTAAAATCACTGCTTCCGCCGAAATTGGCTTCGTTAAAAACTTGCAAGTGATCTGCCGCAGCTGCACTCCAGGTATAAATCGTACGGGAGGCTGCCTTTGCAGTTAATGCCGCCTTGGTATCGAGTTTTGCCTGAGCTGCCCAATCAACCGTCGCTGAAGTAACACCGGTAGTCAGATCAAGTTGTTGCCGTACCAGCTCACCATCCCATTGCGTCGTGGTGAAGGTGGAACTGAACACAAAATTATCACCCGAGGTCACATTCGGGTTGCTGGTGGTTGCCGCTGCTGAAGCTCCGGATCGTGTGGAAATACCAGCCAAAGCACTTGATATTCCAGAGGCCAGCGTAACAGGATCGGTAGCGCTGAAATAGCTTCCCCGCCCGTTGACTGCCGCATGCCAAAGGTCGTCAATATTGTTGATTGAATTTGATGCTGGCGCTGGCCAATTACAGGTTGAGCCGGAGCTTAGCCACGAGCAAATTGGCGGTGTTGCCGTTGTATTGGCGGTAACACCGTTCTTTACCGAAAAGAAATCCCCGCTGGTATCGGTTAAATAAGTCGGCGAATAAACCATTTTTCCACGGGCACCCAAGCCCAAGGTAAAGGTAGTCATATGCTGCCAGGAAGCCGCATCCAGACCAGTCGATGGGACATTATTCGCACATACGCTGCCGCCCATTGCACCGGTACAGTTACCCAGTGAATTATCCCGCAAGTCATTAACGTAATAATATTCTGCTACATCCGCCAGCGTATTGGAAACTCCGCCACTGGTGGTGGTTGCTGTTTGTGTTGGCGTACCTGCAGTAGAGGTATAGGTCGGCGTGCCAACGGTTGCCGTGCCTCCGGTAGGAGTACCCGAAGTCGGAGTGCTATAACTGGTTGCCGGTGTCAAAACGGGTGCCGTGCAGGTCGACGTGCTGGATGTGCCATCAGTCCACGTTCCGGCACTATTCGGGCAAGGTGTAACCAAACCATCCTGCCCGCTACAGGTATCCGAAGTGGGTGCAGTGGTAACGGTACTTATGTTACTGGTTAGCGTATAAGTTGCCGTGGCATTGGAAGGCGTAAGTGAACTGACTACGCCTGGAACACCATTATTTACCACCTGAGTGGTTGTTTGATTTGTCGCCGTTTTAGTTTCAACTGTAGAGAGAACACTGCCGACTTGAATTTCGTTTTGAGTTTGTAGCGTAGTGATTACTTGACTCCCGGCAACCCCCGTTCCGCTCGGGCAGGCTCCATAGGAAGTACTATAGTCACTCCCAAAAGCAGTCCGGTTGGTTACGCAGTTGCTATTTCCAGACACGTTGCTTACCAGATACCAAACTTTTCCGGTTGAATCGGTTGCTGTTGACTGTCGAGCATCATTATCAGGTTCGTTAGAGCTGCTACCGCGACAAAACCATGCAGTACCAGCCCCTGAACCGCCCAAATTTACGCAGCGACCGGAATCGGGGTCTGATGACTTCAAACCAAGCCCCATCTTGTGACTGTTTTGAAGCATGGGATAACTGATGGTATTGGAGGGGACTGATGAGGTGGTGCAATTCGCAATCACGCTTTTCGTTCTTGACCAAGGGATTGTGATATTGCCACTGGTGGTCGTTGTTGTTCTCTTAACCGTGGTGTACGGCGTGGTAATGGTGTAGGTCGCTGAGGCTCCATCAAGCATGGGGCGCAGCTCGGTGCCATCCTGCTGACCCACCGGACTATTTGCCAGATCGTAGGTTGTACTGCCGTTCCAATACCCATCGGTAGACAGAATGGTGAAGTTTTGCTGGCAAGAGTATTGCATCGGGTCTGCCGGTGTAATGCCATTTAATGAAGCGGAGGTAGTGGTGGCGGTAAATGCCGTGGCAGTTACCGACATGCCACCAGTTTTGCTGATCACGGGTACCCGACCGAGATCAGCTACCGTACCCGATATAGTGACCACGCTGCCGGATGCTGACGCTCCGTAGTCGCTATTCACTGGGGGAATATCGGCAGGCTTATCCATCGCAGTGATTTGAGCGGCGATACTCGTTGCCAAGGTGCTGGTGCTGGTTGTATCGACCGAGGCGTCATCCATTATTTCAACGCCATTCACGGTGATGCTGTCAACATTGGTCGAGCCGCTTCCGCTCACCGTCAATGTGGACTTGTAAGTGGTTACGTCACCGAATTTGTGCGCGTAATACTGACCTACGTGAGACAGTGCTTCGCGCAATGGTGTTGAGTTACCCGGGTTGGCCGCGTAGAGCTTGGAGTACCACTTATCCCGCTGGCAGGTCCCGGAACCCACTGCACAGCCACCCGCAAAAGGAGCAACCTCCACGATACCCGGAGACACATTGTTATTCATGGTCAAAAATCCGACCCGATATTTGTCGGTAATCGGCGAAAAAGCCAGTCCTGCTCCCGTCTTCATCATGAGCATCCGGTTGCTGTAGTAGCTGTACCAGTTGGCAAAATTCTGAATTTGAGCCGCCGAAGTAACCACTGGAAAGGCGGCAGTGGTGAGTGTCATGTTGCCGCTCGACTTGGTGATAACCGGTGAGTAAGTCGATGCCGAAGTCGGACCGGTAATTGTGACGACGCTGCCCAATGCACTGGCCGAGTAACCCACAGCAGTAATATTAGCGGCAATACTGGCAGCTACGGTGCTGGTGCTGGTGCTGGATGTGGTTGAGCTCGACAACAATTGCACACCGTTTACTGTAATGCTGCTTACCACGGTTGCTGTGCTAGCGGGAAAAGCTGTGGTTGTAACCGTCATACTACCGCTTTTGGTGACAGTTGGTGAACCGCTGCCCGGACCGCTGATCGTAACAACACTGCTTGATACTGTGGCAGAATAACCGCTTACTGTACAGTTCCCGGTTACTGCGGCAGTGCAGTCGTTGATCTTGCTTGCGATATTGGCGGCAACCGTACTGCTTCTTCTTGATGAGCTGGTGGTGCCAGACAGTATCTGTGCACCGCCTACCGTGACGCTGCTAATAGTAGTGCTGCTCGAACCACTGATCGTAATAGTAGCACCGGTGGCGGCGCCACCGCTGCCCGCTACGGTAATCGTGGTGGTGGGAACGCTGGCCGAATTTAAGGTTACTTTGCTGAATACCGAACTACCCGGTGTGGAACCAATGGCGCTATTGCATTCGGTATAAAACGTACCGGAAGTATCATGAAAATTCATTTGGGCCGCGCTGGTCTGCGTGCCGGTATAGTTGTAGTAAAAGGCTTTTTGGGCTGTCAGACTTATTCCGCTGCTACCGCTACCGCTACCGCCGGTAAAACTGGTAGCCAGATCGGTGGTTCCCGCAGCGGTGTTATAGCCATCTTTCCAGGCAGCGGTAAAAGTGGCATTCGGATAGCTGGTGCCTGTAGAGTCGACTGGCGGGTTATATACCGTATTAGGATTGTAGTAGGTTCCATTGCAATGGCTGCTGTTGAAGCCATATTTACCAGAGAAATTTTTTGCAGTGTCGGGCATATAGTCCCAATCCATACTGCCCGAGTCATCCAGCACAAACATTAAATTGGGCAACACTGCCGTGTCACTACCCGTCACCAGCGGCGCGTCAGAAAGACCGGTCACTGCACCATTGGCGTTCATAGTGAGCGCCCCGAACAGGAGTGTAATTGCAGTGAATTTAAATAATTTATTTGTGGTCATGACAATCTCCTGAATTTCCGCTCATTGTTTCTTTAACGGCTTCCTTTACATTGCGACAATGGCTTGAACATAACTCTTACTATTGTGCGGGCCGACTGTGCGTGAAGTGATGCGATAATATTGCTGAGAGCTGGCATTCAATTTAACGGTGCCAGCATCCTCACTGCTGGAAGTCGAGGTGGCTGCTGCGGAAGGAGTGACGGTACAGCCTGCGCCGACGGCGGTCGGTAAAATATTTGCGGTGAGACATAAGCGCTCGATTGCATAGGTAACCGTGTTGCCAACCGCATCCGGAGCCAAAGTCACGGTTCGCCCCGCCAGAGTCGTTGTAAAAAATGCGTCCCAAGTCTGTCCGACCGCAGGATTGGTAACTGATGATGAATAGCCGTTCGCAAAACTATCATTTTGCAAGGAAGCAACATTGGGCTCCATCCAGGTGATAGCTGTTTCAATTCCCGTGTCGCCCGAATGAGTTGCGGATTGTTGAAACGCCAAGTTGCCGGCAATGATGTTTGTGGTATCCATTGAACGTACCAGTGCAATAGCGGTAAGGGTCATGATCACCAATACAATTAAAGTAATCAGCAGCGTAACGCCGCTTTGTCTTGCCCTCAAATTTTTACCCAGGTAAGGTTGTTGGCGCCTGATTAACATCCCGTCTGCACTCCTTTAACAGAAATATTCCGGATTGGCACGATGGTTTGAAAAGTCTTGTAACGGTAATTCTGCCAATTATTATTGGCAGAGATATCAATGGGATCTGCAACTGTCGCCGGTATTGGCGCAGAGGCTGCAGCAGCGATACTACCCGCCCAAACAGGCGCGCTTGCAGTGATATTTGTTTGTATCGATTGACTATTACGCGCCACCAGCGCAATGCGTATGGAGGAAATTTTTGTATAATCACAGGCCAAGGTTGCTGCTGTGGCGGGCGTTGTTTTGTCGTAAATGTCAACTATGCCATCCATCGGATTGGCATTCGTATCCCGACCATATTGCGCCTTTAAACTGACTATGCTGTTCGCAATCGGTACCCAGATTGCGGTGTTGCCATTGTTTGCAGCAAGACCACAATCGTTTAGCGTGTAATCGCACACCGTTAAGTTGCCTGCACGAATTGCATAAGCAACGATTCTTTGAGTAGCACCAAGATTATAGAGTGCTCCACTTGTCATGCCGGCAAGACCGGTAGCCACGGTGATATTGGCGCCCGCCACCGTTGTGACCGTATCTAACACTAAGTTACAGGGGGTAGAGCGAACCGAAGTTTGCGCAATAACTCTATCGTTGATGGCAAAATCACTCGGGGAAGCGACTGCGAATATATTGTCACCCAAAAGGCCGGAAGGAGGTGCTGCAGTAACCGTATCGCCATCCGGCCCCCGATAGTTATTACCGCGCACAATCAATAGCGTATCGGTATTTGCATCCTGTCCGGTGATTGAAGCATGATTGATAGTGACAGGGGCAATAGAACTAAGGGTTACGCCCGCGCGTAGCTGTACATTGCACCCCAGCAAGTTGCTTGAATTGAAGCCCGTAATATTTTTACCGCTCCGCTGGATATCGCGTTGCAAACCATACAGCGCGATTGCGCCCGCGTTTTGCGCATCATCCCCGCCAGTGGTGGTACGCTTTTGCCTCTCGAAAGTCGAGTACACCTGCATCATCACAATCATACCGAGCAGGCCAATAACCATGGCAACCATTACCTCTACCAGACTAAACCCTGAAGAAACATTAAAGCGCTTTTGCACCCCCATAGCGGGTTGAGGATTGCAGGGAGCCAAATCCAAACGCTGAGAAATTTTGATCAAGTCGGCCTCCTAGATGACGGACACGAGGGTGCTGTACTGATGCACCGTTGTGCTGCTGGGCAACTGCCAAAAAATAGTAATGGTTACTTGACTGCCCACAGTTGCTGCTGGCGTTATTACCACGGTCGGCGGATTGGTCGCCACCATCGGTAAAGTTGCCTGCACATCAGCCAACCAAGCGTTGTAGGCAGTACCGCCCGTCTGGAAGTTTGTTTGCAATGTAGCAGGCGTCCGGTCACTCACCCACATTTGCCCTATTAATTGATTGGACAGAAGGCTGGCATCCGAGCGATATTTTGCATCACTGGAGGCCGAAATAGCGGCAGCTTGCAAACCCACAATGGCAAGAATACCGATAGAAAATATCAGGATAGCCACCAGCGCCTCCAGCAACATCGCGCCACTTTGTTGTTTGCGGGTTTTCATCCTAGCATCCTTGAGGATCAGAACTGGATTTCGCCGGATTACACATGCGTATTTGCCCCCCTAGCGTCACGATGACATTTAGACAATTCATTGTTCCTGTTGGCGCACAGGCTCCTCCACCCGGATTAGTTACACTGATGGTACCGGCTGTATTGGTGAGCCGCCCCAAGCCGTTAAAGGTAAAGGTTGACATTCCTGTCGTCCCGATCACAGCATTTCCAGATCCTTCTGCACTGGATCGTACTTGAATAATGCGTGGCGCCACTGTATCCGAGGGGGTGGCGGCACACGCGCCGGTTGGATCATCCAAACTGACAACCCAATTACTACTTGTCGTAGATAAAACGCATGCATTATCAGTTGTCGACGTAAGCTGGAATCTAACTTGAGTATTACGACTAACCGCTTCGCCCCGCGCCAACTGCAGCCCATTCTGAATAGCTTGGGCGGTAGTTCGAATCTGACTGTTCTGAACCCACATACTGAGATTAGGCGCGGCCACGGCAATAAGAATGCCCACAATCATCACCCCGACGATAAGTTCAATCAGCGTTACGCCCAACTGATCAGATTGTTTGTTTAACATACACCGTCTTTTTTAGTTACCCAGCAACTGCCACTATTACCCCAACTTGTATTGCTGGTCTTGATGTTGCTTTGATTAATGGTATAGGTGAAGCCACTCATACTATTGATCCCGGTGGCAGTCACAGTATATGTTGAGTCGGTTGCGGTGCAGGTGATGGTGAAGTTAGTGCTGGTAGGCCGTGTACCACCGCAGGTAGTGCCTCCGAGCACTGTTGTATAGCGACGATTATCTTGAAAATATTGTTCCAACTGAATACGGTCGCTCGCCAACGCTGAAGTTGCCTCAGGAATTTTTCCGCGCGTCACATAGTCCTGGTAGGCTGGTACTGCCAATGCCGACAGAATCCCGATAATCGCCACAACAATCATCAATTCAATCAGCGTAAATCCTTTATCGCGTTTCATAAGTCATATTCCTTTTAGGGATGGTTAAATAATAGAATCTTGCGTTCTACTTTACCACCGGCATCTGACAAGAGGCAAACGTCACGGGATAAATGGTGCGAATAGTTTTTCCCCATCCAGGTCATAGCGTGAGTAACTCTGCACACGCGAGAAATTCGGTTTTAATAAAGTAATTGCCACGCTTTTCGTAAAGCCCCGCAAATGGTTATAATGGTTTTCGTTCAACACTACATCCCGAGCAAAAAAATGACTGCGCAACCAAATAAAACTTTGGAGACTTTCCCCAATCCAAAATCTTCCCGTGACTATCATATTTACATGGAAATTCCGGAATTCACGTGTTTGTGCCCCAAGACCGGGCAACCGGACTTCGCCACGCTCATTCTGGATTACATTGCGGATCAGCAGTGCGTAGAGTTGAAAAGTTTGAAGCTATATATGTGGTCGTTTCGCGATGAAGGTCATTTTCACGAAGATGTGACCAACCGAATTCTGGATGATTTGGTGGCGGCAACCCAGCCGCGCTTTATGCGACTCACCGCCAAATTTTACGTGCGCGGCGGGGTGTTTACCAATGTGGTGGCCGAACATCGTCAGTCCGGTTGGCAGCCTCCGGCACGTGTTGAATTAAGTCAATTTGATACGCAATCAAATACGCGGGGTTGAGTTTTTAAGGATAATTTGAGCTGCGGGTGGGTATCAAAAAAACAATTCTAGCCACAGAGAACACAGAGAACACAGAGAACACAGAGAAAGTCGAAGTTCTTCCCGGAATTTCGTACTTACCCGACAGATGGCAACAAATACTAAACTAACCTTCAGTTTTTCTCTGTGAACTCGGTGTTCTCCGTGGCAAATGCTTTTATTTGGTTTACTAGTTTTTTGAAATAGTTATCAAGCTTGAATGTGATTAACTTTTATTAATCAATTGGTTAAGATTGGAGGTTATCATGCTTTCCGTCCGCCCCCCTGCCGTTGCCGGGATGTTTTATTTTGACGATCCCCAAAAGCTTAAACAACATATTACGCAGTACTTATCTTTCGCAAGACACTTCGACCTAACGCCCAAAGCACTCATCGTGCCGCATGCAGGCCATATGTATTCCGGCGAAATCGCCGCAACGGGATATGCCACCCTCCTCCCCCTTGCGGCAAAGATTCGTCGGGTCGTATTACTCGGCCCCACCCATCGCGTGGCTGTACGCGGCTTGGCATTACCGGGCGTAGAGGCATTTGACACGCCATTGGGACGCATTCCTCTGGATACTGAATTGGCTGATCAATTATCTCGCTTTCCCCAAATTTCAATCAATCCTCAAGTGCACGCACAAGAACATTCCTTGGAAGTTCAACTGCCTTTTTTGCAATGCGTGCTGGAAGATTTTACGTTGTTACCGCTTGCGGTGGGCATGGCGACTGCGGAAGAAGTCGCTGAGGTGCTTAAGGCCGTTTGGGGCGGCGAAGAAACTTTGATAGTCATCAGCTCGGATTTATCGCATTACCTGCCCTATGCCGCATCACAACAAATCGACCTTGCTACCGCAAAACAAATAATTGAATTTAATCATAATGTTACGCATGATCATGCGTGCGGCGCCACGCCGATTAACGGCTTGCTGCTAGCAGCACAACAGCATCATCTCACCCCGCATTTACTGGATTTGCGTAACTCGGGTGACACAGCCGGCAGTAAAGATAAAGTAGTGGGTTATGCATCGTTTGCGTTTACGGAGGGATCATGAAATGCTCGATTTAGCCCAGGGAAAAATTTTACTCAGCCTCGCGCGCCATGCCATTGCGGAACATCTTGGCGCCGCTGAACAAGCGCTGCCTGAAGCCACATGGCTGCAACAACCCGGGGCTACCTTCGTGACGTTGACCCTGCAAGGGCAACTGCGCGGCTGCATCGGTTCATTGCTTGCGTATCGTGAGCTGATCGATGATGTGCGGCAAAATGCACTGGCAGCGGCGTTTCATGATCCGCGTTTTCCTGCGGTTTCAAAGTATGAGCTTCCGGAAATCTCCGTGGAAGTCTCCCTGCTTACCCCACCGGAGCCCATGCAAATTACCAGTGAGCAAGATGCTGTGATGCAGCTGCGTCCGCTGCAGGACGGTGTGATTCTGGAAGCGGGAATACATCGAGCCACCTTTTTGCCGCAAGTCTGGGAGCAACTTCCCGATCCCATTGTCTTCCTTGCCCACCTGAAAAATAAAGCCGGACTTCCGACCAATTACTGGTCGGAAAATGTCCAACTTTCGCGCTATGCTGTGCAAAAGTGGAAAGAGGAGCCGCAGCATGGATGAACCCATCAGCCTTGCGGAGCGTTACCCCGCACTGTATTGGCACACACTGGACGATGGGCGCATTCAGTGCGACTTGTGTCCGCGCGATTGCAGGTTAAAAGAGGGGCAACGCGGTGCCTGTTTTGTACGCGGGCGCATCGAAGACCAAATGGTGCTCACTACCTATGGCCGTAGTTCCGGTTTTTGCGTCGACCCCATTGAAAAAAAACCGCTCAATCATTTTTATCCGGGCAGCAGCATTTTGTCGTTTGGTACAGCCGGCTGTAATCTCGCCTGCAAGTTTTGCCAGAATTGGGATATTTCCAAATCGCGCCATTTTGATAAATTGGCGGATCAGGCCAGTCCGGAAACCATCGCCCGTTCCGCAGCGGAATTAAACTGCAAAAGCGTAGCGTTTACCTACAACGACCCGATTATTTTCGCCGAATATGCGATGGATGCGGCGGATGCCTGCCATGCCCTGGGCATTAAAACCGTCGCGGTTACCGCAGGTTATATTCATGAACAGCCGCGCCGCGATTTCTTTGGCAAAATGGATGCGGCCAATGTGGATTTAAAAGCCTTCACCGAAGATTTTTATTTCAAGCTCACCGGCGCGCATTTACAGCCCATTCTGGACACGCTGGTGTATTTGCAGCATGAAACTAAAGTGTGGCTGGAACTCACCACCCTGCTGATTCCCGGCTACAACGATTCCACCGCCGAGATTCAAAAAATGTGCCAATGGATCGTACGCGAACTGGGACACGATGTTCCCGTGCATTTCACCGCCTTCCACCCGGATTACAAAATGGCTGACGTCCCCGTCACGCCGTTGAGCACCTTGGTCAACGCCCGGAAAATCGCGCTGGATACCGGCATCGCTCATGCTTACTGCGGCAATGTTCATAACATACAAGGAGATACAACATTTTGCTCATCCTGTAAAAAACCGCTTATCGTGCGCGACTGGTATGAAATTCTGGATTATCAGTTAAAAGACGACGGTAGTTGCCCGCACTGCGATACCAAATTGGCGGGGCATTTTGAAAAATTCTCCGAACCGTTTGGCAGTTGCCGCACCCCGGTTTATCTGAATAAAAGGGAGACGGAGCCCGATTAATTTCAAGTAAAATCCAACTTTCACCAACTTTTAGAGAATAAACATGGGCGCACAGTGGAAAGCTAGACATAAAGAAATTGCAGCCAATGCCAAGGGCAAAGTATTTGGCAAGTTATCCAAAGAAATCATGGTGGCCGCGCGAGGCGGCGCTGATCCGGACATGAATTCACGTTTGCGCTTGGTCGTTGAGCAGGCAAAAAAAGCCTCGATGCCGCGTGAAACTTTAGAGCGTGCCATCAAGAAAGGCGCCGGCCAGCTGGATGGCGGCGCCAATCTTGAACGTTTGGTATATGAAGGCTTTGCACCGCATCGCGTGCCGGTGATCGTCGAATGTTTGTCGGACAACGTCAACCGCACCAAGTCCAGCATGAACGTGCTATTCCGCAAAGGACAGTTAGGCGCGGAAGGTTCGGTTTCCTGGGATTTTAGCTATGTCGGCATGATTGAAGCATCTCCAACGTCCAAAGATGCCGACGCTGAAGTCGCGGCGATTGAAGCTGGCGCACAGGATTTGGAGGCAGATGACGAAGGTGGCACGCTGTTCATTACCGACGTAACCGATCTGGATGCCGTGTGCCGCGCTCTGCCGGATCAGGGTTTTACCGTCATTTCTGCCAAATTGGGTTATCGTCCCAAGAATCCTGTCACCGTTAACGATCCGGTCGAACTCGAAGAAGTTCAGGCCTTTTTGGAAGCCATCGACGCCGATGATGACGTACAAAACGTGTATGTCGGTTTAGCTTAAAAGACATGGACGCCCATTGGCTTTGGTGGTTATTTGCGGTGGCATTGGTCATTGCAGAAATGTTTAGCGGCACGTTTTATTTACTCGCTGTCGCGCTGGGGCTTGCCGTTGCCGGCTTCGTGGCTTATACAGGTGCGGCTTGGAGCGTTCAGGCCATTGTCGCCGCCGTGCTTTGCTCTGCCAGTGTGGCAGGAATCTATCGCTGGAAAAAACAGCACACTCATCCCGAAGAGCACGTTAATTTTGCCAACGACATGGGGCAAACCGTACATATCGCCAGTTGGTCGGATGAACGTCATGCACGGGTAACTTACCGTGGCGCCGAATGGGATGCTGAATTGGCTGAATCTGCGGCAGCAGACTCAGCCAAACAAGCGTGGCGCATCAAGCAATTAGTAGGGAACCGCTTAATTATCGAGTAGTACGAAAGGAAAACGTCATGGATATGTTCGTCATTGTATTGGGTATTTTTGCGTTTATGCTGGCCTTTCAGTCGATCAAGATCGTACCGCATCAATCGTCATGGGTGGTCGAACGTTTTGGCAAGTACAACCGTTCGCTTGAGCCCGGTCTGAATATCGTCATTCCGTTCATGGATCGCATCGCCTACCGGCATCGGCTCACCGAGTTTCCGATCGACATCGCGCCGCAGGTTTGCATTACGCGCGACAACACTCAGGTGCAAGTGGACGGTGTGCTGTATTACCAGGTAACCGATGCGGCGCGCGCCAGTTACGGCACGTCCAATTATCTGGCAGCAATTACCATGCTGGCGCAAACTGCGCTGCGTTCGGAATGCGGCAAGCGCGATTTGGATAAATTGCTGGAAGACCGGGATGCGATTAATCGCACCGTGGTATTTGCGCTGGACGAGGCCAGCCCGAATTGGGGCGTTAAAGTATTACGCTATGAAATCAAAGACATAACCCCGCCGCAACAGGTGTTGGCAGCGATGCAAAAACAAATCACCGCGGAACGTGAAAAGCGTGCGCTGATCGCCCAGTCGGAAGGTAAAAAACAGGAAGAAATTAATCTGGCCGAAGGCAAAATGACCGCTTCGATTCGCGAATCGGAAGGCAGCAAACAAGCCGCCATCAACAACGCCCAAGGTGAAGCCGAAGCATTATTATTGGTGGCCAATGCAACTGCCGAATCGATTAAAGTCGTCGCCGGGGCAATTCAAAGCGAAGGCGGTTTAGTCGCCGTCAATCTTAAAGTCGCCGAGCGTTTCGTTGATGCCTTCGGCAATATTGCCAAACAGGGTAATACCATGATTCTGCCCGGCAACGCTGCCGATATTGCCGGCATGGTGGCGACCGCCATGCAGGTTGTGAAGAAAACCTGAAAACCTTAATCAATCACAGGAGAACAGCATGAAAGCACCCATTCGCGTTGCCATTACCGGCGCTGCAGGACAAATCGGTTATAGCATGCTGTTCCGTATCGCCAACGGCGATATGTTGGGGGCAGCGCAGCCCATCATTTTACAGTTGCTGGACATTCCCCAGGCGCAACAAGCTTTGCGCGGTGTGGCGATGGAGCTGGAAGATTGCGTTTTCCCGTTGTTGCAACAGGTGATTACCACCGATGATCCGCGTGTAGCATTTCGCGATGCGGAAGTTGTGTTGCTGGTCGGTGCACGTCCGCGCGGCAAGGGCATGGAACGCAAAGATTTGCTCGAAGCCAACGGGGCAATTTTCTCGGAACAGGGGCGTATTCTTAATGAAATTGCCGCACGCCATGTAAAAGTCTTGGTGGTCGGCAATCCGGCCAATACTAATGCATTGATTGCATTGAAAAATGCACCAGACCTTGATCCGCGCAATTTCTCTGCAATGATGCGTTTAGACCACAATCGTGCAATTGCCCAAGTCGCGCTTAAACTATTTCAGCCCATTCCCGACATCAAAAAAATGGTGATCTGGGGCAACCATTCCGGCACACAATATCCCGATCTTTCACATGCGGAAATTCGCGGTCGCAAAGTATTGGAAATTTTGCAAGATCATGATTGGATCGAAAATACTTTTATTCCTACCGTGCAAAAACGCGGCGCGTCGGTCATTGAAGCACGCGGTTTAAGCAGTGCCGCCAGTGCTGCCAACGCAGCTATCAGCCATATGCATGACTGGCTGCTGCATTCCCACCACAATGATTGGGTCACCATGAGCGTCCCTGCGGATGGGAGTTACGGTATTCCGGAAGGCGTAATGTATGGCTTCCCGGTGACCTGTCGTAACGGGCATTTCACGATTGTGAAAGACCTGCCCATCAGTGAACTCGGCGAAAAACACATGAAAGACAGTTTGGCTGAGTTGCTGTCTGAGCGCGATCTGGTCAAGCACCTGCTCGGCTGACCGATTTTCCTATATCGCTATCTATATCTCTTCGTGAAATATATAGATACTTTGGCATATTGTGCATCGCCGTCAACCCGCGCAGAATCGTGAGAATTCAAAAAACAACGCCCTTCTATATGCCTCAAATAACCCGTATCACCCAATGGCTTATCCTCTGTGCCGGGGTATGTATTAGTAGCCCGGTTTTTGCACTTGAAAATATCACCTTGCAACTCAAATGGACTCACGCTTTTCAATTTGCGGGCTACTACGCGGCGATTGAAAAGGGCTTTTACCGTGATGCGGATATCGAGGTTCATCTGACAGAAGCCATACCCGGCGTTAATCCAGTCGATGCAGTGTTGACCGGTGAAGCACAGTACGGTGTGGGCACCAGCAGCCTGTTATTGGCGCGCGGTGCGCAGAAGCCGGTGGTGGTATTGGCCGTTATTTTTCAACATTCCCCGTATGTCATTTTTACCGCAAAAAAACCGGAAATCAATTCCTTGCGTGATCTGGCAGGCAAGCGTGTCATGCTTGCCCCCCAGTCGGAAGAGTTATTGGTTTATCTTAAAAAAGAGGGATTGTCCCCCAACGGTATTCAGGTGGTTCCGCATAGTTTTGAACCACAAGACTTGATCAGCGGCAAGGTGGACGCCATCTCGGGCTATATTTCCAATCAGCCCTATTTTTTTAATCGCGCGCAATTTCCCTATCAAACATTTTTGCCGCGCATGGCAGACATTGACTTTTACGGGGATAACTTATTTACTTCAGAACAAGAGTTACGCGATCATCCACAGCGCGTACAAGCGTTTCGCGAGGCCAGTTTACGCGGTTGGCGCTATGCCAAAGATCATCGCGATGAAATTATCAACCTCATTCTGACCAAATATTCCAAAGTTCACAGTCGCGAATATTTACTGTACGAGTCGGAACAAATGATTCCACTGCTACAGCCTGAATTGATTGATGTCGGTTACTCCAATCAGGAACGTTGGCAACATATTGCCGAAATATTCATAAGTGTTGGCATGTTGCCAGCCGATTTTTCCCTGTCCGGATTTATTTATGATGCGCATCCTCCGCGAGATATGACCTGGTTCTATCGCAGCTTGGGCTTTGCCTTGTTTTTAATTGCCTTGAGCAGCCTTTTTGCATTCTACATCTATCGTGCTCATCGAGAAATTAAACATAATTTCAAAGAGATGGAATTAGTACGTCAACGTGAGCAAGCGCACAACCAGGTTTTGGAACTCCTTGCCAAAGGGGCGCCTCTGGCAGAAATATTGAATGCCATTATTCTGAGTATAGAAAGTGCCGAGAATAAATATTTGTGCTCGATCCTGCTGATGAATAAGGATGGCAAACATCTGAATGTGGGTGCCGCCCCCAGCCTCCCCCACTTTTACTCGGACGCGATTGACGGATTAGAGATTGGACACAATGTCGGTTCTTGCGGCACAACGGCGCACACCGGCAAACGCACCATTGTGGAGAATATTCTGACCCATCCCAGTTGGGGCGAGTACAAAGAACTTGCCGCTCAAGCCAAACTGGGCTCATGCTGGTCCGAGCCGATTTTGTCTTCCACGGGTAACGTGCTCGGCACTTTTGCGATCTATCACCATGAGGCTTATCACCCCACCGAAAGTGATCTAAAACTAGTGGAGCGTGCTTCCCACTTGGCCAGCATCGTAATCGAAAAAATTCAAGATGCCGAAGCACTGCAACAAAGTCATGATCTGTTAAGAAAAATTTCCGCCGAGGTGCCGGGCATTATTTTTCAATTCCGTCTCTATCCGGACGGTCATAGTTGCTTTCCTTTTATCAGTGAAGCGGTGCGTAAAATGTATGGCATTGCCCCGGAAAGATTGCGCGAAGATGCCACGCCTTTTTTTAGTTTTCGCCACCCCGAAGATGCTGCGAAATTAGAGGAATCTATTCACGAATCGGCTCGTTCATTAACCCGCTGGCATATCGAATACCGTTTAAACATTCCCGCACAGGGGACGCGTTGGCGCTTGGGAGATGCACAACCGGAAAAAATGGAAGATGGCAGTATTCTGTGGCACGGCTTTATTACCGACATTACCGAACGTAAAAATGCCGAAGAGCGCATTAGCCATATGGCGCAGTACGATTTGCTCACCGATTTGCCGAATCGTGCATTGCTCAGTGATCGGTTGCAATTGGCACTGGCTTCGGCAAAGCGTGAGAAGAAACGCCTGGCATTGATGTTCCTTGACTTTGATAAATTTAAACCCATCAATGACAACTTGGGACATGCCATCGGTGATTTATTGTTGAAGCGAGCCGCCTTGAGAATGCAACAATGTATGCGCGAATCCGATACCTTGGCGCGTATCGGTGGCGATGAATTTATTGTCTTGCTGCCGATTATTGAAACTGAAACGGATGCCACGCTTGTGGCTGAAAAAATTCGAGCCACCCTAGAAAAACCCTTTGAAATTGACGGCTATGTGCTAAACATCACCAGCAGCATCGGCGTCGCCATCTACCCTGAACAGGGAGCGGATGAAATCGAGCTCTCCAAAAATGCCGATCTGGCGATGTATTATGCTAAGCAACATGGTAGAAATGTGACGATGATGTATCACAATGAAATGAAGATGATTGGGCAGTAAACAACATAACTAATTAATTATTAAGTATATTATTCAATCCAAACAAACGTCCCCATACGCCCGGTAACACCCTCGCGCCGAAACGAATAAAAACGCTCAGCATCGCTGTAAGTGCAAAAATTTCCGCCATAAATCTGTGATATTCCCAGCGCATTTAAGCGCTGCCGAGCCAGCAGATAAATATCCGCCATCCACTTGCCGTTTGCGCCGGCTATAAAAGCCTGCTCCACTTGCGGAGCGTGCTGCATAAACTGCTCTCTAACTTCCGCACCCACTTCAAACGCGCGCTGACTGATCGCCGGGCCTAACCAGGCCATTAATTGTACCGGCTCCACCCGCATGGATTGCACCGTGGTTTCAATCACGCCCGCCGCCAGACCTTTCCAGCCCGCATGTGCCGCTGCTACCACAGTGCCGCTTTGATCGCACAATAAAATCGGCAGGCAATCTGCTGTCATCACTGCACACACCGCGCCGCGTTGCCTCGCCACGCTGGCATCCGCCTGAATAAAGCAACTCCCCTCGTCAGCATTGGCTACTGCCGTACCGTGCACTTGTTGCAGCCAAACAGGTTCGGCGGGTAATAGCGCAGAAAGCCGCTGCCTATTTTGTGCCACGATCAGGGGATGGTCGCCGACATGATCGCCCAAATTTAACTGCGCGTAAGGTGCCTGGCTCACACCGCCCAAGCGGGTGGTCTGTAATGCCTTTACCTGCGCAGGGGCAGGCCAATCGGGGACGATACAATATTCAAGGAAGTTCATCAGCCACAGCCCGAATTTTCGCCAACAACTGCTGCATATCGTCAGGCATATTCACCTGCCACTCCATATGCTCTTCAGTGTCGGGATGCTCCAGGCCCAAACGCTCCGCATGCAAGGCCTGGCGTGGAAATTCCAGCAAGGTATCGCGCATAGCCTCCGGACATTTTTGCGCACCTTTAATATAAATATGATCGCCCACCAAAGGATGGCGCAGATGGGCCATATGCACGCGAATTTGGTGCGTACGTCCGGTTTCCAATTTGCAGCGCAACAGCGTGCAACCGGGAAAAGATTCAACAATTGTGTAATGGGTGACTGCGGGCTTGCCGCCTTCCACCACGGCCATTTTGGTACGTTGCGAAGGATGTCTATCAATCGGTTGGTCGACGCGCCCTCCCCGCTCGAATTCACCGTGTGCCAAGGCAAGATATTCGCGCTTAACCGTGCGTTCCTGCAATTGCCGCACCAGCGAAGTTTGTGCCGTTAAGGTGCGCCCCACCACCAGCAGGCCGCTGGTGTCTTTATCCAGACGGTGCACAATACCGGCTCGCGGCACATTCTCCAGCTCGGGGTCGTGATGCAGCAAGGCATTAAGCAAGGTTCCCTGCCAATTGCCGCTGCCCGGATGCACCACCAGTCCCACCGGCTTGTTGATCACGATAATGCTGTCATCTTGGTACACGATATCCAGCGCAATATCTTCGGCCTGATAGGGATTTTCTGCAGGGTTACTTTGCGGATTGACGATGAGTTTTTCGCCGCCCCACACTTTTTGCTTGGAAGTGGCCGCCGCGCCGTCCAGAGTGATTTTCCCTTGCGCAACCCATTCCTGCAAACGACTGCGCGAATATTCGGGCAGCAGCTTGGCCAAGGCCTGGTCAAAACGCATTCCGCCATATTCCATGGGTACACTGAAATTTAAGGGCGCAAAAGCGTCAATCGGGGCGACAGGTTCAATGTCGGCCTCAATATCATCATCGTTAAACGGAACACTGAGCTGGGTGACGGGGGTATCTTTGGTATAATCGCGCATATTTTTATTGGATTGAGTCATGCGCTATAGTTTATACGTTTTTCTGATACTCACGTTAACTGCTTGCAGCACCACCCCCGACGACAAGACTTTTACCGCTGAACAATTGTATTCGGAAGCGATGGAATCCCTTGATGATCACAATTACGAGCAGGCGGTGAAGAAATTCGAAAAATTACAATCACGTTATCCCTACGGTCGCTTCGCGCAACAGGCACAAATGGAAATTGCCTACGCGTATTACAAACAGAGCGAACCGGCTCCCGCGCTCAGCGCAATCAATCGTTTTATCAAACAATATCCCAACAACGCCCACGTTGATTACATGTACTACCTGAAAGGGTTAATCAACTTCGATGAGAATTTGGGTGGTTTGATGAACAAAATTACCCGCCAAGATCCGGCAGAGCGCGACCCGAAATCGCTGCATGACTCTTTCAATGCATTTAAAGAGTTAGTCAGCCGCTTCCCGAATAGCGACTATGCGCCGGATGCCAGACTGCGCATGCAATATCTGCTTAACACCCTGGCGGGTTCGGATATTTATGTCGCCAATTACTACTTGCGCCGGGGGGCTTATGTCGCCGCATTGAATCGCGCAAAAAATGTTTTAACCGACTACCCAAACTCTCCGCAAACGCTGGAGGCGCTTAACGTGATGATCAAAGCGTACGAAGCCATGGGCATGACTGATCTGCGCGACGACACCCGGCGCATTTTGAATTTAAACAGCAAGATCAGCTTGGCGAATCAGGCTCCCGAAAAGTCCCTTAACCTGCCAAACCTTGATGCGGATTCAGCCGTCAGCGGCGGAGTGCGCCCTTGAAATTCTGCCCGGAATGCGGTGCCCCCATCCAGCTGCTCGTGCCGCAGGATGACCATCGCGAACGTCACGTTTGCAGCGTGTGCGCCACCATTCATTACCAAAATCCCAAGCTGATTGTCGGCTCAATTCCCGAATGGGAAGACGGACGAATATTATTATGCCGGCGCGCCATTGAGCCGCGCCACGGCTTATGGACCTTGCCGGCAGGATTTATGGAAAATGGCGAGACGACTGCCGAAGCGGCGGTGCGTGAAACTGCCGAAGAAGCCAATGCCAACATTCAAATTGGCGAGTTATATTCCATGCATAATTTGTCTTACATCAATCAGGTGCATTTGCTGTACCGTGCGCGTTTGCTCGATTTGAATTTTTTTCCGGGTGTGGAAAGTTTGGAAGTTGCACTGTTTGCAGAAGATGAAATCCCGTGGGATACGCTGGCTTTCCGCCCGGTCAAATACACCCTGCAACGCTACTTGATCGACCGCAAAAACAATTGCTTTAACTTCTTCAATAATGACCTTGCGCCCCCCGTCAAGCAGCATGACGGCCATGCGTGAAAAATAATATCATTAAAAATCAATATGTTGAAATGTAGCATTCAGGGTATTTTCGCCTGTAGCAAGATCATCCTTCTTACCGTAATATTTCTTTCCGGTTGCGCTTCAGCTCCCGCGAGCTCAAATCTTCCCGACACCCCAACTCATAAAGACCCGCTGGAAAACTATAATCGAAACGTCTACGAATTTAACGAAATATTGGATAAAGCTGTCCTTAAACCCCTGGCTAAAACCTATGACACAGTTCTGCCCGAGCCGGCCAAAATTCTCAGTCATAATTTCTTCTCGAATCTGGACGACGTCACCGTCACTCTAAACGACCTGTTGCAACTCAAATTCAAACAGGCTGCATCAGACGGAAGTCGCGTTATTTTCAATAGTACTTTCGGTGTTTTCGGCCTGCTGAATGTGACTAATCGCCTCGAAAAACATAACGAAGATTTTGGCCAAACTCTGGGCTACTGGGGGATCGGTAGCGGGCCGTATTTTGTACTGCCATTTTTTGGCCCGAGTAACTTTCGTGATAGCGTCGGACTGTTGGGCGACACCCTCACCGGCGTTAACTACAACATGAGCGATATTACGTTGCGTAACACCCTCTATATCGCCAATAAAATAGAAATTCGCGCCTCTCTTCTGGACCAAGAGAGCACCCTTGATGAAGTTTCCGATCCCTACGCTTTTATTCGTGATTTTTATCTGGGGCGCCGTGAAAATCTGGTTTATGACGGCAATCCCCCCAGAGCGGTGTATATCGATGAGGAAGATTAATTTAAACAATTAACATATGGTTAATCAATATTCGCGTTTAACCCGGATAAGTTATTAGCAATCTCTGACTGCCGCCCCCTTTGCAAAAGGGGATTAAATGGAATT
Organism: Gallionellaceae bacterium; assembly: GCA_041660815.1. Lineage (GTDB taxonomy): Bacteria > Pseudomonadota > Gammaproteobacteria > Burkholderiales > Gallionellaceae > PALSA-1006. The sequence goes on along the minus strand of JBAZVN010000013.1, from coordinate 75,329 downwards.
TGATTTATGGCATCACCAAAAACTCACGGTCGAAAACTTAGCGTATGCGACAATTTGCCCACAAACCCATCCAAGGACACCCTATGAAAGTCAGTGGCTTCACTTTTATTCGTAACGGAAATATTCTCGGCTACCCGTTTGTGCAAAGCATTAAATCGGCATTACCGCTTTGCGATGAATTTATCGTGGCCGCTGGCGCTTCGGACGATGACACACTGCAGGCACTGCGCGCGATTAATGACCCCAAACTGCGCATCATCGAAACGACGTGGAACGAGAAAATGATCGACCGCGGCTATGTTTACGGCCAGCAAAAAATGATCGCGCAATTTAATTGCACCGGCGACTGGGCGTTTTATCTGGAAGGAGACGAAATTCTGCATGAATCCGAACTGGACATAATTCGCAACTCAATGGAAAAACATATTAATAATCAAGATATTGAGGCATTGGCATTTGACTACTACCATTTCTATGCCTCACCCGATTGGCACGCGACCGGCGGCTACAGGCAAGCACCGCGCATTATTCGCAATTCAATCCGCAGTATCGCCCCCGATGGCCTGTTCTTCGTGGTAATGGATAAGAACAAACAGGGACGCTATCCCAGAGCCGCCCTCACCGGCGCGCATATTTACCACTACGGCAATGTGCGCAGCGTCGCCTTCATGAATGAGCGTAACCAGCGCGTCGCTAAATACTGGGGCAAAGCACCCACGGTCTTTACTTATGACCACGTTGATCCGCAAGAAATAATCCCGTTTACCGGCACCCATCCGGCAATTATTCAACCCTGGTTGGCAAGCGATGCGGCGGAACATCAGTTTATTCCCGACCCAAATTTCAAACCCGACTCACGCCAAAAACGCCATCGGATGCGCTTTGCGCTGGAAAAATGGTTTGGCTTGGAATTGAGCAAAAAACATTTTACTTTGGTAAAGTAACCCTAGATAAATGCTTCCCAATCTCCAACCGGACAATAAATGAACTCGCCTTTAATCAATAATACTTGGCAGCTCCGCTTTGCGGTTTTTGCCGCCTCACTGGCTGGATTCGCGATCCCGGTTTCCACTGCTCTAACCAATATTTCCATCGCATTGCTTATATTGGCATTTTTCTTAACACCCGCCCTGTGGAAAGAGTTGCCCAATGTGCTGCGCCAACCTTTTATCATTGCCTGTCTGATTTTGTATGCCGTTCTGCTAATTGGTTCAAGCTATTCATCTGTGGGATTTTCCGGTGCCGGAAAAATGCTCCTAAAAATGCGCGAATATCTGTTAGTGCCGTTGATATTTGCAGTCTGCCTGTATCTTCCTGTGCGTCGCGCACTCCTAATCTGGTTTGCGGTTGGCGTATTGTTGAGTATCGTTATTTCAACAGGGCTAGCCATCGGGGGGGAGAATGCCCTTTATTTGATGAAGGTGCTAAACCAGCGTAGCGGTCAGGCAATTTTGCAAGCTGCATCCGGAGATTGGATGGCTTTCCGCACGCATACCTACCACAATTTTTTTGCAATGATGCTGGTGGTGGGACTTTTAGCGCTGAATTTAACTAAAGCCATACAGGGAAACTGGAAAAAGTTATCCTGGTTTATCATTGCGTTAGGACTGTTTAATATTCTAATATTAGTGCAGGGACGTAGCATCCAATTTATATTACTGCTGATTTTTGGATTATTTTTTGTACTCTGGAAAAAACGTCAGGGATTAATCATTGCGCTAGCCTTAATCATCACCGTTCCTCCTGTGCTGTATTTTTCATCACCCAATATCCAAGCCAATATTGCAAAAATTCAAAATGACATCAGTGAGTACCAGCAGGGGCGAATTGAAACCTCGGTAGGGTATCGCCTTGGATTTTATAAAAACTCTCTGGCGCTGATTCAAGAAAATCCCATTCTGGGTCATGGCACAGGTAGTTATCCCTCTGAATATCGCAGGCTTACCGGCATAACCGAAGGCAACCTTGCCTCTCAAAATCCGCATAACGACTATTTTTGGTTAGGCGTTGAGCAGGGAATACTGGGAGTAATTGCCCTGCTGGGCATTATTGTCGCCACAATTTATCAAGCCAGAAAACGAGCGCCCGCAGAACAATGGACTGCAATCGTTTTGGCAATTTCCGTGGCAATCATCGCCTTGGGTAATTCATTTTTTACCGACAGCATTTCTCGCACCGCTTTTATTCTGCTGGCATGCGCCTTACTGGCTGGTGATAGCGCCCCCCTTGGCAAAAAACAACAACAGGAAGCCTCAGTATGATCAGCATCATCACCGCCGTTTACAATCAACGCGCCGTCAATGAATTGTTCTGGGAACATCTGCAGCGCTACACCAAAAATCCTTTTGAGCTGATCATCATCGACAATGGGTCGACGGATGGAAGCGCGGATTTTTTTGAATCGGTTGGCGCCAAAGTGATTCGCAATGGTGCCAACTATTCTTACCCGCACTGCCAGAATCAAGGCATCGCAGTCGCACAATATGACTGGCTAGCCTTCCTTAACAACGACATTATCGTCTCGCCGGACTGGGATCAAAAACTGATCGAAAGTATGACCGTAAATAATTTGGAAGTCGCCACGGTATGTGGCATCGAACAAATTGAAAATGCCCTTGCCACGCGCACCCTTAAGAGACGCTGGAAAGCCATTAAAAATTTCCTGGGATTGTTTGGACTAAGCAAAGCCAACTTGCGCCTCATGCACCGTTTAATGTATTGGGATTGGAAAAAATTCTGTGTTCAGCGTCAAACACGCTTTATGCACCAGATCAAAGAAGGCTTTGTCGGCAATACCGTCGTCATTAAACGTTCCGCTCTGGACAAAATCGGACTTTGGGATGAAACTCAACAAGGTGCCGATTTTGATTTATTTCTGCGCAGCAAAGTCCGCGCGCGGGATGTGGGCGATATCAAGCCGGTACACATTTGTCTGGATGTTTTTGTGCATCACTATATTCGCCTGACCGTAAAAGCTGGCTATCCGCCGTTCGCGGATCGAAGTAACCTCAAGAGTTTAAACGAAAAATGGTCAGCAGCAGAATTAGATATGCTGCAGGAAATGAATCTCTGAACCTAAAATCGGCAATTCAATCCACAGAGAACATCAAGGATCTTTTCAGATTTTCTTGCTTACCCAATGGGTGCAAAGCTAACCTTTGCCTTTTCTCTATGATCTCTGTGGCAAACGCTTTTTCTTGGCCGAATAGCCTTACTTCCAACGATAACCAACATTTACCCGAATACCGGTAAGCTTAATATCGGCATCCGAATAGGTGAGATTTGGCGAATCGATCTGCCCTGTGACAGACCATCTTGAAGGTTCCCACCCAACAACAAGCCCGCCCCCGGTACCCGCACCGGCAGTATCCCTAGCACTATTAGAAGAATTTAATAGCACCTCTGAATAACTGGCAACATGAGCCCCAACGAATAAATCCCCGATCCAATATCTGGCTTGAAGACCAAAAATACCGTGCCCAGTTGTGGTTCCCGAATTCAGGTCACCGCTAACCGATTCACTTGATGACATCAAAAATGGATTGACAGAAAAACTATCGGATATGGCGAATTGATAATCCAAGCCCAGACTCATACCGGAACTGGTATACGAAATCGGAAAATTGGACGGTGCTACCGTGCCTTCCATACTGTGGCTTGCCAAGCCGATATTCAATCCAAATCCGTTTTGCGCCTGAGCATGAGCCAGATTAACACTGGCCGCAAAAAGTATAATCGCTTGTAATACTGCCCGTTTTTTAGTTATCAAAATGATCTCCCTAAGTTTAAAAAGTATAAAACATCATTTACATACAAATATATTTTATAATCAAAAAGATATGTAATTGAATTTAAAACGCATAGCCGAACTTCAACAGCTCAATATCCATAATTACCCGGTTATCATCATAAAATACACTGTCGTAGGCAAACATATCATTATTGCCTACGAGATACCTGCCAAGGCTTAAACTGCTTCCCCAATACAGCCCCATTTTTGAAAATACCCGATATCCCATTCCAAAGCCAACCCCGAATTTATCTTCCGTTTTAACCGGGCCGTTGTTTATCGTAATAAAATATAGATTTTCTCCGGTCACCCCTTCCAGTTTTGCATAACGGGCAAAGCCGCTGAGGTAAAACCCGTTTAGCGTCTCGCCCAAATATTGCCGATAATGCACATCCAGAGTGCTAACTTTAAAAGTTTCCACTCCGGTTGCCCCCTTATCTTCCGAATAAAAGAAAGGAAAGGCGATTTCAGCTTTTGCCTGGTGGTTAAAATACGAAACCGTACCGCTAATTTCTGTGAAATTTTTATCGGCAAGCAAGAGCCGCACAAGATTGAGTTCCACCCCGAAGTTCTTTCCCTTTGCCGGGTCATTTTCAACTTTATCGTAGATACGTTCCTGCATCTGAATCACCGTATCTACTTTTTTATCAATTCCTTCGATTGTTGCATTTTCCGCAGCCAGTGCCGCCTGTGAAAGCAGCGTTAAGCCGAGTGTATAGAATATTTTTTTCATCATTTGCGTACCAAGTATTTACCAATTTGTAATATCTGCATCTTCATTATTCCCGCCTGCTTTACCGTCCCGCCCGTAAGAATAAATATCATACTCACTGTGTTCGCCGGGCAAGCGATAGACATAGGGATTTCCCCAGGGGTCGGGGGGAACCGCTTTTTTCAGATACGGTCCCTGCCATTTTGCCTCACCGCCGGGATTGGCATTCAGTGCATTTAAGCCGGACTCGGTGGCAGGATAATGCCCGACATCCAGACGGTATTGATCCAATGCTTTTTCCAGCGCATCGATTTGTGCTTTGGCAGTTTTAATTTCCGACTTACCGATTTGCGCAAAGTATTTTGGCCCCACATACCCCGCCAATAATCCGATAATCACCATCACCACCAATAATTCCAACAAGGTGAATCCGCGTGATTTCCCCACCCTTTGCGCGCTCTGCCAACCTTTAATGGAATTAAATAACTCTTTGTTTATTAACATATAAATATTTCCAATACTTGCGAAAATCAATGGCGAAAAGTCCAATAACGATTTCCTGCAAAATTCCAAAAAAGTACGCATATCGTGGTAATAATCTGGCTCAACAAATAATGCAACTGTAGCTCTCGCGTACCCAGCCACATCAAAGCCGCATTAAACACCAACCCAACCACTGCGATCAAGGCGAACTTGGCAACGGTACTTGAATGACGTTTGTTACTACGGAAAGTATAGCGGTAATTTAACGAATAATTAATCCACGCCCCGAGAAAAGCGCCCGCCGTGGAAGCTAGTACCGCATCAACCGCCAGCCCCTGAACCAAACCGATTAATAAACCATAATGCCCGATAGCTGAAACCACGCCGACACCGGCATATTTTGTAAATTGCCGCGCCAGAGCAAGCATAATTAATGCGCTGCAGAATTACCTGAAGATGCAGCTGATTTTTTTATTTTTTTGTGCGATTTTTTCTGCTTGGCCGGTTTGGCATTCTTCCCGGCATGCTTGGAAGATTTTTTTGCCCGGGCTTTCTCGGCTGCCGCATCTGCTTGTTGCTGCATTTGTTGCATCGTCAGCGGCTGTCCCGGCTTACGCAACATAAAATCCGGCATGGGTGGTGGGGATAAATCGGGTTCCTCGGCCTTGTTGGTCTTGGCAACCGCCTGATTTAAATTAACCATAAAGCACAGCGTAATCACCGACACTAGCATTGCCATTTTTTGCATATAGTTGTCCCCAATATCTGCTTAATTCATCAATCAAAACTGCTCGCGTACTAAAAATTCCGGCCTGGCTTTAATCTCGTTAAATAACTGCGCGAGATACGCGCCCAAAATTCCGATCGCCATTAAATTTGCCGAGCCGAAAAATAATACCACCACCGTAAGCGAAGTCCATCCGGAAATCGCAATGCCCGCAAACCAGGAGTATATCGCCTGAATAAGTAATAAAAAGGCGGCAATCATGCCCAAAAAACCCAAGCGTAATACCAGGCCCAAGGGCTTGGCGCTAAACGAAGTGATCGCGGTTACCGCCAGCTGCATCAATTGGGCATTGCTCCAATGACTGTTGCCGGCCAAACGGGGAGAAACATCAAAACTGATAAAGTGCGTATTAAAACCCGTCCACACCGTCATTCCGCGAAAAAATCGCACTTTCTCGGGGAATGCCAACATAACCTCCACCACATGCCGATCCAACAGTTTAAAATCAGAAGCATTGGAGAGGTCTAAGCCGGTCAAGGCTCTCATCAACTTATTGAATACAAAAGAATTTACTCTAGACTTAAAACTTTCAATCACTCGGGAAGCCTTTTGCCCAGCCACTATTTGCGCTTTACCGTTGCGCCATAAATTAATCATGTCCGGCAAAATCTCGACCGGATGTTGACCGTCCGCATCCATCACAATCACCGCTTTGCCCTGCGCATGACGCAAGCCCGCCAAAATCGCCGCCTCTTTTCCAAAGTTACGCGTAAATCGCACCCCGTGCAATTGCGGATAATGTGCTTGGGCGGCACTCAGTTGGCCCCAAGTCGCATCGCTGCTGCCGTCATCAATCACCCAGATTTCAAAATTCAGGCAAACCGAATTCATCATTGCAAACAACCGCTCAAGAAAAGTCAGAATCCCCTGTGCCTCATTAAAAGCGGGGATAAGAATACTGATTTCGGGAGTGATTGGCGCTGAACTGGCAATATTTATTTGAGTCATGGCTGAATAGCATTAACTAATTGATTCTAGGGTGCCCTCTATTCTATCCCAATGACCATGACGCTAGGCAGTCAAAGATTTTTGAAATTCCCCACCAGTTTTTGCGTCCAACTGTTATTGGGATACTCCTCGCGCAAGCGTTTGACGTGCTCGGCCATTTCTGCCAACTGCCCGGATTGTTGCTCCAGCATTGCGAGGGTATATAAACTTTCCGGCAACCAGTAGCCGTGATAATGCTCGGTGAGCGCCAAGTAATGAATCTTTGCCACACCGGGTAATCCGGCCAATTCACTGGATTTTGCCAACCAAAATAGGGCCTCTTCTTTTTTGGCTGGTGGGCGCCGCAGCTGATAAGCGCGTTCAAATAACTCACTGGCTTTCACATAACGATTCGCGCGCATTTCAACCCAGGCTTGGCTGTAGACGGCTTCCGGCGAACGCAATCCGAAATAAATACCTAATATAATCAATAAGATCCATGCTGCGACCATTCGCCACATTGTATTGGTTTCTTTGCCAGGAGGCGTCATTTCAACGGGCAATAAATCCCCTTCAATCCCCCTTTGGCTAAGGGGGAGGCGGTCGGGGATTGCCAAGTTTTCATAGGGGGTATTCCATGCAACATGGTGCGCGGAGCGCACCCTACGGCGAAATACTCGAGCCCCAAAATAGGCTCCGGCGGGCACTCGCCCAAACAGCTTAAACATTAGAAAAATCAGGGCACTGGTTGACGCAATCATTCCGGCTTGCCCAATCAACGTATGACCAAAAAACAGACGAATTTCCGACTCTTGAGGCACCACCAACATATAGCCCGGACCGGCAATATGTAGACTGCCTTTTGAAGCTAATTGCCAGCGCGGGTGATACGCCATTTTTATCAAGTGCGGATGCCCGATGGCGGTGGTGTTAAAAATCAACTCGTGACGCTTAAGTGATGTTTCGGCTACCTTGCCCTCCGTCTTTCCAGGCGCAATGTTTGCCAGATTTTTATCCTCACCATAAACCGGCAGATAAGCCTCAAAGCGACTGCGCGTGCGAAACCAGGCGAAGGCATCCTGCATCCAATCTTGCTTGGGAATGATGCGCAAGGGCTGTTTGACGATTTCAATTAAATGGCTATCAAACGCTTTTAATTGATACACAGCGAACGGCAAAGATTCACCGGTTTTTATAAATAATCCGCTATTTTCAATGGCATTTTTGGCACCACCGCTACGCAACAACAGGGTATCTGCATGCAAAAAATTCATGTGTTGCGCGGCAAATGGCACATCCAAACTGCCGCTCGGGAAACGCACCAAGGGTGAAGAAGGACGCGTGGAAATTTCCGATTGCAGCTGATAAATTGCCGGCCCCAACAACGCCGATTCCATATACAGCCCTTCCAACACCGGACGATGATTGAGGAACATGGGCAACGCTTCCAGCGAACGGGTTGAGCCAATATCGCTATTCGCCGGATCGTGCTCAAATACTAAACGCGGACTCCACTGATTGCCGGTCAGCGCCGGAAAAAGCTGACTTAAATTATGCCATTGCGGCTTGGCCTCCAATCCCGAGTGATTCCACAGCGCCCAATCGGGTGCCTTGCGAATTTGTCCGCTAAACCACCCCAACAAGGCCAGCACTGCTGCCATAGCCAGTAATACTCGCGGAATATTTCCAGTGAATTCTGTAGGGTTACCCAGATGCGCCAACGCATGCCCAAACAGCCAACCGCACACAATCGCGCCCAATAACCACGTCAGCGGGAAAAAGCGGATATCAGCCAAACCCATCTGATCACCGGCAATAAATCCCACACACGCCAGCCCTGCCCCGCCGATCAAATACCGTAGCGCCCGTGCCTGTTCGGCACTCAAGGCGCTGCGCACCGCAGGGTTCAGTAACATCAGCGCACCCGATACGCCGCCCGCCAAGATTGGCCAAAGTGTCGCCGGCAATAAATCACGCCAGGTTTCCACCGGGAATGAGGCGTCATTAGGAATCGTGAGACTGTGCATCTCCAGCATCGGCCACAGCCAGCCGCCCAGCAAACAAAATGCCAACACATGGCCGCGCAACAGCAGCGCAAAAGTGTGGCGAATATTCCGGCTATCGAGTAACAGTAACAGCGTTGAAAATCCAACCACCAGAAGCGGGAAGCCATGTGAAAAACCGCAGGCCGCTTCCAGCACACCGGCGAGAATCCAGCCTTTACCCGATGAAACGGTACGCGACCAAGCCAACATTGCCAGCACGGCAAAAAGCAAACCGTAGCTATAAGAAAATTCACCCGAGAGAGTTGAAAGCAGGTTGCCACCCCAGATCGAATTTTGCTCATGGAGTAAAAATGCAAGTGCCCCCAGCGCCCCGAACAAAGCTGCCTGCCATGAGAAATTTAACCAGCGCCGACTGGCGACAAACACTGCCCCAGGCAGCAGCAACGTCGCCAAAAATACCCCCCATTTAAAGGCAGGAGCGATGCCGATAATTTTGGAGAGCAAAGCGATTGAAATAAACGGCAACGGAAAATAATAGGAAAGAAACGGCAAGCCGCCAAATACCTCGGTGACCCAAGGCGTGAGATCACCAGAAAAGAGCAATTCATTTGCGTACAGCCAAACATACAACAAATGCGAAGCGGCATCCCCACCGGTCGGCCAATTGGCGGAATTTAAAAATTGAATCCCGAGCGTGGCGGCGATGAGGGCGGCAAAAGCTGAGACGACTATTATCTCAGCAAAACCGGGCAATAACTGCCGCAGTCTCAAGATAAATGCTCGCATCAGCGCTTGCCCCTTTTATTTTTACGCACCCGATTTTTCAAATTTAACGGAAGCGTTTGGGATTGAGATTGAAGCGGCTTCCGCATAAACCGTGCAAACAAAAATAGCACAGTCGCCATCACCGCCAAACTTACTCCCAATCCATAAAACCAGCTTCCCGCCACCAGCCAAGCCGAGCGTTGCTGTCGCCCCTGCAATCCTCCGCCCTGAATAAATTGAATGCGGTAACCCTGCGGCGTTTGATGCAGCAACACCGCTGCAGGCTGTCCAAGTCCAGTCGCAACATACTGTTTTAATTCACTATTTTTCCAGTCAAAAAAGGCCGCGTCAGGCTGTTGCTGGGTGAAATTAACTGCCCGATCAATACTGCTTATGCCCTCTTCCTGCGGCCACAACAGCCAGGAAGCCTGAAGCACCGAGGAATTTTGCGGAGCGGAAATCTGCAATTCAGCATCCCTATATTGCGTATGCAAATTCACTTGCGCCACGGGCGGCTGTTGAAAAAAAGAAATCTGCCCAAAGCTCACACCCGCCTGATCGAAAAAACGCACCATCATCGGTTGAATACGCGAAATTTCAGAGAATTTTTCATGCGCCGGACGCACTGACCAATTCCAATCCAAGCGCGTACCGGGAGTCATTTCAGCCGGATTTTTTGTTTTTTCAGCAGAGGATAAAGACTCCCACCGGCCATCAGGGAGCATTCTGAAAACCATAGGATAAAAAGCCGAACTGTCGCCCAAGTGCGTCAGGGTTAAAACCGGGCCGGCTAAATCAAGCCGAAAAGCAATACTCCCGGCGTAACCGTTTATCGGAATTAAACATAGCAATCCAACTAATAAAATTGCTCGCAGTGCTACCATTTTTTATAGGGAATCCCATTCAAGCCAACGTCTTCGCTTCTCGAAAGAACGTCATATACATCTTCACCGGATTTTGGCTCGTCAGGCGGACTGAGGTAACTGCGCGTTTTCCAGCTTTCCGCCTCGACCAAGCCTTTGCCTGCCATCGGGTCGGTTGGAATACGGCGTAAAAAATAGATTTTAGTTTTCTTGGGATCGCGAATATCTTCGACACCTTTGGCCAGAATATCCAGCGTGGGCGGATAACCTGTCTCCCCTACTTTTCGGGTAATGCGCCCCTCATCCCAAGCGCGCTTATACGCATCAATCGCATCTCGCATCTGCCGCAAATCGTGACGTAACTCTTGCTCTTTGCCGCGCTTGGCCACTAACTGCGCCATCGGCATGGCTGTTGCAGCCAAAATTGACAGAATTACCAACACTGCCATTAACTCAATCAGGCTGAAACCGTTGGGGCGAAAATTGGAAGATTGTTTGAGCATGGCCGAACTATACAACGAAAAAAAGTTTAATTAAAAGAGACACTGTAATCTCAACATAGAAAAATTTTTTATTTCACACCTTCCTTATATAATACCGGCAACTTAATCTTCCGGTTTTAACTCATTAAATGTTTGGAAGTTCACTTCATATTCAGCTCATGCCGCAGCGGGTGACGATAAACAGCCGACAACGCCGTTTTTTAAAAATTTCTGAAGCTTTACTGGAAGTGCAAAACGAGCAAAATGAAGTAGATTCTGAAGTAAATCCAATTGACTGGGCTGCGACTGCAACCCGCGAATTAATAATAAAAAACCAACTTAGTGGTGCATTAAATATCGCCTTTTCGGATAAGTGGGTACGCTACGATCTTGTTGCGCTAGGCAAGATGAATCTCAGCGACGCCGAATCTGCCTCTTTGGCAAGAGCCCAGTTTAATGAGCAATTCCCCGATGCGCTTGACTGGCCGCTGCGCTTAACCCGGCATGGCGAACAATTACTGGTCGCCGGAATAAATCCTTTATTATTATCTGCCGCGCAACAAATCTCCGTGGATTGCAAATACCGGCTAAACAGCCTTGAACCATGGTTTGTCAGCATGTGGAATAAACACGAAAAAACCATCCGACAGCTTGATGGCTGGCTGTTATTTGAAGAGCCGGAAGTATTGCTGGTAGCACGGATAAAGCAAGGGAATTTAGTTCACTTACATTCCCAGCCGTTTGACGATAATCAACGCGAATCAAGTGCTCAATTGTTTCTTGACCGCCAGTCCGCTTTGTTAGAACATCCTCCGGGCTTGGTGCATATTTTCACCTATTCTGGAAATCAACTAAAGCTGAAAGCTCCCTGGCACAGTGTGCAATCCGGCGAAGCATGGCCCCGCGCGAGTAATTTTACTTTAAGTTCGCCAGATTAATCTTATGCCGAATCTCACCCTCAACTTTGCCGCCAAACAAGTTTCTCTGCAAACGTGGAACCCGCTTTTGGGCAGTACAATTTTGATTATTGGTGTAACCGTTTTTGGTTTTGCGGTTGCCGATTATCGCCAACAACTCAGCCTAAATTCGGACCTTCAGGAAAAGTCATCCCAGTTGCAAAATAACGCCGGATTAAATTCCCGCAAAGCATCAACTCCACTTGCGCTGGAAAATGAAATTGCGCAGGCCAATCTTGCTTACACCCAGCTTCAAACACCCTGGGGGGAAATTTTTAGCGCATTGGAAACGGCGCGTAATGCCCAGGCAGATGATGTTGCTCTGCTTTCTATCAAGGCGGACTCCAACAAACGGGAATTAAGAATTTCGGGCGAAGCCAAAGACTTCCCCCGCTTGAGCGCATTTTCTGCAGCGCTGTCGGATAGCCCGATGTTCAAAAATATTCATCTGTCCAACGACAAGCTGAATGTAAGCACTGTCCCTATCGTTGTTTCATTTGATTTACAGCTGAATTGGGCGAAGTAGAGCTATGTCATTAATGCACACTCTATCTCGAATTCCTCACCTGATCGGCTGGGTCGGCGGTCTGGGTGTATCGCTTATCGGTGCTGCGTTAATTACCTTCATCTCTCTTACAGCGCCGCAACAAAACGAAAACGATGCCATTGAACTTGAAATTAACGCCATGCAGGATTTATTGCGCGAACCTCGCGCAGTATCCGGCACACATCAACAACTCAATGATTTTATTGATAAAATACCAACTCGCGAAGAGCTAAATAACGCGCTTAACCAACTGCATAAACTGGCCGCACAGCATCATTTGTCTCTAAAAAACAGCGAATATCACCCGTCGCCCAATCAAACCGGACAAATTCAGCAACTTAGAATTACAGTTAAAACCGAAGGGGAATACACCAATTTACGACTTTTTCTGGAAGAAATCAGCAGTAATTTACCCACGCTGGCTATCACCAAAATAGCCTTGGGGCGCCAGAAAATCTCCGAGGTACGCTTGGACACTACCATAGAATTCATCCTGTATTTTTCACAGCCGGAACAACCCCGCCTCTAAAATCCGCTATGCCTATAAATCGATTTAATAAACGTCAAATTTCTATCGGTGTGCTGCTCTTGCTCACCGTACTGGCCACGCTTTGGCCGGTGGAAGATGATATTACATCGACAGAATCCACTCTCTCTCCTTCACGCGAAAGCCAAACAGACTCCAACAAAGTGCCGCTGTTATTCAAACCGCTGCTACCGAAAAATTCGGCCTCGAATACCTCCACGATTACGAATCTTTTCCCTCAACAAAGTTGGGCACCACTTGCACCGCCGGTAATTCAACACGCTCCGGTTGCTGCCCCGCCACCTCCCCCGGCTCCCGCTCCGGCCATTGTTATTCCGCCGTTGCCCTTTGTATTTGCCGGTCGTTACTCCGACGATAATGTGACCACAATTTTCCTTACGGAGAACAATAAAATGCATCGCGTCCAGCAAGGTGACACCATCAATGGAACATACTTGATTAAGAAAATCGAACAATCTTATATTACAATCACTTATCTGCCTCTGGGCGTTACCCAGACTTTGTCTACCGGGCTTTTGTTGCCATGATATTTTTCAATTCCTCCGTAAAATTCATTTTTCTTGCGCTGGTTATTGCGCCGTTTTTCACCGCTTGCAGCACCCCTGCCGATCCCGTTAAAAAAGCCGAAGCTTCAATTAGTGCCGGGCAATATGAAGAGGGACTAAGCTCGCTGGATAAGCTGGCCAAAAAAGAACCCGCATTCGACGGTGCCAAAGCTGCGCTGATGCGCAACCGCGCGACAGTTGCCGAACGGCTGTTACGCGAAGCCAAAATTGCGATTGAGATGGATCGCCTTCTGGACGCCAACAATATCTATAGCCGCCTACTCGCTCTTGATCCGGCTAATTCTCTGGCCAAAAAAGGGCTGCGGAATTTAACCGAACTCAACAACCGCCAAACACGCTACGCGCAAGCCGAAGAGTTATTTCGGGGGGGCGATATGCCGGGAGCGGAACGTCAGCTACAGGGAATTTTACTGGAAGAGCCCGCCCACAAAAAAGCCATTGATTTAATGAGAAAAATTACGGCAAGGCAACTTAAAAACCAGCCCCCCACACTTGCGCTTGGCCCCGAATTTAAAAAAAATATCTCGCTTGAATTCAACGAAGCAAATCTGAAAGATGTGTTTGACGCAATTTGGCATTCATCGGGTGTCAACTTTATTCTGGATCGGGATATTCGCCGCGATTCAAAAACAACCATATTGATTAAAAACGTCACGATCGAAGAAGCTATTGATGCTTTGCTCATGTCCCAACAGCTAACCAAAAAAATAGTGAATTCGAAAACCCTATTTATTTACCAAAAGACGCAGCAAAAAATTAGCGAGTACCAAGACTTGGTGGTGCGCAATTTCTTCCTAGCGTATGCAGATGCCAAACAACTGCAATCCATGCTCAAAACCATCCTTAAAACCAAAGAAGTATTTGTAGACGAAAAACGCAATTTGTTGGTGGTTCGGGATAATCAGGAAGCCGTCGATATGGCGGAAAAACTGATACAGGCACACGATCAAGCCGAACCCGAAGTGATGTTAGCCATTGATGTCATTGAAGTTAAACGCTCCAAACTTAGCGAACTGGGTTTATCCCTGCCCAGCCAGGTTGCGCTTGGCGTCGGCAATCCGATCACATTACAAGCACTGAGTAAACTCGGCCCCTCCGGCATCAACGTGGGAATTGATGGTGTATCGTCTTCGCTGCCCGGGGCAATCGGTGCGTTAAATTTAAAAAATACCGATGGCGTTTCCAACATGCTGGCCAATCCCAGAATTCGCGTGCGCAATCGGGAAAAGGCCAAAATCCACATTGGTGACCGTCTGCCCATTGTCACCACTAACATGAGTACCACCGCCAATGTTTCCACACAGAATGTAACCTATCTGGATGTCGGACTTAAACTGGAAGTGGAACCGCAAGTGATGCTGGACGACGACGTGGTGGTTAAAGTTAATCTGGAAGTTAGCACTGCGACGCAAAGTACTGTAAATAAAGGGTTTTATGATATCGGCACGCGCAACACCAGTACCGTTTTAACCATCCGTGACGGGGAAACCCAAGTGTTGGCGGGGTTAATTCGTGATGAAGAAAGAAGTTCGTCCAGCCGTTTACCGGGCTTGGGAGACATTCCAGTTTTGGGAAGATTATTTGCTAACGAGCTCAATTCTTCCGATAAAACCGAGATTATTTTGGCCATCACCCCGGTTGTACTGCACAACCTGATGCGCCCGAGTGCTGAATTAACCCAATATTCAACAGGAGCAGAATCCGGACAGCGTGCAGCCACCGCTGCGCCCAGCGCAGCACCCACTGTAGCGGCACCCGCCGCCCCCAATACCGCGCCCCAATTCAACCCCAGATTCCAGCGTGGCAGAAATTTTACACCGCCGTTAGCGCAACCGAATCAATCGGCAAGCAGTTCAGCAAACACGCAGCAAACCTCCACTCAACAAACATCCGCGTCGCCGACCAATGAAAGCCAATCTACAGGCGTCATTCCCATGATCGATTTCGAGCCGCCCCCAGGAGCCGGCTCTTCACCCAATGAGCCCTGATTTGAGCCACGCCAATCCTCGACAATTTGGTTTTACGCTGATCGAATTGCTGGTGGTGATGGCGATTATTGCCACGCTGCTGACCATCGCCGTCCCGCGCTATTTTGTGAGCGTGGATAACGCTAAAGAAGCTTCTCTTAAACAGAGCTTGAATATTATGCGCGATTCGATCGACAAATTTTACGGGGACACGGGAAGCTATCCTGAAACCATTGAAGAATTGGTGACAAAAAAATATCTGCGTGCCGTGCCGGTTGACCCACTGACCGACAGTGCCGCCACCTGGCAAACTATAGCCGCACCCGACGATACAAAGACCGGCGTGTATGACGTTAAAAGTGGCGCGAATGGAACCTCCCGGGATGGCAGCAATTACTCGGAATGGTAGGTATGAAACGTCAAGCCGGTTATACCTATCTCTTGCTGATTTTTCTGGTCGCACTGCTGAGCGCGGCGCTGGCGGCAGCCGGTGATGTTTGGGCGACCACCCGGCAACGCGAAAAAGAAATTGAATTAATTTTCGCAGGTGATGCCATCCGCTTAGCCATTGCCAGCTATTACAATGTCGGCTCTGCAAAACAGTATCCGGCGCAACTCAGCGACCTTTTAAAAGATCCGCGCTTTCCGGAAACACGTCGTCATTTGCGTCAGCTTTACCCCGATCCTTTTGCCCCAGCTTCGGCGGTCGCATGGATTGAAATCAAGGCGCCGCAAGGAGGCATCATGGGTGTAGCCAGTGCGTCCGAAACGGCCCCCCTAAAACGTCAGGGCTTTCCGCAGGTTGACCAGGTATTCGAAGAGCGCGCCCTGCTGCTAAAAGAAAAAATGCGTTACCGTGATTGGGAATTTGTCTATTTACCCATACAAAACCCGGCCTCGACAGCACGCCATTGATTTAAGGTAACAACATGAATATTAAAGATAATAATTCATCACTCAACCCCAGCCTGATCGCTGAAGCACGGGATATCGCGCAACGCGAAGCACGCTCCTTCACGCAAATTCTGGAGACACTTAGCCATGTTGACACTGAAGAATGGCTGCGGGTACTAAGTGAATATTTTCACTATCCCGCTCTCGGCATGGCCGCATTGGAACAACTTGACGCTGCCTTCGATATCTTGCCGTTACGCGAAGCAACCCAGCAGCAATGTGTCGTACTGCGTAAAAAATCCGGTGAATTAATTTGCGCGCTAACCGATCCGACCCGCTCTACTTTATTTGCAAAAATTAACTCGCTGGCAGGCCAGCCGCTCGAATGGTATTTGGCACATCCGGCAGATGTGCGGGTTTATCTGGGGCGCTATGAAGAACAATTACATGCGCTGGATTCATTCACAGATGATCACACCCGCCACGCTACCGTTCAGAATATTGAAGAAATTTCTTTGCAGTCGCTTGGTAACGATATCAGCCCGGTGATTCGGCTGGTCAATTCAACGCTCTATGATTCAATAAAATCCGGCGCAAGCGATATTCACCTTGAAGGACACTCGCGCGGCATGGCCATCAAATATCGTATTGACGGCGTGTTGTCTTTAGCCGGTGAGGTGTCGGATATTGCCATGTCCGAACAAATCATTTCACGCGTTAAGGTATTGTCAGAGTTGGATATTGCCGAGCGGCGCGTGCCGCAGGATGGCCGCTTCAAAGCCCGCGTGCGCGGACGCGATGTCGATTTTCGGGTATCCATTATGCCCAGCGTATTCGGCGAAGATGCCGTCATCCGTATTCTCGACAAAGAAGCGCTAATCGGTCAGATGAATAATCTAAGCTTGGATTCGCTGGGCTTTGATGCCGATGCCATGCAAGTTATCCGCAAACTGGCCGCCGAACCTTACGGCATGTTGCTGGTGACCGGCCCCACCGGCAGCGGAAAGACCACCACCCTGTATGCTGCGGTCAGCGAAATCAATACCGGGGAAGATAAAATTATCACGATTGAAGATCCGGTTGAATATCATCTGCAGGGCGTGTTGCAGATTCCCGTCAACGAGAAAAAAGGTCTCACTTTCGCACGCGGACTGCGCTCGATATTGCGGCACGACCCGGATAAAATTATGGTCGGCGAAATTCGCGATTCGGATACCGCAGAAATTGCCGTGCAATCCGCCCTCACCGGACATCTGGTGCTCACCACCGTTCACGCCAACAATGTCTTCGATGTGGTGGGACGTTTCATGCACATGGGCGTTGACCCCTACAGCTTTGTTTCGGCATTAAACGGTATTGTTGCGCAACGCTTGGTGCGTATCAATTGTCCGGCCTGTGCCCAAGCGGTTACGCCTTCGGCTGAATTATTAGCCGCCTCTGGCATCAGCCCGGAGCAGGCAAAGGACTATAACTTTATGGAAGGAAAGGGCTGCGGACAATGCCGAGGGACGGGTTACAAGGGCCGCAAGGCAATCGCCGAATATATGGTGCTGACCGACGAATTACGCGAATTGATTGTGGCGCGCAATTCAATCCGTGAATTAAAAGCCGCCGCATTGCGATCCGGTACGCGCTCGTTGCGTCAAGCCGCGTTGAATGCAGTGCGCAACGGTCAAACTACATTGCAGGAAATTAATCGCGGAACTTTTGTGGGTGAAACGCATTAAAATAATTCTGGATGAACTCAGATACACCGAACTATTTTGGGGGCTACGAACCCTTTTGGAGTGCGCATAACCAATCACTTGCTGCGTTTTTTGCAGCATAGTGAGATGGCTAGTCGTTTTATCAGGCACGACTGCGCGATTTGAACGTTGCGCCAAGCACCAGCGGCGTCTTGCCGCCGCACTCCAAAGGTGCTGCGGGTATATATGGAGTGCGCAGGCACGACTGCGCGATTTGAGCGTTGTGCCAAGCACCAGCGGCGTCTTGCCGCCGCACTCCAAGTTAATCATCTCTCCAAAATTATTGAATCGTATCTGCCAATTGAAAAATCGGCAGATACATCAAAATCACAATCCCGCCTATCATCACCCCGATAAATACCATCAACAATGGTTCAAAAACTTTGGTAAATACGTCGATCCAGCGCGCGATTTCTTCATCATAAAATGCCGCAACACGCTCCATCATTTCCCCCATTTGGCCCGACTGCTCCCCGACTCTCAACAATCGAAAAGACACTGAAGTCGTCAGACCCGCGCTATGCAGCGACTCTGAAATGCTGCACCCCTCACGAATTGACACGGTGGATTTTTTTAATTGCTCCTGCAAGGATAAACTTAGCAACGCCAACACCAAATCAAGAGCCTGCACGATGGGTGTCCCGCCGCGTAACAACATTCCCAGCGTGCGATACAAACGCGCAAGTTGATACACCCGCAGCTTCTCGCCCAGTCCCGGCATTGCCCACAGTTTTTGCATCATCCAGCGACGCGATGCCGGTTGCGCAAATCCCCATATTGAAAAAATTAATAACAATAACAACGCCAGTAAAAATTCACTGCCGTGATGCGAAATCAGCGAGCCCCATTCCATGAGCATTTGCGAAAGTAACGGTAGCTCGGTTACCCTATCTTCATAAATCCTGCTAAATTTCGGCACTACATAACCCAGCAAAAACAGCGTTACCAAACCCCCTGCCGCCAATAACAACAGCGGGTAAATCATGGCACTCACGACTTTTTTCTTCACTTCCTCAATTTGCCCCTGATAAGTGACATAACGGCGCAGTGACTCGGCGATATCGCCGCTGCGTTCACTGGCGCGAATAGTAGCCACAAAAAACGAAGGGAAAGCTTCCGGCAGCGCTTCCATCGCCACCGAACAGGCTTGTCCGGCATGCATGCGCTCCAGCAAACCCAGCAATACTGCTTTCATCTCGGAAACCGTTTCTTTTTCCGCCAGTGCTTCAATCGCCTCGACCAGATTTAGTCCGGCTTCAAGCAAAGACAACCACTGCTGACTAAACAGCAATAATGAAAAATGGCGTTTGCGCACACCAAATTTAATTGAGCCTAAGGATAAGGATCTCACACCGCTCGTGGCTTCAACTGAAAATGGTAGATATCCCTGAGTTTTGGCTTGCTGCATCGCCTCCTCGGGCGACGCTGCCTCGATTTGCAAGCGCGTCACACCACTGGTTCGGGAATGTACTTTTAGACTGTAGCGCATCGTTTATTTATATTTTTTCGGGGACGAAATAAATTACAGTGAATACGCGTTTAAAAATTAACCGCCCCGAAGGGCGGCTAATTAATTCCTTAATAATCATATAGTTACATTTTACATAAGTATATAGACAATGCAGCGCCGGCAACTGGCGGAGCTGAAAGCGGGTCACAAATTTGATTGATATTACTGTAATCAACCAAAACAGCACTTGCCGGTGCAATAACTGAAATAATGGTCGGTGAAGCTGCCATGATCCCCAAATTACTGCTCCCCGTAGCAGGACAACTGGCACCAGCCACATAAACCGAATCAGACGCCAGCGTCACTTTACAGACGGTTGTGACATTTGTTTGTTGTGTCGCGCTGCCTTCCGCATTCGACGCTGCCCCGCCACACCCTGCCATTCCCATTGTCAATAAAAGTCCGGCAGCTAAAATTTTATCCGAGACAACCAAGCTACTGAATCTGCCTGATCAAATGTGTCCCAAACATATCCGTCATAAACAGGCTCGTACCATCTGTAGTTAAACCACGCGGATCACCTAATCCACTGACAACGGTCGTAACTGCACCTGTGGCAATTTCTACCCTGCGAATCGCCTTATTGGCTTCATCCGCAACATACAAATAAGTGCCGTCCGTGGTGATTTCACCAGGTATATTGAATGATGCTGCCGCTCCTATGCCATCAACCAAAGCCGGAGCATTTAATGGATCGCCAGCAAGTGTGGTCACTACACCGGTAGCAATCACAATCTTCCTAATCGTTTGGTTAAGTACATCTACTACAAATAAATTAACACCATCCGAGGTAATACCGATCGGTTTGTTAAACTGTGCTAATGCGCCCGTGCCATCTTGGCTACCTGCTACGCCTGCTGTGCCTGCAATAGTTGTTACATCACCGGAGGCCAAATCAATTTGTCTAATGGTATTGTTGTTCGTATCTGACGCATAAAGAGCATTTCCGACTACCGTAATTCCGTTTACCTGACCAAAAGTGGCATTTATTCCGTTACCGTCAGCAGAACCAGCAATTCCACTGCCGGCGAGGGTAGTAACTTGCCCATTCGCCAAATTAACTTTTCGAATGATACTATTTCCTGAATCGCCCACATACAAATTAACACCGTCTGTTGTAATACTCTTTGGTGTATTAAATTGCGCCGCAACTCCCACACCATCCAAATATCCTGCAGCCCCATTCCCCGCCAATGTTGTTACCACTCCGGTGGAAATCACAATTTTACGGATGCTATTGTTGAATTTATCAATCACATACAAATTTGAACCGTCCGTGGTGATATCGCGGGGCTCATAGAAGGTTGCTGCGGTACCGGTTCCATCAGCAAAACCAGAAACGTTTGCAGTTCCCGCAATCGTGGTGACTGAACCGGAAAGCGTGAGCGGATTCCCTTGTACAGTGCCGCCCAGCAGAACAACTGATAGATTGTTTAGCAAAGGCATTCCATTTGCTGCCAATTCGGCATTAGCCGCTATGGAGTTCAAATACCCATTCATAAAGATATAGCTTGATCCGGCTCTCTTTATTTGGCCGTCAATTGCTTTTCCATTAAATA
The DNA here is from genome assembly GCA_041660815.1 of Gallionellaceae bacterium. Lineage (GTDB taxonomy): Bacteria > Pseudomonadota > Gammaproteobacteria > Burkholderiales > Gallionellaceae > PALSA-1006. Next base: position 54,223 of record JBAZVN010000013.1, on the reverse strand, counting down.
CGGCAATCAATAGGCTATTGAGATAACCCACTGCGGCATTGGATGCATTGGATGCGACAATCACATTTGGATTTGAGGCTGTTTCCGCAATTTCTTGCAATAGAACGGTGCCAACTGCTGATGCTGCTTGATACAACGGAATTGATGCTGCGTTACAAAGTACGCCAGCCGGGAGCGGAACTACTTCGTAGTTATTGTCTCCGGGATTTGTTACGGCAATCGGCCGGAAAATTCCATAATCAGACGCACAGAAAGAGTCTGGAGTTGTCAAGTTCGGGAAAGCTGTCAACTGGTTACCGGCTAAATCCGTTACCTTTGTTTCCACATGGATTTTGTAGCGGTCTTTGGTAAAGGTATCAGCATTGCTACTGTAACTTTTCGCTCCAGTCGGATAGGTTCCACAACTTCCCGATGGGCAATTAGTTATCGGGGTTCCAGACAAGTCAGTTTCGGTGAGGGTGAAATTCATCACATTTCCGGCCAAATCCGTTGCCGTAATTGTGCCGTCAGCGTTAACCGTGAAATCGGCTTGAGCACCACCACCGACCACCCATCCAGCCGTCTGTCCAGCCCATACACGCGGGGTAACCGGTGCACTCCACGCATTGTTTGCATAAGTTACATAGTTCAACTGATGCGAGTAACTACCGGCGGTTGCAGTTGGCGTAGCCGTCAGCGTATCGAAACCCGCAGGCAGATCACCGACCGCCGGGAAAATTCCATACGAACTCCCTTCTGCCAAGTAGTTGCTCAATGCACTGGGGGCGGTAACGGTAGAGCCGGTCGGGCACGCTACAATATTACCCCCAAGTGACATATTGCCCGCGCTATCCAAGTTTAAGGTAAAAGAATTTCCACTCACAGAATCTGTAAACGACCATGTGCCCGCAATATCACCCGCCATACCAGTTAAACGAGTCCATACATCTGTTCCTTCCAGAGTCATGCTGGTCACATCGAGCAGCGTAACCGCCATCGTACCGGCAGTGGCTGGAAGGCCATCACAGATGAAGTCAGAATGGGTCATATTAAAGTTCAGCACACCTGTTGCAGGAGTAAAACTATAAACCCCGGTTGCCGTATGCAGACCAAGCTCAGGGGCTGCTACCGGCGGATCAACATTTACACTGGTAGCCATCACATTACCATTCGCATCCGCTGCGGAAGCCCAAACACTTATCCCCGTTAGCGCTTCGCTAAAGTTTGGAATGGCAAAGGTGGCTGAATTGGCTCCATTCATGCTTTGACCAATTTGGAATATTCTGCCCGATAAGTTTCCCCACCCATTGATTTCAATCCAGTTTCCTGTCAAACCGGTAGGCAGCGTCCAATCCACGGTTGCGGAGGAACCTGACGTCCAACTACTTGTTACATTGGTAACTTCAGGGAAGTTAGCCGCAATTAAATTCGACTGTGACAATGGTAAAGCATGTAATACTGAAACATATGAAGCTGCCGGCACACTTACACTTCCCGATTGAATATAGGCGGTAAAGGTATATTGGGCACCCGCAGTAATTTGAGCAAGGTCGTAGCAATTAGTCGTAATTGATGTTCCATTACATGCCTGCACCGAAGATGATCCCGTGGCGTTGCTATACAGTGGAACACCTGCATAACCGTTTGCCGCCACCAATCCCGGCCCACTCACCAAAATTTCTGAGAAAGCATAAAAGTTGTTGCTATCCTGTTTCATGCTGATATCAAGATAGCTGGAATAGGTAGGTTGATCACCCGCTAATAGCTGACTTGCGGAAGGTACATGTTTCTCATTTCGCGCGTCGGTTCTTACGCCAAACAATCTCTGATTACCCGCAATCAGCCAGACATCGGAGGAATTTTTGATGGCCAACCATGGCTCCATCGGCCCGCTATCGCCGGTCACCTCAAAGGTGAACCATTGATGCGATACGTCATTCGGCAGCGCTCCCGCATCAACCGGAGAAACCAAAGTGATATTTGTAAATAGCATCCCTACGGATGGGCCATTTGTATTTGATGTAAATGCCAACAAAGTTTCGGCTTTATTCATGCCATCCATTAAAAATGTTGCATCAAACAGTGCGTCCAAGTCCGTAGTAGTGCTCGGAATAGCTGACGCATACAGATTTTGGAATGCGGTCATGGTTGCTTGAATACCCGACGCAGCAACCGTATTTGGCAGCAAAGTCGTGGTCGTTGTTGAGTCAACCGTAGTAGTACTGGTGGTAGCGGTCGTCGTCGTGGTGTAACCGGGCAAGCCGGCTGAAGCAGGACGATTTACCCAGAATCCGGTGGTCGGTGTCAATACCCCACTCGCGAAGCTGAGGTATTTTTTGGAAGTAATATAGCTGTCCATTGTGCCCGCTTTATCCAGGCTTGGCGCATAGAAATACCAACTGCCTCTGGCATTATCCCATGCCCACAATGTCGTTAAATTCTCCGCAATAGTACCGGTTGCGGGAGGTGTGCTACTCAAACCGTTGTTAAATGCAACTGGAGTAGGATAACCTGCCACTGCTATCAAGCTCCACCCGGAAGGTAGGGGATTTAATCCCTGCAAACTATCCTGAAGATTCGCAGTTGTTACTGCATTTCCTGCGGGCAAAATACTACTGAATGAAATTTTTGAATTTACCCAGAAGCCTTCACCGCCGTTTATAGTAGTCAAAAATTCATAACCTTTACCTGCCGCATAAGCGGCACCGCCATCCTCAAAAGTTGGCGAATAAAACGCCCATTTTAAGGAAACCGAATTCCATTTCCACACGGTTGTAACTTTGCTGCTATCGCCAAAATTAAGCGCAACGTCAAATGGAACATTATTACTATTCCCCAACAGATTCCATCCCGGTTGAATGGTCAAGGGAAGCGTTGTTGCGGGCGTTGTAGAGGGAGTGCCCGAAGTTGAAGTCGGCAATACCATGGAAGAAAAGTCGGCCATTCCATAATATGCGGAAGCTACGGCCTGAAATTCGGCATTAATCGCAATTGGATTTCTAAAAAATAATCCATCTTTGATCAACGTGCCTGCGGGCTTAAACTGTCCCATTTGAGCAAGACCGTTTACCACTCCAATGATTCGATTGTTTAACCAAGATCCGCTAGTTGTCGTATTGGCACTAAATATCTCAACAGGATAAGCAGAGTAACCGGTGTCTTTTGCTGACAGTCGAATCGTGAAATCCGGGGCTGTAGATCTTGTGGCGATACCATCCACTGTGCAATCCCATGCCCAGAAAGCATTGTAGTTATCCGCACCCGTGGCAATAGTGCCAGTGATCGGTATAAACACTGTGCTGTCCGCGCAGAAGGAATCCGTGCCAATTATCGGAAGAGAAGTAAATGCATTGCCTTGCATATTTTTCACGCCCCACCAGTCGTAAGGCTGACTACTTCCCCAAATCAAATAGCTGTCTTTTGAATAGACACCGCCCGTGCCCGAGAACTGACGAGAGCCCGCCGGATAATAAGCACCGGGAATTGGCGCGTTATTTGAATAGGGATCCATGATAGGTAATCCATCCAACACGTGCTCACTTACCGTCATGGTGTAAGTGCCTTTTTTAAGCTCAGTCACGGTAACGGTGCCATTGCCATTATCCACAATGGTTTTTGGGGGTTGCATCAGCCCGTTAACCCAGCCCGAATCGGTCAACATGTAATCAGGAAAAGTCGAGGTCGCTGCACTAACAGGCACCCATTGCGGCAGGAACGAATTCATTGAATAGGCACCCATCACTGCACTCATGGCAGTGGCATATCCGGTAAACCAGCTTTCTACAGCTGCCACCGCAGAGGCTGGAACACTTGAAGCCGAAGACATCCAAGCGGTGAAATCTGTTGCGGTGAAATCAAGATTGAGGCTATAGGTCGCGTTAATAGCGGAAGCTGCATCTGCATATTGTTGCGCGATTGCTGCCACCTCGGAAGCCAGATTGACCGCTGATGCAGAACTCACCAACTCGTGCGTAACGAACGTACCGGAATACACACCGGAGGCTCCACCGGTGATTTGAAAATTATCTAAAATGGCGATGGTTCCAATATCATTTCCGGTTGCCCACATATCAAGTAATTGCCCGCTCAGGCCTTGAGCAAAGAAATTTGTCACAGCGGGTGTTGTCACCGCGTAGCCGGTGGTGACAGTCCCTAACGCTAAGGTCATGGCACTAAATCCTGCAACTAAATTTTTTCCGATACGTTTTGAGAATGGGCTGGTCATTTTAGATACTCCCTAACTATATGTTTAAATGCAATAATATTTAAAAAGCGATTTAAGAAAAAATTACTCGCGGAAAGCCGCTACACCATTCACTGAAGTTGTGCCGTTCTGAAAACCGTACACCATTGCCGCGCCACCATTTACCCCGGTCTTGCCGGTAAAGGCTCCGCCCACAAAACCCTGTGCAGTCGCACCACCTGCAGTGGCGGTAAAGGTTCCTCCATTTCCACTGGCAAAACTCTTGGTCATTTGCTGAATCGGCAGATTAACGCCGGAAGAAACATAATTAACCGCGTCGACCGTGGCATTCACCCCGACCGCCACGGTTTGTGCGGTAAAGTTAGCCGATAACGTTGCACTATTTAACGTACCAACATTCCCCAAATTATCTGTTGGATTCGTGCCACCGGCAAAAGTGTAGTTCACCGTACCGCTAATTGGCACCGTTACCGCCCCGTCAATTTTAGGGGCTGCGATCCAGTGACTATTGGTATTGGCTAGCGTGGTGACTGCAGCAGTGATTTTGTCTGTTTCTGTCAGATTACCCCCGTTCCAACGCCCCCAACTTATTCCAGACACCACATCTTTACCTGCATCGAGATGGGCGACTGCTGCATCGATTTCAATCCGACTGGAGGGCGAGAAAGTGTTCATCGGCATATTGATTCCCGCATCAAAGCCCGTCACATTTCCCGATGTGTCGCTGGCAATCCGTGCGGCATCAGCAGAGGAAACGTTAACCTGAACATTGCCAATTGAATCAAAATTTGACGCGATTACAAAACGAGTTGAAGGAACTGTATCGCTGCTAAACGCCACGATGCTGCGCACAATATCAAGGTATCCCGGTTTGGTTATCACTCCACCGGTAGAAGGAAATACATCGGGTGGAGGCTCAACTGCATAGGTGTTATAGGCGGTGAAATCCATATAGGCGCTGGCGGCGGCGTCACCGGTCAAGGCACCATGCATCCAGGCAGACCAATTTTCTAGTCCGCAATCGCTACCCGAACATGTCACCGTGGCTGGGCTGGCTTCATTGAGTGTTGCAAAGTTATTGATATTTAACAGGCTGGTAAAAGTCAACTCGCGGGTTAGTGCGCTGCCGGATGTTGAGTCGAAGGTCAATACCGCACCCGAGCTTATTTGTTGCGCGCTAAAATCCGCCGTCAAATAAGCCGACGTGAGCTTACCGGTATTGCCTGCCATATCTGTCGGTGTGGTATGCGCCACTGGGGTAAAGTTATAGGTACCGACCAGCGCTTTAGCCATCGCCACGCCGGGAGACATATCCGGCACCGCTTTACCCACTACCCAATGAATGCTGGAGTTGCCGAGTAACTCTTTGAAGGCAGCTCCAGATGAAATGGTGTCAACTCCCTCAATCTGACCACCCACCCAACGCCCCAAGCGCAAATCTGCCGATTGGAAGTTATCTGCCGCCACGCCCCCTGAAAAGGTAAGATTAACCACGCGGGTGTTTAATGGACTTTCATAATTCATTGTGCCAAGCCAAAATTCAGAATTTTCCACTCTCACTAAATTTTCATTGGCATCGAATAGATAGCCAGTCAGAATTTGTGTAACAGACGGATTGAAGGTGCTGGCAAAAATTTCAACATTACCCGGCCCGACATTGCTGTTGCTTGCATCAGCCAAAAGGTTGTAGCGCCAGTTACCTTGCAGAGGACTGCTTATCACGGGGGGAGCGACATCGGTGCTAAAGGCCACAATGCTGCGCACCAGATCGGTATAACCGATGGTGGCAGGTGAACCCGCTGCGGGGGGCGCGGCAAGCGGATCAATGACCGCCGCGTTGTAGAGATAATAATTCAGGAACGCGCTTTTGCCAGCTGAACCCGCAAAAGCACCATCCAGCCATGCCATCCATGTACCGTTACAGTCCGAAGTGGCACTGGAACTCGTACAGGTCACGACAGTAGTAACATCCGGCCATGTATCAGAAAATGCAGAACCGTTAATTGACAAGCCTGGCTGTGCGATATCAAACACTCTATTCACCGCGCTAATATTGGTGGTGTCTGTTTTGCTGAAGGTAAACACGGCATTGCTGCTGACGGTTTGTGTGTTGAAATTTGCCGTGAGGCTTGCCGAAGTCACCACGCCGACGTTACCCGCCGAGTCAGTTGGATGAGTCGCGCCAACCATGGTGTAGTTGCTGGTGCCCGTCATATTTTGCACCTGATTAACTCCCCCGGTCGTTGCCTCCGGCACCATTTGCGCCAACACCCAGTGCGTGCTGGACGTACCCGCATTAACAATGATCGGATCAACTACGCCAACGGCATCAACATCGGTAACCGTCAGTGTTCCGCCCGCCCAGCGCCCCATGTAGATGCTGTTATCTGCGGTGGTAAATTTATCTTTGGCCGTACCGCCGCTGAATACGATGTCGGCGTTGGAAATTACTGTTGCTGTTTCCACAGAGTTTTGGTCGTAAGTTGAATAATTGGTGCCTAGAATACCCACCAAGTTTTGATTGGCATCAAACTGGTAAAGCGTTCCATTAGGCGCAGTCGCATCATAATAACCATCAGCCCAGCCCTCTAATCCCAGCGGCGCATCAAACAAAACTCGATGTTCTGCGTTTAGTTCGCTGACAGTTGAGAAAGCCAGTGTCCCGCCGGTGTTCTTGCTGGCAATACTGCCGAGTTCAGCTAGAGTGGCAACATCAGTTACGCTGACGTTTTTACCGGAAGCGACATAACCACCTGTATTGATTGATAAATTTCCAGCCGTATCACTCAGCGCCGTGTAAAACAGCATACCGTTGACGTTTTGGGCATCGATTGAAGCAAGCTCAGCTAGTGTGGCAGCATCTGTTACGGTGACATTTTTACCGTCCTTAACATAAGCTCCTGCATTGGCTGCCAGATTTGCAGCGGTGTCTTTCAAAGCTGAGTAGTTGACTGCAGCGCTGCCATTTTTCGTATCAATTGCCGTCAATTCAGCAATAGTAGCGGCATCAGTCACATTAACCGCAATACCCGGCACAACGGTATTACCGGATGCCAAGGCGGCGGCGGTACCGCTAATTGCCGAAGAGGATGCATAGGTCAGTGAGCCACCCGCAATTTTAGTGCTTAAGGTCGAAATCTGGATTGATGTTGGTGTATCGGTAATTGTTAAATTCACGCCCGCTTTAACATAAGGACTCGCGATCAATTCAGCGGCAGTTCCGGAAATCGTGGTGGCTGTTAAAGTGCCCGCCGCCCCGTTCATCGAGTCAATTGAGTTAAGTTGTGCCAAAGTTGCCGAATCCGTCACGACAACATTTTTACCTGCCACCACGTAGCCACCTGTGTTGGTAGTCAACTTGGCAACGGTATCGCTAATAGATTGATAGGTCAGACTCCCCGTCGTTTTTGCATCGACAACCGCCAGCTGTGCGAGCGTTACCGAGGTATCGGTGAGCGATACATTGACACTGCCAGCAACAAAACTGCTGGTTGCCAAATTTGCTGCGGTATCACTAATAACCGTAGGAAGCAATGTAGCGCCAGAATTAGCTGACGCAAGTGTGCTTAATTGAGCCAGAGTCGCAGAATCTGTCACCGTAACCGTTTTTCCACTCAGCAGATTGCTTGAAGTGTTTGCGGTAAGGTTGGTAACTGTGTCACTAATTTTTGTATAGTTTAGTGTTGCCGAAGCATTTCTTGAAATAATACCGGTTAGCTGAGCTAAGTTTGCTGCATCTGTCACGGTGATGGTCTGAGCGGACGCCAAATAATTACCGGTACTATTTGCCAGATTTGTTGCAGTGTCACTCAGTGCAGAAAAACTGATTGATGCACTACTGCTTTTACCGGCAATGGCGGTCAGCTCGGAAATTTTAGCTGCATTGGTAACCACAATAATTGTCACGCCAGCTTTCACAAAAGGACTCACTGCCAATCCTGCTGCCGTATCGGTAATTGAAGTAGCACTAAGCACACCGCCAGAATTTTTCACAGCGATACTTGCCAGTTCCGCAAGGGTGGCGTTATCAGTCACAGTTACATTTTTTCCCGCAGTTACATACCCCGCGGTATTGGCGGTAAGAATGGATTTTGTATCTTTCACCGCCGTAAAGCTAAGCTCGCCCGTAGCATTGGCAGAGTCAATCGCGGACAATTGTGAGACTGATGGTGCATCGGTGACATTAACTGCAATACCGGGAATAATTGTTGCGTATTTGGATCCGCCCGGCGCCAAATTGGCAGCAACATCACTGATATAAACCACACCGCAACCCGCTGTATTTGGACTTGCTTTACAAGTTGGAACTGATGGTAAAACTGCACCGCAACCAAGCTGCAAGGGGGAGGTACACTCTGCAAGGGTAGGGAGTGCCTTATTTTGGGCAGCCAGATTCACCACCGAATTAATGGCATCAGGGTTGGTTAAGTCGCTTACAGACTTAACCAGAACCGCAACCTTTTCAACAGTTGTCGCCAACCCGGTCTTCTCGTTTGTAATCGCTTGGGTGGTTAAGTTAACGCTGTTACCCGATTGATCGGCCATTTTAACGGGGGTAGTTTCAACTTTTGGAGTTGGTGCCGGGGCAGGTGTTGCTGCAGGTGGAGGAGAATTTACCGCCGCCATCGTGGGTGAATCAACCTTCGTGGCAACCCGAATCGTGGGTGGAGCTTCAGGCGCCGGAGCGGGGGCTGGGGCTGCCGCAACTTTAGGTGCTCCGCCTGCTGCTGGCGCAGCATCTTGTTTTCCCTCCTGCTTTGCTTGCTGCTGGGCAGGAGCAGCAGGTTTAGCTTCTTGTTTAGCTTCTTGTTTAGCTTCTTGTTTAGCTTCTTGTTTAGCTTCTTGTTTAGCTTCTTGTTTAGCTTCTTGTTTAGCTTCTTGTTTAGCTTCTTGTTTAGCTTCTTGCTTGGCTTCTTGCTTGGCTTCTTGCTTTTCTTCTTGCTTGGCTTCCTGCTTGGCTTCTTGCTTGGCTTCCTGCTTGGCTTCTTGCTTTTCTTCCTGCTTAGCCTCTTCTTTTGCGGCAGCTTGCTGCTCTTGTTTTTCGCTTTCTGCTTGCTTGGACTTTTCTTCCTTATCTTCTTTCATGGTCTTGCTTGGCGCTGCGGCAACCGTAAATATTGAGGTGTCTATCGGAGCAATTTTTGGAACAACATCCATTCCGCTGGAAAAACCCATCTGATTTGGCTTAACGTTTACCGTGCCCAAACTCGTTGTAAGCGTTGTTTCTCCCACGTTCACCTTGCTATAAGCCCCGGGGTTGCCCATTCTACTGCCCCTTGGCACCACAAAAGATTCATGGTCGGTACCGCGAATTCCGATGGTTGCAGCAGGTGTTGAAATCTTATAGTTCTGCTTGTTAACCCGGCCAACCAAACCGGTTACGGCGCGAAATCCCCCTTTGGCGAGAGTAAAGAAGCTGCGTTCAGTGCCGTCCGCCTTACCGGTAAACACAAATTTGTCAAACTTCATCTCAGTGCCGGGGCGTACGGCGACAAAACCACCGTCCTGCATTTTAATTTGGGCAGAAGACTTTTCTGCTGTAGAAATCGAGTCACCCTCCTTAATTGATTCCCTCTTTTTCAATTGACGCGGGGCAGCTCCAGGCGAAGTTATTTGCACATTACCATTCACAAATTGCACATAGCCCGCGATAGCCGCCTGAGCCTCGGGTAAGGAGATCATTAAGCCGGCTAGCACAACGCTCAAACTACTTAGGAATTTGTGAGTAATTTTCATGATTATTCTCGCTTATTTTAAACGTCAGTAATTCAATAAAAACCTTATTATTCAATAAGTTACTAAAAATCGAGGCGCAAGGTAAGCGATGCATCTACCCGGTCAAAGCTGTAAATAGGAATATTGGATTTATTGTTTGAGTAGCTGACTTGAGGACGAATTGTGACTATCTTGAACGGGTGCCAGTTCAACCCGGCTGCGACATCCAGTGTTGTGTCACTGCGACTGGCAAGAAATGACACATTTTCCTTATCATAACTACCCGTCGTATACCCCAGATTGGTAAACGTTTCGGTGGTTTCCGTGAATGAAGTTTGCCCGCCCACTCTTACACCATAGCCTTGTTTATCCCCATCCGCACGGTCGTGAAGAGATTTTTCAAGTGCCATATTAAGACTGGTAAATACGACCGTTTTCCCGTCTTCAAACATGTGCATGAAACCTGTACCCAAGACAGTCTGATCAAAGTCATTAGCCTGCATAATCGTGTCGATAAAACGATTCATACCGTACTGTCCAAACAGGTTAAATTGATTGGTGGCATTAAAGCTGTATTTATAATCGCTGGTAATTCCGTAAGAATTGCGGTTCGGCACTCCTGCGGTGTTATATCGACCATAAGTGCCACCCATACGGATAGCATGATCCCCCAGAGTTAAAGAAGCTCCGGCGCGCGTATCGATGCTGTCGGTATCAAAGTCGGTCAATTTTTTGTTGCCACGCATGCGATAATCCAGTCCGGCATAAACACCCCACTGCTCCGCAAAGGTATAGCTGATATCAGCGCCCGCTGCCGCAGTGTAATAAAAATCAGCCTGCTTCCGGTTGGTCGGATTAAGCGTAAACACCAGATTCCCGAAAGCAGGAACCGCGATTTTTGACTGATCGGTAGAATTATTTACGTTGGTATCACGTCCCACCGAGGTTTCGACATAGGCGGAGAATTTCAAATTCTTGGATTTTTCACTGTCAGCGATTGCCAGCAGGTATTTTTCAATCGTCAGCTTTGCCGCTTCGGGAGGGTCTTGCTTCATCACTGCTTCAAATTCCGTTCTGGCGCGCGGCATGTCACCCAACGAAAAGTAGGCGCGTGCCATATCCAAACGGGCTCCGGCAAAGTTGGGGTCAACTGCCAGTACACGTTCAAACGCCAGAGTGGCTTTATCCGGCGAACCGCTATCCAAGGCGGATATACCCAGCAAATAGTCAAAGCGCACATTACCGGAATATTCAAAATCAAAGGGGGCTAATAGCTGGAAGGCTTCGGCAGGTTTGCCGGCATTAATTAACACATCGGCTTCGTTCAAGGTTTTTTCAAATGCTTGAGCTTTGGCAATTTCTTCCGGGGAAGGAGGGGAGGCTGGTTTTTCTTCGACTGTGATTTGCTCTCCGGCTTGTGCCGCAGGCGCTGACTGAACTTCGGCAGATTTAGCATTAATCGCTGGTCTGGCTTTAGTGATAATAGGCGTTGTTTCTGCGGCACTAACATTCCCTAATGTGCCAAGCCCCAAAATCACAACTCCCCCGGCGAGCCAGATTTTTTTTTGTATTGAATATTTCATTTCATTCCCTAAAAATGATTGAACTTCATATTTTGGTTCGCCATACTACACCGGCGGCAAATTTATTACATCCACTCACCCGCCCCCTAATTTACGGGAAGATTAGATTTTTCTAGTTGCTCAACAGGTGGATTGGGTTGCTCCACCTGTTCGAGAGGCGCTATTTCTATTTTCTTTTTTATAATTAGCGGCAGATTTTTAAGGGAAGATTGACGTTTGTCAATATATAAATAATTTGCTTCAAGCGTAAATTGCGCAACGATATCTTCCGTCACATTATGCATCTTGCTGTTAAACACAATTTTCATAATAACTTCAACGGGTTGACCTGGTGACAATTTTTCCAGCCTGATCTCTTGGGATTTTTCCATAAATCCGTTAAGGAAATAAGACAGTGTCACCCCCTGCATTTCCATGTCGGTATTATTGGTAAGCAGCACTTTTCCCAGCCCGTCCTGTTCATATTCAGAAAAATGTTCCGACTCGATTTCCGGGGTTATTTGCATCCCGATACTTAACGGCTCTTTGTCAAAAGGCTGGGTGCTTGTCTCCACGGCAAACTTTTCTGCTTCGGTATCATCCGAGCTATGTGCCGCGATGTAATAGGTGTATTTGGTATTGGGTTGCAATAGGTTCTTTTCAAATTCAGGCGCAATGACCTCAGCTAATTTACTGAATATAGAATCTTTTTTTTCATACACATAATATGAGCTAACAAACTCGGATTCAATTGGACGCCAGGATAATTTGATTTTCCACGGTGTGCTCTGCACCTCGACAGCACTTAAGGCAGGCGGAGTATAGCGTTGAGATACCGCGCTGACCAACGCACTGCTGGTGCCTTCAAAATCGGATGAGGTCACTGCAGCTACCCGGTAAAAATATTTGCCGTTCACTTCCAAGCCGCGATCCACAAATTGATTGCCGCTTACGGTGGCAACTTTAATAAATCCGAGACGCTCATCCTTGGAGCGGTACAGTTGATATTGCTTTACATACGGCAGCGCCGATAAATTCCAATTGAGAGAAATATTATGTGCCCCGCCCTGTGCCCGGAAATTCTGTGGTGCAGGCGGTTTAAACTGCGTAATGAAAGATTGAATACGCTTATTACCGCGCTCGGCTACCAGCAGAGAAATATCGTCTTTGCGGGCAAGCGCCAACGGCTCATTCAGTTCACCTTCCTGACTTCCCCGGGCACCAAACAGGCGCTTAAATTCGCCCTGCGTAGCATATACTTTGATGTGATTGCCATCCACCACGAACACTTCATCAAGACTTGTCATGAGGGCGACAGGCTTCAGCAAGCGTCCTACCCCCGGCTCTTTTGTTCCACCCACTTTTCCAACTAATACGCCTTGAGCAGAATAAATTGAAACCACATCCTTGCCTTTTTCCAAGACAAATAAAGTGTCATTTTTATCGACTGCCAGTGCGTCAGGTTCATCCAATCCACTAATCTCACTTAAAAACTTGCCCTCGCGACTAAACACCTGTACCGAAGCATTTCCTTTATCCGCAACATATAATTTGCCCGAAACAGAAATGGCCAAATCTGCTGGAGTATCTAATTCTGCATCGCCTGTTTCCCCGTTAGCAAAGCTGAACAATACTTTCCCGCTTTCATCCAGTTTATGGATGCCGGATTTTTTATCCAGTACCCACAACGCATTGTCCGCATCCACCGCAAGCGCAATTGGATTGAAGTTTTTTAACCTGATATTGCCCTCCGGCTTGCCATTTTTAATTAGTAATATTTGCTGTTGCCCGGGATCGATTGCATAAATTGTATCTTTGCCATTCCATGCCAACTTGAGTACTTCAAAAGGCAGCGTTCCCGCACTTTGCGCAAACACTCGACCGCCACTGCGCGGGATTGCTTCAAGGGGAATTCCCATATCCACCACATAGATATTCATCATGGATTTTTCAATATCCAGCAAGGCAATTTGCCGGTCTTTACCCACCGCAAGCCCGGAAATATTTTTGAGCGGCTCACCGCCATTTTCTTTACTGCCAATTTTGAATTGCGTCGTGTTGTTAAAGTCGAATTTCTGCACCAACGGTTCATTATTTTTTGCGATATAGAGGCCATCTTTAGCGACAGCCAGCGCGGATAATTCGCCCTCAATCGCCGTGGCAGAAATAAAATTCCCATCTTGACTATAAACTTTAATCAAAGAATCTTCCGCATCCCAAATATAGAGTCGACCCGTGATGTCAATCCTCAGATCCAGCGGTTTTTTTAACGTGTAACTATCACGCTGTGTTTTAGCAACTTTAAGATCCAGCGAGGGCTGAAGTGCAAGAACATTTAGAAACACGCCATTATCGCCAAACAGTAATATTTTATTACTATCCCGATCCAGCACGTAGACAACACCTTCAAAATACGCAAGTCCAACCGGTTGCTTTAATTCATGCTCTTCACTGGATAACCTGAAAAATCGCGATTCTTTTGCGGCAAAACTGCCGGTATATTTTCCATCGCGGGTAAACATGAGAACTTGCTTGCGATCGCCGTCCAGCACATAAAGCATCTCCCGTCCCTGCACAACGGCTAGCGGATTGCTTAAAAGATTTTCTTTGTCTTGTTTTACTTGCAGCGTTTGCACAGACTTCCCCGCAAAGTCCGTCACCACAATTGCTCCATTTGCCTGAGAAAAATACAAACGCTCCGGGCTGTTACCCAAGAATTTTTGCACGCCTTCGGGCAGAAAAATTTGTTTGGAGAAAATAGCTTTGGTGGAGGAAGCGGAGTCCTGCGCGATTGCATTAAAAGAAATACAACTCAAAAACAAAAGGATTATTGACAGAAATATTTTCATAAATACCACGATGTGAGAACTACTGTCGGCATTAAACAATAACGAACAGGCTTGATCAAACCTTGTAATACCCCATTACATTTTTTGCACTGGAATCTGATTGCGTTGCGCAACGATACTGTTATTTTCATCTACGTACACCAGATACGGATGAAAATTTTGCAACTCTTGCTCGTGATAAATCGAATAGGCGGCGATGATGAGAATGTCGCCCGGGTTCGCTTTATGCGCGGCAGCTCCATTGACGGATATGGTGCGGGAACCGCGTTCCGCGCGAATTGCATAGGTCGTGAAACGCTCACCGTTGGTGACATTGTAAATATCAATCTGCTGATATTCTTTGATACCGGACGCATCCAGTAAATCGTCGTCGATGGCGCACGAACCTTCGTAATGCAGCTCGGACTGGGTTACTCGTACCCGGTGCAATTTTGCTTGTAGCATGGTGCGTTGCATAATTCTTTCTCCGAAAAATCAGCCCGATATCGTTGGGGATTTATCGGGGGCGCGCATTATAAAGCGCCTCGACCTAAAGACAAAACTCCAGATTATCGATGAGTCGGGTGACACCCAAACGGGCTGCGGCCAACACCACCAGATTTCGCTCTCCCGCTTGCACGGGACTCAAGCTGTCGGCATTGCGGATTGACACATATTCCACCAGCCAACCGCGCTTTCCCAGCCCGGCCACCGCAGCCGATTCAAGCGCGGAATAATCTTTCGCTCCGGCCAAAATAAGATCCCGCATTTGCTCCAGGGTCTTTCTCAAAAAGGGTGCTTCAATTCGACCTTCAGGGCTTAAATATTGATTGCGTGAACTCAACGCCAACCCATCAGCCGCGCGAATGGTTTCCCCGCCAAAAATCGTGACGGGCAAATTCATTTGCGCCGCCATCTGCCGAATAATGTACAGCTGCTGATAATCTTTTTTTCCAAACAGTGCGATGTTTGGTTGCACGATATTAAATAGCTTCAATACCACGGTTGCCATGCCGATGAAGTGTCCGGGACGCATTGCACCGCATAATTCATTGGCAACAGGTGGAGGTGCAACGAATACGGTTTGGGCTTGCGGATACATTTCGCTTACGGACGGTGCAAAAATCACATCGGCCAACCCTTCCAGCTGGACAGTATCATCGTCCAGCGAACGTGGATATTTATCAAAATCCTCTGAAGGGCCAAACTGTAAAGGATTTACAAAAATGCTCACCACCACACAGCTACCCTGCTCCCGCGCCTGACGCACCAAGTCCAAATGCCCCTCGTGCAGGTTACCCATAGTGGGCACAAAAGCAATATTGCGCTCCTGCGCCAGACGGGCGCGCAGTTCAACAATCGTTGAAATAAGTTGCATTTTCATCCTTATATTCTTTTTAGGCGGCCATCTAAAAACTATGTTCTTTTGCGGGAAACTGGCCGCTTTTTACTGCGCGCGAATAATTCGCTATCGCTTCAGCAATCGACGCGGCCCCCGCCATAAAATTCTTTACAAAGCGCGCTTTTTTACCGGGATAAATATCCAGCATGTCATGCAACACCAACACTTGACCCGAGCAATCCACACCGGCGCCAATACCGATCGTGGGAATCGTAATTTGCGCGGAAATTTGGGCTGCCAAAGCGGCAGGGACAGCCTCCAAAACCACCATACCAGCACCTGCCTTTGCGACGGCATCGGCATCGGCCAGTAAGCGTTGTGCTGCCAGATCACTTTTCCCCTGCACACGATAACCACCCATCTGATTAACGGATTGCGGGGTTAACCCAATATGTGCACACACAGCAATTCCGCGTTCAGAGAGAAATGAAATGGTTTCTGCCATTGCTGCACCGCCTTCAATTTTCACCATGTGTGCACCAGCCGCCATGAGTTGCGCCGCATGGGCAAACGTCTCGCGCGGACTCACTTGAAAAGTACCGAATGGCATGTCGGTAATAATGAATGCGTGTGCCGCTCCGCTGGCCACACAGGCGGTGTGATACGCCATGGCTTCCAGCGTAACTGGCAGCGTGGATTCGCGCCCCTGCAACACCATTCCCAGCGAATCGCCTACCAGCAAAACATCAATGCCGTTGTTTTCCAGCAGCGTGGCAAAACTGGCATCGTAGCAAGTCAACATGGCGATTTTTTCGCCCTTGTCGCGCATATTTTGCAAGGTGGTGAGTGTGTTACGCATCATGCCCCCAGACTAAAAAATTCGCGCGGCCCGCGCATGTTTTCTATACGTTGTAACAGCAATGCGAAATCTTCGTCCTGATCTATAAAGTTTAAATTATCACTATTCACCACCAGCAACGGTGCCGCATTGTAATGATGGAAAAATTCACCGTAGCTACGTGCCAATTTGCTCAAATAGTCATCGCTAATGGTACGCTCATAACGCAAACCCCGGCGCTGCACACGTTCAATCAGTGTATCGGTGGAAGCTTGCAAGTAAATCACCAGATCGGGTGCAGTGGCGACCGGCGCGATACTTTTAGAAATTGATTGATACAGTTTAAATTCATCGTCACTTAACGTCAGCCGAGCAAACAGGGTGTCTTTTTCAAACAGGTAGTCTGATACTGTCCGGGCGCTGAATAAATCCAACTGAGCCATATCTCTCATCTCGTTGATTCTTTGAAAGAAAAAGAATAGCTGCGTAGGCAAGGCGTAGCGCGCAGAGTCTTGATAAAAACGTGCCAAAAACGGATTATCCTGAGGTTTTTCCAGCAGCGTTTTGGCATCCAAATGCTCCGCCAAACGTAACGTCAAGCTGGTTTTGCCGACCCCGATGGGGCCTTCGACAACAATATAGCGATATTTGCTCAGCGGCATTTTAGATCATTCGTTCCACATGTTGATCGGCACATTGCAACGCCAACTCTTTTACGGCACCCACACCCGGAATCCAACAATCCGCCGCGATCTCCTGCAAGGGTTGCAAAACAAACGCGCGCAGGTGCATTTGCGGATGGGGAATCGTCAAGCCGTGTTCATGATGTTGCAAATCGTCATACAGCAAAACATCCAAATCCAACGTGCGCGGTGCATTGACAAATTCACGGGTGCGGCCGCATTTTTGTTCCAGCGCCAACAGCACATCCAACGTGGCGCGCGGTGATAAACTGGTATGCAGTTGCACCACGGCATTGATGAAGTCGGGTTGCTCCAGATAACCCACCGGGGCGCTGCGATACAAAGAGGAGCACCGAATTACTTGCATCACGGGCAGTGCACCCAGCTCGTGTATTGCGTGTTGTAATTGGGCGCGCGGGTTGGCCAAATTGCTGCCCAAACCGACAAAAACGGTATGCAAATTCACGCCTTCCCCTTAATCTAATGCAGGCTCAGACTGGGCAACACCAGTGTCGGTACTTTTCTTGCGCCTGCGTTTTTTCTTCGGGCCTGTATCGGGAAGCAACATTTCGGCGCGGCGTTCCTCTGAGGCATCCTGGAATTCGGTCCACCATTCGCCCAGCTCAGTATCCACTTCGCCGCTTTCGCATCGCAGCAGTAAAAAGTCATAGCCCGCACGGAAGCGCGGCACACCCAATAAACGCAAGGGACGTTGCCCGCCGCGCTGTTCAAAGCGCGGTTGCAGCAACCAAATTTCTTTCATCACGGTGTCGTAGCGACGCGGTATGGCAAGCTGCGCGCGCTGCCGCGCCAAAATTTCGTCCATCGCCTCATGCAAGGCTGCAACGGGTTTTTCTCCGGCTTTTTGCTTGGTATTCCAAGCCGCCAACACTTCGTGCCACAACAGACAGGCAAATAAAAATGCCGGGTTAGTGGGCTTATCCGCGCATATACGCTGATCGGTACTTTGCAACGCCAACGTGACAAATTTCTCCCCCAGCGGCTGCTCCAAAATTACATCCAGCATGGGCAACATACCGTGATGCATGTGCATCTTGCGCAATTTGGTAATACATTCCAAGGCATGTCCGGACAACAATAATTTCAACATCTCGTCAAACATGCGTGCTTCAGGCACATTGGCTAACAGACTTTTTAATTGGTGAATCGGCGCCTTGGTTTCGGGATCGATTTTCATGCCTAGCTTGGCAGATAATCTCACTGCGCGCAGCATGCGTACCGGATCTTCGCGATAACGAACTTCCGGCACGCCAATCATGCGCAAAGTATTCGCGCGAATGTCTGCATAGCCGTGATGAAAATCAAATATTTCCTGGGTGGTGGGGTCGTAAAACAGGGCATTAGCGGTAAAATCGCGTCGCGCCGCATCTTGTTCCTGATCGCCGAACTCATTGTCGCGCAACAAGCGACCATGTGCATCAGTCTGCGCATCTTCGGCTTCGATCATGCGCCGAAACGTGGAAACTTCTACGGTCTCGTCGCCGAACATGACATGCACCAGGCGGAAACGTCGCCCGATAATATGCGCTCGCCGAAATACCCGGCGCACTTCCTCGGGCGTGGCATCTGTGGCCACGTCAAAGTCTTTGGGTTGACGTTTCAAGAGTAAATCGCGTACCGCTCCGCCCACCACAAATGCTTTATAACCCGCCGCCTGCAAGCCGTCTGTCACCCGCTTTGCGCCGTAGCTAATGCCATCCCGACTAACTTGATGCACTGCAAAGGGGATGATGCTCCCCGCGCCGATTGTTTTGTTTTTGGCGGATTTACCAAAAACACGTTTGAACAGTTTTTTAATCATCGTCTTGGGCATTTAAATTTCAGCCTTAGTGCTGCGAATGTGTGAAGGCGCGGATTATACACGGTGAGAAACAGGCTTTACCTCAATGAAATAACCGGCCAGCCGTGTTGTTGCGCATACGCCCGCAAGGTGGCATCGGGATCAACCGCGACCGGTTTATTTACCTTTTCCAACAAGGGCAAATCATTTAAAGAGTCACTATAAAAGGTACTCTCAGCAAAGCTGCTCCAGCCTTGATCACGCTCACTTAACCAACTTTCCAGACGGGTAATTTTACCCTCGCGAAAACTTGGTATCCCCTCCACTCTTCCGGTGAATTCTCCGTCAATTTCTTCCGGATTGGTTGCAATCAAATGCTTCACGCCAAACTCCCGTGCGATGGGCTCTGTTACGAAACGGTTGGTCGCGGTGATAATTACACACAAATCCCCTGCATAACGGTGTTTGTTGACCAGTTCACGCGCGGCTTCCCCCATCATCGGGCGAATTTTGTTGCGCATAAATTCTTCGTGCCAGGTATTCAGCACGTGGCGTGAATGGCGCGACAAGGGCTTTAACTGAAAATCCAGGAACTCGAAAATATCCAGCGTTCCGGCTTTATATTGATCATAAAACGCCTGATTTTTCACTTCAAACAGTTCGCGATCGATTATCCCGGTCTCAATCAAAAACTGCGACCACTCAAAGTCGCTGTCGCCGCTCAATAATGTGTTGTCTAAATCAAATAATGCAAGGTTCATGTCTATTCCTGTAGCTCAGATTATCCAGGACACCCTCAAGGGCACCTCTAAAAATTAAATCTGCTTTGCTATGCTACGTTGCTCACAAAAAATTACTCCTTACATATCAGACATATGCTGCGTCCTAATTTTTTGCTTGCGCCTTGCCTAGCTTCGCAAATTGAATTTTTAGAGGCGCCCTAAATTCAAGCGCATCACTTCTTTTAGCAAAGGCACTGTTGCTGCGCGTTTTTTTATTCTCAGGCACTGATTGTCCAATTTATCTACTATTTCCAACAGGTAAGGTAAATCCCGACGCCCGTGGCGCAGCAAATATTGGGTGACTTCATCGGGCAAATCAAACCCTCTTGACTTTGCATGCTGTTGTATTGCTTTAGTTTTTTCATAATCGTTTAAAGCATGAATCTGATACACCAAACCCCAGCCCAAACGGGTGCGCAAATCATCGCGCAGATTTAAATGTGCTGGTGCGTTAAGTCCGCCAACCAGCAGCATGCCACCGCTTTCACGTTGATTGTTGTACAAAGCAAACAGTGCTATCTGCGCGTCCTGATCCAACTTTTCCACATCATCCACGGCAACAACGTGTGCGGGGTCAGGTACGCAACCTTGCGCATAGACTGAAAATTGGCCGTTCTGTTTTGCAAATGCCACGGCTGCTTGCAACAAGTGGCTTTTTCCCGCCCCCTGTTCACCCCATATATACAAACCGCGCTCACCCTCCCCGCTCAATAACGCATGACGCAGAGCGGAGAGTAATTCCACATTGCGTCCCATCACATAATTATCAAAGCTGGGCTCCCACTGTGGCGCAATCCCCAATAAAAGTTGCGTCATGTCATTCCCGATAAAACCGACTTTTCAAATATTCAACTTTGATATGCTCCAAGCACACCAGAATGGCTGCGGCAATGGGTAACGCCAATAGTACACCCACGAAGCCAAATAGTTGCGCGAAGGCTAGCAAGGAAAAGATCACGGCAAGCGGATGCAGGCCAATACGTTCCCCAACCAGTCGTGGCGTGACAATCACGCCTTCGATCGCTTGTCCTATTCCGAACACCAGCCATACCCAGATAACAGCGCTCCATACCTCAAACTGACCCAATGCAACCAAGGTAGCCAAGCCGACCCCCACCATCATTCCCACATACGGAATGAACACCAGCAAACCACTTACCAAGCCGATCGGTAGTGCGAATTCCACGCCAACCAACCATAATCCGAACACATAATAAACGCACATCAATAGTATCACCAACAACTGTCCGCGCATAAACTGCCCCAGCATTGCATCAATTTCCATTACAATTTGTCTGGTTTTGCTATACCAAAGGCGCGGCAGTAGCGCATCCATTTTCATTAATAACTGCGGCCAATCGCGCAACAAATAAAACATCACCAGCGGTATTAAGAGCAGATTCAACACCAGATTAATTAACACCGCGCCACCCCCGGTTAACCAGGGAATAACCTTACCTGCGACGCTGCCGGCTGTTTGATAATGGTCAACAATAATCGATTTGAGTACTGCTGCATCCCAGCGCAACTCTACTCCCAGTTGTTTCTCGATAAGTGGCAGTAAACGCGTTTGGATTGTGTCCAATAAATCCGGCAGTCGGCTTACAAATAATGTTATTTCACTGCTTAACAAAGGAAACAAAATCAACAAGATGACAATAAAAGTGCCTAGTGCCACCAACATGACGGTTAAAGACGCAGTGGTGCGTGATATTTTATTACCGGATAATTTTGTCACTAAAGGCTGGCAAACATAAGCAAAAATACTTGCTGCGACGAACGGCGTGAGGATAGGTGCCATTAGATACAGGAAAACTGCGGGGAGAAAGAATAGTACAGCCCATTGAATGGGCGAAAGACGAGGTTGTGTCATTTTCAAATTTTTATCAGCATAGTTTAGTACGCCTCGTCAAAAAAGAAAAAGGCTGAATAATATCAGCCTAACTCTTTGTTTTTATTGGTCGGGGCGACAGGATTCGAACCTGCGACCACTAGTCCCCCAGACTAGTACGCTACCAGGCTGCGCTACGCCCCGAAGTTCAACATTATAACAGAGCCAAAGCGCTCTTGAAAAAATTTTGCATTGCCAACACTCAAAAATCACGCGTGCAACAGTTGAATGACTTCACGAATATCTTTGCGCAGGTCCTGCAAATGAAAATTCGAATTCTCGACAACGGGTTTAGGCACATCTTGTTGCTTAACGGGTTCCTGTTGTTCCAAACGTCCGCGCGCACCACTGATGGTGAAACCTTGCTCATAGAGTAGTTCGCGAATACGGCGTATCAGCAGCACTTCGTGGTGCTGATAATAGCGCCGATTTCCACCGCGTTTAACTGGCTTCAGCTGGGTAAACTCCTGCTCCCAATAGCGCAGCACATGCGCTTTAACCCCGCACAACTCGCTTACTTCACCTATGGTGAAGTAGCGCTTTGCCGGGATGGAAGGGAGCTGTGAATTAGGAACGTACTGTTCCATTGTAATTTTTCTCTACCGTACTTTTAAGCTTTTGGCTTGGATGGAAGGTCACTACGCGACGTGCAGTGATAGGAATTTCTTCACCAGTTTTGGGATTGCGACCGGGACGTTGCGGCTTATCACGCAATTGGAAATTTCCAAAACCCGACAGTTTTACGGTTTCTCCTGCTTCGAGTTGCATGCGAATTTCTTCAAAGAATGCTTCGACCATATCTTTGGCTTCACGTTTGTTCAATCCTACTTTTTCAAACAACAGGTCAGCTAACTCTGCTTTTGTTAATGTCGTCATTTTTTCCTCTTAAATTCGCATTTGTGCATCATGTTGCTGCAATATGGCCACCAACTGAGCGATGCTTTTATCAATTTCAATATCTGTTAAAGTTTTTTGAGTATCTTGCAATAACACGCGGAATGCAAGGCTTTTTTTACCTTCATCCACACCTTTTCCGCGATACACGTCAAACAATCCCACTTCAATTACATACGGTGCTTTAGCCTGTTGCATTGCCTGCAACAAATTCTGCACCGCCACCTCTTCGTTTACTACCACTGCCAAATCTCTGCGTACTGGGGGCAACTTTGACACATCAGCAGCTATCGGCATGCCAACTGCCGTTAACGTAGCAAGCTCAACTTCAAACCATACTGCCGCTTGAGGAATATCAAACTTTTGCAACCAAGAGGGGTGAAGTTCCCCCAACCAACCGATTACTTGCCCATTCATTAAAATCTGCGCCGAACGCCCCGGATGAGACGCAGGATGAATATTAGCTGAAAAACTGATTATAGAGGGTGTGAAAATCGCTTCAATGTCGGATTTTATATCATAAAAATCAACACTGCGAGCGCCAACGCCCCATTGTTCAGAAAATTGGCTGCCATAACACAAACCTGCCAGTCGCTCAGTTTGAGTGTCTCGGCTAAAACATGCACCAATTTCAAACACCCGCACTCGCGACTGCTTGCGAGCTAGATTTGTGCGCAAGGTAGTCAACAATCCCCCCAGCAAACTGCTGCGCATCACCGCCATCTGACTGGCAATAGGATTTTGCAATTTAACGGCCTGAATATTGCCGTACAGATCGTTTTCCAATTCTGTTTCCACAAAGGCGTAATTAATTACTTCCTGATAATCACGCAATACCATCGCCTGGCGCAGTTTAGCCAAAGGACGCATTGCTTCCACAAGAGGCAACATGGTCATTGCAGCTTGAGGGGGCACGGGATGGATATTTTCGTAGCCATGCACACGTGCAATTTCTTCGATTAAGTCTTCTTCAATCGCAATATCAAAGCGGTAGCTGGGCGGGGTGACCAAGTATTCTGCAGCTTGCTGCTGTAATTTCATCCCTAAGCGCACGAGAATTTGCGTTATTTCATTTTCCGGTAAAGTCACACCCAACACCCGCTCCACACGAGGAATGCGCAATTTAACCGCCTGACGCAACGGTAATTCATTTAAGACCTCGGTTACGGCTCCGGCTTGCCCGCCGCAAATATCCAAAATTAATTGGGTTGCACGATTTAGTGCAATTTGTGTTGCAGCAAAATCAACACCGCGTTCAAAACGATACGCAGAATCTGATCCGAATCCCAAGCGGCGCGTTTTGCCTACGATAACAGCGGGTGCAAAATACGCGCTTTCCAAAAAGATATCGGTGGTGGAATCATCTACTGCGCTATTCGCACCGCCCATCACGCCCGCTAATGCGACCGGACCTTGATTATCAGCGACCACCAGCATGTCATTTTGCAAGTCAATCGTCTGCTCATTGAGCAACTTAATTTGCTCACCGGAAGATGCAAAACGCACTTGGATATCGCCATTTAATCTTTTAAAATCAAAGGCATGTAAAGGCTGCCCCAATTCCAGCAGTACATAATTAGTTACATCCACCAAAGCGCTGATGCCGCGCAGACCACAACGTTCCAAGCGCTGCACCATCCACGCTGGCGTGTTTGCCTTGGCATTCACACCGGAGATTACGCGCCCTGTGTAACGCGGACATGCGGCTACCGCGCTAACGCTTACTTTACGCGTTAACAGACTCATCTCGGCAAACACAGGCGGTGTAACGCCCTCCATGACAGTGCCGGTTAACGCCGACACCTCGCGCGCGATACCCTGCAATGACAAGCAATCGCTACGATTTGGAGTAAGTTTTAAGGTGATGAGATGATCGTCCAGATCCAGATGTTCGCGGATACTTTTCCCCACAATCGCATCTGCCGCCAACTCCAATAAACCGCTACTTTCTTCGGCCAAGCCCAGCTCAACGGCTGAACACATCATGCCAAAAGAGGCAATACCGCGCACTTTTGCCGCCTTAATTTCAATTTTAGGTAATTTTGCACCGACTAATGCACACGGGGCTTTCATGCCCACCGTGACGTTTTGCGCCCCGCATACGATTGCCAGCGGTTCGGCCTGGCCCACATCAACACTCAAAATATTCAAACGGTCGGCATCGGGATGTTTTTCTTTGCTCAACACTTGCGCAACCACAACTTTGTCAAAGGGAGGCGCAACTTCAGACATCTCCTCAACTTCAAGACCGGCCATCGTCAACAAATGCGCAAGCGCCTCGCTAGTCAGCGAGGGATTTACCAGAGTACGCAACCAAGATTCGGAAAATTTCATAATTCGATCAGGAAAATTGTTTCTTATTTGTCGTTTTAGTTACGGCATAACGCGGCCTTGCTGCATTAGCCTCCATTGAAATGATATTCAATGTCTTTCTCATTATGAAAACTGCCTGAGGAATTGAAGATCATTTTCAAAAAACAGGCGTAAATCATTTACGCCATAGCGCAGCATCGCCAAGCGTTCAACGCCAAAGCCAAACGCAAAGCCCACATATTTCTCACTATCAATACCGACATGTTTCAATACATTGGGATGAACCATCCCGCAACCCGCCACTTCCAGCCACTTGCCCTGACGCGGGCCGCTGGTAAATGCCAGATCAATTTCGGCAGAAGGCTCGGTAAACGGAAAGAACGAGGGGCGAAAACGCACCTGCATATCATCCGCTTCAAAGAAGTTCTTCAAAAAGTCGGCGATAACGCCTTTGAGGTCGGCAAAGCTCACCTTTTCGCCAATCCACAATCCTTCAACCTGATGAAACATGGGTGAGTGAGTTGCATCGGAATCCACGCGGTACACGCGTCCCGGCGCAATAATACGGATATCCGGCATGCTTTCACGATCGCGAAACTGCGCGACATGTTGCTCCATATAACGAATTTGGATAGGCGAAGTATGCGTTCGTAACACGCGACCATCGTCCACATAAAAGGTATCATGCATGGCACGCGCCGGGTGATCTTCGGGAATATTAAGCGCGGTAAAATTGTAAAAATCCGTCTCGATTTCCGGGCCGGTAGCCACACTAAACCCGATCGAATGAAACAAAGTCTCGATTCTCTCCAGTGTACGTGTTACTGGATGTAATGCCCCAACACCCAATCCGCGCCCCGGCAAGGTAACATCCAGCGCCTCGGCAGATAATTTTTGTTGCAGCGCCAGTTGTTGCAAAGTATCGCGGCGCGCTTGAAGCGCAGCCTCAATCTGTTGTTTTACTTGATTAATTCTTGCTCCAGCAGCAGGTCGCTCCTCGGCAGATAACTTACCCAGACCTTTTAACAGTCCGGTTAAACTGCCCTCTTTACCCAGATAACGGGCTTTGATTTGTTCCAGCTCGGCGGCTTGATTGATGACCGCGAATTGCGCAACGGCATCTTTTAGTATGTGATCGAGTTCTTGCATCGTTTATTCCAAAAATAAAAAAGGAGGCTCACGCCTCCTTTTTTATACAACTGAGACTTTATACTGCGAGGCTTGCTTTAGCTTGTGCAAAAATCTGCGCAAAAGCAGCTTTGTCGAACACAGCCAGATCAGCCAACACCTTGCGGTCGATCTCAATCGAAGCTTTCTTCAAGCCGTTCATGAATACGCTGTATGGCAGACCCATCTCACGCGCAGCCGCATTGATACGTGCAATCCACAAGGTGCGAAATTGACGCTTCTTTTGACGACGATCGCGATAGGCATATTGCCCGGCTTTCATCACTGCTTCTTTGGCGATACGATAGACGTTTTTACGGCGACCGCGATAACCTTTAGCGAGAGCTAATACTTTTTTATGACGCGCGCGCGCCGTTACACCACGTTTTACTCTTGGCATTTTCTATACTCCTTAAGCGTAGGGCATCATGGCGCGAACAGACGCCGTGTTGGATGCGTGAACTTCAGTCGTACCACGCAACTGACGTTTATTCTTGGTGGTCTTCTTGGTCAAAATATGACGTTTGAAGGCTTGCGAACGCTTGATGCTTCCGCCAGCGCGAACAACAAAGCGTTTTTTTGCACCGCTTTTTGTTTTCATTTTTGGCATAACAACTCCTTTATTTGATGACGCCGGGAGGTTTCTGACAGAAACGCTTGAAAACCCGGAACCACTTGTTTGGGACTGAATAAAACTACACCTCGTCAGCCAGTCCCTTAACTAACGCAGCGTTAACTATAATTCTTATCGGATTACCCCGCAGGGGTTCTTATACCCTTTGGGTGATCCCAACCTGCCAAACTACTTTTTCTTGGGACTGAGCACCATCACCATCTGACGGCCTTCCATCTTGGGGAACTGCTCAATCACACCGTGCTCCATCAAATCCTGTTTAACACGCTCCAGCAACTGCATACCAATTTGCTGGTGAGCAATCTCACGACCACGGAAACGCAGAGTAATCTTGGTTTTATCACCATCGGCAAGGAATTTAATCAGGTTACGCAACTTGATGTTGTAATCACCATCATCCGTCCCGGGACGGAATTTAACTTCCTTGATTTGAACTTGCTTCTGCTTAAGTTTGGCTTCGTGTTGTTTTTTGGCTTCCGCATATTTGAATTTGCCGATATCCATAATTCGGCAAACAGGCGGTTCCGCCAAAGGCGCAATTTCCACCAAATCCAATTCTGCTTCATCCGCCAATCGCAGTGCTTCTGCTACTGCCACGACACCGAGCTGCTCTCCTTCCGCGCCTATGAGCCGCACCTGGGGTGCTGTAATCTGCTCGTTCATGCGCTGTGCTTTATCTTGTGCTATTGCAATTTCTCCATTTAAAAAATTAAACCGTGCCGACCTTACAGTTCAGCTTTCAGACGCTCAACAAGCGCTTCGACCGATATCTGCCCAAGGTCTTCGCCTTGGCGGTTACGCACGGCAACGAGACCTGCAGCCATTTCTTTATCGCCAACAATCAGCTGATAAGGCAACTTCTGCAAGCTATGTTCGCGTATTTTATAGGTAATCTTCTCATTGCGCAAATCAGATTGCACGCGGAAGCCGGCGGCACGCAAAGAAGCCGTCACTTTTTCCGCATAGGCTTCCTGTGCTTGCGAAATATTCAATACCACCAACTGCACCGGCGCCAGCCACAATGGCAAGGCGCCTGCATGATTTTCCACTAAAATGCCTATAAAACGCTCTAATGAGCCCAATATTGCGCGATGGAGCATCACGGGTACTTTACGGGTATTGTCCACATCGACAAATTCAGCGCCCAAACGCCCAGGCATAGAGAAGTCCACTTGTATCGTGCCGCACTGCCAAGAACGACCAATTGCGTCTTTGATGTGAAACTCAATTTTAGGCCCGTAAAACGCCCCTTCACCGGGTAATTCGATCCACTCCATCCCGGAGGCACGCAAAGACGCACGCAAGGCCTCTTCGGATTTATCCCAAATTTCATCGGAGCCCACCCGACTATCAGGACGCAACGCCAGCTTTACCACAACATCATTAAAACCAAAATCCTTATATACCTTTAATACTAAAGCATTAAATGCGGTTACTTCAGATTCGATCTGTGCTTCGGTGCAGAAAATATGGCCATCATCCTGCACAAAACCGCGTACGCGCATCAAACCATGCAAACCACCCGACGGTTCATTGCGGTGGCATGAACCAAATTCGCCGTAGCGCAACGGCAGCTCGCGATACGAGCGCAAATCAGCGTTGAACACTTGCACGTGCCCCGGGCAATTCATTGGCTTAATCGCGTAGTCGTGCTTCTCCGACTCGGTAGTAAACATATTGGCCTTGTAGTGCTCCCAATGACCGGATTTTTCCCACAACACGCGATCAATAATCTGCGGACAGCGAATTTCCTGGTAGCCGTTATCGCGATACACGGTACGCATGTATTGCTCGATCACCTGCCACATCGCCCAGCCTTTAGGGTGCCAGAACACCATACCCGGCGCTTCGTCCTGCATATGAAATAAGTCCAGCTCCTTACCCAGTTTGCGATGGTCGCGTTTTTCCGCTTCTTCCAAACGCATCAAATACGCATCAAGGTCTTCCTTCTTTGCCCAAGCCGTGCCGTAAATACGCTGCAGCATTTCATTTTTTGAATCACCGCGCCAATAGGCACCGGCCACTTTCATCAACTTAAATACTTTGAGCTTGCCTGTGGAAGGAACGTGAGGGCCGCGGCACAAATCAGTAAAATCACCTTCCGAATACAGTGAAACCTCCTGGTCAGCCGGAATAGCCTGAATTAGCTCAGCTTTGTATTTCTCACCCAGCGCAATGAAATAGGCGATTGCTTCATCACGCGGCATTACCTTACGGGTAATCGGCAAATCTTTTTTAGCCAATTCCGCCATGCGTTTTTCAATCGCTGTTAAATCTTCCGGAGTGAAAGGTCGCGAATAGGCAAAGTCGTAATAGAAACCATTTTCAATCATCGGGCCAATCGTTACCTGCGCCTCGGGAAACAACTCCTTAACCGCATAAGCCAGCAAGTGCGCAGCAGAATGTCTAATTAAATCAATACCATCAGCATCTTTGTCGGTAATGATTGCCAATCCGGAATCGTTAGTCATGAGATAACTGGTATCAACCAACTGACCATCCACCTTGCCTGCCAAAGCTGCCCGCGCCAATCCGGCGCCAATACTTTGTGCAACCTCCGCGACCGTAACGGGATTGGGAAAGCTGCGTTGTGAACCGTCCGGCAATGTAATTATTGGCATAAATCCTCAATCAAAAGAAAATGCGGCCGAGCCGCATGTAAACACGTGCATATTTTAATTCTTGCGAAATTTTACGTCTATTATTTCACTAAACTCTTAAGCAATTAAGCCTTCCACAACGTCCACAAACCAATGATGACAAACCCGGCACCGGCCATGTAATGCAATTGTTTTTCACTGATGTAATTGGATAGCGCACTGCCCACCAAAACACCGATCGCCGACGTCGCAATCAAAGCCAGAGAGGCGCCGAAAAAAATAGTCCATTTACTGACTTCTTTGTCTGACGCAAACAGCATCGTGGCAAGCTGCGTTTTATCGCCCATTTCAGCAATAAAAACCGATACAAAAACAGTGACAAAAATCGTCCAACTCATAACTGTAACACCTTGTTTAATAAATAAATTATTTCAACCCCAACACATCCTGCATATCATACATGCCCGCTGGATTGGTTTTTAGAAAACGCGCGGCGCGCAAAGCACCTAACGCAAACGTCGCTCGACTGCTGGCTTTATGTGTAATCTCAACACGCTCTCCGGTTCCCGCAAACAAAACTGTATGATCCCCGACAATATCGCCGCCACGAACCGTGGCAAAACCAATCGTGGATGGATCCCGCTCACCCGTCACGCCTTCGCGACCATACACCGCACAACTATCCAGATTGCGACCCAACGTACGCGCGACAACTTCACCCATTCCCAATGCTGTTCCGGATGGCGCATCTACTTTATACCGATGATGCGCTTCAATAATTTCAATGTCATAACCGTGACTTAACACTTTGGCAGCAGTTTCCAGCAACTTGAAGGTTAAATTAACGCCAACGCTCATATTCGGAGCAAATACCACGCCAATTTTTTGTGCCGCAGCGCCCAACACCGCTTTTTGTTGCGCGTTAAAACCGGTCGTGCCAATGACAATATTCACGCCCGATTTCTGACAAATTTCGAGATGTCGCAACGTCCCCTCGGGACGCGTAAAGTCAATAAGCACATCCGCGCCGGACAATGCCGCCTGAATATCTGCACCAATTTTAATACCGCGTGCCCCGCCCAATTCACTGGCATCTTTGCCCAATGCATCGCTGTCAGAATGATCAAGCGCCGCATGCAATACCAAATCATCAGACTGTGCCACGCATTCCAAAAGCGTTTTGCCCATGCGCCCAGAACACCCGGCGATTACCACTTTAATTTTACCCATACTGCGTCCTGTTTATTTGACTGGTGCAGCATCTTCTATGCGCTGCAAGGTGTCATTTTCAAAATACAAAGTCAATCGCTGATCATCCAACAACTGTCCTTGCTGCTCAAAGCGATAAATGTAATCCCAGCGGTTGGCGTGAAACGGATCATTGATTAACGGTGTCCCCAGCGCCGCTTTAACCTGCATCGGAGTCATACCTATTTTTAGCCTGGCACGCATTTCGGGAGAGATAATATTGCCCTGCCGAATCTCAACCTTATGGGGTTTTAAAATGCCGCATGAAGCCAGCGAAGCCGCCAACATGAGCGAAAAAATAATCAATCGAATACGCATTAATTTTAACCCTTTAAAAAAGTGCCCCACCAAAACGGCGCGCATCATACCCTAAACTGTCATTCCCAGCATTTCTGCAGCATGTTTACGCGTCGTATCCGTCAAGGTTACACCGCCCAACATGCGCGCAATTTCTTCAATACGTTCACGTTCATCCAGCACTCGAATATTGCTGAGTGTTACTTCGTTATTGGTGCACTTGCTCACTTGCCACTGCACATCCGCTTGGGCGGCAACCTGCGGCAAATGGGTCACACACATCACCTGATGACGCGCGCCCAATTGCTTGAGAAGCCCGCCCACAATCTCGGCAACACGCCCGCCAATGCCGCTGTCGACCTCGTCAAAAATAAGCGTGGGAACGGTTGAAGCGCGACTCGCGGCCACTTGAATAGCCAAGCTGATACGCGACAACTCCCCGCCCGACGCCACCTTGGCCATGTTGCGCAACGGAGTTCCCTGATTTGCCGCCACCTGAAATTCAATCAACTCTAAACCGTAGGCATTACCCTCGCCTGAAGGATGCAATTGCACTTCAAATTGCCCGCCCTGCATGGCCAGAGTTTGCATGGCCGCGGTAATTTCATCGGATAATTTTCGGGCTGCACTGCCGCGTGCCAGACTTAATTTTTTTGCCGCGCTGAGATATACAAGCTGTGCCGCAGCATCCCGTCTGGCAAGCTCCGCCAAATCCGCACTTCCGCCCAGTTCATCCAGACGTTTAACAATATTTTCCAGCACCTCGGGCAATTGTTCAGGGCTAACGCGATGTTTACGCGCCGCATCCACAATTTCTGTCAAGCGCCTTTCCTGCTCGCGCAATTGCTGCGGGTCGGCATCCAGCTTTTGCTGGTAATGACGCAAGGCATAAACAGCTTCCTGCAGCTCATTTTGCGCACTTTGCAACATGGTCAGCGTATCTTGCAAGCCGATATCAAATTCCAGCCCGGCCTGTAAACGCCCGGTCACCGCATTGAGTTGCGCCAAACACGCATTATCCGCTTCAGATAATATTTCAACGCCGAATTGTGCGGTCTCCAACAAACTTGCCGCATGGGATAAGCGGGAATAATCAGCCTGTAACGCCGTCCAATCCGCCAGTGAAAAATTTAAGACATCCAATTCGCGCCGCTGAAAAATAAGCAAATCACGCTCTGCCTCACCCGCCGCCGCATTTTTTTCCAGCTGCATGCGCCGCCGGTGCAGTGTTTGCCAAGCTTTATAGTTTTCCGAAACAACGGCAACTTCTTTTTGTAAGCCGGCATGACTATCCAGCAAATCGCGCTGCGCTTCCGGTTTTAGTAAGGTTTGATGCGCATGTTGACCGTGAATGTCCAGCAGAAATTCACCCGCCTCCCGCATTTGCTGAAGTGTCGCGGTACGGCCATTAATAAAACCGCGCGAGCGGCCACCGGTATCCAACACCCGACGCATCAAACATACCCCTTCATCCCCTGCCAACTCTTGATCCCGCAACCAACTTTGTAAGTGCCCCAAATTGGCAATATCAAATTCGGCACTGACCTCGGCACGCTCACAGCCGGCACGCACCATGCCGCCATCGGCGCGCTCACCCAAAGCCAACGATAAGGCATCAATCAGGATGGATTTTCCGGCACCGGTTTCACCGGTTAACGCCGTAAAGCCCGCCGAGAAATCAAGCTCCAGCGTGGCAACGATCACAAAGTCGCGAATACTGAGGTATTTAAGCATGGGCAGAAATTTCGTTTGCAAATAAAGGAATACGCATGAACAACACGATCATCGTGCGCATTAAAGGGATTTATTCCACAAGAGTTTCTCTCGCAGCGTATGGAAATAGCTATGGCCTATCGGGTGCAATAACTGCACCTGTTGCGCATGCCGGGAAACAATCAACCTGTCGTGCAATTGCAAATCGTAATTGGTGTGACTATCGAAACGTACATGCACTTCACCGGTACGGTGCATCAATATTTCAATAATCGAATCTCCGCCCACCACGATGGGACGATTGCTCAAGGTATGCGGACACACCGGCACCAGCGTAATCGCATCCAAAGCCGGATGCACAATTGGCCCTCCCGCGGATAAAGCATAGGCAGTCGAACCGGTGGGCGTGGAAACGATCAGTCCATCGGCACGTTGGGTATACAGATAATCGTCATTAATGCGCACTTCGCATTCGATCATGCTGCCGATATTGCTGCGATGTACCACCATCTCGTTAAAGGCCAATGCATGACATACCTCTTCGTCGTTACGCATCACCCGCACCGACAACAACATACGTTTTTCCGTCACAAATTCACCCTGCAGCATCGCAGTCAAGGTGCGCTTCATGGAATCCAGAGATAGATCGGTGAGGAAACCCAGACGCCCCTGATTAACACCGATGAGCGGAATACCAAAGGGGGATAAAGTGCGCGCAATATTCAGCATCGTGCCATCCCCGCCCATCACAATCGCCAAGTCGACTTTACCCTGCATTTCAGCAAGCGAATAGGTCTGGAAAGTATGCTGACCAAGGTGCTCAGCGGTCAAACTATCCACCGCGACAGTAACGCCTTTCTCAACAAGAAATTTCGCCAAGCGCAACAAGGGCTCGGCAATGCCCGGGGTTTTATATTTACCGATTAACGCTACAGTCTTAAAGGAGAAGTTCATAATCGCGATTAAACCATATTGGAAGCGCACTCACCAGACAGATATTATTGGCGGGCGCCACAGAATAATAGAAATTGCCAATAAATATATATTAATTAAATCAATGCCTTGTATTGTTCGCGCAGACGGAAACTGTATCCACAAATACCGCTTCAACGTCCACCGCATCAAAGTGATAACGTTGATTACAAAACTCACAAAACACTTCGATGTTATTTCGCTCGGAAATTATCTCATCAACCTCCGCACGTCCAAGCATTTTTAACATACGCGCCACATTCTCCCGGGAACAAGAGCAATTGAACACTACCCCTTGAGGCTCGAACAGTCGAATATCTTCCCCGTGATACAGGCGATGCACGAGTTGTTCAGCCGACAATAACAATAATTCGTTGGGCTTGAGCGTTGCGGCAAGATGCGTGGCGCGCTCCCAGGCATCCGCATCCTGACCTTTTTGGTCGGGCAATTTTTGCAACAACATCCCCGCAGCATGTTGCCCGTCTGCCGCCAAGATTAAGCGCGTATCCAACTGCTCGGAACGCGTCATATAGTTTTGCAAAATATCTGCGACACTCTCCCCTTCCAGCGCGACAATCCCCTGATAAGCCTGATTGCCGTCTTTGGGATCAAGCGTGATCACAAAACGACCATCGCCCACCAGTTCACGCAAGGTACCCGACAAAATCTCGCCTTCCCACTTTGCGGTCGCGCGCAGCTCTAAATTTCCCGAGCACTCCACCACCAATAATTTAACGGTGCCTTTGCCGTGAATCTGCAACACCAGCGCACCCTGTAATTTTAGTGTTGCCGCCAGCAACACCGCAGCAGCACACAATTCCCCCATCAGATTGCGCAACACGAGAGGATATTCATGGCGCTCGATTACATTGAGCCAGGTATGCTCAAGATGCACAATCTCACCGCGAATCGGCGCATGTTCGAAAAGAAATTTTTGTAAGGTGTCGCTCATGTTGATTTACTGTTTTTTTAACTATTTACGGAAATAACCCAAAGGCGCAATTATGATCCAATTTGGCCGATG
Organism: Gallionellaceae bacterium; assembly: GCA_041660815.1. GTDB lineage: Bacteria > Pseudomonadota > Gammaproteobacteria > Burkholderiales > Gallionellaceae > PALSA-1006. The sequence continues at coordinate 19,736 of JBAZVN010000013.1, read as the reverse complement.
AAATTGGAGCACCTCTACTTTAAATTTGGCTTTTTTAGCTCAGACCCAGTGATGCCAATTCCTGCTCGCTAAATCCTGCCGCGCGGCGCGCCACCAAATTAAACGGCCCGCGTCGCGGCACGGCATTATATTCGGTAAGCAGTGACGCATAAGTTGCGTCCGGTTCCTGTCCGCGCTGCGCGCACACATACTTGAACCAGCGGTTGCCAATCGCGACATGACCTATTTCATCGCGCAGCACAATATCCAGGATGGGAGCAACTTCAAGATCGCCAGCCTGCATCAACTTCGCGCGCGTACCCGGTGTCACATCCAGCCCGCGCGCTTCCATCGTCCTCGGTAACAACGCCATGCGTGCCAGCACATCATGCTGCGTGCGCACCGCCATATCCCACAACCCGTTATGCGCGGAAAAATCTCCGTAGGCATAACCCTGCGCCTGCAAATGATCCGCGAGCAACGTGAAATGCAATGCCTCCTCATCGGCCACTTGCAGCCAATCCGCGTAATACTCGTGCGGCATGCCGGCAAAGCGCCACAGTGCATCCAGCGCCAGATTGATCGCGTTGAATTCGATATGCACCAGCGCATGCAGCATCACGGCGCGACCTTCTGGTGTGTTCATCGCCCGGCGTTTCACATCAAGCGGAGAAACCAACTCGGGCTTGGACGGATACCCGGGAATACCAGGTGAAGCCAACAATGCCGCTGCGCTATCCAAAGCCAATTTCCCTGCTCCCCAGTCTTGCGCCAAGTGACGCACCCCGGCAGCCTTTAACGAAGCACTGGGCTCAGCCAGCCAGCGCAGCGCGGCTTGCCTTAATTCCGTGGTGGGAGTTAAATCAGACAGCACGTTATATAGCTTTACAAAAATAGCAAATATTGCAACATATTGATTACAAGGCGAAAATTAAGCCGGCAACTGACTGACAATGACCCGATTACGCCCACTCTCCTTGGCGCAATAGAGCGCGGCATCAGCCTTCGCCAACATATCTTTAAGTGCAACAGCTTGCTCCAAATGGCAAAACGAAATGCCGATGCTAACTGTTACAGAAATCTCAGCGGATTCGCAAAGCAAGGGCGTAGCGGCGACAATCTCGCGCAGCGATTCCCCGAGTTTTTGAGCACCCTCGGCATCAGTATCCTGTGCGACCACGCAAAATTCTTCTCCACCATAACGCCCCAACACATCCCCACCGCGCAATCTTTCCAGCAGCAATTTTGCAACTTGCCGCAACGCTTCATCCCCAACCGGATGCCCATATTTGTCGTTGATGTGTTTAAAGTGATCCACGTCAATCATCAGCAGCGACAGTGAGGATCCGTTGCGACGGGCCAATGCGCGCTCGGCATGCTCCATCAACGCGCGCCGGTTGGGCACCCCGGTAAGACTATCCGTCATTGCCAACTGCATAATTTCCCTATCACCACGCTCCTTAACCATCAATATGAAGCCGATGGATCCCAGCAAGGTGGAGGACATTACAACAATAAAAGAAAGAATCTGAACCCAATGCGGCGGCGCCCCGCTGTTTGGTTGTGCAAGCTCTCCCAAACCCAGCAGTGCCACAGTAGCGCGTGTCCCGAGCAATAAAAGCACCACACAGATACCGCCGAGCATCAGGCGCCAGGATCGTCCGGCGCGGGTATTTGCATCCGAAAGCAATGCGCGTGCGATCAAAATCATCTGGAAACCGAAAATCAGACTACCCCAGAAAAAACGCCCACGAGTATCGTCGACCAGCACAGCCGCCATTAACAAGGCCAAGCTAATCGGCACAATGTATTGCCAGCGCGGCATGGTACGCTGCTGAAATTCACAGATAGCCGCCAGCATCATCGCATAGGCAGCAGCCTTTACACCGTGCAGTACTATGATCGAAAGCAGATCTGGAATCGATCCACGCACTGCAGCCAGCATCCAAGTCAGTGTTTCCAGCAATAATGCAACGGCCCATTTATTCATGCCGTCTTTTCTTCCGCTGTCGCTCCTGTTGCTCGTGGAGACGAACAAACTGAATACCATCAAGGCATTGGTCAAAATCAGTGAAAACAGCAGGGTATGTGAATCAAAGCTCATAGGAATAGTACTAATGCCAATAAGTTAAAACGTATGCTCATGAAGAGAGTTCCGATTATATAGTAATGTACACACCCCAAATTGCCCACACGAGACATACCCACCGAAGATGTGCGGCTAACCGTCGGCACGGCAGACACTTCGCAATGTTCATTGCAAAGCTATATTCGAATTTATCACGTAAGATGCCATCATCAAATTTTTCGGGGGCAGATATGCGCATCTTGATTACAGGGGGTACTGGCCTTATTGGTCGCCAATTGTGCCAGGTATTGTTGGCGCTGGGACATGAGCTGACAGTGCTGAGTCGCCACCCTGCAACCGTCACACCTAAGTGCGGTAAGGGTGTGCAAGTATTGTCGAGTTTGGATGAATGGACATCAGAACGCGAATTCGATGCGATCATCAATCTGGCGGGAGAGCCAATTATCGATGCGTATTGGACGGCCAAGCGCAAGCAGGTATTACTGGATAGTCGCGTTGCGCTAACGAAAAAATTAGTGCAGTGCATCTCAGTAGCACGGCATAAGCCGATGGTTTTATTAAGCGGCTCGGCAGTAGGCTATTACGGCAACGGTGCGGACATGACGCTGGATGAGTCAATGGCTTCGGGCAATGATTTTTCCGCAAAATTATGTGCAGCTTGGGAGGCTGCCGCTTTTGACGCCAAACAAAGTGGCGTGCGAGTTTGTTTGTTACGCACAGGGTTAGTGTTAAGCAAACAAGGTGGACTTTTACAGCGCATGTTACTCCCGTTCAGGCTTGTATTGGGTGCACGATTGGGAAATGGTAAACAGTGGATGAGCTGGATACATATCGACGATTACATAGCAATGATGCTGCGCCTTTTGAATGACGCATCGCTCAATGGCGCATTCAATTTGACCGCACCGCAACCCGTCATTAATGCCGAATTCACCCAAACATTAGCGCAAGTCTTGCATCGCCCCGCGTTTTTCGTTGCTCCCAGCTTCGCATTGAAGCTGGCGATGGGCGAGCGAGCCAGTCTCTTATTGGAAGGTCAGCGCGTGTTGCCCAAACGGCTCGAATCCTCCGGTTTTCACTTCGCATTCCCGACTCTCAAGCATGCACTGAAAAACCTTCTACAATCGCCATCACCACAAATTCTGGCAGAGCGAGCGAATTGATTTCGACGTTAAAAGTACCCTTCCCAAGTGCCGAATAGCTGGTAGTGATTTTGGATCAATCAAAATCGGCACATAAAAAATCGAATCATTCTCAACAAACAGTCCAAAAAAAATGCCCCTGAACCACACGGGACAGGGGCAAATGTCTTAACAAAGGGGAAAGTTAAGACTGTGTGCTCAGGGAGGAGAAACACACAGCAGCTTTCGCTACATCCATAAGTATATTATGGATTGCTAATTTAGGTCAATAGAATAATAAATTCAGCAAAGCTTCTCATTAGCTTCGCCACCCAACTCTATCTCAACATGATGCCTAATAACGCCCAAGAGACTTGGTAACATAATTCTCCAGTTCTTTATTTTCCTTGTTCATTCGCGACAAATTGGCGTGTGTTACGCGGAACAGCGCGCGCATTACCATGAAAGCTATCCGCGGATGAGTATCCAGCAGCAATTCGAAGTCTGCGGGAGTTAATGTGTAAACCGTCGCCGCTCCAACTGCATGCAGGGTTCCCTTGCGGGGAGTCTGATCAACGAATGCACGGGTACCGGCACATTCCCCTTCTTTCATGGAGTAAACTGCCTTTACCGTACCATCTGTATCTTTAAGGGTAACTGCGAGGCCACCGGCGGCAAGAATATAAAGAGTTGAATCACTTCCACCCTCCTCCACGAGTAATTCGCCATCTTTCAAATGACGCACACCCATTTTCTCAGCTAAAATTTTTGCCTTATCTTCCGAAAGTTCAGAGCCAATCATTGAGTTTCGAACTAGCTTGTAATCTGCGATATTATTCATATAAAATTATTCCTCTAAAAAATCTTGTGTGATGGTGATTATCATTCATTCCGGCTCAAGAAAACAACTCAAAAAACAAGCATAACCAAAACCGAGTTTACATTTTTTGCAGCTATCCCTGCAATGCCTTCAAAAATGCACCTGCAAATTACGGCATAGGCCTGCGTCTTCGATATTTTGCTTTGCGAAAACGAATGTCCATCAATCCTACACTGACTACCTTATCATCAAAGAATTGCACTTCGGCATCGGCACAAAATAATGTATTCGGGGGAATGTGACCATTTTTATGTATTTCACCTTGTGGAATGACAAGTGCCCAAGGAAAAGATATTGGCAACCCTCTGTAATATTCTCTTAACCTAATGCTGGCAGAATGCTTAGTGAGATATAAGTGTATGTAAGTGTTCGGAGCTCCTGCTCTTACTTTCATATATCTCTCCCCTGATTCGGGCATCCTAAACGGATGCCCATTTTTTCACCCAAGGTAAAGTCACACTAAATTAGTCGGGATTGAACTTTACACCACAGATCCACTCATACACCCCGAGTAAACCACTTAACTATATAAAAGGACATACCATGAAAAAATATATCGTACTTATTACACTGACCATTGCCGAATGGATTACTGTGCTTACACATACTGTTCCTGCATAAATATTTTGAGGGCAATCATGCGTGTTCATTATCCAATTTCCGAACGAGTTTCCGAACTGAATAATGATCAGTTATCACCATGTCAATCTTAGGTGCTATCGTATCAATTACGGTATTAGTAGAAGCGATTCGGACGCTTTCCGATTGGATTTCAATATATTAAATCAGGCAGGGGAATTTCACCCCGTTTGCATCTGAGAAGGGTGTGCCGTCCAAAACTATATCGAGTTTTAAAGACCACCCCAGTGACTTGTTGACATAATTCTCCAGCACTTTATTTCCTTATTCATTCGTGACAGATTCGCGTGTGTTACCCGAAACAACGCGCGCACTAACGGGCGCCCTTGTGATCTTTTTGGCCGTCATTTTTATGCCTGCCAGCCACCTCATGTTCTTCTGCCTTGTTTTTTTGTTTATTCGCTTCCTCTAACGGGGAAGGATAAGTTGGCTTAGGTTTATGTTGCTGCCCTTTGTTTTTTTGAGTCATGAAAGTCTCCTAATATGTAGTTACATTTACGTCGCAACGGATGTTGGCAATGACGCTAGGACAACATATACCTGAATTATCATAAACTCTGTGGGGTAGCCAACGCAGGAATATCATCGCCCCCCCCTTGAGTAGGGGATAGACAAATCAGGTTTTATTGGTTTAGCATCCGAAAATTGTCTATTATCCAATAGCTTAGTTTTCTTAATCCACCCATAGGGAGCAAAACCTCATGCAACTCAGACCGCTAATCCGCAAGGCCAGTGAAATTGGTATTGGACTTACCGCTATTGCTACTTTAGTTCTTGCTGGATGCGGCGGAGGTGGAAGTAGTAGCTCAGGTGGCGGCAGCAGTAGCAGCGTGCAAGAAGTTACCACCACGATCACGCCATATAAGGGAAGATTCTCCAATGGTCAGGTTAGACTGAAAGATGCGAATGGCAATAGCGTGGCTCTACGGAATGGCAGTGGCAGCATCAATGCCAGCGGCGTAGCGTCCGTCACCTTCGCTGATAGCGTTGCATATCCTCTGACAGTCGATGTCTCGGGTGAGTATATTGACGAAACGACAGGGGCATCCGCCGTCATCGCAGACGCGACCCCCTTACAAGGCATGATTCCCACCGCCAGTGATGTGGCTGCAACTTCAGGAATTCCCGTTACTGCCATCACCCACATGGCGCGCGCCATGCTGCCTGCAGGCGGTGGTTTTAGTGCAGCTTCAGCCGTGGCCGCCATCACCGGAGCATCAAGCAGCGTGCTGGGAGTCTCCAGCTACAGCCAAGCGATGTTACCCCCAGTGTTTGATGCGCAAGGAAAGACCAGCGACCCTACTACCCTCAAGCTGGCAGCCTTGGCGAATGTAATTGGCCAACAAGGAACAGGGGCAGACTTGGGGGCCAAGTTGAGAGATGTGGCAAACAAATTGGCGGCTGGCAGTGCGGTAACCGCAGTGATTCCGCAAAACAGTTTTGATACTGAACTGGCGGCAGTCAATGCAACCACGGGCGTTAAGGCCATGCGGCCTACCAATGCCACTGGTACGGTGACGATCACCCCGATCATACTGCCCGTAAGCGGTATGCGAATCCAGATCGACGGAGCCATTCCGACTTGTACCTCTGGACAAGTATTGAAACCTTCACCCACAGGATTGCAATGTGTGGCAGATGGATCGAGCGGAGGTGGCAGCACAGGAAGCACTTGTATTGATAAAGTTGGCAGTGGAACATTTAGACTGGCCGATGTGAACGGTGGAGCATTTCCGGCTTCCATCAGCGCGGGTGGTCAACTCATTCTCCACATTACGACTCTCACCAATTCTGCAACCAGTTCTTACTCGGTGGCTTTCGACACAGCTACGACACCGACAACTGTTACACCAAGTGCGGTCAACCTGACCACTAGCACTTTGACGGTAACGATTCCCCAAGGCGCTACCGGCGGCGTGCGGATTACGGATACCTGTGCGAATAATTCGGCGTACCAAACCGGGGTGTTTCAGATTGCTCAGGCGGCTCCGGCAGCACCAGGAGTGACGGCAACGGTCGCCAGTACGACACAGATCAATCTGAGCTGGAATGCGGTGCCGGGCGCAACGAGATACCGTATCTATAGTTCCACGACCGCTGGGCAGTCTGTACAGGCCATGACACCCATCAATGCGGGCGCCATGACAACCGCATTGACCGTAAGCGATACCGGTCTAACGACGGGATTGACCTACTATTACAAAGTAGTGGCCTATAACGCCGATTCAGTGAGCGGCCCGGCTTCGGTTGAGGTGAGCGCGACACCCAGTGCGGCGGGTGGGGGCACGGGGACTCTTGTGGTGGGTTTGATGGGCGGTGCAGTTCAAGGTACTGCGCTCACCATTGCGAATAATGCGGGTGTGGTGACGACCTTGGCAGGAAGTGGTACGGCAGCCTTTGCCGACGGCACGGGCACGAATGCATCCTTCTCTTCCCCCCACGGCATCACCACCGACGGCACGAATCTGTATGTGGCGGATAGCGTTAACGGTCGCATCCGCAAGATCGTGATCTCTACGGGCGAGGTCAGCACCTTGGCGGCAACTCTCAACTTTTCACCTAATAGCATCACTACCGACGGCATCAATCTGTATGTGACAGATACCAGTAACCACAGCATCCACAAAATTGTAATCGCTACGGGCGCGGTCACCACCTTGGCGGGTAGTAACGCCACCGCGGGATTTGCCGACAGCACGGGTACGGCGGCAGCTTTCCGTTCCCCCGCAGGCATCACCACCGATGGTACGAATCTGTATGTGGCAGATGCCAATAACTACCGCATCCGCAAGATCGTGATCGCCACGGGCGTGGTCACCACCTTAGCGGGAAGTGGCACGGCGGCCTTTGCCGACGGCACGGGTGCGGCGGCAGCTTTCCGTACCACCACATGCATCACCACCGACGGCACGCATCTGTATGTGGCAGATACCGGAAACTACCGCATCCGCAAGATCGTGATCGCCACGGGCGAGGTGACCACTTTGGCGGGGAGGGGTACGGCGGGCTTTGCCAACGGCACAGGCACGGCGGCGGCTTTCAACTCTCCTCTAGGTATCACCACCGACGGCACGAATCTGTATGTTGCAGATACCAATAACGGTCGCATCCGCAAGATTGTGATCGCCACGGGCGAGGTGACCACCTTGGCGGGGAGTGGATCTTGGGGATACTTTGCCGATGGCACGGGTACGGCGGCAACTTTCCATAGCCCCCACGGCATCACCACTGATGGCACGAATCTGTATGTGGCTGATTGGCTTCACGATCGGATCCGCAAGATTCAATAACGCAACGCAGTTATACAAATAACGCAATCCGCCCGGCCTGTTCGGGCGGTTTGTTTCTGTGTCTTACCAGAGCAGATTCACCACACTTTCGGTAATTTGCGGCGGGTATGGAATACTCGCAACACTTGTACCTCATCACCTACGACTCGATACGGAACGACAAAGTGGTAATGATCAATAACTAATTCCCTTGTATTTGGAATTCTGCCGGGCCTCCCTGTGGCAGGAAAGTCTCCAAGCGCATCAACCTTAGCTTTCACATACAAGAACATCTCGGCAGCTGCGACAGCATTTTCTTCGGCAATATAGTCAGCCTCGGCATCAAGATTTCGGATTGCCTTTCGTAGCCACTTAACCCGCATTGCGCTTCCACTTTTCGCTGATCGAATTTACCTCTTCATCGGTAGCAAAATCATTCTCATCTGCTTCACGGATCGCTTGGGTAATCTCAGCAATTTGCCAAGACTCACGTTCAATGTAGTCACGAATCGCTTGCCCCGCCAAAAAAGACTTTGAGCGACCTGTTGCATGTGCAAGCATATCCAGTTGATTTGTCAGATCATCCGGCAGGCGCATAGACATCATAGACATGGCATCACCTCATTTGTATTACAGAAGTTACATTGTAATTCGAAAGAAAAATCTAGGTGAATATTTTTCACAATCCGCCAGAAACTCACGCCAGAAAACTGGTAAAGGCGGCGAAGGCGGTACGCATAAACGCCGGAAGATCGTGGCTTTGATTTTCGCAAGACGCAATCAGGTGGTGAGTTCTCAAACACACACTCAGTGTTTCACCCATTTGCCGTACGCATCCTGTCAATTTTCTCGACAGCAGCCTGATAGAGATCATGGTCAGTATCGGGGTTATTGCGATCTGGATGGTGGGCACTACGGATCTTTCTCAGTTGAGTCATGCATTCGGGCAGATCATGTACCTTGGTCACCCGGTCACCGTTTTTAACCATCACACGCTGAAGCTCAGCCTCTGCTTCTTCGCGGGTGTCATATAACGTCTTGCTGCCAAGACGCCAACCATCTTGGTTTTTGCGTGGGGATAGCTTTTCCTTACCATCAAACCAGATCCATTTGCCGGTATCGGGATCATGTTCAAAATGAATGGTGGTAACGGCGTAGGTGTATTCGGGCGGCTCGATATTCTTGGCGAATAGCTTGATGACCTTACTAACAGTCCCCACCGTCGCAAGGTAATACGCGCCTGCCTCATGCGGGCAGAACGAGCTGCTTAGCGTTGACACGGCGCTGCTTAGTGTTGGTTCAAGCTTGCTGGTGTTACTTGATGCCATGCGGCTGAGTGCTTTGCGTTGTGCGTTGGTCACTGGTGTTGCTCCTTAATATTTGTTGAAACCCACTGGGATCACCTCTCGCTGAAGGGATCACCCGCAGTTCCCCTGTTTTTTTACCACCGCAACCCCAGAAAACACCCGAAACCTATACCGACTTTCGTGCTTTTTGCAGTTTTTCCAGCTATGGGTTGGGCTATAGGCCTGCGGACTTTCGGTATTTAGCTCCCCCCGGAAACTAAAAAACCACCCGCAAAGGTGGTCTAATAGTCCGTGCATCACATCATAACTATCTAAAAATACACGAGAAATTCAGTGGCTCCCCGACCTGGACTCGAACCAGGGACCTGCGGATTAATAGTACAGATAACTCATTGATTTAGTTGAAATATTATGAAGATTCGTAAGAGATTTTTTCTGCTGCACTCACTCACTTCGCTCAATCCGAGCCTATACCGAACCTAGAACTTATCCCTCACTTGCTGGAATAATAATACCCTATGTAAAACAACAGGATAGTGCAATTTTCATCCGAAATTTTCCCGAACTGTTTGCCAAAAATCAGCCACAGGGTAGCAGGGGTGGCAAAAACAGCGGAGTGCTGGTGTGCTGGTACGGTGGGAGTTGCCCGATTAGCCATGAGCGTGATTCAGGGGCTGTACTGCCAAACGCATTCCCATCGCTTTAAGTATAGAAGAAAGAGTTTTGAGCTCAGGATTGCCTTGATCAGATAGTGTACGGTAAATCGTATTGGCATTAACTTCCGCTTGCCTTGCAACTTCTTGTACGCCACCGAATGCTTTGCTCAAATCTCTAAGTGCTAGCATTAAATCAGACTCGTCACCATCAGCGAGTACAGAATTTAGATATTCAGCAGCCAATTCTGGATCATTGCGAAACATTTCTACGGATGCTTCCTCATGTGTGCGATGTGTTTTAGCCATTTCGTTTCTCCCAATCATGCAGCAGCCTGATTGCTCGTTCAATGTCCCGACTTTGCGACTTCTTATCGCCGCCAGTCATTAGAAGAATCACCGTGCTGCCAACTTGCGCGTAATACACTCGATATCCTGCACCAACATCAATTTTTAATTCAGATACTCCATCTCTGAGCGGTTTGCAGTCACCAAACAACCCAAGTTCAATCCGCGCAACCCTACGAATGACAGCAACCTTTGCTACTCTGTCCCGAAGTGAGTCAAGCCAACTCTGATAAATGTCATTCTCGTTCTCGTCGAGGTAATGGATAATCTTGTACATGGCATAATTATTCGCTCAAAAGCGAATTTGTGCAAATATTTTTTCGATGTACCAGCGAAATACGCAGGCTGAAAAGCCGGTAAAGGCGGCGAAGGCGGTACGCATAAACACCGGACATTCCGTATTGACCGGCATCACCACCTTTGATCCTGCCAGTTCTGCAAGTTCTAAAAATCTGCCACCCCTCCCACCCAGCCCCCACCGCGCGCCACCGCCTCCGAAAACTGCAGCCGCTCGACACGCAGCTTCTCCCATAGTTGCCCAATGTGTACCCGACTGGCAGCAACTGGCGGTGCAGGTAGGGGGTAGCCATCCGGCAGGGGCTGGCGTTGCAGGTGGGGCAGTTTTTTTTGGGGGGGCACTGCTGGGGGGGCAGGGGTAAGTTTATGAACGAGGTGATGGGTGTTACTGCAGGTGTGAAAGGTGAAGAAGATGGATGGCAGCTTATCTAATACCCTCCCTCAAATAGGGGATAGACAAACCTAATGATTCTGAATTAGAGTGTCCTGAGTAAGCAAATATACAGCCGCCCAATTTTCTTTATCCACCTCTGAAGGAGAAAAGCTTCATGCAAATCAAACCATTTATCCGCAAAGCCAGTGAGATCGGTGTTGGCCTGACTGCCATTGCTACATTAGTACTTGCGGGTTGCGGTGGTGGTGGTGGTGGGAGTTCAGGTGGGTCTTCCAGTACAGCAATGACAACTTTAAGCGTGAGTCCTTCTCTGGGTAGATTCGCACAGGGAGCCCATGTTCGAATCAAAGATCGGAATGGCGCACAAATCGGATCTGGATTCGTAAATGCCAGTGGTGTAGCTGCGATTGATGTCCCCACCAGTTCACAAGCTCCTTTATTAGTTGAAGCGGGTTTAACAGATGATCAGTATTACGATGAAATTCAAGGTTGGCAGACCATTTCCGGAATTTCAGGTGTCGGCGTTCGCGCTCTGGTGCCTGATCATACGGTTGCCAGCCAAGTGGGTGTAACAGCACTCACAGAAATTGCCGTAGGTTCGTTAGTTGATGCATCAGGTGTTGTTCCTGCTGGGGTAACAGCTGCATCTGCTGTAGGTGCCAATGCGACTGTGGCGCAATCTTTTGGCGTTACTGACCTGCTTGCACCTCCCAAACTTGTAGGATCCAAGGCAGATCTTAATGGCTTAGGTACAACAGACGCGGATAAATACGCACTTAAACTAGCTGCACTGGCTAATATGGCCGGAACAGGCGAAGGTGCATTGCAAGTGGCACATCGCTTGCGTAACGACTTGAATTTGACTAACCCTGCCAGTGGTATTGCCGCCACTATCAATGCAATGAATACTGCCTTGGGCACTATTCCTTCCGCTCCGATCAATGCCCAATCTACTGCGCAAATAACTAATGTTCCACATGCTAATGCTAAGTTGAAAGACCTGATTCCTGCTGCAATCGCGGCGACACATGATCGACTTGCGTTGTTGGATACAGGCCTAACTAAGGCTCAAATTATCAGTGCCCTCAACACTGCGGCTGTAGATAATGCGAGCGGAGTAATGTCCGCAATTGCAGCCAATCCTTCTCAATCTGCTGCATCGGCAATTCAAGCTGCACAAACGCTGGCTCAGCAATGGGCTGCCTCAGCAGTTCCTGTTATCACCAGCTTCAGCCCATCCAGCGGTGTAGTCGGAGATACTGTAACCATCATGGGTAACGGATTTGATCCGTTCTATTTACACAACGTAGTCAAGTTCAGTGGAGTACAGGCAACAGTTAATTCGATAGTCGTAGGTACGACATCTTCGCTTACCGTCAAAGTCCCTACGGGTGCGACAACAGGTTCGATTACCGTAACCAACACAATGGGTCAGCTAGTGAATAAAACAGGAACGTCTGCCACCAACTTTACGGTAAATTCGGCAAGCACCTCCTCGACCCCAGCTGCACCAGCAGCACCAACAGGGGTAACTGCAACGGCAACTAGCTCAACTGCAATTAGCGTTTCGTGGACAGCAGTTACGGGGGCAGCCAGTTATGACGTTTATCGCGCAGCTTCAACGGGTGGTCTTGCAATTACTGCAATGACCAAAGTGAACTCGACTTCGGTAACTGGCACATCGCTTTCCGATACTGGTCTGACTGCTGCAACACCTTATTACTACCGTGTTGTCGCCAATAATGCGGTGGGAGCTAGTGCCGCCTCAACTGAGGGTAAAGCGACGACCAGTGCGGCTAGTTCGGCAGGAGGTACTGATATTACACTGGTTGCGCCTACAGTAGCTGCTGGCACTAAGTTCGGAGGTGCGGTCATGGGGCCGTTGACCTTGTCGGGCACGGTTACTCCGGTAACGCTTACGCCTGCGCTAGATCTGCCGCCACTAAAGACAGCCTTGACGACAGACGGGTCAAGCCTGTATGTGTATGGCGGCACTGCGGCCTCTGGCTCCGGGGTGTATAAGATAGATAAAACGACTGGTGTCGTCAGCTTGTTAGCCACTACTTCTGGTACCTTTTCCGCACTTACCAGTGATGGCACCAATATCTTTGCGTCCTCTTATGGTGCGGTGGGTGGGGTAGGTTCGGGTGGTATTTACCAGATAGCCCCTGCTGGGACAGTGACGTTGTTGTTGGCTAATTCCTCCTTGGGTTATACGCCCCCAACAGGAATGGCAGTCGTGGGAAGCAATTTGTATTTCACCACTACGAGTAAAATTAAAAAACTCGATTTGACGACGAATGCGGTTACCACGCACAGCTTTGGTGCCAATGCATGTTTGACGGGGCAGGTGTGTGACGGTGTGGGCACGAACACGACACCTGCTGCTTCAGGTGCAACTTTGGGAACCATTCTGGGTGCAATGACTTCTGACGGCACCTATCTGTATGTGTTGGAAGCATCTCAGGCAAATCCCGGAATAGTTCGCCAGATTTCCATTGCCGATGGATCGGTTAAAACTATAGGCGGCAGAGCAGGTTTGACCCAGATGAGTTCATGGCTGCTGGGAACGGGGATTACTACCGATGGAGCCGGCAATGTATATGTTGTGAAACAGGCAAGCAGCCAGATTATCAAGTACGACATTGCAACAGGCGCTTCATCCGTGGTGGCGACCGGCAGTGCTGCCGGAACTGCGTGCGCGACGAATACAACTCCGGTCTGCACCGGAGTCAACGGTGGCGTGACTTCCGACGGTACTAACCTTTACACGGTAAATGGCGGCGCGCTGGTGAAAATACAGTAACCGCCGGGCAGCGTGGGCATATTGTTGTGTCCACGCGATTACGATCACAGGGAAAAACCTTAATGAAGGGGATTATCTTTTCAGCACAGTAGAAAGGAAAGTATTCATTCTCAGCAATCACCCCAGCATCAGACAAGGATCCATCGTCACAGACTCCACAGCAGAACCCAGCATGATCACCTGCCCCTCAATCCGCGTATTGCCGGTCTCGCTGAATTCGAAGCGATAAATCCGCCGGAATACTCTGTGTCCCGATTCGTCTCGGGATAAGTTCAGTCCGACTCTGGCAACCGTATCATCAAGGACTGTATCATCAAGGAATTGCACTTCAGCATCGGCAGGTTAATGTCGTATTCGCGAAAAAGTGACCATATTGGTGCATATTGACTTGGGGTATGTCAGGAGATCAAGTGATATAAATTGGCTAACCTTTTAATTGCAAAGTGTAATATTCCCTTAACCCAACAGTGGCACAATGCTTGCTGTGACACCAGTGTATGTAAGTGTTCGGAGCTCCTGCTTCTACTTTCATAAGTCTCTCCTCGAATTCGGGCGTCCTTAACGGATGCCCATTTTTTCCCCCCAAGGCAAAGTCACACTAAATTAGTCGGGATTGAACTTTACCCTACAGTTCCACTCACTCACACTGAGTAAAACACTCAACTATATAAAAGGACATACCATGAAAAAATATATCGTACTGATTACACTTACCCTTGGCGAATGGATTGCTGTACTGACCCACACTGTTCCTGCATAAATACTCGGAGAAAGTTATGCGTGTTCACTATCCAATTTCCGAACGAGTTTCCGAACTGACGAATGATCAATTATCGCCGTGGACAATCGCAGGTAGTGTCGTATCAATTGCGGTATTGGCCGAAGTGATTAGAACACTTTCCAATTGGGGGGCAATAAGTTAAATCAGATTACGGTGTGGTTCACACACTCACCGCACGCATCCTGTCAATTTTCTCGACAGCAGCCTGATAGAGATCATGGTCGGTATCGGGGTTATTGCGGTCTGGATGGTGGGCACTGCGGATCTTTCTCAGTTTAGTCATACAGTCTGGCAGGTCATGTACCTTGGTCACCCGATCACCGTTTTTGACCATCATGCGTTGAAGCTCAGCCTCTGCTTCTTCGCGGGTGTCAAATAACGTCTTGCTGCCAAGACGCCAACCATCTTGGTTTTTGCGTGGGGATAGCTTTTCCTTACCATCAAACCAGATCCATTTGCCGGTATCAGTATCTTGTTCAAAATGAATGGTGGTGATAGCGTAGGTGTATTCGGGCGGCTCGATATTCTTGGCGAATAGCTTGATGACCTTACTAACAGTCCCCACCGTTGCAAGGTAATACGCGCCTGCCTCATGCGGGCAGAACGAGCTGCTAAGTGTAGGTAACACGCTGCTAAGCGTTGGTTCAGTCTTGCTGTTGTTACTTAATGCCATGCGGCTAAGTGCTTTGCGTTGTGCGTTGGTCACTGGTGTTGCTCCTTAATATTTGTTGAAACCCACTAGGATCACCCCTCGTTGAAAGGATCACCCGCAGTTCCCCTGTTTTTTGTTACCACCGCAGTCACAGCTGCAGCAAGAATTTATACCGACTTTTGTACATTTTGCAGTTTTCCCAGCTATGCCTTGGGACATAGGCCTGCGGACTTTCGGTATTTTGCTCTGAGGAAACTAAAAAACCACCCGCAAAGGTGGTCTAATAGTCCGTGCATCACATCGTAACTGCCTGAAAATACACGAAAAATTCAGTGGCTCCCCGACCTGGACTCGAACCAGGGACCTGCGGATTAACAGTACAGATAACTCATTGATTTAATTGAACTATCCAGAAGAATTGTAACAGATTTTTTCTGCAGTCCCCGCTCACTTCTCTCAATCCGACCCTATACCGAACCTAGAGCTTGCCCCTCACCTGCTGGCATAAGTATACCCCATGTAAAACAACGGGATAGTGCAATTTTCCACCGAACTTTTCCCGAACTGCCTGCCGAAATTCAGCAGTGGGGGCGGTAGGGGCGGCAGATTCTGCGGAGTGCTGGCGTGCTGGCGAACTGGAATTCTGGTGTGCTGGCGAACTGGAATTTCCCGAAATATTCCGCCAGAAGCTCCCGCCAGAAAACCCGGTAAAGGCGGCGAAGGCGGTACGCATAAACACCGGGATCACCGGCATCACCACTTTGAATCCGCCAGTTCTGTCAATTCTGCGCATCCTGAAAAACTACCACCCTCTTGATCCACTATCAGGTAATCCATCCCATTAACTTATAGTGCAAATTTCACTCATCCCCACACAAAATCAACAATTCCATTTTCATGTAAAAATCGCTCGGCAGAACCTTCTGGTGCTTCCGCCGCATAATTCATGTATGCAGTAATAGCCTTATCATCCCCAACATTCTTCAACCAAAATCCGATTGATCTGCGCGAGTAATAAACGTTACTTGCATGATTTCGAGCCACTTCATCCTCAGTCCAATTGGTACATAGAAATTCTTTCAGCAAATCATGATGCTCACCATGATCCATACTGGGAATACGCAAATAGTTATTCGGTGATGCGCGTAGTTTATTTTTGTTTTTCCTAAATTCAACAACTGCATCCTTGCCATATAAATTTTCTGCCCTTTCTCTATCGGTATAAATGGTCATTACCTCACCTGAGCGTTTATTTAAATAGGTTTCGATAAACTTGCATTCTTCGTGATAATCAGAATCAGCTGAGAAGGTAAGCATGAATAAGGTATGGTCAATTTTCAATGTGGTCATGACAAACTCTCCATTCTTTAGTGCAGTGAAATATTGTGCAGTATTTCACACAATACCCACTTCGGCCAACTCCGCCAGGAACTCCGGCCAGAAAACCGGTAAAGGCGGCGAAGGTGGTAGGCATAAACACCGGGATCACCGGCTTTACCACCTTTGATCCTGACAGTTCTGCGAGTTCTGCAAGTTCTGAAAAACTGCCGCCCCTCCCACCCTGCCCCCACCGCATGCCCCAGCCACCGAAAACTGCAGCCGCCCCTACTCGCCGCCGACCCAGAGTTGCCCGATGTGTACCCGACTGGCAGCAGCTGGCGGCGCAGGTAGGGGGTAGCCATCCGGTGTAAGTTGGGGCTGCAGCTGGGGCAGTTTTCTGGGGGCGCGCAGCGAGGGGGTGGCAGTGGTAGCAGCTTCGAAAAATTCTATAAATCACCTGACGAACTCGACGAACCTGACGCCGGAATTCTTACTCGTTGCTCTCAACCTCATGCAGCATAAGGGAAGCGTCAAGGCGTCGGGTTATTGGGGGCTTTTTTGTGATCCATACATTTAGAATCGAGTGACTGCTGCTGTTAGAATTGTGGGCGTTGGTGAGTAAAATACATGATAACGGACTTGTGGACTAAGCCGTCAATGCAAAAGAGTAAATTTCCCCAACTTGGGTGACACTCATGTGCCATACACTTTATTTTTTCGGAGCGATCACTTGATTTCGTTGGACACAAAAGTAGATTTGGCGTTCTTTCTTTCCTTAGCATCAATTCTTGGGAGCATGGTTGTATATGCAAAAGGGAGAAAAATTGAAAAAATTAGAATTTACGACAAAATCTATAGCACCAGTGAATGGCTATTGATGTATGAATACAATAAGTTGAAAGATCAGGAATATGAGTCGGAAGATAAGGTACTAGAAAAGGCCGTGAGAGAGCATGCTAAGTCTCATGATATGGCTCAATTTCTTGGATACGGCTTTGATATCCCACCACACATACAAAATGAAAAGGAGAAACAAGATTTCCGAAATTTGGTAATAGATGAATTTTCAAAATATAACAAGGCCATTTCTGATCAATCTTGGGAAACTGTAATGTCTCATAACCAGTCGCCAGTCTTTTGTATTGAAAATGAGGAATTTAGAGAGAAATTTGACTACGTATTTAGCTACATAGGAGAAAATCTTTCATTCTTTTCTGACACCATAAGAAAAAGATTGCACGAGGCTCAAAATACCACTGCTGACCGTGTAAGACATCAATATATTTCTTTGCAAACTCTAAATACGAGTTCCTGCCAGCCATTTGAAGAAGAAACAGTTGATGATCCCTATGTATCTGTCCTTAAGAGTATTCGATACGAATATCGAGGTTTGACACGTACTTATAAAGAAAAATGGGATGAAATTAAGTGGGCAATATATTCAAAATGGTACAAGCTCAAAAATATAACGAAGCCACCAATTTGACTACCTACGCTATGCTTCATTCTGCAAATTATGGAGACGTTGAAAGTCTTCTTTCTGAAGTCAAAGCTGGCCTCTTTGATGCCTCTTTGAGGCGGTAGCAGAAGGTCAGCGTTAAGGGGAAACTCCAACAAGTCATGACACGCCCACTAACCCCTGAAATGAAGCAGGCGCTGCGTGACTTAATCCGCAGTAAGACAATTTCTGCCAAGGCAAACACAATCACTGGCTTGGTTAAGCGGGGACTTGCGGACTCATCGGGTACGCTCAATCACAACGGTTGGAAGCAGGCTATTGTGATGTTGCCACTGGCAGAGCAGTGCCATCATTTAGGCATTATCCATGAAAAATTGTATGGCCTAAACTTTCAGAAAACCCCCGAACTTGCATCATGGCGACATTTTTCATCATTCGGATATGATGGTGGTTATTGCGAAGGCGGCCCGATACTTCTTCTCATTCGATCTGCCGCTTTGAATGTATTAGCACGCCTCAACACATTTGGTTCTAGGCAGGATGCCTGTACCCGATTCACGGAGGCACAACTAACTATCCTTCATGAACACTCTGACTTGATTTTGAGCGAAATTCGTTCCGCAGATTCGCAGCAAGTTGTTCAGCACTTTAGTGAAATCTATAGCTCGCTCATGGTACAGGAATGGTATCCGGGACTAACTCCCTCCGCCATTGCTTCGCTCTTCGACACACTCGGAGCAGAGCATTTGGCACAAATCACATCAGCCATTATGGAAGACCCTTACTTATACCGTGCAGGATGGCCTGATCTGACAATGACTAAGGGCTCCGAAATGCTGTGGGCAGAAATCAAAACAACCGACCGCCTACACATGAGCCAAATAACAACGATTCATCGCATGAAGCCTCTACTTCCTGGAATCATTCGCGTGATACAACTCATTACCTAAGTTGAATTGACTATCTGCCGACAATTGCTGTCGTAGCTTATAGGCCGGTGAACGTTTCTGGTATATTTTAGTGCAAGGTGAGGGCTAGCAAGTAAGTCATGCAAAACCCTGCAAAAAAGTTCGAAGATCATTAGCCCCACATTAACATTACCAGTACGAGTGATTGTTTTTAGCTGCTTCATTCTGGTTTGTAAAGAAACTAAAATCGAAGTAGTGAGGCTTGTTTTTTTACCCATTCCTCTCCATACGCACAATCCTCTCCTATCGGGATCCCACTCAATCCTTACCACTCCTTGAAGTTAGAATTCAAACTTGCCCGGATTATAAAAGCCTCTTTCGCATATGAGGAACTTACGTAATAGTTCACGTTGGGTGAGTTCTCGTACAGGGTTTTGTAGCACTGCTCACTGAAGCTTCAATTCGATGCGTTCATCGTTCATAAGAATCACGGACGCGTCCAAAAGTTGTTGGCCGGAAATATCTTTTTCCTTGTACTTCCGCACTGCATCTTGAGGCATCAAGAATCGATACTCAATCTTATCTGGATGAGAAGATTCGTCAGCAAAGCTTTTTGAGTAACCATAAATCACTAAATCATATCCATAGAATGCGTTAGGACTGCTGATGGCATTATTAAGTGGGTTAAGTATTTTTCTGATTGAGTCTGTTGAATTGCGTCCAAAACTGACCCACCTACCGCAGTAAATTGCATCCAAATTTGACCCACGTATAGATACTGTCCTGCTCATAACTTGAGCGGGAGCAAACAGGAGTGATCAACGTGGCGATATT
>JBAZVN010000012.1:0-119725 GCA_041660815.1 Gallionellaceae bacterium | reverse complement strand
TGGGAGTATAGATCTTGGCTAGAAATCTTGATGCAAAGTGCCGTCAGTGTCGTCGTGAAGGCGAAAAACTGTTCCTTAAAGCTGAAAAATGTTTTACTGACAAATGTGCAGTAGAGCGTCGTGCTTATCCCCCCGGCCAGCACGGTCAGAAAAAGAATCAACGTCAATCTGAATATGGCGGTCAATTGCGCGAAAAGCAAAAATTGCGTCGTATCTATGGCGTTATGGAGGGTCAGTTCCGTCTGACATACAAGCGCGCTGAACAGTCTCGCGGTATTACCGGCGAAAGTTTATTGCAAATTTTGGAATCACGCTTGGACAATGTTTCTTATCGTATGGGATTTGGCGCTTCTCGTGCCGAGGCTCGTCAAGTTGTAAGGCATAACTCAATCTTGGTTAACGGTAAACGTGTAAATATTCCGTCTTATCAAGTTCGTCCTGGTGACGTTGTTGAAGTTGCTGAAGCTTCCAAATCTCAGCTCCGTGTAACTGCGGCATTAAAGGCTGCGGAACAACGCGGATTCCCGGAGTGGATTGAGGTTGATGTTAAGGCACTTAAGGGAACATATAAAGCATTGCCTCAGCGTTCCGAATTGCCAGCTACGATCAACGAACACCTCGTTGTCGAGTTGTATTCTAAGTAATCCACGCGGAGTACAGATATGTCTTATACCAATTTGTTGAAGCCTCGAATTATCGATGTGCAACGTATTTCACCAACTCAAGCGCGAGTTGTGATGGAGCCTTTTGAGCGCGGCTATGGCCATACTTTAGGTAATGCATTGCGTCGTATTTTGCTGTCTTCTATGCCCGGATTTGCCGTAACAGAAGTTAAGATTTCCGGCGTGTTGCATGAATACTCATCCATTGACGGTGTTCAAGAAGATGTTGTGGAAATTTTGCTAAATCTTAAGGGGCTAGTTCTTAAGTTGCACAATATTCATGAAGCTACTCTGTACCTGAAAAAATCGGGTGCAGGTGTTGTAACTGCTGCAGATATTGAGACGAATGCGGATACGGAAGTTATTAATCCCGATCACGTTATCGCCCATTTGACTGCTGGCGGCAAACTGGAAATTGAAATCAAGGTTGAACAGGGACGCGGTTATGTATCTGCGATGTCTCGTCTTCTGCCTGGTGCGACTCGTCCGTTTGGTCATATTGCGCTGGATGCTTCTTTCAGCCCGATTTCTCGTGTAAGTTATTCTGTAGAGAGTGCGCGTGTTGAACAGCGTACCGATTTGGATAAGCTGATCATGGATATTGAGACAAATAGTGCAATTGATCCTGAAGAGTCTATTCGCTACGCTGCGCGCATTCTGGTAGATCAGTTCTCTGTATTTGCCGCACTGGAAGGTACTCCTGAGCCTGTTGAAAAGCCTCAGGCTCCCAAGGTTGACCCGATGTTGTTGCGTCCGGTAGATGACTTGGAATTGACTCCGCGTTCTTCAAATTGCCTGAAAGCTCAGAGCATCCATTACATCGGCGATTTGATTCAGCATAATGAAGCGGATTTGTTACGCACCCCGAACTTGGGTCGCAAGTCACTTAATGAAATTAAGCAAGTGCTTGCCGAACATGGTTTGTCACTGGGTATGAAGTTGGAAAACTGGCCAACTACAGCTGTAGTTGAAGACTAATCTGAGCGAGTTAGCCAGAAAGTTAATAGTAGTACGAAAGGATAATCATGCGTCACCGTTTAGGTCTTAGAAAACTCAATCGCACCAGCAGCCATCGTTTGGCCATGCTACGCAACATGACTGTTTCCCTGTTGCGTCATGAAGTTATTAAAACAACTCTGCCCAAAGCCAAGGAATTGCGCCGCGTTGCAGAGCCAATTTTGACATTGGGTAAAACTCCAAGTCTGTCTAATCGTCGTTTGGCTTTCTCGCGTTTGCGTGATCGTGAAATGGTTAGCAAGCTATTTGATGAGCTCGGTCCGCGTTATGCAACTCGAAATGGCGGCTACTCACGTATTCTTAAGTTCGGCTTCCGCAAAGGTGACAATGCACCGATGGCACTCGTGGAACTGATGGATCGTCCCGCTGAAGCTCAGCCCGTAGAAGTTGCAGACGAGTAAGTTTTACTCGAAACGAAACATAAAACAAAAAGGCCGGATTCTTCCGGCCTTTTTGTTTTATCGAAGCAATTTCTTTAAATAGGGGCCGGTAACGCTTGCTTTGTTGCCGGCAATATCCTTGGGGGTGCCTTGCGCAACAATTCTTCCACCGCCATCTCCTCCCTCCGGCCCCAGATCAATCACCCAATCTGCCGTTTTAATCACGTCCAGATTGTGTTCAATGACCACAACCGTATTTCCTTGGTCGCGAAGCTTGTGAATAACCTTCAACAATAGGTCGATATCGTGAAAATGCAATCCGGTAGTTGGTTCGTCCAGAATATAAAGAGTTCGTCCGGTGTCTCGCTTGGACAGCTCCAGCGATAACTTTACCCGCTGCGCTTCCCCGCCCGAAAGGGTGGTGGCACTTTGCCCCAGAGTAATATAGCCAAGTCCCACATCCAGTAATGTTTGCAGTTTTCTTGAAATCACCGGTACTGCTTTGAAGAATTCATGGGCTTTCTCAACTGTTAAGTCAAGAATTTCATGGATATTCTTGCCTTTATACTGCACTTCCAATGTTTCACGGTTGTAGCGCTGGCCGTGACACACATCGCATGGCACATAAACATCCGGCAAGAAATGCATTTCTACCTTTATCACGCCATCACCCTGACAAGATTCACAACGCCCCCCTTTTACATTGAAAGAAAATCGTCCGGGGCCGTAACCTCGCTCGCGTGATGCGGGTACGTTGGAAAATAGATCGCGAATCGGGGTAAACAAGCCTGTATAGGTTGCCGGATTGGAACGCGGTGTGCGCCCGATCGGCGACTGGTCGACATTGATCACTTTGTCGAAAAACTCTAAGCCTTGAATCTCGCGATAGGGAGCGGGTGCTGCATTGCTTCCGTAAAGATGTTGAGCAACCGCATTGTATAAAGTATCGTTAATCAGTGTTGACTTACCCGAACCGGAAACGCCGGTAATTGAGATCAGCAACCCCACAGGAAGGTCGAGTGTGACATCTTTTAGATTATTGCCCGATGCCCCAATAATTTTTAAGCGTCGTTTTACATCCGGCTTTAAGTATTTTTTGGGTGTGTCGATTTTTCGTCGACCTGATAAATAATCACCTGTGAGAGAGTCCGGGTTGGAAATTACCTCCTCTGCAGATCCCTGAGCAACGACTACGCCACCATGCTCGCCCGCGCCCGGCCCCATATCCACCACATAGTCTGCGGTGCGGATCGCATCTTCATCATGCTCCACTACAATCACACTATTTCCCATGTCGCGCAGCCGTTTTAGCGTGTCTAACAGTCGATCGTTATCCCGTTGATGTAAGCCTATCGAAGGCTCATCGAGTACATACATGACACCGGTTAAACCTGAGCCAATCTGTGAAGCTAAACGAATGCGCTGTGCTTCCCCTCCCGATAGTGTTTCTGCCGAGCGATCCAGCGATAAATAATCAAGGCCTACATTGTTAAGGAAGGTAAGGCGGCTGGCAATTTCTTGCACAATCTTATCTGCAATGGCCTGCTTATTTCCTGCCAGCTTAATGTGCTGAAAGAAAGTTAGCGCCTGCTTTAGCGGCAGCCCGCTTAATTGATAGATAGTGTGATCAGCGACGCGCACATGGCGTGCCTCTATGCGCAGTCGCGTTCCTTTACAATCCGGACACGAACACGAGTTTTGATATTTTGCCAATTCTTCGCGAACAGTAGGAGAGTCAGTTTCTTTATAGCGACGCTCAAAATTATTAACGATACCTTCAAACGGATGTTCCCGCAAAAACTGACTACCTCGCTCGTTCGCATACTTAAAGGCAATTGATTCGCTACCGCTGCCATATAAAATGACCTGTTGAATTTTATCGGGCAGACTTTCAAAAGGGCGCTCTATATCAAAATCATAATGTTTGGCGAGACAATCCAGCATTTGAAAGTAAAACTGATTGCGTCTATCCCAGCCTTTGATGGCGCCACCGCTCAAGCTCAGCGAGGGGAGAGCCACAATGCGTTGCGGATCAAAAAAACTGACGACGCCCAACCCGTCGCACTTGGGGCACGCACCCATCGGGCTATTGAAGGAAAATAAGCGCGGCTCCAATTCCTGCAAAGAATAATTGCAAATGGGGCAGGCAAATTTGGCTGAAAACAGATGTTCCTTGCCGGAGTCCATTTCAACCGCTAATGCGCGGCCATCGGCATGACGCAGAGCAGTTTCAAAAGACTCCGCCAGCCGTTGTTTGATTTCGGAGGACACCTTTAAGCGATCCACCACGATTTCAATGGTGTGTTTTTTGTTCTTGGCCAGCGCGGGCAGATTATCCATTTCACAAATCTTGCCATTGATGCGCAGCCGCACAAATCCCTGAGCCCTTAATTCGTCAAACAAATCCAGTTGCTCGCCCTTACGCTCCACCACGAGCGGAGACAGAATCATCACCTTGGTGCCCTCGGCCAGTCCCAGAACATGATCAACCATCTGACCTACCGACTGAGCCTGCAATACCAGATCATGCTGTGGACAAAACGGATCACCGGCGCGAGCAAACAACAGTCGTAAATAATCGTGAATTTCCGTCACCGTGCCGACTGTGGAACGCGGATTGTGTGAAGTCGCCTTTTGCTCGATGGCAATGGCCGGAGAGAGCCCCTCGATTAAGTCCACATCCGGCTTTTCCATCAGTTGTAAAAACTGACGTGCATAGGCGGATAGTGATTCCACATAGCGTCGCTGCCCTTCTGCATAAAGCGTATCGAATGCAAGTGAAGACTTACCTGAACCGGATAATCCGGTAATCACCACCAATTGGTTGCGGGGCAGATCAAGGCTAATATTTTTGAGATTGTGGGTGCGCGCACCGCGAATTTTGATGTAGTCCATGCTCGAAATAAACCTGAAAATACGACTCGTCAATATACGCGAAAATGTTCCTCAACCCAAATATCAAAACATGAAATTCACTGATATGCGGTAAAAAATTCTCAAGATCAAGTGCAACATTTTTCGGGGGTATAAGTGCCTGCAGGATAATTCTGGCGATTCTTGGGGCAAGTTTAGAGTTAAGATACGCGCTTCAATTTTTCTGCTTCTGTCTTATGTCTGCATCAACTTCAGCTATGACCTCCTTGGAACGTCGTGCCAGCATAGGTCTGGCCAGTATTTACGGCCTGCGCATGTTAGGTCTGTTTATTATTTTGCCAATTTTTGCTTTGTACGCAGAGCAACTTCCGGGCGGTGAAAATCATTTTTTAATCGGTCTGGCGTTGGGGGCTTATGGCTTGACGCAAGCTATTTTGCAGATTCCGGCGGGTTGGCTGAGCGATCGATATGGGCGTAAGCCAATAATTATTATAGGGTTGTTATTGTTTGCCTTGGGCAGCTTTATCGCAGCCTCAGCGGATGATATCTATTGGATTATTATTGGACGGGTCATTCAAGGTGCCGGCGCCATCAATGCTGCTGTAATGGCACTGACTGCTGATTTGACGCGCGAAGAACACCGCACCAAAGCCATGGCGATGATCGGCATGACCATCGGGATCACATTTTCAGTGTCGATGATATTGTCCCCGGTCTTATTTAAGTATATGGGCATGTCCGGGATTTTTACGTTTACCGGCGTTTTGGCATTTTTGTCTATCGCGGTGGTGCTGTGGTTTATACCCCAGCCGCGCATCAGCCGCTTTCACTCCGATACCGAAGCGAGTACACAAAAAATACGCGATGTGTTGAGTAATTTCGATCTGCTGCGTTTGAATTTTGGCGTGTTTACCCTGCATGCCATTTTGATGTCCGTGTTTATGCACGTTCCGTTTATTCTAAAAGATTTGGGCTTGGCGGTGGACCATCATTGGCAGGTTTATCTGCCGGTGATGCTGGTTGCGTTTGTGTTGATGGTGCCGCCGATTATCATTGCCGAGAAAAAATCAAAGATGAAACAAGTATTTGTAAGCGCGATATTGCTAGCCACACTCGCGCAATTCGCCATGCTGGTGCTGCAACATAGTTTGTGGGGAATGGTCGCCGCATTGTTAATATTTTTCACTGCATTCAATGTGTTGGAGGCATCCATGCCGTCTTTGGTCAGCAAAATCGCGCCACTGGATGCGAAAGGAACGGCGATGGGCGTGCACAGTAGCGTGCAATTTTTAGGGGCATTTTTCGGTGCGATGATGGGCGGCGTACTGATGCAGCAGTATGGCGGGGACGCGGTTTTAATCTTTGCCGTTGTGCTGTTGTTGATATGGATGTTCGTTGCCAGTACCATGCGTCCCGCTGCAGCGGTGCGCACCATGCTTTATCATTTGCCGGAAATGAACGATGCCCAAGCGGCATTGCTCAAACAGCGCATGTTGGCGGCGCGAGGCGTGCGCGAGGCATTGGTAGTGGCAACAGAAGGGATGGCTTGCCTTAAAGTTGAGATGAGCGGATTCGACGAAGAATTAATTGAAAACTTAGTGAAAGGGGAATGAGATGTCGGTAAATAAAGTAATTCTGGTGGGGCGTCTGGGTAAAGACCCGGAGACACGTTACATGACCAATGGTGAGGCGGTGGCGAATGCCACTTTGGCGACTTCTGAAAACTGGAAAGACAAGAGCGGTGAGAAGCAGGAAAAAACCGAATGGCATAATCTGGTGTTTTATCGCCGCCTGGCAGAAATAGCCGGAGAGTACCTGAAAAAAGGCTCGCAGATTTACGTGGAAGGCCGCATCCAATCGCGCAAGTATCAAACCAAAGAAGGTCAGGATCGTTACATCACCGAAATTATCGTCAACGAGATGCAAATGTTAGGCGGCAAGTCCGGCGGCTCTGGCAGTTTTGAAGTGGTTGAAGACCAATCTTCAGCACCTTCACGCAGTGCTCCCGCCGCTCGGCCTGCCGCCGCATCGGCACCTGCGGCAAAGAGCAACTTTGATAATTTTGATGACGATATTCCGTTTTAACTCGTACGTTTTATATTAAACGTATATTTAAATAAGAAAAGGCCCACACTAGTGGGCTTTTTCTATTTTAGATGTAAAATAATTGTTGATAATGAGTTTCTAGAATGTATACTTAATCCAGTGTTGATTAAGAGCGTGAGATTGAAGTCGTCATGGCGCACATAATGCAATTGGTATTCTCAGGTGGGGAACGATACCCAATGCTAGTTGATAGCACTGGGTTGCCAGACTTTTGGGTTACGCTTTTTGTTACTGAGAAGTTAAGAGTGTCACTCAAGCAGACTGCCATTGAAAACACGATTCGTAACGTCATTCATTTAAAGCTATGGGAAGAGATCAACGGACGTGATCTGATTTCGGAAATCAGCCAATCCGAATTTCCTTCCGATGCCGACATTGCATCAATCCGAGACCATTGCTTGCTTCATTCACGCAGCATTAAGGAATGGCATCAGGCTACGAAAAGTAGAAATGTACTGAAGTTTTCGGCCAGTCACTCAGTAATGACTCCACACATTCAGGCTATTTCAAAAGACCATGCGGCTAATCGGTTGGTTCATATAGCCAACTATTTGCACTTTACTGCAAGGGCAATGCTGAGGCAGCGACCAGATTTCGCTTCTTTGTCACCAGTAATTGATGACTTGAAGAAGAGGATCATTGCCCAGAAGCCCAAAGGTAAAGGCAATAAAGGTTTGGCAAATGAGCCGGATGCAAAAGCTCCACCGCCTGAAGTGTTTGAACACCTGATGGCGGTGGTCAGAGAAGACTCACCAGACAATCCTTATAAGAACCCTAGCATTCGTAAGCGCAATGCGTTGATGTTCGACATTATGTACGAGACAGGGATGAGATCAGGAGAAATCCTTGGTATTCAAATCGGCGATGTAGATTTCCAACTAGGGAAAATTACTGTCGTCCGTAGACATGACAATCCAATTGATCCTCGACTAAGGCAGCCTGTTGCCAAAACACTTGAGCGCAATATTCCCATCAATATGAAACTTGCGAAGAAACTTCGAAGCTATGTCATGGAAGTGCGCTCCAAGATACCGGGCGCCAATAAAAATCCGTTCTTGTTCGTGACCCATAAACGAGGAAAGTATCAAGGGCAGCCAATATCAGACAGTTCATTTAGAAATAGAGTGCTAGGGCCTGCCATATCCGAAAATTCGGAGCTATTTGGTGAAATCTGCCGACATGGATTTCGTCACAATTTCAACTATCGCCTCTCCAAGAAAATTGACGCCATTAATCAATTGGCCAAGGTTGATGCGACCATCAAGCCAATCAATGAAAAAGAAGAAATTCAGATACGTATGCAACTGAATGGATGGTCATCCGAAGACAGCGCGCAGACATATAACATGAGACACACTCAAGAGATGGCAAACAAGTTGATGCGCGATGATATGGATGATCAGTCAAAGCACATAAGTAAGGGCAAGTAATATGCAATCGATCACAAACATGACACAGGAATTACCTGTAGAGCTGTCAAAAAAACCAGATTGGCGAATTTCGAAGATGGGCTATCGGTTTGATTTCAATTCAGACTCATGGCAGCTAGATGGGTCACACACTATCAACTTTAGGCGTATGCGAGAGTTGAATGAGGCTACTCAGAAAGGATTGAGAAAGGCACTGTGTCGGTATGCTGAAGAGCTTTCTGCAGGGACAACTGATAACGCTTTTGCGTATGTAAATATGTATTGTGATCACACTGGGGAGAAAAGTATCAGCGTGAAAGGGATGACGAAGTGGCGTTCAACTTTGACATCTGAAACTGAATACTGGATGGGGGCTCTCAAGGCGTTCCTTCTCGCATGGAATGAATGGGGATACTCCGGAGTTGATAACGATGTTGCTGAGTATCTTGAAGAACAAACCTTGAAAGGAATGGTAAAGGGGAAGGCGGTAAGAAAAGCTTGTCCCTACTCTGGGCCGCTTACCCTGATCGAACAGGGAGCATTGTTAAATTGGGCGGCTAATGCTTTTGTTAATAAAACGATAGATTTGTCCCAGTATTCATATTTTCTGACAGTAGCCTTTACAGGGCGAAGAGCTGTTCAGATTAGGTCGCTACGCGCTGTCGATCTAGGTTCTAAAGGGCGTGACTACATCGTTAAATTTCCAAGAGTAAAACAACGAGGTGTGGGATTCCGTGAAGCGTTTAGATCCTTGTCTGTAAATGAGGATCTATATTGGGTTTTGAAAAATCAGGCTGAAGCCTCTCAGGTGTACGTGGAAAATCTGCTTGGAAAGAATCTCCCTCCTGATGTTCGTAGAGAGATTCCGTTGTTTCTGGATGAAGGTAGAGTTAACGAGGTGCTAGATATTAACCATTTGGTTACTTGCTTGACGGAAACGCCTGATTATCTGCATATAACCCACAGCGGTTCAATGAGAATTTTGAGGGACGTTGCGGTACGGAATACAGCTCGTTCAGAGCGAACCGGCGAATTCATCAATTTCACTTCACGCCGATTCAGATATACGAAAGGTACGAACCTGGCAAGACGCGGAATTACAGGTGTCGTACTCGCAATGGCTCTAGATCAATCGGATACCCAAAATATCGATGTGTATACCGCGAACACTGAGGAAATGGCCGAGAGAATTGATGAAATCATGTCGCCAGTATTGGCCCCCTTGGCACAGGCCTTTGCAGGGAAACTCATAGCTTCTGAACGTGATGCGTTGCGTGCAAATGACCCCCATAGTCGCGTGAGGAATGAAAAATCCAACATTGTAGGAAACTGCGGCACGCACGCCTTCTGCGCATCAGGGTATCGAGCATGCTACACATGCCTGAATTTCCAAGCTTGGCGAGATGCGCCACATGAGGAGGTGCTAGAAGAGCTACTCGTTGAGCGAAAGCGACAGGAGGAATTGGGTGTTTCTCCGAATGTAATTCAGTCCACAGATCTTTTAGTTCTGGCAGTTCAGCAGGTGATATTGATGTGCAACCAAGCAAAGTCAGCAGATGGCATGGAGGTGGATGTTGGCTGAGATTATCTATTTTCAGCCACGCGCTGAACTATCTGCTAGGCAGAACTTGTCAGACTTCATTAGTCATTGTCGGAACAAGCTAACACTGTATGAGGAACAAGGAGGTTTTACATCAAACAAGTGGATATTCGTCGAGGGGAATCGATCATATGCGATGGCATTCTCCAAATACAGTGAAGTAAACAACCCGTATCAGTTTGAGCCTTTGGATGAGCCATTTTTAACCTTTGCGAAAGCTCGTGTTCGATATACCCAGTCGGAGAGGCAGGTAAAGAGTATCGGGAATCAAATGATCATCCTTCGTCAGGTGCACGATGCACTGATTGAAGTTCATGGGAAAGCTGATGTTCTTCAAACGGATGGACTGGTGATGGACAAGGTTCGGGAGTTGACGGACTTACGTTATTCAGAATCGGATCTGCGCTATCGTCTGGGGCAACAAATGGAATTGCTGTATGAATTTCTGCGAAAGAAAGCGATCGTTCCAACGCTTCCAGAGTGGAGTAACCCGTGGGGCCGGGCCAGATCAAAGGCAGAGCGGACTGATAGTGAATCTAGGAAGTGGCAGGAAGAGCGGTGTCCTAGTTTGCATCAAATGACTGCGATAGCTGATTGCTTCTCTAGGGCGGTGACAAAAGAAGACCAATACTGGTCGAGTGTTCTGACGCTGTTGATGTTTGCTCCGTCTCGGGCGGGCGAATTGCCGGGGCTAGTAGTTGATTGCCTACATGAAACGGAGAATGGTCGCCTTGGAGTTCGTTGGTATGGCGAGAAAGGATTTGGCGATACGATAAAGTGGGTGCCAGATGTGATGCGAGAGACGGTCATTGAAGCTCATCGCCGTCTTGTGGAAATTGGAGCGCCTGCACGAGCGGCTGCAAAATTCGCTTATGACAATCCGGATGTGTTTTACCGCCATGAAGAATGCATCACCCCTTTAGGTTTTCCAGCAGATAGGCCGCTTAGTGCTCAAGAGTTTGCTCATGCAATGAACTTTGGACAGGCAACACTGCATGCACTTAAAGACATAAACAATGAAGCTACTGCATGGCACTTGTTGGGCTTGGGGAAATGGATCAAGAAATTGCGATCTCATGGAAATCCCACGTACCAGCAACTTGCGCAATACACTCAAAACGAATATGAACATAAAGAATGGCCCCTCATCCTAAATTCAGATAGGCCAGTATGGGAATCACTCTTGCTGATTCGTGACCGTGAGTTCCACAATGATTTCAAACCTAGGGGGTTTAGTTGGCTGACCCCATCAGTGAATCAGATTAATTGGCAATTAGCCCCGCGTGATGGTCTAAAAAATCCAACAAAGACGCTGTTTCAGCGCTTTGGCATTGTGGATGAAGATGGCTCGGAAATTCGTCTGACATCCCATCAGTTGCGAG
Organism: Gallionellaceae bacterium; assembly: GCA_041660815.1. Classification (GTDB taxonomy): domain Bacteria; phylum Pseudomonadota; class Gammaproteobacteria; order Burkholderiales; family Gallionellaceae; genus PALSA-1006. The sequence goes on along the minus strand of JBAZVN010000012.1, from coordinate 108,295 downwards.
TATGGTTATCCACGAATGCGGAACGCGGAGGAATGGATAGTTGGCAACTCTCGAAGTGGGCTGGCCGCGCACGTATCCAAGACAATCGTCACTATGATTTACGCACTCCTGAGGAGCGAGAAGATCAAGTGCGCGCAGTAATGCTTCTTACTGAAAGGCCAACAGCACTTGAGGCAATTAAACTGAATTTGCCGGTTTCATATCAAGATCTCGGACTCATCCGAATCGGAATTGCAGACATGACGGAGTATGGGATGTGCACTCATGACTATGCAATGTCTCCATGCACAAAAGGTGGTGAGTGCATGACCTGCAAGGAACACGTCTGTATCAAAGGGATGCCTAGGACGCTTGAACGCATCAAGCGTTTAGAGGGGTTGGTGGCCTCGCAATTTGAAAAGGCGAAATCGGATGCTGAAAGTGGGGTGTTTGGGGCAGATAGATGGGAAACGCACCTTGGCTGGAAGCTGGCGCATATTCGCACTCAACGGATGAGGCTGGAATCTGACGATACGCAAGAAGGGGCGATTCTATGGATTCCACCTGAACATGATCCTAGTCCGATAAGACGTTCATTGGACCATAGGAGCTACAAAACTAAGACAGATGAGAATGGACTGGTTGACGCCTCTACTGCAGCAGCATTGTTAGGAGTGAACGATGCCTAAGAAGATCATCACTGAAAGTACGCTGCCTATTGCGCTGCATGAGATAGACAAATGGTCTGGAAAATTGACGTGGGAACTCTATGCAGAGCAACTGGCGTCAGTTCTAGGAGAGAAGCGCATTAGTCGGCATACATTGCTGTCTTACCAAGTTCTAGTAGAAGCATTTAATGACAAGAAGAGCGCACTCAAGCTGGCACAGGAATCAACGCCCCTAGAGCAGGATATAACCGTGGAGTTTGCGAAACAGCAGATTGCAATTCTGGAAGCCACCGTTGCTCGTTTGGAAAAGCAAAACAAACTCATGAGTGAGCAGTTTGTTCGATGGCAACACAACTTGTACATGATGCCTCGCGTTGATATGGAAAAACTAAATGCGCAGATTGATAAACCATTGCCAGCAGTAAAACGTAGGTGACTATGAATGGAATGAATACAGTGAGCGAGTCGACCTAAAGTGACTGGTATTAGAAAGCAAGCTACAATCCGAATAACAATGTAGGAATAGGGTTTCGATAAAACTATGGCAACAATAAAAGCAGCAAAAGAAACCAAAGAAGAGCCGCTGGAAAAGCAATTGTGGAAGGCCGCAGATAAGCTCCGCAAGAACATCGACGCCGCAGAATACAAACACGTGGTGCTCGGGCTGATCTTCCTGAAATACATCTCCGATTCGTTCGAGGAGATGTTTGCCAAGCTGCAAGCAGGTGCAGGTGAATACGCAGGCGCCGACCCCGAGGACAAAGACGAATACAAAGCGGTGAATGCCTTTTTCGTGCCCACGGTGGCGCGCTGGTCGTATCTGTTAGCCAAAGCCACACAGCCAGACATTGGTAGCTATGTAGATGAAGCAATGGATGCCATTGAGAAAGAGAACCCTTCACTCAAAGGCGTGCTGCCCAAAGTGTTTGCGCGGCAAAATCTTGATCCAACCAGCTTGGGAGGATTGATTAACCTGGTGGGCAACATCGCACTGGGTGATGCCAAGTCGCGCAGTGCCGATGTGCTGGGGCATGTGTTCGAATATTTCCTCGGCGAATTCGCTCTGGCTGAAGGTAAGCAAGGTGGGCAGTTCTATACCCCGCGCAGCATTGTTGAGCTGCTGGTGTTGATGTTGGAGCCCTACAAAGGCCGAGTGTTTGACCCCTGCTGTGGGTCAGGCGGCATGTTTGTCCAGTCAGAAAAGTTTGTCGAAGGCCATCAAGGCCGAGTCAACGACATCTCCATCTACGGCCAAGAGAGCAATCAAACCACATGGCGACTTGCGAAGATGAACCTCGCCATTCGCGGCATCGATAGCTCGCAGGTGAAGTGGAACAACGAAGGCTCCTTCCTCAACGACGCACACAAAGACCTAAAAGCCGATTTCATCATTGCCAATCCGCCGTTCAACGTCAGCGATTGGAGCGGCGAGCTGTTGCGCGGCGACGGACGCTGGGCATACGGCACGCCGCCAGCGGGCAATGCCAACTTTGCGTGGTTGCAACACTTCGCCTATCACCTCAACCCGCAAGGCAAAGCAGGTGTGGTGCTGGCCAAAGGCGCACTCACCAGCAAAACCAGCGGCGAAGGCGAGATTCGCAAGGCGCTCATCGCCGATGGCAATCTGATCGACTGCATCGTCAACCTGCCGGCCAAGCTGTTTCTGAATACGCAGATACCGGCGGCGCTGTGGTTCATGAACCGCACCCGCAATAACGGTCACCCGCGCAAAAGCGAAATTCTTTTCATTGACGCGCGCAACCTCGGCCATCTCATCAACCGCCGCACTAAAGAACTCTCGAATGAGGACATTCAGCAGATTACTGCCACGTACCATGCCTGGCGTACAGGCGAGGCAGCGTATGAAGACGTAAAAGGTTTTTGCGCCTCTGTATCGTTGGCAAGGGTGCAAGAGCTGGACTATGTGCTTACGCCAGGGCGCTATGTTGGCCTGCCGGACGAAGAGGATGACTTCAACTTCGCCGAGCGCTTCGCTGCATTGAAGGCGGAATTTGAGGCGCAGTTGCTGGAAGAGGCGGAGCTGAACAAGGCCATTGCCGAGAATTTGGCGAAGGTGAAAGCATGAGCGAGTGGCGTGATTGCATGCTTGGTGACATTGCAACGCTGCATTACGGCAAGGCTCTAAGAACAGATTATCGTGCTGTGGGCAATGTTCCTGTGTATAGCTCCGCAGGCATAACAGGCATGCACGATGCGCACTTAGTTAACAACAAGGGTTTGATCATTGGTCGAAAAGGGACTGTGGGCAAGGTCTATCTATCTTCTCAGCCATTCTGGTGTATCGATACGGCTTATTACATATTGCCGGATGACTCAAATTACGATTTCAAATTCTTATATTTTCTGCTTCAGACACTTGGGCTTGAGGAACTGAATGAGGATAGCGCTGTGCCCGGGCTAAACCGAGATACGGCGTACCAGCAGCGGCTGCTGCTTCCACTTCTCCCTGAACAAAAAGCCATCGCTGCCGTCCTCAGCAGCCTCGACGACAAAATCGACCTACTGCACCGCCAGAATAAAACCCTCGAAGGTATGACCGTAACCCTGTTCCGCCGGTGGTTCGTGGAAGAGGCGCAGGAAGATTGGGAGGAGGTTACGCTCAGTGATGTCACTGCCAGAATTACCGATGGGGCACATGCAAGTCCGCCTACGGTGGAGGCTGGTCTGCCAATGGCTTCGGTAAAGGATATGTACCAATGGGGGATAAACACGGAGAGCTGCCGTCAGATTTCCCAAGATGATTTTGATGAGCTTGTAAGGACGGATTGTCGTCCATTGAAGAACGACATCTTGATTGCCAAGGATGGTAGCTACTTGAAGCACGTCTTTGTGGCCGAGGAGGATATGGATGTTGTCATATTGTCATCAATTGCCATTCTGAGACCAAATGGAAAATACCATCCACTGTTGCTCGCAACCTTCCTTAAATTGGAATCAACAAAAGAAGGTTTGGCGAACATCGTCACTGGGGCGGTGATTCCTCGTATTGTGCTCAAGGATTTCCGTAAATATAAATTGCTGCTTCCGCCGCAATCACTTCAGGATCAAGCAATAGCTATCATTCAACCGATCTACGAAAAATGTTGGGAGAATGATAGGCAAATTCGCACTCTTGAAAAATTACGAGACACCCTTCTGCCAAAACTGATGAGCGGCGAGATACGAATTAATTATTAATCAGGGGCTACAAATATGACCCAACAAGAAATCCAAGAGGTGAATCGGAATGCATTCTCTGATGCAATAAAGAGAACATATTCACATGTAGGGAATTTTATTCTACTGGGCCTAACCGGACGTACTGGGTCGGGTTGCTCAACGGCAGCAAAAATTCTAGGACAAGAAACGGCTTCTCCAGTCGGTGAATCGGCAATTTACACATCGATAAACGACAGAAGAAAGCTCGCCATAATTGACAAATACACCCAAAGCAATTGGGAACCTTTTTACTCAATTCGAGTGACAACGGTAATTACTTATTTCATTTTGGATCTTGAGTTTGGGCAGTTCGCCGAATTTCTCTCGACAGTTGTTCCGGGCAAAAATGCAGATGACATAGCTAGTAAATTGTCTACCTTCAAAATTGAGTATGAAAAAACTCACGAGCTACTCAAAGAATTAAAGGGAATGCCAGAGAATGGTAAAGCAGAAGTTAAAGCTAGGGCAAAACGTTCCATTGAAATTTTCTTTGATGTTCTCCCTCAGTTTACTGAAAAATTAAAGGAGGCTTTGCAGGAATTAATCGGTGTTGATTCGTATGTTCTTTTGTATCAGGAGGCTGGTGACAACATTAGAGCTTCTGGCAGGGCCAATATTAAAGATTTTGTTGCCGAAGAGATTTTTTTCTTGCCTCGAGTAATAAATAAAATTGTTCGCGCCCTTCAATACAAACATAAGGATGAGGGTAAAGAAAATTTGTTCATTGTTATTGACGCAATTCGTAACCCATATGAAGCCGAATACTTTAAACAAAGGCATGCACATTTCTTCCTTGTCGCGGTTAATACGCCAAACTCTGAAAGACTGGCCCACCTCAGAGATAGCCATAAGCTCTCAGATGCTCAAATTCAAAAGTTAGATCAGAAGGAATATCCAAAGAAAACATCTGGGGCTGAGATGTTTGTTTCCCAGAATATCCAGCGTTGTATTGAGCTTGCGGATATACATATAACTAACCCAAAAAGACAAAAGTTTAACAATACCGAACTGGCAAATCAGTTGTATTGGTATGTCACGTTAATTAAGCATCCCGGACTTGTGACCCCGACTGCCATTGAGCGATCGATGCAACTGGCTTTTACTGCCAAGCTAAATTCTGGATGTATTTCTAGGCAGGTGGGCGCGGTAATAACTGATTTAAGCTACTCCGTTAAAGCTGTTGGATGGAATAGTGTCCCGGAGGGGCAGGTGCCCTGTCTACTTCGTGGCGTTGATGAGTTACTGCATGGAGTTAGTAATACATCTACGTTTAGTGAATATGAACAAAATAGCCCCGAATTTCGCAAGGTTCTTGATCTAAGCTTTTCCTCAATCCATAAGGGAGACGGCTTGGGCGGAAGACCCTTTCCCTACTGCTTCAAGGATGTATATAACGAAGTGGAGGGAGAAAAGAATCAAGTGCATACCAGATCACTTCATGCGGAGGAAAATGCCTTCCTGCAAATCACGAAATATGGTGGCGAAGGAATAAGGGGTGGGGTTCTTTTTACAACAGCAAGCCCATGTGAACTTTGTTCCAAAAAGGCGTATCAGCTTGGGATTAGAAAAATCTACTTCATTGATCCTTATCCTGGGATATCGAATGATCATATCCTTAAGGCGGGGAATAACAACCCGGAATTGATATTGTTCAGTGGCGCAATAGGTTCTGCATACCAAAGAATTTATCAGTCGATCATGCCGTACAAAGATGAGCTGCAGGTGTTAACTGGTTATAAGTTGATTGGCGGGAAGAAGAAGATATACAAAAAAACAAAGCGTGAAGAAGAGTTGGAGCGGAGGGTCGAAGCGCTTGAGTTCGAACTTCAAAAACAGACCTCTTCTCAAGGTGGCTAGTGGCAGTATGAAGCTCAATGAGTTCGCCAGCGAAGACTTTGCCGCCAAGCTGATCGAGTCCTTGGACTCTGCCTTTATCAAAAATCTAGGTGGTGAAATTATGTTGCCGGCGGTGATGCGCAACGAAGTGCGAGTAGAGGTCTAAATCATGTCCACATTAAAAGCCCACGAAAAAGTTATCTTCGAGAAGTTGTTTGACCGTGGCGGTTATGTGCTGAACTTTAATGATCGCACCTATGCTGAGTTCTTTCGGGAGCACGGCATCAATATCGATGCAAATAAATACCGGGTTAACGGTGCGTCGAAAATGCGGCGGCTGCGCGTATTTTGGGAAATTGAATCGGATGCGATTGTTGCAAAAGTTCTGTCGGCGATGCTTGAGTATGCTTGTGCGGTCGAGAAAATAGAAAGTGCTGATCAAGCCAAAGCTGTTTCAATTCTCGGTCGACTGACAGGGAAAACGCCGCATACTGAGCAGTCTGCTCAAACGCAGGAAGATTTTCTTAAACAGGTGTTTTCCGATCTCAAGCTTGCTAGATTGAGTATAGATGCGCAGTTGCAGTCAGTCATTGAGCAGCGAATTGATGAAATTCACAGGTCGTTGAAATCTGAGGCGGCACTGGCGACGATTTTTTTGTGTGGAAGCACCTTGGAAGGTCTACTGCTTGATGCGGCGACCAAACAGCCACAACAGTTTAATTCCGCCAAGTCGGCCCCGAAGGATAAAGAAGACAAGGTGTTGCAACTATATTTATGGTCGCTCGAAAGCTTGCTCAACGTAGCGCACGAGGTCGGATTGCTGTCTCTGGATGTGAAGAAATATGGACATGCCCTAAAGGATTTTAGAAACTACATTCACCCACGACAGCAAGCCTCTCAAGGATTCAAGCCTGACCCCCACACGGCAAAAATCAGTTGGCAAGTTTTGCAGGCAGCGATTGCCGATTTAAGTGGGCAGAGAAAAAAGTAATTATGACTAAGCTCACCGAATCCGCCATTGAAGACTTCGCCATCAAGCTATTCGAACGCCTAGGCTACAGCTACGTCTATGCGCCGGACATAGCGCCCGATGGGGAGAAGCCAGAGCGCAGTCATTATAGTGAGGTGTTGCTGGCCGGACGGTTGGAGCAGGCACTCAAGCGCATCAACCCCAAGTTGTCGCCTGCGGTGTTGCAGGCTGCGCTTAAGGAAGTGCAGCGCATCAGTTCGCCCGAACTGCTTGCTAACAACGAAGTTTTCCACCGCTTGCTCACCGAGGGCGTGAAGGTAAGTCGCCATCAAGATGGTGACGAGCGCGGCGATCTGGTGTGGCTGATCGACTTTGCACATCCTGAGAACAACGAATTTGTAGTCGCCAATCAATTCACGGTGATTGAGAATCATCAGAACAAGCGTCCCGACTTGGTATTGTTTGTGAACGGCATCCCGCTGGTGGTGATTGAGCTGAAAAACGCTGCCGATGAAAACGCCACTATCAAGGCTGCGTATCAGCAGCTTGAAACCTATAAGCATCTCATCCCGAGTCTATTCACCACCAATGCTTTGCTCGTAATTTCCGACGGGCTGGAAGCTAAAGCGGGTTCTCTTTCCGCCGGTTTGAGCCGTTTCATGACTTGGAAAAGTGCGGACGGTAAAGCGGAAGCTTCGCATCTGGTAAGCCAGTTAGAGACGCTAATACTCGGCATGTTGAATAAGTCTACCATGCTGGACTTACTGCGCCACTTCATCGTGTTTGAAAAGAGCAAGAAGGAAGACCCACAAACCGGCGTAATCAGCATCAGCACAGTGAAGAAGCTAGCGGCATACCACCAGTATTACGCGGTGAATGCGGCGGTGGTTTCTACTTTGCGCGCAGCCTATGTGGATACAACAAGTCTGGGCGAGGGATTGCGCGCACAACAAACACCGGCGAGCTATGGTTTGCCGGGAGTGGCGCATCAGCCAAAGGGCGATAAGAAGGCTGGCGTGGTTTGGCATACGCAGGGTTCCGGCAAGTCGCTTTCAATGGTGTTCTACACCGGCAAGATTGTGTTGGTGCTGGATAATCCTACTGTATTGGTTGTCACTGACCGCAATGATTTGGATGACCAGTTGTTTGACACCTTTGCCTCTTCGCGGCAATTGTTACGGCAAGACCCAGTGCAGGCCGAAAATCGCGAACAGTTGAAAGAATTGTTGAAGGTGGCTTCCGGCGGGGTGGTGTTTACTACTATCCAGAAATTCCAGCCTGAGGAGGGCAATGTGTACGAGGAGTTGTCTGGTCGCCGCAACATCGTGGTGATCGTGGATGAGGCGCACCGCACGCAATATGGCTTCAGTGCCAAGACGGTGGATGAGAAAGATGCCAGTGGCGAAGTGGTCGGTAAAAAGGTGGTGTACGGCTTTGCCAAATACTTGCGCGATGCGCTGCCGGGTGCGACCTATCTAGGCTTTACAGGTACACCGATTGAAAAGACCGATGTGAACACGCCAGCGGTGTTTGGCAACTATGTGGACATCTATGACATCGCACAGGCGGTGGAAGACGGCGCGACGGTGCGCATCTATTACGAAAGCCGCTTGGCAAAGGTGGGTTTGAGCGACGAAGGCAAACAGCTAGTTGCCGATCTGGACGATGAGCTGGATCAGGATGAGCTAACCGAGACGCAAAAAGCCAAGGCCAAGTGGACGAAGATGGAGGCGTTGATCGGCAGCGAGCAGCGCATCAAGAACATCGCCAAGGATATAGTCGCGCACTTTGAGGCGCGGCAAGAGGTGTTCACAGGCAAGGCCATGGTGGTGAGCATGTCGCGGCGCATTGCGGCTGAGCTGTATGCGGAAATCGTCAAGATCAAACCCGAATGGCATTCGGATGATTTGAACAAGGGCGTAATCAAGGTGGTGATGACCGCCGCCTCAAGCGACGGCCCACTGTTGGCGAAACATCACACAAATAAAGAGCAACGTAAGCAGTTGGCTGAGCGTATGAAGAATGACGACGATCCTCTCAAGCTGGTGATCGTACGCGACATGTGGCTGACCGGCTTTGATGCACCGAGCATGCACACCCTCTACATCGACAAACCGATGAAGGGGCATAACTTGATGCAGGCGATTGCGCGGGTGAATCGAGTCCACAAAGACAAGCCGGGCGGCTTGGTGGTGGATTACTTGGGCATTGCTGCTGACTTGAAGGCGGCGCTGTCGTTCTATTCCGATGCGGGCGGTAAAGGCGATCCGACCTTGATGCAGGAACAAGCTGTCGGCTTGATGCTGGAGAAATTGGAAGTGGTATCGGCCATGTATCACGGCTTCCCCTACGAGAACTATTTCGAGGCGGAGACAGCGCATAAGTTATCGATGATCTTGGCGGCGGAAGAGCATGTCCTCGGTTTGGAGGATGGCAGGAAGAGATACATCAATGAGGTGACAGCGCTTTCGCAAGCGTTCGCCATTGCCATTCCGCACGATCAGGCGATGGATGCGAAGGATGAAGTGGGATTCTTCCAAGCAGTGAAAGCGCGCTTGGCAAAGTTCGACAGCACGGGAGAAGGTCGCAGTAACGAGGAAATCGAAACCACGATCCGCCAAGTGATCGACAAGGCGCTGGTATCGGAGCAGGTGATTGATGTCTTTGATGCGGCGGGTATCAAGAAGCCGGACATTTCGATTTTGTCGGATGAGTTTTTAGCGGAGCTAAAAGGCTTTGAGCATAAGAACGTGGCGTTGGAGGTGCTGAAGAAGCTGCTCAACGATGAGTTGCGTGTGCGCGCCAAAAAGAACTTGGTGCAGAGCAAGAGCCTGATGGAGATGTTGGAAAACGCCATCAAGAAATACCACAACAAAATTCTGACTGCCGCCGAGGTGATGGAAGAGCTGATCAAGATCAGCAAAGAGATCGTCGCCTCCGATGCAGAAGCCAAGCACATGGGATTGAGTGATTTTGAGTATGCTTTCTATACGGCGGTGGCAAACAACGACAGTGCAAAGACGTTAATGCAGCAAGACAAGCTGCGCGAACTAGCGGTAGTGCTGACACAGCGCGTGCGTGAGAATGCCTCGATAGATTGGACCATCAAGGAAAATGTGAAGGCGAAACTCAAGGTGATCGTGAAGCGCACGCTTCGGCAGTATGGCTATCCACCTGATATGCAGTTGCTGGCTACCGAGACGGTTTTGAAGCAGGCGGAGATGATTGCGAATGAGTTGATGGTGTAGCAGATCAAAAAACTACTAAGAAAATTCCTATGAGTGCAAAAAAATATTACGCATTTAAGAAACACTTTGCTGACTATAGTCAGAGCCAGACTTTAGAAGATCACTATTTCGAGCAGTTGGGGTTGGACTTGCAATGGGCATCTGACGCGGCGGACACATTCATGAAACGTGACGGCGTTGACCCTCTAACTTCATTGATACAAGGTGTTAGCGCACTTGCGGGGCGACGCTGGAGTAGATTCAAGGCTGCAGACGAAGCTTCAGATCAGAAACGGGCCTCTGAAATGAAGGCGTTTGCACTTTTCTGGTATCGGCTTGCTGCAGAGATTGAGCAAAAAGCTAATGGGGCGCTCAAATAGATCAATGAGATCGAGTCGTAGCCTGCAGTGGAGCGTGTGAAGTTAAGAAGGAATACCGAACGTTCTGTGCGACAATCCAAAGCATATTGATTAACTCATACTTGACAAAAGTTACCATAATGGTAAATGATGCGCCCCCTCAGCCATTTTACTCACTATCCCTAATCAAGGCATTAGTAGAGGCAAACCATTTTTTGGTGGTTAATTCACGTGCAAATAATAGATTGGAAGACTTAAATTGGGATTCCATCAAAATTAAGAGTTTCATTGGTGCCCTAAATGAAGGTCATTTTGTAAAGAGATACCCCGAATGTAATTATGGTAATCGTCAAATCGATTGTGATGGATACAAAATGAGTTTTGACGAAGATGAATGCGTTGAGGATATTCATAATGGATTGCAGATATTCATCAAACTTGCCGATATGAATCACAGCAAAACGTTAATTATCTCTTTTCACCTAGAAGGTTCACCAGGATAAATACAAATGAGCACATGCCCAATTTGTGAACACAGTAATTTGCAGGCACGAAGCTATAGTAGAAATATGCTTCACAAGGGAGTCAATATCACTGCAGAAGGTTTGCTATGTGATTATTGTGAAGCCTGTAATATAGAAATGACCTCGCCTGATCAAATAGATCACAACGTAAAAGTAATACGCAGCGCATTCATCGCTGAACGCGAACGGGTCAAGCGTGAGCAAGAAATGTTAACGGGTGCTGAGATTCGTCTTGCCCGTGAGTTTCTTGGGATTACTCAAAAGCAAGCTTCCAAGATATTTGGAGGTGGGCCAACAGCATTCGCAAAATACGAAGCTGAAGACGTTGTTCAAAGTGTAGGAATGGATAAGCTAATTCGTTTAGCTTCTGAGGTGCCAGCCGCTGCAGAATGGTTGTTTGAGCGTGCTGGCGAAACGTTTGGTAAGTCTATCGCGGAACATCCGTTGCATTTCACTATGCAAGATATTTACAACAACCCGTTGGCGGCGCAAAAAACAAAATTGCCAAGTTGGTTTGCTGAAGATTTAACTACAAAACATGGTCAATTTGACCTTAGAAATGCAGTATTCAGCAGTTGTAATGATGGGGCTTACGCTGATGCAGCCTAGTAAATTACAACTCCAAGAGCTTTTTTATCTGACAATCAAAGTTGCGACTCGACCAGATACCTCTGAAGACACATCAGGGGCTCCATTCGATTTCAACGGAGTAAATATCGCCGAAGGGGTGGAGCTATCAGTAATTGATGAAAATAAAGATGACCCGAAATTATTCGCACTAAAACTTCGCATAGTCATTGAAAATAAAGAGGGCAAGTCGGCGCCATATGATGTCGATGTCGAAGCTGCGGGTATATTTGCAGTTATCCCTTCGATGCCACTTGCTGAGCGTGAAGAATTTGTTCTGATTAATGGTTGCTCAGTCATTTTCAGTGCAATTAGGGATCAGATTCTTACTTTGACCTCTCGCAGTGCTAGGGGGCCATTAGTCCTGCCGACAGTAACCTTCTTGGATTACCGAGATAAAGTGTTGCAAGTAACTAAGCAGAAAGTCTAAGTAAATAGCGATTAATGTGAGGTGTTGGATGTACTCATCGCACAAGAGAAGGTTGAAACGTGAATAGTTTGTTGATTATGTTGCACAGAAGCACAAAGAAATGCCCATAATCTACATTATTAATTTTTAATGTTGATTAAAATCAGTTTTTAATTAATTTAACTAATTGTATTTATGTGTAAATATAGAAATATTAGCCAATTGCATTTTGACAAATACGTACCGATTCCCGTTTTGAAGGGTACGTTGTTGAATTGCGCGTCCGATTGACCCGGTAATTGCATAGAAGTGTGACCCACGTATCATTGCCATTGAAACCCAAATTCAATGAATTGCTATTTCGTGAGTGGGTCATTTGAAAATGCAAATGCCCTAACGAAATGGATCAAATTGACCTGCAATTACACATTTATGTCTCTAAACCTAGCAAAACCTACTATTGTATTCGACTCATATTGGCGCTTTGCGGCTGAACGTCAGCGTGTATTTTTTTCACGCTTAGAGGGCAAGTCTGCGCCATGGTCAAATGATCCAATATTGAACGAGTATAAGTTTACTAACGCATATCGGGCATCAGACCGCGTTAGCCAGTATTTAATTCGAGATGTGATCTATAAGGGATCAAGCGAGCCGGATGAGGTGTTTTTTAGAATTATCTTGTTTAAATTGTTTAACAAGATTGAAACCTGGCGCCTATTAGAAGACCAACTTGGCGAAATACATTTGGCCTCGTACAACTATCATGATTATGATCGTGTGCTGTCTCAAGCAATGTCATCCGGCAATGCCATTTATTCCGCCGCCTACATTATGGCTTCTGGTCACAAAATATTCGGCGTACAGCGTAAGCACCAGTCGCATTTGAAATTATTGGAAGTGATGTTGGGCGAGGCCGTGCCTAAACGGCTAACAGAATGCAAAAGCATGCAACAAGGATTTGAATTACTGAGATCATATCCATTGTTTGGTGATTTTTTGGCATATCAATTGATAACCGACATAAATTACAGTGAACTAACTAATTTCAGTGAAATGGAATTCACGATGCCCGGGCCAGGGGCGCGAGATGGCATCCGTAAATGCTTTTCCTCTCTTGGTGGCTTATCAGAAACCGACATTATTCGTTTGATGACTGATAGGCAGGAATTGGAATTTGAAAGGCTTGGCATTGAATTCCAGAATTTGTGGGGACGTCGGCTCCAACAAATCGATATTCAAAATATATTTTGTGAGGTCGGCAAGTACGCCAGGGTTAAACACCCAGACGTTGCCGATATATCTGGACGAACTCGCATTAAACAAAAGTTCACACAAACTGATATTCTTGAAACGCCTTGGTATCCACCAAAATGGGGAATTAATGACAAGATACCGGCAAATATATTCTCAGTTGATGGTTCTCAAGGCAGCAAATCAAAAGCGCATAAGAGCAAGTTAGCTAAACAATCAGCACTGAACTTTCAGTAGTTTGCCAAATTGTGGATTTGATAGTTCAAACGATAGTTGGCATTCAAGTTGAGCGCGTCCCTGAAACGAGCTTTTGGTGGTTATACAGTTGGACTAAACTATGATTAAGTTATTTGAAGGGGACACAGCTGATGAACTATGGCGCGAAGCCGCAGAAGCGCTTGTGTACGGCGATGATTTTCTGCGCCAGGATAGTCGGTCAGGGCCTATTAGAGAATACCTTCACTGTAGTTTTCATCTAAAAAATCCAATTCAGCGCTGGATATTGTCGCGCCAACCGTCAATAAATCCCGCTTTTGCAATTGCAGAAGTAGTTTGGATATTGCAAGGTCGAAATGATGCCGCATTCCCAAACTACTGGAATCCGAAATTACCTGAATTCGCCGGTCGTGGAGTAACCTACTCTGGTGCATATGGTCAACGTCTTCGGAGCAACTTAGGTTTTGACCAAATTGAAAGTGCATACCAGGCATTGGCTGCTGACCCAGATAGTCGCCAAGTTGTGATGCAAATCTGGGATGGTCAAAAAGACATGCCGAACTTGGATGGGACCCCACGTGGGCCAGACATTCCTTGCAACGTAGTGGCCATGCTGAAAGTGCGTGGAGATAAGCTCGAGTGGTTACAGATAATGCGTAGCAACGACATCTTTAGGGGGACTCCGCATAATATTGTTCAATTCACTTGCCTTCAGGAAGTCATGGCAGGCTGGTTAGGGTTAGAAGTCGGCTCGTTTGTACTAATAACCGATAGCCTACATTTGTACGAGCACGATGTTGGTGAATTCTATATAGCTAAGGCCGCCCCGCCCGCTGCCAATACAGACTCACTTTCTTTGCCAAAAAATGAGTTCGATCAAGTATTACTCGCTATGGGCGCCGCTATGGATGAACTACGCAGTGAGAAATTGTTGCCAAGACGTTTTATGGAGGTAATTGCGAACAAGAATCTTCCGGAAAGTTGGCTCAATTTGTTACGCATTGTTGCGGCTGATGCTGCCCGCAGGCGAAATTGGAAAGATGAGGCGGATACTGCGTCTAGTCGATGTTCAAACCCAGCTCTGAAAACAGCTTGGTATGCATGGCTAGATAGATGCAAGTCGCGCGAACTCAACCACCTTATTCCGATTACTAAGACTAGTTAAGTTGACGCCAATTCTTATGTATTTCGCTCCGATACTAGTTGGTGTTATCACAATTGTGGCGGGCTACAAAATTAATCACCTAATGGATGCGCTAAATGAGCTCACTGAAAAAAATATTGCATTAAATAGTCAACAATCAATATTGGACTTGAAGAACTCAGAAGCACATAAGATAGTTGAGACGTCTGGCAAGAGCAAAGCCACGAAAAAGGCACTGTGATTCTTTACATCTAATCAAAAAGGGGAAGAAATGGGCATGAAGAAAAACGTGTTTATTAGTCATCATCATAAAGATGATGCCCTGGTTGACAAGATGACAAGTTTGCTCAGCAAGAATGGTTGCGAAATACGCAATAGTTCGATTCGTGCGAAACCGGCTAACCAAGAGAGATTGGATAAGGGGCTTGTCAAAGACGCGACCATTAAGAGATTGCTAAGAATGAAAATGTCTTGGGCAGGTACGGTCATTGTGCTTGTAGGAAAGGAGACGCATAGTCGTCCTTGGGTAAACTGGGAGATTAAAGAGGCTCAAAGACAGGGCAAGAACATTGTGGGAGTTTATGAACAAGGGCTCAAAGACAAAGTTGAGCTACCAGATGCACTGAAGAGTTATGGTACATCCCAAGTTGGTTGGGACTCGAAAAGCATAATAGACGCTGTTAACGGTATCTCAGTATTCCAAAACCCTGATGGCAGCGTAAGCGCAAGGCACGATGGCTATCATGGCGTATGTTAGAGGCGATGGGCATGCATCTCTACATTTATGTTGTTGCCCGTGATTTCGGATTCGCGCCAAATCCTTATCATGGGCTTTGCACGCTAGCGACATGTGTTCCTCGAATTAGGGCGAGTGCACAGATCGGCGATTGGATTATGGGTGTTGGTGGTAGCCGTCTGGGGGCGACAGGAAAGTGTATCTATCTTATGAAAGTTTCTGAGATTTTAACTTTCAATGGTTATTGGTCTGATATTCGGTTCTTCAGAAAGAAGCCCTTGAGGAATGGTAGTTTAGTGATGATGGTTGGGGATAATGTTTATCACCAGGAGGCAGGCGACGACTCTTGGATTCAATCAGACTCGCACCACAGCAATCCTGACGGTACGACAAACCATGAAAATGTGAAGACAGATACATCCTCCGAGAATGTATTGGTATCAGATCATTTTTACTACTTTGGAAAGAGTGCCCCAACAATAGATTTCGAGTTGATAAATTATAGGAACCATAGGGGGCACAGTAAAAAACTTATTAGCGATGATAATGTTGCCAATCTCATTGGCAGCATAGAACAGAATCATAAAGGGGAAATGAACTTGGTTTTGGACGACCCCTTCGATTTCTTGGCGGCTTCGAAAAGAGTTGATCAAGCTACCGGGAAGATTACTTAGTTAGGGGCTCACTGTTTTATTCGGATTAAGGTACTGCCTAAAGTCAGAGCTACGATTTCAACGTATACGGAGAGTTATCTATGAGCCTGTTCGAAGATATCATGAAGACAGCGCAACTGGTGCGGCGGAAGGTATTCATAAGTTATTATCATAAAGATGATCAGAAGTATCGCGATTCGTTAGAAGAAGACTTTGGGCACATGTTCATTAGCAAATCAGTTCAGCCTGGTGATATCAGCACCGATGTGAGCACAGATTATATTAAGGCGCTTATTAATCAGGATTTCCTTTCTGATGCTTCGGTTTTACTTGTGTTAGTGGGCCCCAAAACACTTTGTAGAAAGCACGTTGATTGGGAAATATCCGCCGCGTTGAGTAGTAAGGTTGGGGGCAATTCTGGCGTCGCCGCAATCCTTCTTCCTGAGTTACCGTTGCTCTCGGATGGATTTGATCCCGCCACCTTACCGCCGCGCTTCTACGATAACCAAGCTAGTGGATATGCCATCGCCTATAAGTGGTCGTATGCGACTGCATCGGAGGCGAATATGCGGTCAATCATAGAGACGGCGTTCGAAGCTCGACTGAGCAAGAAGAATCTCATATCGAATAGCAGAATCCAAATGGGCAGAAATACTTGTGAATGACAACGTCAGTACCAATTTTCTATCTTCTTTCAATCCCTATTGTGGAGTAGCTATGTTTCGTATCCTCAGTCTAGATGGCGGCGGCATAAAAGGTGCATTCACCGCTTCGGTACTTGCAACGATCGAAGAAGAAACTGGCCAAGCCGCAGTTAATCACTTTGATTTAATTACGGGTACATCTACTGGCGGAATCCTTGCATTAGGGCTTGGCTTGGGTATGCCCGCAAGTGAAATTCTGAAATTCTATTCTGACAAAGGCCCAGTAATTTTCCCAAAGACCAGCCTTGTAAAAAAAGCAAAGCAGTTGTTTTGGACCAAGCACTCGAGCGCAGTATTGCGCAAGGAGTTGACCGATGTTTTTGGTGCGCGCAAATTCGGAGAGTCGAAATGTAGATTGGTCCTTCCCACGTATGACGCTGTATCAGGGCGAATTTTGGTGATGAAAACAGCGCATCACGAACGATTTAAGTACGATATTGATGCACTTGCTGTTGATGTTGCGCTGGCAACCTCAGCCGCACCAACGTATTTTGATGCCGCGCCATTTCCTGCTCATAAGGATGCAAGCTATGTAGATGGGGGTGTCTGGGCAAATAGCCCTGTGATGGTGGGTGTAACAGAGGCTGTCGCATTCCTCGGTGCGTCACTCGGTAATATTGACGTTCTTAGTATCGGCACCACTGCTAAGCCATCCAGTATCGCCGACCACACAGATGACGGCGTCGCCCAGTGGAATATCGGTCTTGTTGATCTAATGTTCGAAGGCCAGATGGAAGCGGCACAGGCTCAAGCCAAATTGCTGTTGAACGACCGTCTGCACCGTATCAACGTAACTGCTAACGCTGGCGAATTCTCGTTAGATGATGCACGTCCAGATACAATAAGGCGACTAATAAACTTGGGACGCAGTGAAGCGGTGAAAAAGGAACATCTGGAGATTGTGAAAAACCGTTTTCTCAACGGTACATTGGCTCCTGTCTTTACGCCGATGCATTCTGTGTAGTTGCGTTCTATAAACCGACCAATGGATACTCGCCCACCGCTGCACATTTATCTGTTAGCCCACCCGAAATCAGAAGTGGCCAACAGCTTGGCGGCATCACTCATGCGGCACTTTGTTGCCCGCCCCGCCAGTGGTGGGCTACGTGTCCCAGTTTATTTCATTCCTGATATGGGTGATGATTTACCCCCAGCACTCGATAAAGAGCGCGGGCTAAATCTCGATGTTGCACAACACAGCCTTGTAGTTATTCTGGCAGACGAGCGCATGGTGCGCACTGTGCATAACGGCACAGGCAACGACTGGATCGACTTCGTGCGGCAAGCACTAGAACAGACACCACTTAATGAAAGTCCGCATCATGTCCTTCCTGTCGCCTTGGAGCAAGAGGGATTCCACGTAAGTGACACACGCCATATTCTACCGGCAATTTTGGTAGCCACGATGGAGACGAGCGAGGCAACAAATAGGCGTTTAGCTGACATTTCCTTCCACATCGCCTCACGGGCGATACAACTGCTGGTGAATGGCAAGGTACCTGCTGTAGCACCAAGTCGAATGCAGGCGCCAGTGTCAATATTTCTCAGTCATGCAAAGGTGGATTTAGCGGCGGACCAACAGGATCCAGTGCGACAGACTCGCGCAGTGTTGAATGAACTGCCTGTTGCTATTTGGTACGATGCCAGCGAGATTGCTACCGGACAAGGTTTTGCTGATGCAATTTCGGCGGGAATTCGAGATTGTTCTATCATGTTGGCGTTTCAAACTGACCATTACAGCGCGAGTCCGTGGTGTCGACGTGAGGTGTTGGAGGCGAAGCGATTTGGGGCACATGTGCTAATCGTGGATGCGCTGCAATCCGGCGAGGCACGCAGCTTTCCATATATCGGTAACGTGCCGACTGTGCGCTGGCAATACAGCGATTCCGGAGTGGATGCACGTCGAGTGGTTGATTGCGCAGTGCTGGAGGCACTAAGATTTATACATAATCGCGCCATACTAGAACGAGAGGCCGAGCCTGATGAGGTGGTTTTGCCTTCCGCTCCCGAGGCCCTCACTCTAGCTCACGAATGCGGTAACGCGGATTCTGAAAAGACCTTCCTATACCCTGACCCACCT
This sequence comes from Gallionellaceae bacterium, assembly GCA_041660815.1. Classification (GTDB taxonomy): domain Bacteria; phylum Pseudomonadota; class Gammaproteobacteria; order Burkholderiales; family Gallionellaceae; genus PALSA-1006. The sequence goes on along the minus strand of JBAZVN010000012.1, from coordinate 89,693 downwards.
CTTGGTCGCGAGGAACTCGAGGTTTTGCAACAATTGCGCCCTAGAGCTCACTTCCTTACTCCGTTAACCAAGGTTGCACGACTTGTATTGCCGGAACATATCTCCACCATCACTGTTTCAATTTCAGAGAGCGATGATTTGCATCTCTACGGGCTGTCGCAAAAGCATTTCGAGACCCTAACTGATGAGATCCATTTGTACTTGCTTTTGGCTGGACTGCAAATCGCATACGGCGGTGCGCTAAAGGGAGACTTCTCGCGTGCATCGAACTTCACGCTACGATTATTTGAACTTGTACGAACCTATTCGAAGCTGGCGGAAGGAGTACAGGCGGCACCAATAAAAGGAGCAATATTGAATATCGCGCCATGGCCGCTCTGGTTAGGATATGGTGAGAGTGAATGGAAGCTATTTTCTGGGAATATTGCGCGATACGAACAAAGCCCACGTCCAGATTTGCCCTGGGGCGAGGACGATATATTCCCGTATACAGAAAGCGGTCGAGTGCTCGGATCAGACACCCCACAACGCCGCTATGCTTGGGCACTTGGGTTGACCGCTATGCGGCAGCTGATCACCACTAGTAGTCAAGCTCGCCTTGTTCTCGGAGGCAAGATGGCAGGTTTTTCGGGGCTTGCGCCCGGTGTGGTTGAAGAGGCGTGGATATCACTTGTGCAGCAGAAGCCGCTCTTCTTGGTTGGTGGTTTCGGTGGTGCAGCTCGTGCTGTTTGTGACCTGTTGCGAGGAACGAAGCGCGAGGAATTCACTAAAGACTGGGCGCGACAATATATTGACGATTACGACACCGCCGTAGGCCTCTACTCAGAGGCAGGTCAGGAATTCATCTCTTTGGAAACCATGGGATTAAGCATTGCAATCTACGCAGGCCAAGACTTGGGGCAGGTGCTCAATAACGGCCTCGACGATAGAGAGAACCGCGAACTCATGGCTAGCACAGACGTACACCGCATTTCGGGGCTGGTGCTGACGGGATTGGGGCGACTGTAGGTGTGAGAAGTTGCCCCCCATTAATTGGAATCCGTTATAACACTGAGAAGCGATTATGTTGAATTGCGCGTCCGATTGCCCCGGTAATTGCATAGAAGTGTGACCCACGTATCATTGCCATTGAAACCCAAATTCAATGAATTGCTATTTCGTGAGTGGGTCATTTGAAAATGCAAATGCCCTAACGAAATGGATCAAATTGACCTGCAATTACACAATGCAGCGTTTCAGTGAGCAGGTGGCTTGGTTCGCGCCAAAAGTGATCGACTACATCGTGGTGCATGAGTTATGCCATTTTTACCATCGTGACCATAGCGATGCCTTCTGGAATGAAGTAGATAAGGTGATGCCGGATTATCGCGAGCGCAAGGAGTGGTTACGCAAGCATGGGGCAGGGTTGACGGTATAGGCTGGTCGCGTAACATTGCACAAGCAAAATTATTATCAGCAATATGGGGCACAGAATGAGCAAAGCTTTTACCCGCGAAAACGATGATGCTGACGACGAAGATGAGTTGGCAGCGATGCCCGCGATTCCGGCGGGCACTAAAAATTATATGACGCCGGCGGGCTATCGCCGTTTAAAAACCGAATATATGCATTTGCTGGATGTGGAGCGCCCGGATCTGGTTAAAACGGTGCACTGGGCGGCGTCGAATGGCGACCGCTCCGAAAACGGCGACTATATTTACGGTAAAAAACGTCTGCGTGAAATTGACCGCCGCCTGCGGTTTCTGGCCAAGCGTATGGAAAATTCGGAGATTATTGATCCGCAGCAGAGACAAGGTTGTGAGCAAGTATTTTTTGGCGCGACGGTGAGCGTGTGTCATGCGGATGGAACCGAACGTACCTACAGCATTGTCGGCATTGATGAAGCGGATGCCGGCAAAGGACATATTAGTTGGGTGTCCCCGTTGGCGCGTGCTCTACTTAAAGCGCGTGTGGATGATGCGGTCAAGCTACAGTTGCCCGGTGGTGCGGAAGAAATTATTGTAGTGGCAGTAACGTATCAGCATATTGAAATATGAAGCTCATTGGGTTATTTAAATACCATTTAAATACAATGCGTTGCAAGGCGCCTGAAAAAGATATGCTTTTTTCAGTCCCGCTTTTCGCATCAATTTTGATTGCGGTTTTTTTACTTACCTCCTGTGCGACAGGCAAATCTGTAAGCGACTTAGTTACTTCTCCCGCCTATGCAAACCCGGGATTATTCTCTTTTGAACTGGTTGATTTAAATTGGCACGATCGCGCGCGCGATCGTGCCGTTCCCGCGCGTTTATACTGGCCAAAGGTGGCGTCAGGTCAGCAGGTTCCGCTCATTATTTTTTCGCATGGCATAGGCGGTTCCCGTTCCGGATATAGCTACTTGGGTAAATATTGGGCGAACCACGGTTATGCCAGCCTGCATCTTCAGCATGTGGGCAGTGATCGAAGTTTGTGGCGCGGCGATGTATTTTCAATCATCCCGAGATTGCAAAATGCGGCAAATGATAATGAAGCGATCCAGCGCGTGCATGATTTAAGTTTCGCTCTGGATCAATTGCTGGCCAGCGAATATGGTGTATTTATTAATCAAAATCGCATTGTCGCGGCAGGACATTCCTATGGCGCCAATACTGTGATGTTGGCGGCGGGAGCCAATTTGGCGCGCAGTGGAAAGAATATTCAACTACGCGATACCCGTATCAGTGCGGCCATTATTCTTTCCGCCCCCCCGTTTTATGGGGAAGATGATTTTGTGCCCATTCTGGCCGGAGTCCGAATTCCGACTCTGCACATCACCTGTACCGAAGATACGATTAATATCCCCGGTTATGTTTCACCGCCCAGTGACCGCATAAAGGTGTTTGACGCGATGGGGAGCTCGCTAAAAATTCTGACCGTGTTTCAGGATGGCTCACACAGCGTATTTACGGATCGCGCCGGAACCGGAGGTATTTTATTAAATGCCCAAATTAAAGCGGCAACCCAGACTTTATCGCTGGCATTTTTGCGGCGCATCTTTGACGGCGCGAACGAGGCTACGCTTACCTGGGGTAATGAGAATCAACCCCTAGTATCGCAATTTATTATTATCGAAAAATAAAGTTATCCAATGGGCAATTTTTTACTAATTCACGAACCAATCCCTGTTTCATTTACAATTCACCTATGACTGAATTTTACGCAATCGTCCCCGCTGCAGGTTTTGGCGCCCGAATGGGCAGCGACCTACCCAAACAATATCTTGAGTTGGCGGGGCACCCGATGTTGTATTACGCACTCACGACCTTGTGTGTCTGCCCCGCCATTACGACCGTCTTTGTTGTGTTATCCCCGGATGATGAACACTTTAAAAATTATGATTGGTCGCATTGCGCGGGCAAGCTTGAGCCGCTGTATTGCGGCGGAGCCACGCGCGCTGAAAGCGTGGCCAACGGGTTGCTGGCTTCCGAGCTGGACCCGGATGACTGGGTGCTGGTGCACGATGCCGCCCGTCCCTGTTTAACGCAGGCGCATTTATCTAAATTAATCAATGAGTTACATAATGACGCGGTGGGTGGAATATTGGCGGTTCCGGTAGCGGATACCTTAAAACGTGCCGATGCGCAGCAACGTATTGAATGTACCGAAAGCCGTGAAAAATTATGGCAAGCACAAACCCCGCAAATGTTCCGTGCCGGATTGTTGGCGCAAGCATTGCACCAGTGCCAGAGCGTTACCGATGAAGCCTCGGCCATCGAAGCTTTGGGGCTGCAGCCTAAATTAGTCGCGGGTGATTCAACTAATTTTAAAGTGACCTATCCGCAGGATATTCGACTGGCAGAATTGCTATTGAAAGACATTTACTAAGAGGATCTATGCGCATCGGACAAGGTTTTGACGTTCACCAACTGGTGGAGGGGCGCAAGCTGATAATCGGCGGCGTGGATATTCCCTTTGAAAAAGGTCTGCTCGGACATTCCGATGCGGACGTGTTGTTGCACGCTATTTGCGATGCGCTATTGGGCGCGGCTGCACTGGGCGATATCGGCAAACATTTCGCCGACACGGATGCAAAATTCAAAGATATCGATAGCCGGATTTTATTGCGCGATGTGGCGGAAAAAATTAATGCGTTGGGTTATCGTGTGGCGAATGTGGATGCCACGATCATTGCGCAGGCGCCCAAAATGGCACCGCATATTGCGCGGATGGTTGCCAATATTGCAGCGGATTTGGGCGTTGAAATTAGTGCCATCAATGTGAAAGCCACCACCACGGAACAGCTTGGCTACACCGGGCGCGGTGAGGGCATCGCGGCGCAAGCGGTAACGCTGTTATTGTCCGTTAAATGAAAATCCTCGCGCTTGAAACTTCCACTGAATATTGTTCGGTTGCCTTATGGCAAGACGGCATCATCGCTGAACGCAGCGCGTTAGTCGGGCAGAAGCATTCAGAAATGCTTATCGGAATGCTGGACAGTTTGCTGCAGGATGCCGGGCTGAAGATTCAGGATATGCACGGTATCGCTTTCGGCAAAGGCCCGGGTTCGTTCACCGGTGTGCGGATTGCGTGCGGCGTGGCACAGGGCTTGGCGTTGGGGGCTAACTTGCAGGTGGTTGGAATATGCACTTTGGCTGCGCTGGCGCAGGCAGCGGGGCATCCAAAAGTGATCACCGCGCTGGATGCGCGCATGGGAGAACTGTATCTGGCCGCCTATGAAAAACAGGATGACAGGTGGCAGGAAGTTATTGCGCCGTGCTTGTGTAAGGCAGGTGCTGCGCCGGTACTCGGTGGCGTAAATTGGCATGGCGCAGGTAGTGGATTTTTAGTTAGTGGGGATGAATTGTCGGCGCGATACGCGGGGCAAATAAGTGTTATCAATGCGCAATCGGTTCCGCAAGCCGGTGCGATTGCGCAGCTCGCGGCACTTGAATTTGCAGCAGGCAATTCAGTCGATGCCGCGCTGGCTTTGCCGCTGTATTTGCGCGATAAAGTTGCGCTGAAAACGAGCGAGCGATGAAGCTGCGAGCGATGCTCGAAAGCGACATCGAATCGGTGTTGCAGATCGAGCAACAAATTCATGCGCATCCTTGGACGCGCGGTAATTTTTCAGACGCGCTTACGGCAGGCTATATATGCCAACTACTTGATTTTAAATGTGTAATTGCTGGGTATGTAATTTTAATGCAAGGCGTGGATGATGCCGAATTACTTAATATCGGCGTCGCCTTGCAGTATCAACGCCAGGGTTTCGGACGTCAGATTTTGCAGGCAATGATGGTGATTGCTCGCAAGCAGGATAAGCACCGAATCGTTTTGGAAGTGCGGGCGTCCAATGCACCGGCAATCGGCTTGTATCAAGCCTTGGGTTTTTCTAAAATCGGCTTGCGCCGGAATTATTATGTGGTTGAAAATGGTCGGGAAGATGCAATTTTGATGGGATTGGAATGGTAAATCTTCGGGATGAAAATGTGTTGCGCGAGTTGAATCTTTACCCGCTCTGGGTGAGGCGTAATATCCCAACTCCCGACACCGGTGAAGTTAATTCCGTAGCGGCTGAAGCTGATCATTTTGCGGCGCCTCTAAGCGCTGAGCTCATTCCGCCCGTCAGTCAGGATCAGCGAATTTCTGTGCCGGGAGTGGATGTTGCCAAACTTGACTGGCCTGAACTCGGGCAAAAGGTTCATGAGTGCGTTTCCTGTAAATTGCGTGCCGGTTGCGCACAACCGATATTGGGTAGCGGTGATGAAAAGGCAGAATGGCTGGTTATTGGTGAAGATCCGGGCGTGGATGAAAATGCGTCAGGCAAGTTGTTGGAAAATATGCTCGCCGCGATCCAGCTTAAACGCGGTAACAAGGTATACCAAACCAATATCGTAAAATGCACGCCGACCGAGCAGCATACGTTGGGGGCAGATGAAATCGGACAATGTTTGCCTTATCTGCATCGGCAAATTTCCTTGATTCAACCCAAATTAATTATCGTGTTGGGAAAAATTGCAGCCAGTGCATTGTTGGGGAAAGAGGGGACACTGGCCAGCTTGCGCGGCAGCGTGCATGATTATCAGGGAATTCCCGTGATAATCACTTATCATCCTGCCTATTTGCTGCGCATGCCAGCCGAAAAAGCCCATGCGTGGCAAGACCTGTGCTTGGCTGTTGCGACGATGAAACTAAGTAAGGAAAAAAATGAGCAATAAATCTGCGAACTTGAAAGTATTGGTGGTGGAAGACAGCAAAGTCACGCTTAAAGTGTTGACCACCTATTTGGAGCGCATGGACATTACGCCGCTCAAATCAGAATCGGGGGCAATGGCACTGGATATTTATCAGCGCGAACGTCCCGATATTATTTTGTTGGATGCCCAATTGCCGGATATCGACGGCTTTGATGTGGCGCTCAAAATTCGCGCGATGGAAAAACCGGAAGATTGGACCGCCATCATTTTTCTCACCAGCATGGACAAAGATGAAGATTTGGCGCGCGGTATAGAGGTGGGCGGTGATGATTACCTGATGAAGCCGATCAGCGAAGTGGTGCTCAAAGCCAAAGTGCGAGCTATGCATCGTCTGGTAGAAATGCAGCGGGATCTGGTTAAAGTGACGCAGCAGCTTAATCAGGCAAATAGCATGCTGCAAAAATTATCCGCTACAGACGGTCTAACCGGCATTGCAAATCGGCGTATGTACGACGAGCTTTCTTTGCGCGAATGGCGGCGCTGCGAGCGTATGAAAAAACCGTTTGCGCTGGTTATGGTTGATGTGGATCACTTTAAATTATTTAACGATAAATACGGTCACCAGACCGGCGACGAGTGTCTGAAAAAAGTAGCGGAACAAGTGGGCAAAGCCGCACCCCGTGCCACCGATTTGGCGGCGCGTTACGGCGGCGAAGAGTTTGTGCTGGTTCTGGGCGAAACCGACACCGACGGTGCCAAGTGGATTGCCAACCGCATGTGCCAGCAGGTGTCAGAATTGAACATTCCGCATTACGCCACCGAATCGCGCCATGTCACCATCAGTTGCGGCGTGGCATCGGTTATCCCCAACGAAAAAATCTCACTCGATGTGCTGCTGAAATCCGCCGACCATGCGCTGTATAAAGCGAAAAAAGCCGGGCGGGATCGGGTTGAGCCGGGCGAGTACGGGGTTGTGGAGTAGTGCGGTAGCATCTACAAAATGTGCTCCTGATCGTATTTCTTGGGTTCCTTTGAAGGAGCGCGAAAAAAATTAGTTGCCGCCAGAAATGACAGTAACTAATTGATTAAATAGATAAATTTAACTATTTGATTGTGGGATTGCATGCTCTTTTAGTATCCGCATGATCGAAGTGTCCCGAAAATATTCGGCAGCATTATCGCCCGAATGTATCGTCAAGCTAGCGGTAACCTTACCTCGAAACACGCACCGCCTTCCGCGCGCGGCAGGCAAGACACACTGCCGCCGTGCCGCCCGGCGATCTGCCGCACCAGCGCCAAGCCCAGCCCGTAACTGCCTTCCTTCTCGCGGCTGCCAGCCGGACGATAAAACGGCTCGAAGATGCGTTCGCGTTCTTCCGCCGCGATACCCTTGCCGTTGTCGCACACCCGGATCACGACCTTGCCCGCATCCTGCGTCAGGCTGGCCTGCACCCCGTCGCCGCCGTGCCGCTTGGCGTTCTCCAGCAGGTTGCGCAACAAGCGCCGCAATAGCCTATCATCACCCTTGATGTTCAGCGGCATCGCCTCGCACCGTGCATCGCTGCGCGCGCACTCCTCGGCCAGCAGCGCCGCCAGATCGACATCGGCCATTTGCAGCGGCTCGCGCGTCGCCTCCAGACGACTCGCCAGTAATATTTCCTCAATGAGCTGATCCAGCTCGGCGATGTCACGGCGCAACTCTTTTTGTAGCTCGGGCACGGGGCGCTCCGCCTGCAACTCCAAGGCCAGTCGGATGCGTGTGAGCGGCGAACGCAACTCGTGCGAGGCGTTCGCCAGCAGTTGTTTGTGTGCCAGCAACAGCGACTCCACACGCTCCGCTGCCAGGTTAAAACTGCGTGCCAGCGAAGAGACCTCATCGCATCCCTTGGTTGGAACGCGGGTCTTGAAATCGCCCTCGCCCAATGCCTCCACCGCCTGCCGCAAATTTTCCAGACGGCGCGTCATGCGCCGCGTCACCGGATAAGCCACCGCCGCGACCACCAGCCCGATCAACACCAGCATCATGATGAACGGGAACGGCATGCCCGGCGGCGTATGTTGCGGTTGGGCCAGCAACCAGCGCCCATCGGGCAGATGCATGGCCCAGGCCGAATCGGGGCTGTGGCGGTGCAGCCAATCGTTGTCGCGCGCGTCCGGCGGCGGAGCCATCAGCGGAGTGCCCGCATGTGCCAGCAATCTGCGGTCGATGGAATACAGCGAGATGCGCGGCAACGCGGGGCGTGCCAGTTTTTCCAGCACGCTTTGTTGCTCTGCGGCGGGCGCATCCGGTGCGGGCAACGCCAGCACGATCACATCGCGCACCGTGCGCATCACCTCGCTCTGCGGCGAATGTTCGCCCTGATATTTCCAAAACGCGCCCGCCAACACCACCAGCAGCGCAATGCTGCCGATCACCCCCATGTAGATCTGGAAATAGAGCTTCCTCATGCCGCCTCCCCGCCATCCTGATTGCGTGCGAACACATAACCCGCACCGCGCAGCGTGATGATGCGGCGCGGATGTTTCGGGTCGTCCTCGATGGCGGCGCGGATGCGCGAGATGTGCACGTCGATGGAACGGTCAAACGCCTCCAGCGGCTCGCCCTTCACCGCATCCAAAAGATGTTCGCGGCTCATCACCCGCCCCGGCTTCTCTGCCAGCGCCAGCAACAAATCGAACTGGTACGAAGTTATCTCGCATGCCGCACCATCCACCCGCACCTGCCGCGCGCCACGGTCGATCTCCAGCTTGCCGAAGCGCAGCACATCGGCATTGCCCGCCTTGCCGCGTCGCAGAATGGCTTTGAGCCGCGCCAGCAATTCGCGCGGCTCAAACGGCTTGGGCAGATAATCGTCCGCGCCCATCTCCAACCCGAGGATACGATCCATCGCCTCGCCGCGCGCGGTGAGCATCAATACCGGAAGGGTACTGAACACGCGCAACTGACGACAGGCATCCAGCCCGTCGCCGTCCGGCAGCATCAGATCCAGCACCAGCGCATCGAAGTCTTCCTGCTTCAAAGCCTGCAAGCCGCCGGCGATGGTATGGCGCGAGGCCACCCGGTATCCGGCATCGCCCAGATACTGCTGCAACATTGTGCACAAGCGTTCGTCGTCGTCGATGATGAGGATATGGTGGTTCATGTAAAAGCTCCAATTAATAGCCCCGCATCATACCAAGCGGGGCGGCTGCAGGGCAGGTACTACACTTAATATCAATCGTGATGCAGCCAGCCGTGGCGTTGCTCCATCTTATCGGCCAGCTTGGCGCGCTGCTCCGGGGTCAACACTTCGGCCACATCCTGCATGGTCTGCGTCATCAGCTTGCTTGCCTCATCCGCCAGCTTGATCTGCTCCGCACGCAAAGCCTCGATAGTCGCCTTGTCCAGCGTCGCCGCCGACATCAGCTTGCGCATCTGAACATGGTTGTCGCGCATCTTATCGGCCAGCGGCGCACCCTTGGCGACCGAGGCCTTCACGATCTCGCCGGCCTTCGCCTTTTGCGCATCGCTCGCCTTCACCTCCTTCAGCAGGCGCTGCATGCGCTTGTCCGCGAACTTGTTCGCCTGCTCCACATCCAGCGGCTTGCCGGACATGAATGCCTGCGGCCCGCCGTGATGCCCGAAACCCGGCTCACAGGCAAACGACTTGCCCGCAAAAAAACCGAGGCCGAACATCAGCATGACGCCCAGCACCTTGCCGATGCAGCGACCGCGGTGCCCGCCATGGCAACGATGCTCATGCCCGTTGCTGCCGCAGCAGCGGTCTTTGTTCACGGTGTTCGAATCCTGCGTGGTAGTGGTTTGTTCGTTCATGTCATTCTCCTTGATTGGTTGATGCCGCACCCTGTGTGGCGGCTGGGTGTCACTTTAAGAGCGGGCCGTTGCTGGCGTTTGTGGGAAAGGTAAAGATTTGTAAAGCGGCGGATAGATACTGCCGCCCCGTCGCTGATGAATTTTGCTAGACTGCGCAGCAGCAATCTCAGGGGAACGCATCATGCCTATGACCATAAAAGAATCAAGAAAAACGTCTCATGATCCGGAACCCGCTTTCTGCCTGCGAAGCTTGGAACCTCGTCGCCGACAGATACGAAAAGACGAATATTCAAGATTCCGCACGACCTTTACAGAAGATGTTGCACGATGCCTACTGAAAAAATGATCGCATCTGTAACACAGATCGAATCCAAGATGTTCTTCATCCGAGGGCAGCGTGTCATGCTCAGTCAGCACCTGGCGGAACTGTACGAAGTCGAGCCGAAAATATTGAACCAGGCAGTCAAGCGCAACATCGAGCGATTCCCGGAAGACTTCATGTTCCAACTTACGGAAGAAGAAGGGGTACTTTTAAGGTCACAAATTGTGACCTTAAAGACAGGGCGCGGACAACACTCCAAATACTTGCCCTACGCCTTCACCGAACAAGGCGTTGCCATGCTCTCCAGCGTCCTGCACAGCGAACGCGCCATTCAAGTCAACATCGAGATCATGCGTGCCTTTGTGCGATTGCGACAAATGCTCGCCACCAATGCCGAACTTTCCAAAAAACTCACCGCCCTTGAAAAGAAATACGACATACGTTTTAAAGCTGTCTTTGAAGCCATCCACGATCTGATGAGCCCGCCAGAAAATAAAAAGAAACGTCCCATCGGCTTTGCATCGTGGGAGAAAAAATGACCCAGCCCGCCAACACATTCTCCGCCAGCGAATTCTGGGACAACATGGTCAAGGGCAGTGCGCCAATACAGATGATGAGGAAGGGACTGGGCGATGAGTTGTGGCGCGAGAAGGAAAAACTGGCGCTGGAAGAGACGCTGCCTATGCTGAAGAGGCAGCTGACTTCGGATGCTTGGTTGGGGGGGGAAGATGACTGCAAAAAATCGCGCTCCCATTACTTAAACAATATCTTGGACTGTCCTCAAGTTGACCTAGGCATTTTTGCCTAGGAAAAAGTCGAATATTCCTCATTTGTAACCGTCCTGATTTTGCGAGAGGCTGCTATGCGTTCAGAAGAAGAAGTATTCAACGAACTAGCCATACTTTGCACAGCAACAGGATATGCACATGTAATTGCCTTCCTATGCTTTCGAGATAACACTATTTATTACAGAGACAAGCTGACCTCCAAAGACTTTGAACATCAATCATCTAAAGAAGCGTTGATTAGAACTGAACTCAGCACACTCATCGGATTGATGTGCAAAGAGGAACTTGCTTTGGAGATTCCGCACCCAAGTGAGCTTCAAATTCTTATCGATAGGACCGACTCCCTGTTGAAAGAGCTGCACGAGACCATGACTAATTCTTGGTGGAGTGGATTTGAAAATCCGATGGAAATGATACAACGCGGAGTTGACGTTTTTTCTTCTGGTGCAGCCATGCGTGAGCCGATTTTCTACTTTGGCGACTCGGCATACGACTTCCAGTACCGCGAGATGGCGCCCCGTAAATATTCAAACGACGCGAACTGGTTTGAAAAAGAAAAGGGGTTTTCACTGGCTGACGCACAAAGAATAGTTAATGCAACGAGTGAGATACAGACTGAGCTTTTGGCTTCTACGCGTGCGTCGATAGTTCAATTACCTCCCGAGCAATGGTCGATGCTGCCCGCATTCAAAGTAACGTGTGATGACTTTGCGCGCAAGACAGGATTGTCGATTGAAGTAATCGAAAGAATCCTAAAAGCATTCTCTATCCACCCTACATCAGGCTGCAATAAACAATTCGACAGTCTTAATGCTTTTAACCAAGCCAATGCGACGCCTTTTATCAACTTAAATGACAAAGATTTTCTACTCTTCCAGCACTACTCGCTAAACGAGGCCTTTTACGAAACGCCTTTTTTCTGGATGGCTTCCGACAAAGCCTATGTTAATAAGGCCATGCAAAATAGAGGGGATTTTCTTGAGCAATACTCTGCAGAGAGATTGCGTTCAGTTTTTGGTGAGGCCAGAGTATTCGAGAACGTACATATTTGGGGGGCCGGTCGAGATGAGATAGGAGAGATTGATGTTCTTGTCGTCTTTGCTAACCGAGCGATTATTCTTCAGGCCAAGACCAAGCGATTAACCATAGCGGCTCGCAAGGGTAATGACTTGCAGATTAAGGATGACTTCAAGAAAAGCGTTCAGGATTCCTATGACCAAGGTCTTCTCTGTGCAAAATGCTTGAATCAACCCGAATATGTTTTTAGAGATGCCACGGGAAAGTTGCTTGATCTCAAAATTCCTTTCAAGGAAATCTATATTTTTTGTGTGGTTTCAGACCACTATCCGGCACTCGGATTTCAGGCGCGTCAATTCTTAAAGAGTGAGGAAACAGAAGTTATCAAGCTCCCCTTTGTAATGGACGTATTTCTGTTGGACGTATTGTGCGAGATGTTATCTTCACCACTTTACTTTTTAAGCTACGTCAATCGGCGTGTTGGTTATTCCGAAAAGATATTTTCCACCCATGAACTTGTTGTATTGAGTTACCACCTGAGAAAGAATCTCTGGGTAGAGGATGAGTTATCAATGATGTACTTAGATGACTCTATTTCGGCTGATCTTGATATAGCAATGCTGGTTCGCCGAACAGGCACACCTGGCGCTGATACACCATCTGGAATACTAACCAAGCTTGGTAGATCTCCCGTTAAGAAGCTGCTTGAGCAGATCGAACACATGGAAGATCCAGTAACTATCGATTTCGGCTTCCTCCTGCTATGCATGAGTGGAGATGCGTTGCTTGATCTCGGCAAGTCTATAGGTGAAATGATTCGCAAAGCTATCGCCCAAAGAAATCACCATGATTTAACCATCGCGGTAGCCGACTCAGGCATAACAATGCACTTTAATTTTGATGACGACGGGGTTGCTGCCGAAAAACTTAGGAATCATTGTGAGAAAAGAAAATATGTTAGCAAGGCAAAGAGTTGGTTTGGGATTTGCATAAACCCAGATAATTCTCAGCCACGATTTGGACTCGAATTAGCCTATCCGTGGGTTCAGTCTGACAAGATGGATGAGGCTACTAGATCAATGTTGGCTGGCTACAAATCACTAGCTGAAGCACGGACGGCTCCCGCAAAACGCAAGGTAGGCAGAAATGATCCCTGTATCTGCGGAAGCAGTAAGAAATACAAAAAATGCTGCCTAGGCAGCAATTAAAGAAGAAGCAATGGGGCCAGGCCTTACGCTTTACATTAGAAGAATTAAATGTAGTTTGTAAGGCCCGCCCCCTTGATTCTCCTAAACCGCCTTGATCCTGAATTCAACGAAATAAAGAAGACGCTTGGGTGGATGGGCTGATGTTGTGACGCATGTTATTTTCTTAACAACATCGCATTACGGCTGATTTCTTCAATAGAAAGATTCTCGTCAAATGTCTGCCGCCATTTTGTGTAATCAAACGGTTCACGCTGGATGAGTGTGATAAATCTTTCTGCCTCAACATCGCCCAAATGTGTGCTGAGTAGATGAATGCTTTTCAATTTAATTTCGGTATCGGTGATCATGGAACTTCCTGTTTAATAAAGTCAATCTGATCAACAATTTTTATCATGCCGACTGAATTTGCTTTTTTATCACTTTGTCATCGGTGGTTAGGAAATATTCAGCTTCGGCGGAAACGGCGCAGGCAATATGCAAAGAATCCATTTTCTTGAACCCATCCTGATTTAACAATTTTGCGGTGTTGATAATCTCACTATTTTCCTCAATATCGGCCAGTGCATATTTTTTCCATTTGACAATTTGTTCTTTGCGCTCCTGAAACGGATTTTTACTATTTTCATAGTCAAGCACATAGGACTAAATCAGTTGATAAGTTTTCCGCCGAATTTCTTCTTGAATCGCAAGCTTTGCCTCGGTTTCTAGCCGAATACGAAGATGAGATTGCTCATCAAAGGGGCGGTTAAACATGCAGTTGTCTAAATATATTTTCATCGAAAGTGCGATTGAGATTAGGTATCGCTGCTCACTCTACCATAGTGAGGCTTGTTAATTATTTGGGGACGCTACAATTAAAGGTGCTAGCAGCCTGTCGGACTTCTACAGGGCGGCATTTAAAAAGCGCAAGCAAATTGGCGTAAATTACTAACATATTGATTATATTGATATGTTTATATTAGCCAAGGAGTAAATGAAGTTGGGCGAGTTTTAAAAGGAAAAGCCATTGGGGATAAAAGTGCTTTAGCATTTTCGAGCAGGATATGGGTTTTTCAACGAACAATCGGAGTTTGTCCCGCCAATTACCGGCTGGTGCGGTAGCAAGGTAAAATGCGAAAAACCTCAGGGCTTGCCGCAAATTACATAAAAGCGGAAGCAATGGGGGCAGGCCTTACGCTTTACATTAGAAAAATTAAATGTAGTTTGTAAGGCTCGCCCCCTTGATTCGACGCAACTTCGAAATGTGTATCTCATTCTTGACATTATTGTAGATTTGCATAGAATGAGAAACACTATGCCAGCAAACACACCTATTATTGCAAGCACTGCCGCCGACAAGCTCATCGCATTGGGCAGTCAGATGCGCGCGCATCGCAAAGCACTGCGGATTAGCGCTACCACAGCGGCGGAAGCGGCTGGCATGTCGCGTGTGACGTTGCACCGTATTGAGCGCGGTGAACCCTCGGTCACAATGGGCGCGTACCTCAACGCGATGGCGGCACTCAACATTGATTTCGGTATCATCACACACGCTGTCGCTGTGCCAGAAGTTCATAATGAAGATCGAAAAGGTTGGATTCCTGCACGCATTCGTCTGGCCGATTACCCCCAACTCAAACAACTTGCCTGGCAAGTGCAGGGCACCGATGAATTAACGCCGGTGGAAGCGCTGAGCATCTATGAGCGCAACTGGCGTCATGTTGATGTACGGGCTTTGGAGCCTCGCGAGCGTGACCTGATTGAGGCACTGCGCTTGGGACTTGGAGAGCGAGGCGGAATTGTTTGATCGACCGCATCACCAGCGAATTGCTCAGGTTCTGAGTGTCCTTAATGGGCAGCTATTAAGAGAAAACAACTGCCTGTTCGGCGGTGGAACGGCCATCGCGCTGCGCTATGGCGAATATCGTGAGTCGGTTGATATTGATTTGCTGGTATCGGATGTGGCCAGTTATCGCAATTTGCGGCAATTACTTACTGGCGCAAAGGGAATCACCGCTATTGTTCGCGAGGGCGCAGAACCCTTGACGCAAACCCGCGAGGTGAGGGCTGATCAGTACGGCATCCGGACGATGCTGCTGGTGGCCGATCAGTCGATCAAATTTGAGGTCGTTCTTGAAGGGCGCATTGAACTTGCGGCGCCGAGAGCCCGTGATGAGATTTGTGGGATTGCAACGCTGACTCCGCTGGATATGGCGACCAGTAAGTTGTTGGCAAATTCGGATCGCTGGGCAGACGACGGTGTTTTTAATCGTGACATCATTGATCTTGCCATGATGAAACCCTCGTTGGCATTACTGCGGTCGGCAGTGGAAAAAGCTGAAACTGCTTATGGTCAAGCTATACGCCAAGATATGGATAAAGCACTGCAACGCCTACAAAATCGTCACGGTTGGTTTGAGCGGTGCATGCAAGTCATGGCGATGACTTTGCCAAAGGCAGTGGTTTGGCAGCAACTTCGTGCGTTGCGTAAAGTGCTCAAGTAGCGAAGCAATTGCGCTTTGAGAGGGGTAGATGCTGCCGCTTTTCATAGGCGCAAGCGGGCGAGGGGGATTCCACATCACTTTGAATCGCACCCGTTGTCGGGAATGAGTTTGCGAACGGATTATCGCTCACCTATAATCGCGTCCAATCGAGTTGGCCGATGCATTTTCTGTTGGTTTCGGCGCTCATCTTGCCAAAGTTTCTCTGACTTAAATAATCAAGTGTGACAGTTGTTGCGTGGCACTTGATTGGCGTGTATCAAGCTTAGGTAAATCATGTCCCCATTATTGTCCGTTACATCCTTGACTACCTCGCTGCACTCCGGCGTCGCGATTGTCGACGACATTTCGTTCGGCATTCGTCAGGGTGAAACGCTTGCGCTGTTGGGCGAATCCGGTTGCGGAAAATCCATGACGGCGCTTTCGCTGATGCGTTTGTTGCCGGACGGGGTGAGAATCGCGGGCGGCAGCATGCAGCTGGGCGGGGTGGAGGTGGCAGCATTGCCGGAGCGCGAGATGCGCGCGGTGCGCGGCGGCAAGATGGCGATGATTTTTCAGGAGCCGGGCTTGAGTTTAAATCCGGTGATGACGGTCGGTGCGCAAATTGCCGAGGTGTTGGAGCTGCATCAATCCAATTTTATTTCCCCGCCTAAAATTCAACTTTCACAGCAAGAAATCAGCCCGCCTGAAACCATTTCACAGCGCTGTGTTGAGTTGCTAACCCAAGTCGGCATCCCCGATCCGCAGCGGCGCTTGGGCGAATATCCCTTCCAACTTTCCGGTGGCATGAAGCAGCGCGTGATGATCGCGATGGCGCTGGCCGGACGTCCTCAGCTATTGATTGCCGATGAGCCCACTACGGCGCTGGATGTCACGATTCAGGCGCAAGTTTTACAACTGTTGCGTGATACCCAAAAACAGCAGGGCATGGCGATGTTGCTGATTACGCATGATCTGGGCGTGGTGGCGGAAAACGCGCATCAGGTGGCGGTGATGTATGCCGGACAGATTGTGGAGATGGCCAGCCGCGAACAATTATTTAATGCGCCGGCTCACCCGTACACGCAAAAATTGTTTGCAGCGCAGCCGGATGGTAAGCGCGACCGTCAAGCGCTGGCGGCTATCGCGGGTAATGTGCCCGCCTTGGGGCAAGGTGTTGGCGGTTGTCGTTTTGCTTCGCGTTGCACCCAAGCGTGGGCACTGTGCCATGAGCAAGTGCCGGCCTGGGTGGAAATATCATCCGGGCAAGGCGTGAGATGTCATTTGTATGGTGATGTCGCCAAACAAGATCCTGCGGCGCAGTCAAACGCCAGTTTGACGCACAATCCGGCAAGTGGCAGCGATGAAAATAGCGAGCCATCCGTCCCCCCGACGCTGTTGCAAGTCACTGATTTGCAGATTTACTTTCCGATTCGCAAGGGCTTGCTACAGCGTACGGTGGGGCAGGTTAAAGCGGTGGATGGCGTGTCTTTGGAAATTGCCGCAGGTAAAACATTCGCGCTGGTGGGGGAGTCGGGATGCGGTAAAACCACGGTGGGCAAAGCTTTGCTGCAGTTGATTAAACCCACAGCGGGGGCGGTGCGTTTTGCCGGGCATGAATTGACCGGCTTAAGTTCCCGTGATTTGCGCGCATACCGCAGCGGCATGCAGATGGTTTTCCAAGACCCGTTTGCCTCGTTAAATCCCAAAATGCGCGTTGCCGAAATTTTGCAGGAGGGCATGGATGCCCTGAATATCGGTCATGATCAGGCAGCCAGACAGAAGCGTATTGATGAATTGCTCGATCAGGTCGGTTTGGTGCGCACGGCCAAATGGCGTTATCCGCATGAATTTTCCGGCGGACAGCGCCAGCGTATTGCCATCGCGCGCGCGTTGGCGGTGAATCCGAAACTGTTAATTTGTGACGAGCCAACCAGTGCGCTGGACGTTTCAGTTCAGGCGCAAATACTAAATTTAATCAGCACGTTACAAAAAGAGCTGGGGTTGAGTTATCTGTTTATTACGCACAATTTGGCGGTGGTTGATTATCTGGCGCACGAGGTTTGTGTGATGTATTTGGGGCGTATTGTGGAGCGCGGAAGCGTGGAGGATGTATTGCGTTCCCCCCGTCATCCCTACACTCAGGCGTTGCTGTCGGCGGTTCCGCACATTAAGAAAAATTCCGGTCGGCAGTTAATTCGCTTGTCCGGAGAAATGCCCTCACCGGCCAACCCTCCGCAGGGCTGTCACTTTCATCCGCGCTGTAAACAGGCTATCGAAATTTGCCGATCCAGTTATCCGCAAGAGAGCATTCTTGAAGCATCGACCGAGAACACGGTGGCACATCGCGTGCATTGCCATTTGCTTGGCTAGCGCAAAGATCGCGCAGTGCTATTAGCGGTTTAAAGCAACTTTGATGTTATTTTTGGGTTTGCCAGACTTGGTGTTGCGGACAACTTTGCCGGTATGTTTTTTGTTGCCGCGCGCCAATTTGGCATGTTTACGTTGCTTGCTTGATTTTGCCAAGCGAGTCTTTTGTTGGTGGGCGCCACGTTGCACGATCGTGATGCGTTGCCCTACTTTAATTTTTTTCAGACCGCTATTCCACTCTGCCAATTTACCGGGACTAACGCGGTAACGTTTTGCAATGGACTTCAGTGTTTCACCCTTGCGCACCGTGTGTTTAAGAACGCGGCTCGACAAAGGTTCGTCGATACTGACCAGATGCGTATTGAACGCGGCAAAGTCGTTTTCTTCAAGATCATTTACTAAATCCGGTACCAGCAATGTTTGTCCGTTGCTAATTTTTGCGCGGGAAGACAGGCCGTTAATACTGCGTAATTGGTTGGCAGAAAGTCCAAAGCGAGGCGCAAGATGGTCAAAGTTTTCGCCGCGTTTGGTTTTGTAGGGTTGCCAGGAAACCAACCTTTGATTGGTGTTTTCCAGATTATTTTTAAATATGTCCACCTTGTCTATCGGTAGCAATAGCACCGAGTTGTCTTGCAAGATAACCGGGCGATTATGGCTGGGATTCAATGCGACAAACTCTTCCAGAGAAATGTCGGCCAGTTCGGCGGCCAGCTTCACATCAATTCGCTGCGAGGTGACAACTGTGCCGAAGTAAGGGCGATTGGGAATGTCGGTGAGTGCTATGCCGAATTGCTCGGGATGGCTCACAATGTTTTTGATGGCCAGTAATTTGGGAACGTAGTTTTGCGTTTCGGGCGGGAGTTTTAAGCTGGCATAATCGGTCGGTTTGCCTAATTTGCGGTTGCGCATTTGCGCGCGCGCCACCGCACCTTCGCCCCAATTGTAGGCGGCCAGCGCCAATTGCCAGTCGCCAAATTGATTGTGTAGTTTTTGCAGGTAATCCAAGGCGCCATTGGTGGCGGAAATAATGTCGCGACGTTCGTCGTGCCACCAGTTTTGTTGCATGCCAAAATGTTTGCCGGTGGATGGAATAAATTGCCATATTCCGGAAGCTTTACCCACCGAGTAGGCGCCCGGATTAAACGCGCTTTCAATCATGGGGAGCAGTGCAATTTCAGATGGCATTCCGCGCAGTTCCACCTCTTCGGTAATGTAGAACAAATATCGCTGGGAGCGTTCGGTCATGCGCGTCATGTATTCGGGTCGGCCGGAATACCATTTTTCGTGCTTGGCAATCAGACCGCTGTCCAAATCTTGCATCGCAAAACCATTGCGAATGCGTTGCCATAAATTTTCCGATGCGTCATCGACGGGAAGAGGTTCCTTTGCCGTGGTGGCAGGCGAGGCAGTGCTCAGTTTGGTATTAAGTGGTTCGGGGGAATTAAGTGATTCGGAGTCAAGTAACTTGGAGTCAAGTATTTCCGGTGTGGCAATGTGTGTTGCGGGAATGAGCTGGGGTAATCTCTGGTCAGAATTACTCTCGATTACCTGAATATAGGGGAGGTGGGTGTTGACGTCCAGATTTTCCTCGGCTGACGCACTTTGTGCGAATGCCAATAGACTGAAAATAACAATAGTAAACAGTTGGTTAATGAACACTTGGGGGAGCCCGTCGGGTGAAAATTTGCGCGATAGTAGCCGAGGGGGGCAAGAGCGTCAATTAACTTTAGAAAAGTGCATCAAAAAAGCTACTCTGTGCCGTCCGCAAAGCACTTTAAAAGCCCAAACGTTCACGTTTTTGCTGTCCGGGTATTAATGCAATTGGCAACGGCAGGCAGGGAATTTCAAGACTCAAGTTCACGAAAGCCTGAATTGCCTCCCCTGGCGGGGCTATCTGCACATTCCTCATCACATTACGTATTAAGTAATTGCGTTTTTCGCATATTTTTTTGAATAAACATCCCAATAATATCGGTCATCATGCCTTTAATTGCGGGCAATTACCGCTGATTTTGCGGAATGATCAATCGTCAATTCGCTTATCTCAATAGCGTTAGCACGGTATTGGGGGATTGGTTCGCCTGAGCCAACATCGCGGTGCCTGCCTGTTGCAGAATCTGTGCGCGGGTCAAAGCGGCGGTTTCTGCAGCGTAGTCTGCATCCATAATGCGGCTCTTGGACGCGCTGGTATTTTCCGAAGCGATCTGCAAGTTGCTGATAATGGATTCAAAGCGCGACTGAACGGCACCAAATGTGGAGCGTTGACCGGCAATGGTTGCAATGTCAGCATCCAGGTTCAGGATCGCGGTTTGTGCGGTTGCCTGATCGACTAATCCACCAGTAGCACCCATCGTCATCGCGGCGGCGGCCGGGTAGGCTGTTGCAATGGCTCCACTGGGGGCTGCAGGGTTATTGTAAGAAGAGGTTAAAGTTACCGGTGTGGTTGTGGTGTCAATGCTAATTAAGTTGGGGCCATTGGCTGCCGCATTTGTATCCGCACCCACCTGGAAGGTTAAGGTAATCCCGGCTATAGGAAATAATTGCTGTCCGTTGAATGAGGTCGCATCAATGACGCGGTCATTTTCTTGGGCAAGCTGCAGAAATTCATTGTTGATCGCCGCCATGTCAGTGGACGAGGCGGAGGTGGCATTGCCGGCTTGTACTGCCAGTTCACGCATGCGTTGCAAGTTGCTTTGAATAGAGGCCAAGGCACCCTCGGCTGTTTGCGCCAGCGAGATTCCGTCATTGGCGTTTCGTGCAGCTTGGTTCAGGCCGCGAATTTGGCTTTCCATGCGTGAAGCAATCGCCATTCCAGCAGCATCGTCCTTGGCGCTATTCACGCGCATCCCGGAAGACAAGCGCTGCAAAGAAGTTTGCAGGGCGCCCTGAGATTGGTTCAAATTGCGCTGAGAGTTTAGCGACGCAATGTTGGTATTGATAAATTGAGGCATTTTATTTCTCCTTTAACCTTAGATTTTGTTGAATCAGCTGCTGCCATTGCTTCCAGATTTTCCGGTCACAAGGCAGTTGTTCTGCCGTTGGTCCAGTTATCAGAGCATTAAATAATGCCCTTCGTTTTCTACTTATGCTTGATTTCACCGGATGAATTTTTTACTAATTAAAATTCATCTTTCACGAGAATTAGCAATGGTTACAATTTATCGTATTTTTTTAAAAGCAAAAGTCTAATAAGCGGGAGGTTTTCCGCTCAATTCGAAATTTTCTGATTCTGGAAGTGCAGAGTTTATTGACGTATTGATTAATAATTTCCATATTAATCAATGTCATGCGATAAATTTCTTGGAGTATTAGCAGAGGGAGTGGATTAAGGCGTAATTTTTTTCTGCGGAAACCGGGGTTTATTTTCTCAAAAATCTGCCGTTAACTCCCCCCTTCAATCAGCATGCCGCAGCTAGTTGGAACAGCCGGTCGCTGTGATAGAATGCCGCCCCTGATTTAATGCAACACATTCTTATATATAAGGTTACTGATGGAATCCCAATTCGCTAAAGAAACCCTGCCGGTCAGTCTCGAAGAAGAGATGCGCAAGTCTTACCTTGAATATGCCATGAGCGTGATTGTCGGACGTGCTTTGCCCGATGCGCGCGACGGTTTAAAACCCGTGCATAGGCGCGTGTTGTTTGCCATGCATGAGCTGTCCAACGACTGGAATCGTGCTTATAAGAAATCGGCGCGTATCGTGGGCGACGTCATCGGTAAATATCACCCGCATGGCGACACGGCGGTGTACGACACCATCGTGCGTATGGCGCAGGATTTCTCGCTGCGTTATCCGCTGGTGGATGGTCAGGGTAACTTCGGTTCGGTGGATGGCGACAACGCGGCTGCGATGCGTTATACCGAAATCCGTATGGCGCGCATCGCGCATGAATTGCTGGCCGACCTGGATAAAGAGACGGTTGATTTCGGCCCGAACTACGACGGTTCCGAACATGAGCCGCTGGTCTTCCCCGCGCGCTTCCCCAATTTGCTGGTGAACGGTTCTTCCGGTATTGCTGTGGGCATGGCGACCAATATTCCGCCGCACAATTTATCCGAAGTGCTGGATGCCTGTTTTGCGCTGTTGAAAAATCCCGAAATTGACATTGAAGAGCTGATCAATATTGTTCAGGCACCGGACTTCCCGACGGCCGGATTTATCTACGGGCTGGCGGGCATCAGAGAAGGATATCGCACCGGGCGCGGGCGCGTGATTATGCGCGGACGCACGCACTTTGAAGATATCGGCAAGAATAGTGATCGCCAGGCCATCATTATCGACGAGCTTCCCTACCAAGTGAATAAGGCCAATCTGTTGATCAAGGTGGGCGAGCTGGTGCGCGAGAAAAAGATCGAAGGCATTACCGAAATTCGCGATGAATCGGACAAGTCGGGAATGCGCGCGGTTATCGAATTGCGCCGTGGCGAAATGCCGGAAGTGGTGCTCAATCATTTGTACAAGCAGACGCAGTTGCAGGATAGCTTCGGGATGAATATGGTGGCGCTGCTGGATGGTCAACCTAAGCTATTGAATTTAAAGCAGTTTTTGGATGCCTTTTTGCGCCATCGGCGCGAGGTGGTCACGCGCCGCACGATTTTTGAATTGCGCAAAGCACGCGACCGTGGTCATGTTTTGGAAGGCTTGGCGGTTGCGTTGTCCAATGTGGACGAAATCATTGCCCTGATCAAGGCTGCTGCCACCCCGGCCATTGCCAAGCAGGAATTGATGGCGAAAGCCTGGCGCTCGTCGCTGGTGGAAGAAATGTTGAGCCGCGTTAGCGACGCATCGCGTCCCGAAACTTTGTCACCCGAATTCGGCATGTTGGGCAGCGGCAATGATCGCGCTTACAAGTTATCCGATATTCAGGCGCAGGCGATTCTGGAATTGCGTTTGCAGCGCTTGACCGGTCTGGAACAGGACAAAATCGTCGGCGAGTATCGCGAAGTGATGGATAAGATATCGGATCTTTTGGATATTCTGGCCAAGCCGGAACGTGTCACCCAAATCATCTGGGATGAGCTGGTGGCGATCAAATCCCAATACGGTGACAAACGCCGCAGCGAGATCATCACGCATACACACGACATGAGCATGGAAGATTTTGTTACGCCGGAAGATGTGGTGGTAACCCTGTCGCATGGCGGTTACATGAAGGCGCAGAAGCTGGATGAATACCGCGCGCAGAAACGCGGCGGGCGCGGCAAGCAGGCGGCGTCGACCAAAGAAGATGACTTTGTAGACAATCTGTTTATCGCCAACACCCACGATTACATTTTGTGTTTCTCCAATCGCGGTCGCGTATATTGGTTGAAGGTATATGACGTGCCGCTGGGCACGCGCATTAGCCGCGGCAAGCCGATTGTGAATTTGCTGCCGCTGGAAGAGGGCGAAAAAATCAACGCGATCTTGCCGGTACGCGAGTTCCCCGAAGATAAATTTGTGTTCTTTGCCACTTCCGAAGGGACGGTTAAAAAGACCGCCTTGTCCGATTTTGCCAACCCGCGCAAATCCGGCATTATCGCCATCAATTTGGATGAGGGCGACTTCCTCATCGGCGTGGCGATTACCGACGGCAAGCACGACGTAATGTTGTTCTCGGATGAGGGCAGGGCGGTGCGCTTTGATGAAGCTGATGTGCGCGATACCGGTCGCGCCTCGCGCGGTGTGCGCGGCATGAACCTTAAAAAAGGCGGCAAAGTGATTGCGCTGTTGGTTGCGGAAGACGAGCAACAAACCGTGTTGACCGCGACCGAAAACGGTTACGGAAAACGCACGCCGATTGTGGAATATACCCGCCATGCGCGCGGCACGCAGGGCATTACCGCAATTCAAACTACCGAGCGCAACGGTAAAGTGGTCGCTGCAACCCTGGCGAACACCGAAGATGAAATTATGCTGATCGGTACCGATGGCGTGCTGATTCGTACCCGGGTTAAGGAAATTCGCGAAATGAGCCGCGCGACCCAGGGTGTGACGCTGATCAATCTGGAAAAAGGCGAGAAACTGGCGGGCATAAGCCGTATCGCTGAAACGGAAGATGCGGGGCTGGAGGGTGAGGGGGCGGAGGAGTTCGATTCGGAAGACATTAATAGCGACACTGGATCAGACGAGAGCGCTGAATAAAATATTAACCGTAGGGCGCGCTTTACGCACCAGGGTGCATGAAATGCACCCTGCATACTTAAAATTTTAAGGAGAATATATTCATGACCATTTATAACTTTAGTGCGGGCCCGGCAGTATTGCCGAAAGAAGTGTTGCAGCAAGCTCAAACAGAATTGCTGGATTGGCATGGCAGCGGCATGTCGGTGATGGAAATGTCGCATCGCGGTAAAGAATATATGGGCATTCACGCCGAAGCCGAGGCGGATTTGCGCGAGTTGCTGGGCGTGCCGGCCAACTATAAAGTGCTGTTCCTGCAAGGCGGGGCGCATCTGCAGTTTTCCATGATCCCTTTGAATCTGCTGCGCGGCAAAGCATCGGCGGATTATGTGAATACCGGCGAGTGGTCGAAGAAAGCCATCGGTGAGGCGAAAAAATTCGGCGCGGTGAATGTGGTGGTCAACAATGCCGACAAGAATTTTTCTTATGTGCCGGAATTTTCCACTTGGAAATGCGACCCGAACGCGGCGTATTTGCACTACACGCCGAATGAAACCATCGGCGGTGTCGAGTTTGGCTGGACTCCCGAAGTCGGCGACGTGCCGCTGGTGGCGGATATGTCTTCCAACATTTTGTCGCGTCAAATTGACGTGGCAAAATTCGGTTTGATCTACGCGGGCGCGCAAAAAAATATCGGCCCGGCGGGATTGACCATCGTGATTGTGCGCGATGATTTGATTGGTCAAACGGCTGCCGGTACGCCGACGATGCTGGATTACAAAATTCACGCCGATGCCGAGTCGATGTACAACACACCACCCACCTTTGCGATTTACATGGCGGGCTTGGTATTCAAGTGGTTGAAACAAAATGGCGGTATTGCCGCAATGGAAAAAACCAATATAAATAAGGCTAATCTCCTGTATGCGGCGATTGATGCCAGCAATGGTTTTTACAATTGTCCGGTAAACAAGGCTGACCGTTCGCGCATGAATATTCCGTTCACCTTGAAAGATGCCGCAATGGATGGCGACTTTCTCAAGCAGGCGGACGCGCGCGGATTGTTGCAATTAAAAGGCCATCGCTCGGTGGGCGGCATGCGTGCTTCGATTTACAACGCGATGCCGATTGCGGGCGTGCAAGCGCTGGTGGACTTTATGAATGAGTTTGCAAAGAAACATGGCTAAAACATTCGGAGTGCGGCGGCATGACTGCGCGTTTAAAGCAGTCATGCCGCCGCACTCCAATCGGGGCGAAGCACTCCAATGATGTCCTTACCAGTAGGATAATAAATGACCAATACTTTTAAAGTTCTCACGCTCAATAAAATTTCCCCGGTCGGACTTAAAAAATTACCCGCCGATCGTTATTCCATTGGAAATGACATCGCCCAGCCGGATGCGATTCTGGTGCGTTCGCAAAATATGCTGGAGATGGATATTCCGTCCAGCGTGTTGGCGATTGCACGTGCCGGGGCGGGTACCAATAATGTACCGGTCAAGAAAATGAGTTCGCGCGGTGTGCCGGTATTTAATGCTCCGGGTGCCAATGCCAACGCGGTGAAGGAGTTGGTCGTCACCGGCATGTTGCTGGCCTCGCGCAATATTGTGCCCGCGCTGCGTTTTACGACGGGCTTGGGCGGCGACGATGCAACGATGCATAAGCTGGTTGAAGAGGGAAAAAAAGATTACGCGGGCACCGAGTTGCGCGGCCGTACCGTGGGGATTGTCGGGTTGGGTGCAATCGGGCGGCAGGTGGCGGACACGGCGCTGGGATTGGGCATGAAAGTGATCGGCTTTGATCCGGAAATTACCGTTGAGGCGGCATGGAGCTTGTCGTCGCAAGTAAAGAAAGCTAACAGCATCGAGGACCTGCTCAAACACAGCGATTTTGTAACTTTGCATGTGCCGCTGCTGGATGCAACGCGCAATCTGATCGACGACAAGCGTGTGGCCATTATGAAGTCCGGCGCGGTGCTGCTGAACTTTTCGCGCGACGCCATTGTGAACGAGGATGCGGTATTGGCCGGTTTGGCGAGCAAACATCTGCGCAGTTATGTGTGCGACTTCCCAAGCAACAAAACGTTGGGGCACGACAAGATTATCGCCTTGCCGCATTTGGGCGCGTCCACCGAAGAGGCGGAAGAAAACTGCGCGGTGATGGTGGCTGAACAATTGCGCGAATATCTGGAGCACGGCAATATTACCAATACGGTGAACTTTCCCAATGTGGTGATGCCGCGCGAATCAAAATTTCGCCTGGCTATTGCCAATGCAAACGTGCCGAATATGCTGGGGCAAATTTCCACCGCGTTGGCGGCAGCGGGTATCAATATCCATAACATGAGCAACAAATCGCGCGGTGAAATGGCTTACACGCTGGTGGACATCGACCAGACGCCGACGGATGCATTAATTGCGCAGCTTGCCGCCATTGAGGGCGTTCTGCTGGTGCGCGCCTTACCGCTGGAGGCCGATGCATGAGCACAGCGCTGCATAAATTCCGCGAGCAAATTGATCGCATAGACGATGAGTTATTGCGCTTGTTTAATGAACGCGCCAAGCTTGCGCAGCAGATCGGTCATGCCAAAGGCGGCGGTGTGGTGTTGCGCCCGGAACGTGAAGCGCAAGTGTTGCAACGCATGGTTCAGGCCAATTCGGGCCCTTTGTCCTCGCAGGGCGTGACGCAATTATTTACGGAAATCATGTCGCAGTGCCGAGCGCTGGAAGCGCCGTTGCGCATTGCTTTTTTGGGGCCGCACGGCACTTTTAGCGAGGCGGCTGCAATGCAACGTTTCGGGCAGGCCAGCGAAGGTTTGCCGACCGATACCATCGACGGGGTGTTTGCCGCGGTTGAAAACGGTTCGGCCAATTACGGTTTGGTGCCGGTGGAAAATTCCACGGAAGGTGCGATTGCGCGCACCCTGGACTTATTGTTGAACAGTAATCTAAAAATTTGCGGGGAAGTCTTGCTGCAGGTTCATCAATGTTTGCTGTCCAATGAAAACGAACTTTCCGTGATTCGCAAAATATATTCCCATCCGCAGTCTTTTGGCCAATGCCAGAATTGGTTGAATGCACATTTGCCGCATGCGCAACGCATTACCGCATCGAGCAACGCGGATGCGGCGCGCATGGCCGCTGAAGAATCATTCGCCGCCGCGGTGGCGGGCGCGCAAGCCGCCGGACATTTTAAATTGAAAGTATTGGCACAAAACATCGAGGACGATGCGCGCAATACCACGCGTTTTCTGGTGATTGGCAAACAGGATGTTGCACCTTCCGGAAAAGATAAAACTTCACTGGTGATGTCGGCGCCGAATCGGCCCGGCGCGGTGCATGACCTGCTGGTGCCGCTGGCACAACATGGTGTATCCATGACCAAACTGGAATCGCGTCCGTCGCGTACCGGACTTTGGGAATATGTATTTTATTTGGATATTGAAGGTCATCAAGCCGACGCTAAAGTTGCCGCCGCTTTGGCTCAACTCAAGCAGATCGCAGCCTTTGTAAAAGTGTTGGGATCTTATCCGGTGGCGGTTTAATTTTAGCGACAGATTGCACGGATGTTCACTGATATCCCGAACTGGTTTTTGATTTTATCTGTGTGAATTCGTGCTCATCTGATGAGGCTACTAGCCATTCCACTAAGCCAGCAAGCTGGCAAGTGGCTGGTTATGTGGCGCAATTGTTTTTTAATATTTGTAAGGCATCAAATGAATTACTGTGATTTAGCACCCTCCTATGTGCGTTCGATTGCCCCCTACCAACCTGGTAAACCGATTTCCGAATTGGAACGCGAGCTGGGTATTACCGGCATCGTCAAACTGGCTTCCAACGAAAATCCGCTGGGCGCCAGCGCCGCCGCGATTATTGCCATGCAAGAAGCTATCAAAACCATTGCACTGTATCCCGACGGCAACGGTTTTGAGTTAAAAGATGCGCTGGTTAAACGCTACAACGTCACCCACGCCAATGTCACGCTGGGTAACGGCAGCAACGATTTGCTGGAGCTGGTGGCACGCGCCTTTTTGACGCCCGGAGATCAGGTGGTGTACTCGGCGCACGCGTTTGCCGTGTACGCGCTGGCCACTCAGGCGGTCGGCGCAACGGGTATCAGCGTGCCGGCAACCGCCGGTTACGGGCATGATTTAAATGCGATGCGTGAAGCTGCGGTGACGCATAACGCCAAGATAATTTTTATCGCCAATCCGAATAATCCAACCGGAACCTTTTTAAGCGGGGACGAATTGCAAGCTTTCTTGCGCCAATTACCGCCGCAAATTTTGGTGGTGTTGGATGAGGCATACAACGAATATCTGCCGGAAGAGAAGCGCTATGACTCGGTAAGCTGGTTAAAGCAATTTCCCAATTTAATTATTTCGCGGACTTTTTCCAAAGCCTATGGCTTGGCCGGACTGCGCGTGGGTTATGCTTTTGCGCATGCACAAATCACCGATATGATCAATCGGGTACGCCAGCCGTTCAACGTGAACAGCGTTGCGCAGGCCGCTGCCGTGGCGGCATTGCGCGATGTGACGTTTGTAAAAAATACCTTTAATATCAATCAGTTGGGAATGGCGCAAATTACCGGGGGATTGGACAAGCTGGGCTTGGAATACATTCCTTCCTTCGGCAATTTTGTTGCGTTTCAGATAAAAAATGCTTCAGCCGTGTACCAGCGTTTGTTGGAGTTGGGTGTGATCGTGCGGCCCATCGCCAATTACGCAATGCCGGATTGGTTGCGCGTGAGTATCGGTTTGGAAAGTGAGAATGCAAAATTTTTGAAAGCGCTAGAAAAGGCAATCAGTCAGCAAGTTAATGGAGAAAAGAAATGATTATCGTAATGGGTAGGGAAGTCACCGATGAACAAATCGGTACTGTAGTTAAAAAGTTGGAAGTGGCCGGTTTAAAAGCCAATATTTCACGCGGCGTTGAGCGCACCGTGATCGGTGCGATTGGCGACGAGCGCAAACTGGATGCGGATATGTTCACGTCGCTGCCCGGTGTGGAATCTGCCATGCATATCGCCAAACAATACAAAATTGTGTCGCGCGAATCGCACAAACAAAATACCGTGATTGATATCGGCGGCATCAAATTGGGCGGCAATCAAATTCAAATTATTGGCGGGCCGTGTTCGGTGGAAACCCAGTCGCAAATGGATTTGTCGGCACAGTTTACCCATGAAGCCGGTTGCCGTTTAATGCGCGGTGGCGCCTTTAAACCGCGCACCAGCCCCTATGCATTTCAGGGCAAAGGTGTGGAAGGTCTGGAGATGTTCCGCAAGGCCGCCGACCGTTACAAATTGCCCATCGTGACCGAACTGATGGACGTGCGTCAGATGGATGCGTTCCTTGAATATGATGTGGACGTGATTCAGATCGGCACACGCAACATGCAGAATTTTGACCTGCTCAAAGAAGTCGGAAAAACCAAAAAACCGGTTATTCTCAAGCGCGGCATGTCGGCAACAATCAGCGAATGGCTGATGTCGGCGGAATACATTGCAGCCGGCGGTAACCATAACATTATTTTCTGCGAGCGCGGCATTCGCACCTTTGAAACCGCCTACCGAAATGTGTTGGATGTCACTGCCATTCCCGTGCTGAAAAAAGAAACACACTTGCCGGTCATTGTTGATCCATCGCATGCGGGCGGAAAAGCGTGGATGGTGCCCGCACTGTCGCAAGCTGCGATAGCCGCCGGTGCCGACGGTCTGCTGATTGAAATGCACCCCAGTCCTTGCGATGCCTGGTGCGATGCGGATCAGGCGCTGACACCGGACGAATTAAAGAAGTTGATGGTTACGCTGGGCGCAATTGCCGGCGCAATCGGCAGAACACTTTAAGCCTGTCCCATTTGGAGTGCGGCGGCATGACGCCGCCTGCGTCGTATAAAATTTAAAACAGCGGCGTCATGCCGCCGCACTCCAAACTGAAGCCTTTTTGATTTTCACGAGATAACGAATTTGAACATTTGGCTAGCAGCAAGAAAAATATTTGTACTATTTATCGTGCTCGGCAGTATGTCGTCAGCTTTCGCTATGTCGTTGGGCGAGGCGACTTTAGCCAGTTATATCGGCGATCCATTTGTCGCGAATATCGCGATTCAGGGGGACTTGGATAAAAATGTACGATTTTCCCAGGTGCGTACCGGGGAATGTTTGAATTCGCTGATCGCGAAAACGCCCAACGGGTGTGACGCAATTTACGACCGCTTTTTGACATTTTCAATCAAGCGTAACGCGGCGGGAAAATATTTTTTGCAAGTGAATGGCGAGCGGGGCGAGGATTTGTTTTATCGCGTCATCGTAAAAACCCAATCGTCCAATTCAGGCGTTGTGTATAACGCGTTTGAATTTTTACCCGATTTCAAGCCTGTCTTGGACCCGACGCCGCTAGTGGTACATCAACCCGCAGTAATCAATCCTGCCAGCGCACCGGTTGCGCATGGCGCAAATGATAAAATATTAAATAAAAACAATACATTGAGTGGTGGCGCGGCCAGTGCGGTAAAGGCTGCCGAGCCCCGCAAACAGGCGGAAATTAAGCCGGCAAAATTGCCCCCTAAAACGCCTCCCGTCAAACCCATAGCGGTAAGAAATGAGTCGACTAATTCCGGCCTCATCAAAAAAGCATTACCCCCCCCGGCCAAAAAAGTTCAGCCCGCGTCGCGCCTGGAAATTAAAAAATCAGGCGAGTATGAGGATGATATTTACGCGTTACAAAAAGAAAATGATGCCATTCTTGAACAGATCGCTTTGCTGGAAAAACAAATTGCACTCTACCAAAAAGTAGATCGTTTAAAAGGTGTGCTGGGCGGGGTCTCTGCACCGCTGAGTACCCAAACACATTCTGCTGTGAGTAGTGTGGCTTTGACGCTGCCTTTGGTCGGCCAGGCGATGTCGGGAAATGCAGCCTCTGCCGTGCCGGTGGTTTCTGCAAACAATGCGCCGTTACCGATTGTTAAGCCAGCCCAGGTGCAAGCTGAGCAGCAAGTAGATAGCGATGCGGATTACTTATTGTGGGGGGCGTTGCTTGCCGGGATTTTATTGTTGGGAGCAGGGCTCGGCTACCGGGAATATAAAGCACGAAAAAAGATAACCAACCTGAACTATTTGACGCCCAATAGCGTTTTACATTTCAATAAAGACGACAGAGCCTCGCTGGATTTGACCGGATCAACCGAGGCACAAAAGTGGTAGCAATGGTGCGGCAGGCAAAATTAGCTCTGGCGTCGTGCCGCCATATTCTTCCCCAAACCGAGCAATTGTTCGGTCGTTAATAATTGTTTCGCCAGCGGCAATAGTTGCGTATTTTCCAGCTCAATATGGCTGGTATAAGCGCTTATGAAATTATCGCAACTTATTGTATTGATTGATGTATTTTTGCAGTCGCTAATATCGGTCAAATCGTGGCGCAAAACCTCCCAGGCGGAGTCCATCACTTTATGTTCTGCCAGCAAGCGTGCCACCAGCGCATGTGCAGAATCTGATGCGCTGGCGATTAATAACGGAAATAAATCAATTTCTTCATCGTCGTGATGATGGCGTCCCGCAGTGTCAAAATAACGCAAAATATTATGCGCCGCCTGCTTTGCCTGAATGTCGCATCCATGCTCTTTTAAGTGGGTAACAAGTTTGCCAAGGGTTGCGCATTGAGTCTGAATGCGTCCGTGACAGGCTTGCAGCATTTCCAGAGGATCGTCAAAGCCGGGCGCTAACGCCGCGCCCAATAAATTATTCATTGCGGGATTTACCAGGGTAAAGGATTGTGGGAAAGCGCGGTGAGCACGATATACAAAAACACACACTGTGCGGCGAGCCAGGCAAACAGGCGCATACGCCAAGTTTTGCCGCGTTTGAGTGCGATTGAGCCGAGCACAATATACAGCAGCAGGGCGATAATTTTGGCCAGCAACCAGGGTGCCGAAAAAGGTGAAATGCCCAGCATAATCGCCAGAGTAATGGCACTGCCGAGTAATACGCTATCAATCAAATGGGGAACAATTTTTACCCAGCGCTGCTGCAGGACGGGTGAGGCGCGCAACATCCAGATGCCACGCAAAAAGAACAGGGTATAGCTCAGGATGACGCAGCTGATGTGAAGCAGTTTTATCGCAATAAAACTCATATCGAGCACTCGGGTTTATCTGGATGTCGCTGACAATGTGCCAGCGACATCCAAACTAAATTACTTGCGACGCAGCATCATGCGTTCCATCAGGCCGTCTTTCAAAACGATCTGGTGTTTGAGGGCGCCCAGAACGTGTACCACCACCAGCACCAGTAAAACGGGAACCAGTATTTCGTGTACCTCATGTGCAATTACGCCGGTGAATTTGGCGGGCAACAAGGTGGCATCGCCCGTGATTAGCGCGTTGCGCACATCGCTGGTGAGCACCGTTAGCATGCCGCTTACCGGCAACATCAGCAACAGTCCGTAGATTGCGTAATGGATACCCTTGGCCAATTTATCCATCGGTGTATCGCCCATTGCCGGAGGTACGCCATCTTTGTTGCGGGCATACAGGCGCAACAATACCAACAGCATAATTGACCCGCCCAAAATCGCGTGAACGACATAACCCGCCAACGTTGCGCTGGCAGCATGTCTTGCTTCATCCAGTGAGTGTCCGA
Source organism: Gallionellaceae bacterium (assembly GCA_041660815.1). Lineage (GTDB taxonomy): Bacteria > Pseudomonadota > Gammaproteobacteria > Burkholderiales > Gallionellaceae > PALSA-1006. The sequence continues at coordinate 56,817 of JBAZVN010000012.1, read as the reverse complement.
AATACCAGGCGGCAATCAATAATGCCAAGGTGAGCCAGTGAATAATTACCATGCGTTTACTGTATTGCGTCATTACTTTCTCCTTTAAAATTTAGTGGTCGATTATATCAATAACCGGGTTACTTATTTATTACCGTAAAAATGCGCCACAAATTTTGCGCGGAACGACTGGTGGCAATTTAAGCAGGTGGTTTGCACTTTTTGAAATGAGGCGATTACTTTCTGTCCGTCCTGTGCGTGGGCGGCAAGTTCCAAATCATGCGCGGCTTCATGCGTTTCGCCATCAATCGCTTTAAACTTGGACATATCCGCGCCCATAAAAGACATGATGCGCATTTTTTCGGATAGCGGGGGTTGCGCGTGTTCGGCAATCAGGGGCGCGGTTTTGGCGACCAGCGCCCAATCCTCGCGGGAAATTCCATCGGTAATGACTTGCATATTTTTGCCCAACTCTTTCATGACTTTTTGCAGTTCCAGAGGTTCCGCCGCATGAAGCTGGCTGGTGAAGGTGATGCTGATAAATGCGATTGCGAGACTTAACTGTTTTTTCATGGTGATTCCTTTCTTGCCGGGTTAGTAAAAAATTCAACTGCGGGTTTTGATGCCATACAAATAAATCGGGAAGGTTTTTTCAGCTTGTTGTTGCAGGGAGCGTTTGCCGCCGAAGATGGAGGACTGCATGACCAAGCCCTGCAGCATGCCGATATACAGCACGGCGGCACTTTGACTGTCGAGGTCTTCCGGTGCCAGAGATTGTGCTTTGGCCGCATCCAGCAGGCCGGCGATTTTGGCTTCATAGCCGGAGATAATTCCCTGAATAAGGTCGCGTAATTTGCTGTTTTTTTTGTGCAGCAATTCGGAAAACAACAGACGCGGAATCGCCGGATGTTTGCTGATGAAGGCGACGTGTGCAAAGAACATGAGCTCAATTGCATTGAGCGGATCGCTTGCGTTGCTCGCGGCTTTATCCAGCAATTTCATCAGCTTGCCGCGGATCCACTGCATAACGGCGATCCAGATATCGTCCTTGGTGGCGAAATGGCGAAAGATCGCGCCCTGCGTCAGTTGCATGGCATCCGCCATGTCCTGTGTGGTCACGCTGTCCACGCCCTTGTCGGCAGCCAGCTCCACCGCTACGCGAATAATTTCGCCCTGTCTTTCCTCCGAACTAAGTCGGCGTTTGATAATGTCCTGGCTCAAAAAAATCTCCTAAAAAAATGTTTAAACATGCTTACCCTCGCCTGCTTCCTCATAGGTACGCCCGTCGCGAATATGGTAAATACGTTTGAAGGTGGGAATAATTTTTTCATCGTGTGTCACCACGATAATGGCGGTTTGATACTGCTCGGCCATTTGATTCAGAATGCGCACCACGTTAAGCGCGCGCTCGCTGTCCAAAGGCGCAGTCGGTTCGTCGGCTAAAATGACGGGCGGATGATTGGCCAGCGCGCGGGCTATCGAAACGCGCTGTTGCTCGCCACCGGAAAGTTGCGAGACGTTGGCTTTGGCGCGGTGTTCAACGTCCAGCGCCTTCAATAATTCCAGTGCGCGACTGCGTGAACCGGCATTGGATACGCCGGCCAACATGGGCAACAGCGCCACGTTGTCGGTCACATCCAGAAAGGGAATCAAGTAGGGTGCCTGAAAAATAAAGCCGATGTTGTCGCGGCGCAACATGCGCAAATCCTTGATCTTCCATGTTTCGTCAAAAATGGTTTGACCATCCAGCGTCATCTTGCCGGAAGTCGGTTCGATTACCGCCCCCAAACATTTAAGCAGGGTACTTTTTCCGGAACCGCTCGGCCCCACCAGGCCAACCACCTCACCCGGCCAGATGGTCATGTCTACACCCTTGAGCGCATCGACCGCAGTCTCGCCCTCGCCGTAGCGTTTTTTTAGATTTTCGATATGAATGGCGGGTGTACCCATCACTTACCCCCCGATTGCCGTGGCGGGATCAATGCGCAGTGCCGCGCGGATGGCAAAGATGCTGGCAAGTGCGCACATCAGCATCACCAATACAAAGCCTTTAAGGGCATCGCCGGGCAGCAGCAACACGAATTTTGGAAATAGCGGCGCCCACAGCGTGGCTGAAAATTTTCCCACCATAAATCCGATCAGGCCGAGTGCCAGTGCCTGTTGCAGAATCATGGCACTGATGGTTTTATTGGTCGCGCCGATGAGTTTAAGCACGGCGATTTCGCGCACTTTATTCATGGTCATAGTGAAAATAATAAACGCAACAATAGCGGCGCTGACGATGGATAAAATCACCAGAAACATAAAGATTTGTTTGGATGAAGTGGCGATCAAACGCGCCACCAATATTTCGTCCATCTGCGCTTTGGTGTAAGCCTGCAAATGTTTCCAGCGCACGATTTGTGCTGCCACTTCCTCGTCCATGTCGTCCAGCGTGCGCACCAATACCGCATTCACAAAATGACTGGAAGTTTGGCTGGCCAGCACGGCTTCCAATAAGCCCGGCACATTGGGGCGGTTAAAGGCGGGATTGGCGGAAGTACGCGCGCTCTCGTTGATCAGCGCGGCGTTATCTTTCAAAAATTGCACTTCCTGCGCATCTTTGAGCGGAATGAAAATCATCGGATCGCCGCCGGAAGAAACCATGCGTTGCGTGAGTCCAACGACAGTATATTGATGGCGACGAATATTAATCGTGTCACCTACAGCGAGCCCTGTTTTGATGTCGGCCAAGGCTTCGTAATGCGAACGGGTAATCGGTCTTCCGGCAATAAGGTAAGCCGGTTCGCCCGGTTTACCTGTTTCAAACCCCACCAGCATCACCCGGATATCTTTCTGATTGTGTTGAATTTGCAGAGTGAGATAAGTTACATTTCCGGCTTCTTGAATCCCCGGCAAGCCCAGCAAATCTTTTGCAACATCATCATGCACGCTGGACGGTTCGGCGTACGGCCCCAGCGTATCCTGCTGCACCACCCACAAATCCGCTCCGGCATTTTCGATCAACACTTGCGCGTCATCCACCATGCCGCGATACACACCCGCCATGGTCAGCGTCACGCCGATTAACAGCCCCAAGCCGATACCGGTGAAAACAAATTTTCCCCAGCCATGCAGAATGTCGCGGCTCGCCAGATTAATCATGTCTTAACCTTTAACCAGTTCGGACACAACTTTGACTTTTAAACCAGCACGCAACGGTTGCTGGCTGTAAACGATAACGCTGTCATCATCGGCAATTCCATCCAATATCTCGGTGCGGCCTTGTATCGTGGTGATGCCTGTTTTGACCGGTTGAAACAGCGGTTTGTCGTCGCGCAAAATCCACACACCGGACTGCTTGGCAATCCGTTTAACGGCTGCACTGGAAATCGTGCGCGCATGGTTAAGGCCGGGCAGAGAAATGGTGACTTCGGCATATTCGCCGATGCTGGCGATTTGATCAGCCGCTTCGAAAGACACATTGACGATACGTTCTTCCGTCACCGCGTCGCTGACTAAATCCACGCGCGCCACCTTGCCGATGATGGTCGCGTGCGGTTGGGAACGCAAAACAATTTCGGCGGTTTGCCCCGCGCGCAGTTGCCCGGCTTGTTTCTGGGTAATGCGCGTTTCAATCCACAGCTTATGCGGGTCAACCACCTGCAGCGCAAGCTGACCGCTAATCACGGTGCTGCCCGGCTCAATCAATCTGGCCACGACGATGCCGTTGATAGGGCTGGTTAAGCGGGTTTGTAACTGCAATTTTTCGATGCCGCGCATTTCCGATTGGCTACGCAAATGATCCGCGTGCGCGGTGGCCAAATTGGCGCTTGCGGATGCCAGCGCCGCCGTGGCTGCATTTTTTTCATGCAGCTTGGCATCCAGCATTTCCTGGCTGACGAACCCGCCCGCGCGCAATTCCTGATAGCGTTTTAAAGTTGCCGAAAGCGTGGCAAGTCGACTCTGCGTTTCACTGAGTTGTGCGCTCAACGACTGGATAGCATTGGCTGCTTTTTCGATATTCTGGCGGCTGGCGTTTAATTTTTCATCCAGATCGACCGGGTCCATTTCAAGTAACAGCTGCCCCACCGTAACAGTATCACCCTGATCAACCCGCACACTTTTGACGCGCCCCGTTAAGGTGGGGGCCAAGTTATAGCTGTGCCGGGCTTTTACGGTGCCAATCCCGAAAACAGAGTTGGAAATTTCGCCAACCTGAATTTTTTCAATCGTGACTTTTACCGGCGCCAATGGCCCCCGGGTCATGATCACCCAGGCAAACAGCAGTGCGATTGCCACGCCCGAAACCAATAATCCAATTTTTTGCCTAGACATATCCGCTCAATAAGTTAGTAATTGGTTGCTATCTTAATGGGTGCTGTTAAAAAGTGCAAGAAAATTGAATGATTATCATAACTATATGATTATTTGTATATTTATAAAATGCTGCAGAAAATTTAACGATTGGGCTAATGCAAGGCGGGTTTGATAATGAAGTGCTATTGAAGGTGGCGGCATGGGCACATTTGCAGCCGGTAAGGTAGTTCGATTGTTAGCTCGGCTTGCATTATTGTGTATAGCTTCATAATATACAGACCATGATTGATCTGAGTAAAATTACGGGCTTCGACTGGGATGATGGCAATGCCCGGAAGAACGAAAAGCATGACGTCAGAATGGCCGAAGCGGAGCAGGTCTTTTTCAATGATCCGCTGTTATTGCTTGAGGATGCGAAACACAATCAGCGCGAGAGCCGCATTCACGCACTCGGAAAAACAGATGAAGAACGTCTCTTGCATATCACCTTCACTTTGCGGCACAGCGAAGAAAAGATACGTATCATCTCAGCCAGAGACATGCACAAGAAGGAGCGCAAAATTTATGAACAAACCACTTAAACAACTTCCCAAGTTCGCCAGCGAAACTGAGGAGCGCGCGTTCTGGGAAGCAAACGACTCCGCCGACTATGTGGATTGGACAAAAGCGAAACGAGCTGTGCTGCCGAATTTAAAGCCGACGACCAAGACCATCTCTCTGCGCCTGCCCCAGCACATGCTGGATTCCATCAAAACAGCTGCGAATTCCAGAGACGTGCCATATCAGTCGCTCATCAAGGTATGGCTGCAAGAAAAGCTGCATAGCCACTGAAAACAATCTGAATCCGGACTCCGCAACATCGAGATACGCAGCGTCACCAAAGCCTTCCCCACCGGCAGCACCTCGGAATTCTGGGACAACATGGTCAAGGGCAGCGCGCCGATTCAGATGATGAAGAAGGGATTGGGCGAAGAGCTGTGGCGTGAGAAGGAGAAGCTGGCGCTGGCTTGGCTGGAAGAGACACTGCCTAAGCTGAAGAGGCCGCTGACTTCGGACGCTTGGTTGGGGGTGGGGGTGAAATGCTGACTGCAAAGAAACCGTGGTTAGTCTCGATTACCCTGATAGATATTTTCACTGAGTAAGATGTAACCTCACAATTACAGGATTAAAAATGTCAAAGAAAGCTACTTCACTTTCCGCAAAGAAACCCAAATCCGTCTTAAAGCAACCCTTAAGCTTTGATGTGAAGGGTTTTGCAACTGCGCTTGCAAAAGGGGCAGGGCATGTAGCGCTGGGTAAGTTTGATGAACTCACAAGTGATGGAGCGGATGCATTCGCTTCGCTCGGCTTGGAAGGCGGAACACCACAAGCACTGTTGTTCTTGCTTCTGCAACGCTCGATGAAATCTGCTCTTTCCGAGCTACTGGATGACAGCAAAGAGTACATGCCGGAAACCATAAAGGATGACTCCCTAATTTTTCATCTTGAAGCGTCGATTGCAGATGCAGAAGTGGACAGCGATTTCTTCGAACAACCACTTCAACTACCAGTTGTGCATAGCGTGGCGCAAGCCCTGCAAGCATGGCTTATTGCCGAGGGCGTAAAACAACCTATCGCCCAAACCATTGCCCAACGCCTTCCGGGCTTTTTCCCCAATGCCTTACACCGAGAGTGGCAGCGCAATGGTGCGCATTACGATGCGATACGCCAGCACATGCAGACGCCTTTCGTCCAGGCTGCAGAACGCGAGGCAGCCTGGCAAGCCTATGCTGCGCGCCTGCAACAGGTTCTTGAAGAGGGAGTATTCAGCGAGCCATTCGGCTTGCGTCAGGTTTACATACCCTTAAATGCCTATTACGAAGAGACGCCATTAAAATCCAAGACCATCGACGAACCGCGCCGGGAGGTCGTGCGAGTGGTGGTAAGTCTCCAACAAGAACTGGATGAATGGCTTGGCAGGGGAGAGAGGGACGATGCAATGCGCGCCATCAGTGGAGGCCCCGGCAGTGGCAAGTCGTCGTTCGCCAAGATATATGCAGCTCATGTCGCAGATCAAGGGCGCTTGATAGTGCTATTTGTACCCTTGCATCTCATAGACCCAACCCGTGATTTTTTCCGATGAGATCGGTCGCTTCGTGCGCGAAGAGCAAATCCAGAAACATAACCCATTGCACCCCGACACCTTTGATGCGAACTTGCTGATTGTTCTCGATGGGCTAGACGAACTCGCGAGCCAAGGCCGGACAGCGGCAGCCACGGCACGTGATTTTATCAGAGCCGTGCAGCAAACAGTTGATAGGCGCAATGCGCGAGAATTGCAACTGCGTATCCTGTTTTGCGGTCGGGAAGTTGTTATGCAGGGAAGCGAGTCCGAATTTCGCCGCCCTCGCCAAGTGTTGACGGTTTTGCCTTATTATGTGGATCGATCAAGGCATCGATCCAATGAGTATGATGAATATCGCGACCCGGCAAAATTGCTTGAGCAAGATTTGCGGCAAATCTGGTGGGAAAATTATGGAAGCTTGACTGGGCATAAATATAAGGGGCTGCCGGAGGAATTGGATCGTGGCGATTTGCAGGAAATTACGGCGCAGCCCTTGCTCAATTATTTGCTAGCGCTGAGTTTCTGCCGAGGTAAGTTGGATTTTTCTGCAGGGATCAATCTTAACCAGATTTATCACGATCTGGTGGAAGCCGTGTACGAGCGCGGTTATGAAAAAGGCCGACGCCACACATCGGTACGAGATATTAAACCGGACGATTTTTTTCTGGTGCTGGAAGAAATTGGTCTAGCTGCTTGGCATGGCGACGGGCGTACCACTACCGTGGCCGAGATCGAGAAGCACTGCCGTGAAGGCGGTTTGGGCAACCAGCTTGATGCTTTTCAGGATGGTGCAGAACACGGGATTACGCGGCTGTTGGCGGCATTCTTTTTTCGTCAGCACGGTGAGCGTCCAAAGGGCGATCAGACTTTTGTGTTTACCCATAAGAGTTTTGGCGAATACTTGGCCGCGCGGCGGCTGGTGCATGCCATGCAGGAAATTGTGGAAGAGCTCCTGCGGCGCATAGATAAGGGAGGAAACAAAGGCTGGAACGAAGCGGATGCCTTGCAGCACTGGGCTAAATGGTGCGGCCCTACTGCCATGTCTCCTTACATACATACCTTCCTGATGGATGAGATCGCCTTGCTAAACAAGGAGGAGGTTGCTAAATGGCAGCAGCATTTCACGCGCTTGCTCAGCTATCTAATGCGTCATGGAATGCCGATGGAGCGGTTGCAACTGCCTAGTTTTCAGGATGACCTTTTCCAGTCGCGTAATGCGGAAGAATCCTTGCTTGCGGCTCTCAATGCCTGTGCTCGGGTCACTCAACAAGTGAGTCAGGTTGAATATCCGACTTCTTTGGTTTTCGGAGCTTGGTTCAAACGTATCCAAGCGCAAAGGGGAGATGGGAATTGGGGGGCGTTATTTTCTGTTTGCTTGTCTTGGTTGAATCTGAATGCATCAAGTCTATTTATGTCAGATTTTACGGAAGCTGATCTGTCAAATTCAAAATTGAATAATATTGAGGGACCTTGGGCTATATTTTTATTGAGCCATCTTGCTGGCGCTGAACTTAAAGGAGCCAATTGTTTTCGCGCTACATTTCTAGGCGCTGATCTTACTGGTGCTGACCTTAGCGGGGCTCGCTTAGAAGAAGCTAACTTAGTCGAAGCCAATCTCAGTAAAGCCAATCTCAGTGAAGCTGACCTCAGTGAGGCAAACCTAAGTAGTGCCAACCTGAGTAGAGCCAACCTCCGTGGAGCCAACCTCATGGGTGCCGACCTTCGTGGAGCTAATATCACCAAAACAACAAATTTTGAGGGTGCAAATTTGGAGCTGGCTAAATTCGATGAGGGCAAACGGCCAACGGAAGGACAAAGTAAAAATCTAAGAACTAGCCGCAGAATAAAAGGCGGTAAAGCCACCTAGTCGCATAGGAGCTATGCTATCTGTTCTCCTTGAGGTGGAATAATTGGGGACAGACCACGGCTTCCCCATACGGCGACTAGAAGCTAACGAATTAAAGGGGTCAGCGTCGCATATCAAAATACGATGCCAACCCCTTTAAATTTCCAACTCTGCAAAGGTTCACCATGTACCCCGTTCACGACGACGATGCCGCCCTGCTGTTGTCCCTCACTGTTGCGGCCAAGCGTCGCCCGGCCGCGCTGGACGAGATTATCACCGCGCTAGCCATGGCACGGCACGGCGAGATTCCGGCCAAGTCAAAACTGGTGGACGCGTTTGCGCGCATGGGCGTTTGTGGCCTGATCGCCGAGGAAGAGGGTGGCTATACCCTCTCTGCCGAGGCGCAGACGATGATGGCGGGGCTGAGAGCCAAGGACGACAGTGCCACCCGGCTGGCCCACCTCAAGCAACAGCTCACCGACTTTGATCCCAAGGACAAACACCCAAGCATTCGGGTCACCCAGGAGCAACTACTGGCAGCGATTCAGAGCTACAAGGCGGCTCAACACAGCCACAAGGGCAAGAACATACAGACCGACAAGCCCAAGTCGAAGAGCATCTGGATTCCGACCAAGGATCTGGTGCAGGGCAAACAACACCTGCCCTCCAAACGCCTCAAACCGTAACAGTCCACAATTTCCAACGACAAAATCAATGCGTCGCTTGCGGCACGTAGTCTTTGACGCAATTTGTGTGGGCGCGATCTCCGCTTGTGGGTGACCACGCCCTTGGGCTGGCCTGCAATAACCCGAAGGGGGCATAGCTGTGCCGCACACATTCCATTAAAGTTGCATTCCGCTATGCACCCCGGTAATTCCCATGAACACAGCTGAGTTAAGCAAGGAACAGCAGATTTTGCGCGTCATGCGCAAAACGCTGGGAGGCGTCGTCAGAGATGTCACACCTCTCGGTGGCCGCACCAATCCGCTCACGGATACCACTATCCAGGACATCAAAGATTGTTTTGCGCTGATCGCGGAGCGGGAAAAAGAGTTGGCTGAAGCACTCGGCTTCGATCAAGCCAAGCCCTATTACAAAGACGGCGAATTGCCGAACGCGCAAGTGATCAGTTTCGTCAAACCTTCCTAAGAATAATTCAGGCTGGCAGGTCAATATGAGTGAAAATTTTGTCGAAAAAAGAGACAGCGCGAAAGACAGCGAGCGCGCCGAACTCACAAAGCAACTGCTTGATAAGTTGCAGGAATTAAACAGTCTGAGCAATGCCGCGCCGCTGGTGCGTGCGCGCCTGCAACTGGATGTCGCAGAGATTTTGGTGGCGCTGGAACGCAAGCCAGAGGCATGGACGCTGGCACGCGAGGCATTCAATACCGCGTTGCAGCAGGATGCGTGGAAGGATGCCGTGGAGACCTGCGATGTGCTGTATCAGTGCGAACAGAAAGATTCCATCGCGGCGCTGGGCATGGGCGTGTGGTTGGCAGTAAGTTTTCCGGTTGATCCCGAGCTGACGATGGCGTTGCTGATGCATGTCGTCGATGCAACGCCGAACGATTCGGACGGTGCCGCACTCGCTGCCGTTGCTGCACGTTATGTGGTTGACCTGCGCGCCGATGATGAGAGCCACGAAAGCCATAGTTTTCTTGCCGATAATTTGATCGCGCATGTGGCAAAACGCCACAGCAATGTGCGCGATCAAGCCGGCCTCGATAAATGGATGGATCAACTGCAGCTGCGCGATCCGCAGATATTTTTGCCGCGCTTGGGAAAAGTGGTCGATGTTATCGTCGGCGATACGTGGTGGTTTGACCGCGACGTGCTGCGCAACAAGTTTGATTGATGCGGGCGGGGGATGGCTTCATGTCCGCCACTAAATATTTCAACTTATTCGAACGCAAAGGGGTTCATAAACTGACGCTCCCTCAGCATGTTGCGCTCCAGTTCGGGGAGTTTTGCTTCATCGCACACCCCATCCCAATTGGTTTTAATCGCTTCAAGTTGATGGTCAATAATTTCTTGCGCTTGTTTTGTGTTGAGTTTGTAGCTGGATGCAGAAGCAAGGCAAACTTTCAGTTGCGATAGATTGTTGTTGCCGTGAATCTTCATGGCTTGCGAGGCTTCATTCCCCGCACGACTCTGCGGGCAAATGTCATAGGCGGGCGTAAGTGTCAAATGCGTACCGTTCCAAAAAGCGGCATGGTTACGCGCATGGTCGTCTGTGTTGCCGCAGAGAATGTTGAACACGATGCGCCCGAATAGTTCATGCAAGGTGGCGTCTGGATTGATGAAGCGTTGCCGGATTATTTCCGCCAGATCTTCATAGCTGGCATACCTTGCCATCATTTCATCCAGCTCAAGCATCGTCAGCGCAGACACCATCAATCTGCGCTGCCAACCATTGACACCCTTTACGCGGTCAAAACGCTCTACCAGTAGCACATCACGGTTCAGCGCGGATTCCAGTTCGACGTGCGCAACGTTCAGTCCGGCGAGTTTGGCCAAGCGCATGGCGATGTATTCCGCTTTGACAAGGTTATACAGATCCGTGCTTAGAGAAAATTTGGCAACGTATTGTTTTTCGTGAGTTTCAATGATGGCCTTGGGGCGCGCTCCGCCGATTGCGGTGCCGTGTTGCAATACTACCGCCAGCTCCGGGCTTAACGGTAATCCATGAGTCACTTTGTCAGTCGATTCCTGTAATTGCTCCAGCGTGACCGCCTTGCTCAATCGGGGAAGATAGTCTATTGCCGACTGTTGAAAATCCAGTGCGCCGATGCGATTCGATCCCGATTCAAGCATGCAGGTCAGCTCGTCCAGTTCGCCCGACTTTTTATCGAGTGCATGCTTGTGCATCAAGACGCGCCTGCCCCACGCATCGGGTGAAGCATCGCGCAAGCAGCCGGGAATTTGCAGCCCCGACATTAATGGCAACACGCCGGATCGTAGCGGCAACTCTGGTGTGTAAATAGGCAGCTTGTTGTCGCGCTCGAGATAGCTTTTGCCATAGTTAAACACCAGGTTCTTGCCATCTTTCGCCAAGCGCCCCGCGACTGCAGGCTCAACTTCCCCCGGTAACCAGACCCATACATAGGCTTCCTGATAGTGCTGTTTAGAAGTCATCTTTTAGCCCCTGTTGCGCTTTGCGTGCAGCCTTGGGCAATAGCGCAATTTTCTCTTTGAAGTGCGCTAATTTTAAGGCGAGTATTTTGCGGTCTTCGACGATGAGCGGAACGCCGACAATAGCGGCCACTTCGAATGCCGCACCGATTGAACATCCGGGGTCGCCCGCTTCGATTCGTTGCAATAATGATCTGGAAACATCTGCACGCGTGGCCAATTCGCTAACTGTCATTTTTTGTTCGATGCGCGCCACGCGTATCATCATCCCAAACAAAGAGAGGGCTTCTGTCGCGTAGCGAGAGGTGGCGCGGGAAATTGGCTTTGGCATAATATTTGCCTCATTAATGAGTCTTAATGCTATATTATGGATCGTTTATGGTCAATTAATATTTTTGGCTTCGCCTACCTTAATCAACCCGTTTACCCCTTTGCCGGTAAGCTTTCGGAGTCCGCAGCGGGGGCGGCAATCTTATCGCCGAATGTGGGCAATGCCAGTCTGCGGGTGTGGTCACGTACATCGGCCGGCCATGCCTCGGTTAGCGCACCGAATTGTTCCGGCTGTCCGGCGAACAAGGCGCGCACCGCATCCTCGTAGCCGGGCAGATTACCCGCTATCGCCGACATGAATCGATAGGTTGATTCCTGTGCTTTTCTGACGCGGTTTTTGGCTTCGTTGGCGCGGCTTGCCTCTTCCACCAGCTTGCGTAATGCCACCGATGCGCCACCCGGTTGTGCCGCCAGCCACTCCCAATGTCGAGGCAGCAGCGTCACTTCGCGTGCGGTCACGCCCAGTTTGGGGCGTCCAGGGGAGCGCGTCACCGCCCCGCTTTCGGTTGTCTCCTGCTTGATGGCGGGCTGCGGCAGGCGATGCAGCACCGACTTCAGCGTGCCGCGAAAATCCACCTCTACCGGCTCGCTGCTTATGTCGTCGAAGATCAGAAAATGGCTTTGCTCGCCCGCATCGATCCGCTGCTTGACTGCGGCTGCGACCAAATGCAGGTCGCCCGCAGCGATACATTGCTCACCCAAAAATGCGATGCATGATGGTGCTGTACTCATAAATATTTCCTTTCGTGTCTGGTGATGAATGGCGATATTTTATCCGGATAAAATTAATTGTCAATATTACCCGGGTAATACTGGTGGGCGCGGATAAAACTGGGGAAGCAACATCAGCGCACGCCGCGTTTGCGCTTTGCAACATTGCTGTACACCGTATCCGTAGAGTGAGCTTCGGTTAAAATTCGCCTGTTCACGCAACTGGTTAACCTTTCCTGCACACGTTAATTCAGCTGTAGATTTTCACGGATATTCAAACTGTTAGGATCTTGGTTTTGTTTGCCTCGCAGGCAATCATCGGGGCGGCAGTCGCGGGTATTTCTGTAGCTCGTTGTTTTATAAGACTTAATATATTGTGATTTACTGCTGACTGTTTCTTTTAGGCAAATTTTGATTATCTCTTCTCCCTCTCCATTGCGTATCGCCCATCTGCGCCAACGCCTGCAAGCCCTTGGCGCCAAGCCGTGCCACGAAGATAGGCTGCTGCGCGGCTGGTCACAGGTCAGTTCCTACGACCGAAAGCACAGCCCCGCCGAGACTTTTTTTCCGCTTGCGTTGCGCAATGAATTGTCCGCCATCGAAGCGGAGTTAAGCGGACTGGCGCGCTTGCACGGCGAATACCCCGCCGATGATGAGGTCGCGCGACTGCTGGTGGAGTTGCATGATGGTCAGATGGTGGAGAGCGTGCTGTTGCCGCGCGGCGGGCTGTGCATCTCGACCCAGGTGGGGTGTGCGGTGGGTTGCGTGTTTTGCATGAGCGGTCGCAACGGTTTGCTGCGCCAGCTCGGCAGCGCCGAGATTGTGGCGCAGGTGGTGCTCGCGCGCCGTCGCCGCGCGGTGAGCAAGGTTGTCTTTATGGGCATGGGCGAACCGGCACACAATCTGGACAATGTGCTGGAAGCGATTTCGCTGCTGGGGTCGCAGGGCAATATCGGGCACAAGAATTTGGTGTTGTCCACGGTGGGAGATTTGCGCGTGTTTGATCGTCTGGCGCATGAGGTGGTTAAACCCGCGCTGGCGCTTTCGCTGCACAGCACCGATGCAACGCTGCGTGCCAAGTTGTTGCCGCATGCGCCGTTGATTGCAATCGAGGAATTGGTAGGGCGCGCCGAGGTGTATGCGCGCGCCACGGCCTATCCAGTGCAGTATCAATGGACGTTGATCGAGGGGGTAAACGACAGCGATGCCGAAGTGGAGCGGATTGTGCAACTGCTCTCCGGAAAGTACGCCATTATGAATTTTATTCCCTTCAATGAAGTGGACGGGCTTGACTATCGCCGCCCGTCGGATGATAAAATTTCACATATAATACAGTTAGTTAGGTCTGGCGGTGTTTTGGCTAAGATCCGTGATTCGGCGGGGCAGGAGATCGAGGGGGCGTGCGGGCAACTACGGGCGCGGGCAGTAAAACAAAGTTGAACTTCTAAAATTTGTTTAACGGGGACATGCCACATTCCGCCTATTTTCCAGTTCTCATCACAATTAGTATTTTGAGCGCATTTCCGGTCAAATCAGAGTTAGAATCAATCCTGCGTTCCTGATAAGGTTATGGTTCGCATCGTCCCCCCCCGAAATGGCTGACGAGATAAAACCATCATTTAAAGAAAGCGTGCTGTAATGAGATTGTTATGTGGAGGTTTGCTGATCCTCTTTTTGTTTTGCAGCCCTCCGGTTATGGCCGAGCCATGTCTGGGGGAGCAATCTGCCCGAAATAGTAATTCGGTTTATCTTATTCCCAGACTGGCTGCCACATCGCTCTATCAAAACTGGGCGCCTTTGCTTGAGAGATTGGGCAAGGAAAGCGGCTTGTGTTTTGACCTGCATATTCCGGCCAATTTTGTCGAGTTTGAACGGGCGATTCGGGCGGGGAAACCCGATTTTGTTTTGCTAAATCCTTACCATCAGATCATGGTGGCGAGCAAACCGGGCTATGTCCCGCTGGTGCGCGATCAACAGTCCGGTTTAAGCGGCGTGCTGCTGGTGCGCAAGGACAGCCCGGTGCAGGACATCCAACAACTCGAAGGGGCAACGATTGCCTTTCCTGCCCCGAATGCCTATGCAGCATCGTTGGTGATTCGGGCTCTGCTCGCCCGGAAAAATATTCATATCACCGCCGATTATGTCGGCTCGCACAGCAATGTTTACCGGGCGGTGCTACTGGGCACGGCACAGGCTGGCGGTGGTGCCAATACGACATTGAGCCACGAGTCGGCAGAGCTGCAATCGCAAATGCGCGTTCTGTTTGCCACCCCGAATTACAGGCCGCACCCTTTTTCCGCCCATCAGCGTATTCCGCAGCGTGTGCGGGAAAAAGTTATCGCGGGCTTTTTGAGTATTGCAACCGACCCGGCCGGGCGCGAACTGCTGAAAGAAATTGAGATTGCGCAACCGGTGCGAGCCGATTATGCCCGTGACTATAAGGAGCTCGAACAGCTCAATCTGGCGCTTTTTGTGGCATCGGGAGGCGGCTAAATTGAACAAAATCGCTTCTACAAAACTGTTGTTCCCTATCGTTCTGACCGCATTGGCGGCGATTGTTATTCTGGTGGCAGGCGGTGCAATGTGGATTATCCATAGCAACCGCAATATGGTTGAGCAGCATCAACTACGGGACGGAAATTTGATTGCAGAGGGGTTGGCCAATGCGGTCGCGCCGGATCTGGTACGCAGGGATTACGGGGCGGTGGAAGCACGGTTGCTACAAACGGCGTCTGATCCGGATGTGCGCTCAGCTTTGGTGATTGACATGCAGGGACAGGTACTGGGTTATGTTCATGGCAGTTCGCACGATGCCCCCGCGCATCCTGTTTTTGATGTTCAAAAAACGCTTCCGCCCCAAGCAAAGCACATACGGGCAGAGGTGAACCCCAATTCCAGGAGTATTTGGCATATCGTCAATGTCGGGATGGATGTCGGTTGGGTGCGTGTCGATATTGCGAACACCTATTACACCGAGAGCTTGGTGAAAATACAGCGGGAAGTATGGGGGCTGGCTCTGGTTGTGATGGCGACGGGGTTTTTTCTGCTGGGCGTTGCTATATTCCGTTCCCACAAACTCCTGCACCTGCGTGATACGGAAATAGAAAACCAACAACATATTCTGGAGGATAAAGCCTATTACGATGCTTTGACGCATTTGCCCAACCGTTCGCTGCTGTTCGACAGGCTCAATCAGGCAATCGCTCATAATGCACGTTATCAGCGTGTGCTGGCGGTATGTTTCGTCGATCTCGACAACTTCAAACCCATCAATGATAACTATGGCCACGATGCGGGTGACCAAGTGCTGATCGAAGTTGCCCGGCGATTTCAAGCCGCAGTGCGCGGGGATGACACGGTGGCACGTTTGGGGGGAGATGAATTTATCGTGTTGTTGGGCGACATGAATAATGCGCAGGAAGCCGCGCTGGCAGTGGAACGTCTACTTCTTTCCTTGTCCGAACCGCAGATAATTAAAGATAAACAAATCAACATGCTGGCCAGCATCGGTTATGCGCTTTATCCTGAAGACAGCAAAGATAGCGTGGGCTTGCTCTATTTGTCCGATCAGACGATGTATCAGGCTAAAGCCTCCGGGGGGAACTGCATTCGGCGTTATCAGCCACCCTCTGATACATCGCTCTAAAACTTTCTTTACCTCGCTAAACACATTTTCAGGGCCCCCACGGGGCACCCTCACAATATGAAAAAAATCGCCCCGACTAAAGCTGAACTTGCACTGCTGCCGTCCTTTTTTGGCCTCACGCTGGAGCATATCCATGTGCCATCTACCAGGGAAGAGTTTGCCCGCGCGACTGCCGAGATTATGGCTGCGGGTATGGTAGGTTTTGATACCGAATCCAAACCGACATTTGTGGTTGGCGATGTCAGTGAAGGCCCGCATGTGGTGCAGTTTTCCCTGCACGATAAGGCCTATTTATTTCAAGTAAATCAAGTAGATGGCTTGCCATTTTTAATCGGGTTGTTGCAATCCGAGCAGTTAATTAAAGTGGGTTTCGGCCTTAAATCGGATAGCGCGCAGATTTATGCGAAGCTGGGCATTCATTTTTCCGGGGTGGTTGATCTCAATACGGTGTTCCACCGGGCGGGGTACCACAAAGATATGGGCGTGCGCGCGGCAGTTGCATTGCTGTTCAAACAACGGTTTGCCAAGGCGCGGCATGTGACCACTTCAAACTGGTCGCAACCCCGGCTCAATCCACAGCAAATGCTTTATGCGGCCAATGATGCCTATGCGGCGTTGAAAGTTTTGCAGGCCTTGGGCTTGAGCCGCGAGGAGTTGCCGATTATGGGGATGCTGCAAAAAACTTCGGAGGCGGCAGAGTCCAAAATAGAGGAGCTGAAATAAATTTGCGGGCAATATTTTGCAAAGACGTTAAAGCAAATCCGCCAGCGTGCTTTCATCAAGCGTCGTTAAAAATGCCTGCTGTGCTTTTTCAAAAACATTTTTCAGGTTGCATTTGGGCAGCAGGGGGCAGGCTGCAGAAGTACTTTCGTCTTTCATGCAGTCCACCAGCGCCAGATTGGTTTCCATCAGGCGTACTACAGCGCCGACTGAAATTTCATGGGGCTCAAGTCCCAGGCGCACGCCCCCGTTGCGGCCGCGTTCGCTGCTGAGAAAATTGGCGGCAACCAGGGTCATGACAACTTTCATCAAGTGTGTTTTGGAGACGTTGGAAGCCTCGGCTATTTCTTTAATTGTTGCCGGCGCGTTTTTTCTGCCCAAATAAATCAGGGTGCGCAGTGAGATATCGGTTGAAACCATGAGTTGCATGAGTAGAGTCCTTTGCTGAAAATTCCTTAAGGGCGCTTCTAATAATTAAATTTACTTCGCTATGCCGCGTTACTCACAAAAAATTACTCCTTACATATCCTGTATATGCTGCGTCCTAATTTTTTGTTCGCGCCTTGCCAAGCTTTTAACCAATCACTTGCTGCGTTTTTTGCAGCTTAGTGAGATGGCTAGTAGTTTCATCAGAAAATTGAATTTTTAGAAGCGCCCTTGTGATGCGCGGATTATAGACTCAAGTATTACTGAAAAGCGCATTCGTAAATGTGCGGATTGACATTTTTTTATCCCCGTTCAACACGACTTGGGGTGCAAATATTTGACGCGTTGACGGGCGCGGTTTAAGCAGGGACAATACCCGGTACTTACAAAGGCAAGCACTTACCAAGGTATGCTCCATGTTTAATCCCACCCGCGATCAAGCCCGGCAATTTTTATTTGAATCCTGGCGCAAAAATCTCTCCGGAGAAGTCCTCACACCACTGGAAGACCTCACTGTAAAACTGATTACCCAACATCCCGAATATCACGAACTGCTCGCCGATGCCCAACGCAATCAGGATAAGGATTTTGCGCCGGATGGCAATGTGGTCAATCCGTTTTTGCATTTGATGATGCACCTGACGCTGGAAGAACAATTTTCGATTGGGCAGCCGCACGGTGTGCGCGAGCAATTTTCCCGGCTGACCCAAAAATATCACTCGTCACATGAAGCGCAGCACGCCATGATGGATTGTTTGGGGGAGATGATTTGGCAAGCCCAGCGCAATAAAACAGCACCGGATGCGGCGGTATATCTGGCCTGTCTGGAACGGCAATAATGGCCCACCGTTTAAGCAAAATTGTCACACGCAGCGGCGATGATGGCTCGACAGGGTTGGCAGACGGCACGCGAATTGGCAAGGACAGCTTACGGGTTCAGGTGCTGGGTTCGGTCGATGAGCTAAATAGTCAGCTGGGTGTGTTGCTGAGTGAAAATTTGCCAAATGCCATCCGTGAAATTTTGTTAAAAATCCAGAATGACCTTTTTGATTTGGGTTCGGTATTGGCTTATCCCGCCGCGTCCTTTCCCGAAGACAAGCTGGCGATTCTGGATTCTGCCATTGCCGATTTCAACGCTGACCTGCCGTCACTCAAAGAATTTATACTGCCGGGCGGCAGCCGTGCAGCGGCGCAATGCCATGTGGCGCGCAGCGTGGCGCGCCGTGCCGAGCGGGACTGGGTAAGGTTGCTGCAGCTTGAAGCGCTTCCGGAAAATGGCTTGAAATATTTGAATCGCTTATCGGATTTATTGTTTGTGTTAAGTCGGGTTATTAATCGGGTTGAGCAGCAGACTGAAGTTTTATGGAAGCGCAGTTGAGAAAGCATTTGGCAAGCTTCCCTCATAATTTTGCATGTTTGGCTAACTGAAGGTGGCGCGATGAAAAACAGGATTGCATATAGTATCTTGGCGATTTTTCTGGCGGGTGTTTGTCTGCCGGCACAGGCTGCGGATACGGCTAAACAAAATCAACCCTGCAGTGCGGCGCCGGCGGATGACGCATTGTGGGATGTGGTTAATCACGCGGGGCGCAGCGAAGATTATCAGTTTTATCTTAACCAGTATCCGGCGGGAAAATATGCAGCGTTTGCCTTGGATCGCATTGCAATCTTGCAGGCTGACCCGGAACTCGCTTTGCGGGAAAAGGAGTACCGCGAAATTGAATACCAGGCATGGAAAATGGCGGAGCAAAGCGGCACAGAGTCTGCCTATCAAAGTTATTTGGCGGGTTATCCGCAGGGACGTTTTACCGGAATGGCACAAATCCGCCTGACAAAATTTCAGGTGGAAAAACAGTCCAAAGATGACCGCGATTATCAGGCCTGGAAAAGCGCGGACAAGGCTGACACGCTGACCGGCTATCAAAATTATTTGCAGGATTTTCCGCAGGGAAGATATACAGATTTGGCGGATATCAGAATTAAGCGTCTGCAACACGAACAAATACAAGGCAATAAAACACCCAAGAAGTAATAGCGGCGCGGCAGCTATAGCGTTACTTATCGCCAGTCGCGAGTGCGCGTATCATATTGATTATTAAAGTATATTTTTATTAAGGCGTTATTTATGCTGCAAATTTTACGCGGTCACTTCCTGTTGATGTTTGAAGAAGTTGCACGCGGTTATGCCTGGGTGGCGCTGGTGCCGTCGTGGAAAGCCGGGACACTGTTGCTGGCGTTAACTTTTCTGGATCCGTACATCGGTCTGATCGGATTGGTCGGCGGGGTGTGCGCCTGGTATGCGGGAGAAATTGCCGGGGCAGATCAGAACGAGCGTCCGGTGTGTGTCTTTAATGGTCTGCTAACCGGCCTGTTTGTGGCGCATGTTTGGAGTGCCGGATTTAGCGTGTTGGCGCTGGCCATTCTGGGCGGAATATTTTCCGGCTGGTTAACGGTGGTGTTGGGGCGTCTGGCCTGGTCATTGTTGCACTTGCCGATTTTGAGCTTGCCGTTTGCGCTGGTGGCAATGCTTACCGCCGCCGCGGGAAGTAGCTTAACCACGGTCACCTTCAATGCCTATTCGGCACCACCGGAGTTACTCGGCACGCAGGTCGATCAATTTCTGAGTGCCTTTGGCAATCTATACTTTCTGCCTAATCCGTTTGTGGGCCTGTTTCTCGTTGCCGTGTTGCTGGCGTTCTCCCGTTACTATTTGCTGATCGCGCTTATCGGATATTTAACCGCGCTGTTCTGGCTCAAACTGGTGGGCGCGGCTCCCGAACATTTGGCCAGTACCGCATGGGATAGCAATGCCATTCTTGCCGCATTACTGGTGGGCGGTTTGTTTGCCACGCCGTCATGGCGCACGGCTGCACTGGCTGCTTTGGCTGCGGTCATTTCCGCCTGGCTATCGTTGGCGTTGGGACGAATATTGGATGTTGCGCACCTGGTGCCGTTCTCCATGCCGTTTGTGTTGGCCGCGTGGATCGTGTTGTACGCGGTGGTGCGCAACAATAAATTGGCCAGCAGTTTTAATTTGTTGCTGCCGGATTTTCCGGAGCATTCCTATGCGCGTGCCCATATCAGCCGCACCCGTACCGGCAATCCGGGAAGCTTGGCTTTGGCGTTGCCCTTTGTGGGATATTGGACGGTATCGCAGGGCTTTTCGGGGGCGTATACCCATCGCGGCCCGTGGCGGCATGCACTTGATTTTATTGTCTTAAAAGGGGGTAGGAGCTTCACGGGACAAGGCTATCAGTTGGCCGATTTTTATGCGTATAACCAGCCGGTTTTATCTCCTGCCTACGGGCAGGTGTGGCGCGTGGCGAATGACATTCCGGACAATACACCGGGCACGGTCAATGTTGCGGCCAATTGGGGTAATCATGTGCTGATTCGCTTGTTCGATGGAAAGTTTGCCCTGGTGGCCCATCTGAAACCGTGGACTGTGGCAGTCCATGCGGGGGCATGGATCAAGCCCGGAGATTTTCTGGGCTACTGCGGAAACTCCGGACGTTCTCCGCAGCCGCATATTCATTTGCATTTGCAAATCAGTGAAGAAATGGGCGCGCCCACCACGCCGTTTCATTTGGCCAGTGTGCTGATCTCCAACCAAGCCGAGCCAGTGCGTTATGAATTGTCGATTGTGCCGGATGAGTCCGCCACCTTGGGCAATGCAGTGTTGGGCGAAGTGCGCCCGTTTTATCTGATGGCCGGGCGGGGTTTGCGCTATACCGTTGCGCACAATGAAACGATTAAAGCGGATTGGTCGCTGCATTGCGAGGTGGATGATTTGGGGCGCCTGGTGCTGATTTCCAGCGCGGGCGGACGTTGCATTGCCGAGTCTACCTGGGCGGTTTTTTCCTGCTATGAGCGCAGCGGCAAGGCGGATCCTTATCTGGATTTATGGTTGCTGGCATGCGGCTATACCCCCGCTTCGTTTCAAATAGAGCGCTGGCAGGATCAGGCCACTTTGGCCAAACTGCTTCCGGCCAACACGGCAAAATGGCTGGCCATGCTGGCATGGCCCTGGGCAACTTTTGCCAACAGCAGTTACCAGCGCAGTTGGGATGCAGAGGCGCAGGGCTGGCGGCAAATAGCCCTGCACCGGCAGAAAATTTCCGGCATTGCGCTGCACACCGAGAGTTTAATTATTCCCCAAGTGGGTGCTACCTACATCACCGCAAAAATTGGCGACGAGTGTTATACCTTGCAGGCGACCAGTTCTTTTCAGCGCGCCGATATCGGTGTGCCGGCTTGGGAGACGGCATTGAAAAAAGTCTGAAATTATTATTTAACTCTAATATTGGGAAAAATCATGAAATTGTTTTCTACACTGGCACTCACATTTGTTATTACCGCAGCAGGCACGGCACAGGCTGAAAACCCGGTCTGGCAAAGCTCGTATCAATTTGAAGCGGCAGGAAAATACACCGAGGCGATTAATGTCATCGATCCTATTCCCGCCAATGGCGCGGATGCGGAATTTAAATTAATGCGCCGTGGCTGGTTATATTATTTGTCGGGACGTTATGATGAATCGATCCGCGAATACCGCTATGCAATTGAGCGCAACAAAAAATCCATTGATGCGCGACTTGGCATTCTCCTGCCGCAGATGGCCGCCAAGCGGTGGCGCGAAGCCGAGCAGAATGCCAATGCGGCTTTGGATCTCTCACCGAATAACTATACGGCTCTGCTGCGCTTGGCGGTGATATTCGAGGCGCAAAAAAATTGGGATGAAATGGCGCAAGTGGCAAATACGTTGGTAAGCAGTTATCCGACAGATTCGAGTGCTTATGTTTATCTGGCGCGCGCCAAGGCGTGGCAAAATAAAACAGGCGAAGCCTATGCCGCCTATTCTGCCGTGCTGGTACGTTATCCGGGGCACTTGGAAGCGCAAGCTTATGTCGAGAAAAAATAACCGGGAAGGCGTATGAACAGCTTTGACTTAACCCATCAACGGGAACAACTGTGGCAGGAATTGGCTGCGGCGGCAAATTTGTATCATATTGATTACAAACAGATATATGATATACTGCAGCGGCTTTATGCGGTTGACCGGTTCTGGACGTTCCCCGGTCGCGGAGTGCTTTTGCGCCTGTCGTATTACACGGAGTCGGGGCAGGGTGCCTTGCTTGCCCAGTTGGTCAATAACTGCCTGTACGAACTTAAAGAAGGGCGTTATCGGCAGCATGTTTTTAGTCCGTTTACAACGAATTTGGAGACGCTGGATCGCCCAACCTTGCATGAAGACCGGCAACTGCAGGCACGGCCGATCTCGCCACTTAGACCCTATTTTGAGGTACTCATCGTTCATCCTTTTCCGGAGGATTACGAGATGTTGTATCGCCAACACCTGGCTTCTTTTAAGTCGGCGCACGACGAATATATTTACGACATTGTGCTGGTGGATTCAGCCGAAGATGCGCTGACCGCGGTATTGGCCAATTCCGATATTCAGGCCTGTATTTATTTGAATCATATCCAGCCCGGCACGCTCGCATCCGCGCCGCTGTTTGCCTATTACAGCAAGGCACTGCTGGCCAACACCGCGCCGTTAAACTGGCAGGACAGCGTGGAAGTTAATCTGTGTCGCACCATTCGCGCGGTGCGCCCTGAACTGGATCATTATTTGATAAGCGAATTATCGGCCGCGGAATTGCCGCAATACATTCGCAGTCATTTCTCGCGCGTGCTGTTTCATGTCAACCCGTTTCAGGATTTGCATGCGGCCATTTTAAACGGGGTTCGTGATCGTTTTTCCACACCGTTTTTTGATGCGCTGCAAGCTTATAGCCGCCAACCCAAAGGAGTGTTTCATGCACTGCCATTGTCGCGTGGCGCCTCCATCAAAGGCTCGCCGTGGATTCACGACATGCTGGATTTTTACGGCGACAATGTTTTTCTGGCGGAGACTTCTTCCACGCAGGGCGGCTTGGATTCTTTGTTGGACCCGACCGGGGCGATTAAACAGGCGCATTTGAAAGCGGCGGAAACCTTCGGTGCGGATGCCAGTTATTTTGTAACCAACGGCACCTCGACCTCCAACAAAATCGTGTGCCAAGCCAATTTGCAACCCGGCGACATTGTGTTGATTTCTGCCGACTGTCATAAATCAATTCCCTACGGGGTGATGCTGACCGGCGCGTATCCGATCTTTTTGGAAACGTATCCGCTGGTGGATTACGATCTGTATGGGGGGATTGATTTGGCACAAATTAAAGCGGTGATGCTGGACCTGAAAAAGCATGGTCGCCTGGATAAGCTCAAACAAATTACCCTGACCAATTCAACTTTTGACGGTCTGATTTATCACGCTGAAAATTTCATGATGGAGATTTTGGCGATCAAGCCCGATGTCATTTTTCATTGGGACGAAGCGTGGTTTGCCTTCGCGCACTTTCATCCGCTGTACCACAGCCGAAGCGCAATGAGTGCCGTGAAGAAAATCCGAAATAGGATACAGTCTATTGAATATAAAGAATTTTATTTGAATTGGCGGGCGGGTTTTGATGCCAATCCGGATGACAGTAAGTGGCTGCAAACGCTCTATCCCGATCCCGCCCAAGTTCAGTTGCGCGTATATGCAACCCAATCCACGCATAAAACACTCACCGCATTTCGCCAGGCTTCGATGATTCAGGTGGCCGATGTGCAATTTAATCGCGCCAAATTTCTGGACGCGTTTCGAATTTACACGTCGACGTCGCCCAATTATCAAATTATCGCTTCGCTGGATATTGCGCGCCGCCAAGCTGCTCTGGAAGGATTTCATCGGGTACGGGATACAATTTTGTTGTCGATGCAATTGCGCAGCCGCATTTGCGCCTCCGAATTACTCAAGCCGTATTTTGAAGTGCTGGGTGATGACGAAATGATTCCGGCGCGTTACCGCAAGCAAAACCTGCAGGCGACGGAATCCGGGCTGGCTGAATTAAGCAGTGCCTGGGGGCAGTCCGATTTTGTGATTGATCCGACCCGGATTTCGCTGAACGTCAGCAAATGCGGCATCGATGGCAGCAGCTTCCGCCAGTTGTTGATGACGCGTTACGATATTCAGGTCAATAAAACTTCGCGGCATACCGTGTTGCTGTTGATTAACATCGGGGCGACTCAGGCAAGTATCGATTACCTGCTGCAAGTGCTGCATGAAATGGCCAGCAAATTTCAAACTGAAAGTCGCGCGCGCGCGGGCGTGCAACATTTCGAGCCGTCTATTCCCCTGCCCGAAAAACGTCTTTTTCACCCCGCCTTTATGCCTTTCACCGGGGGGGATTTTTATGCCAGCGACATGCGCGCGGCACACTATCAGGGCATGGAAGACGCCAATGTTGAATACGTTCCGCTATCCGCCGAAACGATTCAACAGGTTCAGGCCGGGCAGCGCTGGGTTGCGGCCAGTTTTGTCACGCCGTATCCGCCCGGTTTTCCGGTAATCGTGCCCGGACAGATTATCACCACCGAGATTTTGGATTATTTCCGGCATATCAAAGTGAAAGAAATTCACGGCTATAACTTTGAGCTCGGTTTCAAAGTGTTTCGCGGGGATTATTTGGCGGAAAAAATGAAGCCGCAGCAAATAATTCAAGTCGTCTAAATAATAATTTTTAAGTCGGGAATTTACATGCCACAAACACTTAACTCCATAGCCGACATTAAGCGTTATTTCGCTGAAAATAATGTCCCGTACTATTTTATCAGCGCCAGTAATTTTAATTTGATGGGGCTGCATGAGTGGGTGCGGGGCTGGCTGAATATTAATTTAATTGATTGTTTTGATCACCGGCATCCGCGGGTGTTGATGATTGCCGATGATCATGCGCGCGTGTTTGAAAGCATCGAAGAGATTAATACCTATCTGCTGAATAGCGCGGAAGTGCGCAGTTTATTGGCCCGGAACAAGCCCGGTGGCCGCGTGATCTTTCTGTTTTTTAACGCGCAGATTGAAGCCTTGTGCCATAGTTTAAATCTGGACATTATTTTGCCGAACAGCAGTCTGGTGCGCGAGATAGACAGCAAGATTGTCACCACGGAAATTGGCAATCAGGCCGGTGTGCGCAGCGTGCCGAATGTGCTGGGTAAAGTAAGTTCGTTTGAGAATCTGCAAGCGCTTGCGCAACAGGCAAATTTGGGGGCGCGCTGGGTGGTGCAAACGCCCTACGGCGACTCGGGAAAAACCACTTTCTTCATCGCGTGCGAAGCGGATTATCTGGCGGTGGCGGATAAAATTGAAGCGGAAGCACAGGTCAAAGTGATGCGCTGGATAAACTGTAGCGGCTCTGCCATCGAAGCTTGCGCCACGCGCTGGGGCACTTTTGTCGGCCCACTACTCACCGAGTTGATCGGTATTGAATCTCTCACGCCGTATGCCGGCGGTTGGTGCGGCAATGAATTGTATGAGGCTGCTTTTTCACCGGATATTCGCCGTCAGGTTTTGCATTATTCGCAAGCGATGGGCGACGCTTTATATCAGCGCGGATACCGCGGCTATTTTGAGTTGGATTATCTGGTCGACCTGGATACGCATGAGGTGTATTTGGGCGAGTTGAATGCGCGCATCACCGGCATCAGTGCCATGACCAATATGTCGAATTTCAGCGAGACAACGCTTCCGTTGTTTTTATTTCATTTGCTGGAATACGCACCCGATGTCGAACTCACCCTGGATGTGAACGAATTTAATCAGGCGGTGTTGCAGCAGGGCGCAACGGGAGTTGCCGCGCAAGTGGTTCTGAAATATACCGAAGAGTCCCTGAAGATCATCACCCAGGCGCCGGTTTCCGGTGTTTATGCGCTGGGCGCGGACGGTCAACTCACGCTGCAGCGCACGGGTTATAACCGCCGCGAGGCACTGGCGGAAAATGAGGCGTATATATTGCGCATCATGAATGTCGGTGAATATGCCTATCACGGTGGCGATTTGGCAGTCATGTTTTTAAACCGGATTATTCGTAATGATCAGGGGAAATTAAATGCAGTCGGGGCGCATTGGGTTACGGCGCTACAAAGCTGTTTTCAGTATCGTCCCCTCAATCAGGAAGAGCGCTCTTTGGTGGCGCTGAATCACAATCCAGCCAATGTTAAAAGCGGGGCGTGAGCAATGACAAGCTATATCACCAAGCGTTTTCAGGCGGTTTCCGAAGCCTTCCCCAGCTATCAATGGCTGGCTTATTATCATGAGTCGATTGCGGGTTACCGGCACTGGTTTGCCAGCGAAGGCGAGCTAAAACGTCCCGGTTTGCAGGAGTGCCGTAACGCACTGCAAACCTACATGCCGGAGTTTGTGCCGCTATGGGAACATCTGATAAAAATTACTCAAGCGGACGATGTGGACGCGCGTCTGCTGAGTTTTTATTGCCCGGCGCCTTATCTTTCCGGCTGTTCGCAGGCGGTGTGGACGCGCTATTCGCCCATTCTGGTGCGCAACTATGACTATGCCCCGGAATTTTGCGAGGGGCGCATCATGAAAACGCACTGGCATAACACGGGGGTGATCGCTTCCACCGACTGTTTGTGGGGCGTGTTGGACGGGATGAATGAACACGGCTTATCCGTGTCGCTGGCCTTTGGCGGCAAAGAAGATGTCACCGAAGGATTTAGCATTCCGATTATTTTGCGTTATGTGCTGGAGTTTTGCAGCACGGTGGACGATGCCGTCAAGGTGTTAAACCGTGTGCCCGCGCACATGGCTTACAACGTCACCTTACTGGATGCGCAGGGGCAGGTGCGCACCGTTGAGCTCACGCCTTTTTCAAGCCCCAACATCACTTATAAGCCGCTGGCAGTGAATCATCAGGGCGATTATGAGTTGACAAATTATGCAATTTTTTCAAGATCTTATGAGCGGCAGCAGTTTTTGCTGGGCAAACTGTACGATCCGCTCAGCAACATTGAATCTTTCGTGAATGCGTTTGAATATAGTCCGCTGTTTGCCTCCAATTATGCACAGGGATTTGGTACGCTTTACACCGCAATTTATAATCCGCAACTGCGCGCGATGGAGTATCGCTGGCCGAATCATGTGCGCATGTACCAGTCCTTTGCATTTTTTGAAGAATACGAAGTGTGGGTTAACCTTGCGTGAGTGGGGTACCATCAACATTCAAAATAGTTTACCGATACTTTACAGATCACTCGGGATTTTAAGTTCATGCATGCATCGTTAATATTTTCCAAAAGTTATTGCCGCGCAGCGCTGTTGTGTGGTGCGCTGTTTGGTTTGCCCTCCGCCTTTGCCGATGGCAACGAGTTGCCACCGCTGCCGGTTCCCGGCGAGTGGACAATGGCGCTGATGCCGCAGGCTTCTTACGGCACTTATAGTAATTCTCCAACGCGCGATAGTGTTGCAACGGTCGGAATGAGTGCGGATTTGCAATATCTTGAACGCTATGGAATGGCCTTGGGTTTATCCGCTACCACGGTTAAGCAGAAGTCCACCGGCGCATCTTCCGGTGCCCGCAAGTTAATCCAAACTGCTTATAATTTATCCGGCTGGGAGCGTTATACGCCCGATGATTTGCCCGGGGTGCTTACTTTATCCGGCGAAGTGATTGTGGCCAGGAATAACGACAGTAGCAAAGAAACCGGTGTCACAACAGCGGCTGCACAAATGGCATTTCTGGATTATGCGAAGGAGTCCTATCTGGATCTGGGTTTTGCCTACAGCAGTTATGCCGCAGGCAATCAGGGTAACGGGGCGCTGACGGTGATGCAGTTTACGCCCACCATTGGCTTGGCATTTAATGAAGCTGCCGATTGGCTACAATTCCGCCTGTACCATATTATTCCGGATAATTTGAAGCGCACGCAAAATGTGGCCAGCACGGATGCGGTCGATGTGAAATGGACGCATTTTTTTGACGGAACAGGCTGGTCACCGAATCAGATACAAATGGGCGCTTTGGTGGGAGAGCGCATTTATGCGGTTGAGCCTGCCACGGTTTATAACTTTGCCGATCTGCAAACCGGCGGATTTATGCTTGCCGCACAGTGGAACTTTGCCGAAGAAGCGCTTTTGATTGTTCAGGGAGGGCTGGATAAATACGACGCGCTTGTACCGGCAACATTGGATTCGGTATCTCATACGACTGCTTATTCCGCCAGCTATTTATACGTTGGTGTACGCAAGCAATGGTAAAAAGTTGGAACCATTTTATTCAATAAGAAAGTATTTATGAAATTATTATTACTTAAATTATCATTTATAATCATGATGTTATCTATTGTGGCGCCGGCCTGGTCCGAAGGGGTGGATGTAACGGAAGAGACGCCCTGGCAAGAGTCTTACCGCTTGGAAGGTTTGGGGAAATTTGAGCGGGCAATTGCCCCGTTAAATTTTGTGCTGTTGGATTCCCCGGATCATGAGTTTGCTTTGATGCGCCGTGCGGCACTTAAATATGCGCTGGGTTGGTTTGCCGATTCGATTCTCGATTATCGCAAAGCGCTGGAAATAAATCCCCATTCACTGGAAACCCGGCACGGCATTGTCCGTTCGCTGATCGCCCAGCAGCGCTGGCGCGAAGCCTCAGTGGAAGCTCAGAAAATCATTCAGCTGTCGAATTGGGATTACACCGCGCATCTGCAAATAATGATCTGTGATGAAGCACAGCGAAAATGGACACCGTTGCAGCAGCGTGCCACACAACTTGCAGCGCATTACCCGACGGATGCCACGGCACTGATCTATTTGGCGCGTGCCGAAGCTTGGCTGGGCGATGTCCCGAAAGCCAATGCGGCGTACGCGCGCGTGTTGGAACTCTTTCCTGTGCATGCCGAAGCCAGCAACTATATCAACAGCAACTTCATTGCAAAATAGGCATTTCGCCCTGACGAAAAATATCGGAGGCGTTATACTTCGCGCCAGACAATTTTCAATCCTTTATCAAATTTAACGGAGAACTTAATGGGACATTTAAAAGCCAATACCTTGCATACTTTTTCAGCGATTAATCATATTGAATTGCCCGGCAATGAGTTGTGGCAAGTCGAATTATCCGATCCGGCTGTCTCGGTGATGACCGATTTTCATGTGCGCGCCCTGTTCAAAGTCAATCCCGAGGACACCATTGATGCCGCGCTGGAAAAAATGAAGGTGGCCGGTTTGCGTATTGCCTTTGTGATCGATGAGGCATCCAATGAGATCCTGGGCATGATTACTTCCTATGACATCATGGGCGAGAAACCCATGCGCTATTTGCAAAGCGTGGGCTTTGCCGATCGTGGCGTAACGCATAAAGATATCAAAGTAAAAGATATCATGGAGAAGACCCATGACTGGGTCAGCGTTGAGATGAAAAACGTCGATACGGTAACTGTACAAGGCGTATTGGACGCTTTCCAGCGCACCGGGCGCACCCATCTTCCTGTGTTGGATAGTAAAGAAGGCAAGCACCACAGTCTGCGCGGTCTGTTTTCTTCCTCAAAAGTATTGCGTTTGACCGAGATTGCCCGCCGCAGAGCAGCAGGGCACACCAAGTAATATATTGGTGATGGAATGAAAAAAGCGCATCTTGATGATGCGCTTTTTTTGTAGCGTAACTTTTATTTGCTGATCGGGGGAATAAACTCGCCCCATCAAATATCGGCTAAGAAAGCACTAATTGTGCTTTGGATTTTCTGCCCGGTGTAGCGGGAGGGATATAACCCGAGATGCGGCAGCTCAGGCCTTCAATCTTTTTGCCTTTTTCAAAACGCGTGGAATGGCACGCCATTATTTCGCCTTTTGCGGCAAGCTCGTTGAGCTGGGTACGCGCTTTTGCGAGGGATATTCCTGCAGCTTCGGCGATCTCAAAATCGAGGCGCTCGCCATGTGTCTTTAGGTACTGCAGGATGTCATTCATTTTAATTCCTTGATTGTTAGAGTAAAAAAGACCGGATAACTATCCGGTCTTTTTGCGATGCGCCGTGCAGAAGATTACTTCTTGACGCCGTTCACAGCAGCTTTAAGGGTTGCACCCGGTTTGAAAGCTGGAACTTTTGAAGCTTTGATTTTTAATTCTTCGCCAGTCTTAGGGTTACGACCAACGCGGGCAGCGCGCTTGCGTACTTCAAAAGAGCCAAAGCCAACCAAAGCAACGTTGTCGCCTTTTTTCAGTGCGCCTGTGATGATTTCGATCAGTGCTGCAATATTGCGGTCAGCGTCAGCTTTGCTGCTGTCAGTCTTAGTTGCCAATGCGTCAATCAGTTCTTTACGATTCATGTGTGTTAGCTCCCTAGAGTTGTGGTAATAGTACCGGTGCGGATTGTTGTAGAAAATTGGCCTTCTGGCAAGGGGTATTCGGGGGTTTTTTGTTAATTAATTGTGCTCAAGGCCATTTAAGTAAAAACGGGCATCCGAAGACACCCGTTTTGTTCATATTGAAACAGACTAATTAGAACTTCTTGCGCAGACCGATAGCGATCAGGGTAGAGCCACCGCCATTTGTCAGGGTGGCAGCTGATAGGGCATTGTTAGCTACGCTATAAGCATGGGTTGCATTGCCATTGCTAACTGTTTCAAACGCGGCGTAAGCTGTTGCCGTTTTAGACAGGTTATGCAGATAACCCACAGTCAAACCAGTGCCGTTGGAGTCGGCGGCGTCCATGGAGCTCATTGCAAAGCTTGCGGCAACGGCATGTTCGCCAACTGGCATTACGCCGGACAGGGAATATGCCGTGTTGGTTACAGAACCAGCGCTGGCCATTTGAAAGGTACCCATGACTTTTGCAATACCCAAGTCATAAGAGGCGCCAACAGCCAAGTCTGACGATGAGGTTGATCCGGCATTGTCGCTGCTTGCACCTGCATAGACCGCGCCTACAGTCAGTACATCCAACACATAGGTGCCGGACAACAGATAAGCGGACGTTTTGAGGCCGGTGGTGGCGTTATCTGCTTTGCCTAAATTACCCAGCGCATTGTCGAGTGAAGTTGTGTAATTCACTGCAACCGTCAAGCCACTGATGTTAGGTGAAATGTAAGCCAAGGCACGTTGGGCGCGAGCAGCAGCCGTTGTTGAGCCTACCAAGAATCCGCCGCCGGCAGCAATGCTCTGGTATGGAGAAATAGCAGAACCTGAGAGCGGGTCAAATTTTCCGGCAAAGTCATAAGCTGCAGTTTGCAGATAGCCGGCTGCAACCGTGCCAAAATCGCCCGCAACTGCAAGCATCTGTTGACGTGCTTTTAGATTGGCCGAGCTGGCTTGAATTTGTGTGTCCAATGCGTATTCCAGCACGCCCACAGCGGTCAGTCCGTTACCCAAGTCTTCAGTAACCTTAGCGCCAAAACGTGAACCGGACAGGCCACCGGAATAGCCAATTAAATCACTTTGTTGTCCCTTGCCGGAGGCATAAACAGCAGCAGCATCAATAATGCCGTAGGTGCTTACTTCTGCGAAAGCGGGCGCAGAAAATACAGTTGCAACAACCAGTGCGATTATTTTCTTATTCATTTTTTGAGTGCTCCTTAAGTTATAAGTTGGTTTTATCAGTCGATCTGCTTAATCAAAATTCCCTATGCTGAGAATTCGGGAGCATTGTGCCTTAATTATTAGCACGTTCTTGTTTCTGTCATAAAAATGTAACGATTTTGTTGTTTTATTACAACACGCTAAATACGCGCGTTAATTCCAATCCCGGTTCGTCCGCGCGCATAAATGCTTCGCCGACCAAAAAGCTATGTACTTGATGAGCACGCATCAGCTGCACGTCAGCAGCGGTAAAAATTCCACTTTCGGTGATTACAATGCGATCTGATCTTGTATCGCTTTGAATACGCGGCAGTAAATTCAGAGTGGTTTGCAGGCTTACTTCAAAGGTACGCAAATTGCGATTGTTGATGCCGATTAGCGGCGTGAGGAGTTGCAGGGCAAGCTCCAACTCCGCTGCGTCATGCACCTCCACCAGTACTGCCATGCCCAATTGATGCGCTAGGGTTTCAAATGCTTGCATTTGCGGCAGCGTTAACGCGGAAACTATCAGCAGAATGGCATCCGCGCCCATCGCCCGGGCTTGATAAATTTGATACTCGTCAACGATAAAATCTTTACGCAGCACCGGTAGCTGACACGCGGCGCGCGCCTGCTTTAAATAGGCTTCGCTGCCCTGAAAAAACGACTCATCCGTCAAAACCGACAAACAGGCTGCACCATGTTGCGCGTAGCTTTGCGCAATAGCTGCCGGATGAAAATCAGCGCGGATGATGCCTTTGCTCGGGCTGGCTTTCTTGATTTCTGCGATCACAGCGGACTGTCCCGCTGCAATTTTTGCGCGAATCGCCCCGACAAAATCGCGCACCGGAAGCACTTGGGCGACTTCATTTTGTAGTTGTGCCAACGGCTTGGATTGTTGCGCCAGTGCAACTTCTTGAACTTTAACGGCTAATATTTTTTTCAGAATGTCGGACATGTAAGGCTCATTTATTTTAGAGTATGAATTTTAGCGCAGGGTACGGCGGCTTGTTTGGACTCGGTAGTAAATAGGTTGCGATTTGCTTGCGGTTGTTTACAAACAAAAAAGGCCTGCATCTCTGCAAGCCTTATGAATTTTGGTGGCCCGGGGCGGAATCGAACCACCGACACAAGGATTTTCAATCCTCTGCTCTACCGACTGAGCTACCAGGCCATCTTTACGAAGGCGCGCATTATAACGACTCTCTTCGTTCTTGCAAACAACGATATGGTGAAATTTCGCTAAAACTTAATAAAAGACGAAAAAATACCCCGCAAATGCGGGGTATTTTTTGTGCAACTTGAAGCGTACAGCTTAAAACTTAGGCAAGCGAACTCGCCAAAATTTTAATTACATCATGCCGCCCATTCCACCCATGCCGCCCATATCGCCACCACCCATACCACCGGCTGGCTTGTCTTCAGGCAACTCGGCAACCATGCAAGCCGTTGTCAACATCAGACCCGCGATAGAAGAAGCGTTTTGCAGTGCTGTACGGGTAACTTTGGTTGGGTCAACAACGCCCATGGCCAACATGTCGCCGTATTCGCCGCTCGCTGCGTTGTAACCGTAGCTGCCTGTACCTTCCAGCACTTTGTTTACAACAACCGATGGCTCGTCACCTGCATTGGATACGATGGCGCGCAAAGGAGACTCCATGGCGCGCAATACAATGGTGATACCTGCGTCTTGGTCGTGGTTGTCGCCTTTCAACTTGGCAACAGCAACCTTGGCACGCAGCAAGGCAACGCCTCCTCCGGGAACAATGCCTTCTTCCACGGCTGCACGAGTTGCATGCAGAGCATCTTCCACGCGCGCTTTTTTCTCTTTCATCTCAACTTCAGTGGCAGCACCGACTTTGATCACGGCAACGCCGCCAGCCAATTTGGCTTTGCGTTCTTGCAGTTTTTCTTTGTCGTAGTCGCTGGTGGACTCTTCCACTTGCTTGTTGATTTGAACGATGCGACCTTTGATTGCCTCTTCGGAACCTGCGCCATCGATAATCGTGGTGTTGTCTTTACCCACTTCGATGCGCTTGGCTTGGCCCAACTCAGCCAAAGTTGTCTTTTCCAGAGATAAGCCAACTTCTTCAGCAATAACAGTACCGCCGGTCAAAATGGCGATATCTTCCAGCATGGCTTTGCGACGATCGCCGAAGCCGGGAGCCTTAACAGCCACAGTCTTCAGAATGCCACGGATGTTGTTCACTACCAAAGTTGCCAATGCTTCGCCGTCAACATCTTCAGCGATAATCAGCAATGGACGACCGGCTTTGGCCACTTGTTCCAGGAGCGGGAGCAAGTCACGGATATTGGACACTTTTTTGTCGTGCAACAGAATGAACGGATTGTCCATCGCTGCGATTTGACGATCTTGATTGTTGATGAAGTAAGGAGACAGGTAACCGCGGTCAAACTGCATACCTTCAACTACATCCAACTCGTCTTGCAGACCTTGACCATCTTCAATGGTGATCACGCCTTCTTTACCTACTTTGTCCATCGCTTCAGCAATTTTCTCGCCGATTACGGTGTCAGAGTTGGCAGAAATAGAACCCACTTGGGCGATTTCTTTGCTGGTTGTGCAAGGCTTGGAAATCTTCTTCAGCTCTTCAACCGCAGCAATCACCGCTTTGTCGATACCGCGCTTCAAATCCATAGGATTCATGCCGGCGGCAACAAACTTCATGCCTTCTTGCACAATCGACTGAGCCAGCACAGTTGCGGTTGTAGTACCGTCACCGGCCACATCGGAAGTTTTGGAAGCAACTTCCTTAACCATTTGCGCGCCCATGTTCTCGAACTTGTCTTTCAGTTCGATTTCTTTAGCGACAGAAACGCCGTCTTTAGTGATCGTTGGCGCGCCATAAGAGCGATCCAACACAACATTACGGCCTTTAGGGCCGAGCGTCACCTTAACTGCGTCAGCCAGAATATTTACGCCCACAACCATCTTGGCGCGAGCTGCATCATGAAACTTTACGTCTTTTGCTGCCATGTTTATATCTCCTTAAATCAGTTATTACATTAAGCCAGGTTCAAAGTTGAGGAGAGGCGCCAACGCGATATCTCCCTTGATTTGAGCTTGGATTAGGCCTCAACGATACCGATGATGTCATCTTCACGCATCGTCAACAGTTCTTGACCGTCGACTTTGAAAGCTTGACCGGAATATTTGCCGAACAGTACGCGGTCGCCAACTTTCACGCTCATTGCGCGCAATTTGCCGTCGTCGCCAACTTTACCATTACCTACAGCGACGATTTCGCCTTGATCTGGCTTCTCGGTTGCTGCATCAGGAATCACAATTCCAGAGGCAGTCTTACGCTCTTCTTCCAAACGCTTAACGATCACGCGATCGCTTAATGGGCGAATTTTCATACTTTATTCTCCTAAAACATACGGTTAACTAAAAAACGGCTTTGTTGCTTAGCACTCAACGCCAGCGACTGCTAATAATAGGGGCGCACCTGACTAATTTCAAGAGCGAATGAAAAAATTTTGGTGAATGTAAGTAAGGCGGAAGACGAAAAATTATAGTGGAAGACACTAATTGGGAATGGTGCTTAGAAAATATTAATTAATACAGTGTGTTATGAGTGCTGCAATGCAATGGGCGCTGTTGTAAAGTGATCCTTATAGCAATGCAAATAACAAGAGTTCGTCGGTTACTTTCTCTATGGGTATATTAGAGGCATTTGGGATTGAAAATATTTTATATATTATCTGGCGGTAATGCGACCCGAAGCAGTCATCGACCTATGCAAATTCGTTGCCCGTTACCGGACATTCGCCAAGGGCAACAATCAAGACCATGCCGCTATTCACTTTGCAAGCGTTGACTAAACTGATTTCGCATTCAAAGACGAAGTCATGTAAGCGGCAAGTGATAATGGGTATCCATCAAAACGCTCCGCATCTAGATCTTTAGTGACTTCAAGGTATCCGTTATTTACCACAACGATCCCTCTTCCTTTTCTCGACAGGAGCGAGTCAAGTGTTTTAGCAACAAACGATTTTTTATGTCCCGTGGCACGGGATATGGCTACTACTGTAGCATCGCTAAACGCGTGCAATTTTTCATTGGAAAAGCATTTATACAAAACATAGACCAGTATTCTGTCCACTTTTTTAAACTTTTCTATTTCCTGTTGATTAATGGCATCAGCATGCGCAGCCCTTCTTCTGGTATGCAACTCAGCGACCATATCCTCGATTGATTTTGTTGGAGCAGGTATAGATTCTGGCTTTTGCTGATCTATTACTATCGCGGGCTTATGTAACAAAAAATGTTCATGCTTTGCATTCCACAGGTGGGCTGCGACCTTAAATAACCGGTAGCGTTCGCTCCATTCGAAATCTTCGGACAACCTGTATTGAGCTAAGCTCCCTGCCTTATCTTCTATATCAATAAAGCCTGCATCTATCAGGTCTGAAATTAGAATTTCCTGATGCACGGGCTGAATCCCAGTTGATAGTTCCAAATCCTCTTCGCCCGGCATGTCGGCTGCTTTTGAAAAATCAAAATGTTGGACTAATTGTGAAAGGAACTCATCGTAATGAGCGAGTACTTGAAATATGGACTCTCTTGTCGATTGAATAAAAATGCCCTTTGAATAAATGAGCCTATTAATCGTGTCCACGGCAAAAACAGACCTAACGTGATTGGCGCAATATCGCAAAATGGCAAAGTAAATTTCGCGGGTAGTCGTGTCTGAAAATGACTGATGCACAGATGTAGACATCTGCCTAAAGGTGAAGCCATTTGAAGCCATCTTGTTAATTGAAAACTCAATAACCTCACCCAGTGATTCGTAGTGCTTTTGCTCATCCACCACAATCTCGTGAGCGACGATACCAAGGCTAAGCCTGTTGTTATCTTCCTGTTCTGGGGCTGGCATCCTAACGAGGCTTGCACGAACATTTCGCCCCTTGGCTGAAAGGGTAAACTTTTCACTTTTAGCATGGCTCTCGGTTCTTTTACCCAGCCAATCGACAAAGTCGCTTGTTTCATCAGCAACGGGGGACGCTGTTTGATCCCACAACAAGTTAAACCATGTATCGAGTTCACCGATCATCACGGGGTCATCAATTAGAACGCTTAACTCATCGCGATTAAGCATTCCCGTGTTAGTAAAGTTTGCTGACCCAAACATGGCCAACCCTTGACCAATTACGGTTTTAGCATGAACCATGTGGCAATGATGAATTTGATTTAGATTGCTGCGAATAAACGATAAAGCATTTGGCCTAGATCGAATTGGAAGAGACCTTAACCATGCTTCAACATCAGATATAAGTCGCCACTCATGACTGACATTGATTATTCGTTTAAGGTAACTGATGCTGACATAAGGGCTGACAATATCAACGGCGCCTGTTCCTGCAACCTCCAAAACAGCTTGGTCAAACGGTGAAACCCCGCCAATGTTGCTTAACTTGTTATGGTAAACGAGTCGACTCATGTTGATTTAATAACAAATTAGCAGATTTTCTATCTTAACATTGGTCGGGTCTTAAAAGACTTAAACAAATGCGGCTAGAACATGTTGATACCATGCCGCTACCGCCCCTAAGGGGCTGCGCGAGGCCTTTTGCGCCTCTTGACTGACGGGTTAGCGCAGTAATCGGCCCCGTGCCGCAAATCGCGCCGAAGAAACACAAAAATAACGAATTTTTTACATTTTATTTTCATATAGTTAAAAGGTGTTTCTTAAGAGGTTTCGACTTCATTCGACTCGGCCAAGAATTGATTGATGACAGACTTGATACTGGATGCAATTAATCCGACCTCAGGAAACTCTCGTGAGACAGCCATAGCTGTGAACATGAAAACACTGGCGGTCATCATGAATACAATCTCAGCATCGTGCTCGCACTCAAGTAATGCTTCTGGTTTGGCATACGATTGCATATCCATATCAGTCCATGGGCCACCGTGAACGAAAGATGAAAGTAACGCGTAAGCCGGAACAATTTGCGCAAGGAATGGTGTTTCCTTTGCGACTAGCTCTGGCGATTCTTTGGCCAAGTAACGCAGTATTGCACGGTACTTAAATTTTCCCGATGCAGTCTCAAGGTTACTTCGACTGAGTGTTGCTGCCTTGGGGTACAGCTTTTCAAGGATGCGGTCAGTCGTAAGTGATGCATCATTTCCAAGTAGGCCTTCAGCTAATGAAATAGCCGACGCGTAATCTAGGGTTTCTACAGCG
Organism: Gallionellaceae bacterium; assembly: GCA_041660815.1. Classification (GTDB taxonomy): domain Bacteria; phylum Pseudomonadota; class Gammaproteobacteria; order Burkholderiales; family Gallionellaceae; genus PALSA-1006. Next base: position 18,986 of record JBAZVN010000012.1, on the reverse strand, counting down.
CCGCAAAAAGAAAAATACTCATCACCCACATCATCACTCTTCTCTTTGAGGAAGCGGATGAAGAGGTACGTAAACTTTAGGTAGTGCTCCGCATAGCAGCGAAATAATGCCTTGAACGCATAAGGATTGTTCGATTCAATCATGTCGAACATGGCAGTTTTAAGGCTATTCGTTTTTGCGCAGAAGCCGAAAAAAGCACGGTACGTTTGAGGAAAGGCAGTAGTCTTGATGGTCGAGAATAGCAGGCCGCTGCGCTGTTCAACGATTTTGAAGAACTCGTCATCGGATTCGATATAGGACATTCGCCAAGAAACCTAACGTAATATTAACCGGCTCCGCGCTTTTGAGTCCGGGTTGAATGTCGGGTTAGGGTGCGACATTGGCGGCGACTCTCGACTCTACAATTTTCAGAAGGTGGCTTGCAATGATGATCATCTCGACTGACTCATCGACTGCCAACTCAACTTTGCGATGGCTATGTGGGTTCTTATATGAGCCAAGTGCTCCGGCAACAAGACTGGAGAGAGCTTCGCGCTCTGCTGGGGGCTTGGACATATCAGTCAATGGACCACCCTTAGCATCAAAAGCTCTTCGCGCAAGGTCTACACCGTAGTCGCTTGCGTTGAATTTGCCGGCCTCGCGTATGGCAACTTCTAGTTCACGATATGCCTGAAACACAGCCGTGTCGTACTCGCCGCGCAGGAATGCTGACCAGCAAGCGCTAGCGATTGCCGGGTGGAGGAGCTTACGTGGCAAGATGACTGCGTTGATATAGGCCGAGAGTTCGGCGCGGTTGCGAATCTTCTGGCCTCGCCGCGTTATGAAATGCCACCCGAACGTGTCGCCAGGTCTTGGTGCGATGAGTCCCTCTTGAACAAGCCAATGCCAGCCTTCGGAGAGCACAAATGCAAGTTGCTCCCGCACAGCAGGTGCGAATGCGCCAAGCGTCTCGGGGCTAGAAAAGCTTGTGGGATGCAACCGCGACGGAGCGTTTGGGCCTGATGAGTTTAGAAGTTCAAGCGCAAGTCCGGCGAGTTCCTCTGGCTCAAGGGACATGATCGCGTTTGCATCCGGCAGTATTTCGTAGAGGGTTGCCATAAGGACAGAGGTTGTGATCCCTAACAGTTATTAGACAGACCCACCGGTCTGTACAATGAAAAATAGTGTGGAATTCATATTTTCAGTAAGCAATCGATTAATTGAATATCCCCGTTTTTATTGTTCCGCATATGCATAATAGTACGGACAGAAGCGGATGTCTCCTTTGGGGCAATAATGCAAGCGGCTGCTTATGGCACGAAGTGACCAGTCATCTTGGATAGGACGCAGATGCGCCATCTTATCGAATGCCTGCCAAGAGGCTTGAATCGCCCGAATATCAATTGAGTGTGTGTGCACGCATAATTAACCTTTCTAGCTTGTTCCAGATTTTTATTGCGGCATTTTTTTAAGCGACGCCGCGCATTCGGCGACTAATTCCCAGCCGCGATAAATAAGGCCGCTGTAGAGTTGTACCAGTGTGGCGCCCGCATTTATTTTATCAATTGAATCAATGCCTTGCAATATTCCGCCCACGCCGATAATAGGCAGGCTGCCGCTTAATTCTGTGGCGAGCTGGCGTATCACAGCGGTGGATTTTTCGCGTACCGGTGCGCCGCTTAAGCCACCGGCTTCATTGCCATGGGGCAGGTCTTCTACGCCTTCGCGCGACAGGGTGGTATTGGTGGCGATCACGCCGTCAATGCGATGCTTCATGAGTAAGGTGGCAATTTGTTTGACCTGTTCGTTATCCAGATCCGGCGCAATTTTTACCGCGAGTGGCACATATTTGCCGTGTTGTTGCGCCAATTTTTCCTGTTCGCTTTTAAGTTGTCCGAGCAAGGCGTCCAGTTCGTCTCCCCCCTGCAGTTGACGTAAATTTTTCGTGTTCGGTGAGGAAATATTGATCGCCACATAACTGGCGTGTGCATACACTTTGCGCAGCCCGATCAAATAATCGTCCGCTGCTTTTTCGATCGGGGTGGCGGCGTTCTTGCCAATATTTATGCCCAATACGCCCGCATAGTTTGCCCGTTTTACATTTTCGATCAGCGCATCGACACCGTTATTGTTAAAACCCATGCGGTTAATAATGCCCTGCGCTTCGGGCAAACGAAACAGGCGCGGCTTGGGATTGCCGGGCTGCGCGAGTGGGGTGACGGTGCCGATTTCGATAAAGCCAAAACCCAGCGCGGCGAGCGCATTGATATAGGCGCCATTTTTATCCAGCCCCGCGGCCAGCCCCACCGGATTGGGAAAGGTGATGCCCATTACCGTGCGCGGATCGTAGGCGGGTTGCTTCACCAGAAAAGGCAGAGTGCCCAGCTTGTGTGCCGTTTTCAGAGCATCCAGGGTGGCGTGATGCGCGGTCTCCGGATCAAGTGCGAACAGGGCGGGGCGAATAAATTGAAACATGGATTAGTCTTTCTTAACAATGACGGGAATGGGGAAGGGTTTTTTCTTGAAAACTTCGGCGCGTTGCTTTCCGCGCCAAGATTCGGCGATGACATCGCCGAGCTGCAAACACAATAGACCGTAACCCGCTGAAAATAAAATACCTTTAAAATCAATTAGTTGCAAATAATCGTGGGTGGCGGCATAAATGAGTTGGGCAATGCCCGTTACCAGTATTCCAGATGTTGCGCCTAGCAGCACGCGACTCCAATCGCCATTTTTTAGGCCTGAAAAAACCGTGCTTTCATGCCACAGTAATTGTAAAGCGCTTAACAAAAAAAGGGGGGCCAACCAGAAAAGTTCGGTCAGGTAAATTGGCCAAATTACGCCCCCCATTAAACCGACTGCTGCAATAAGCAGTAGCAGCGCGGCAGCTATTTCAGGAGGCAGCGCGGGAAGTATTACGCTGCGGGTAAGGCTGCGCAACACACGGGGAAAGCTGGACAGCCACAGGCGTGTGATAAGAACCGCCGGCAAAACAATACCGCCCAAAAACGCGGCGGACAGCAATGCGCTAATCGGGCTGGGCGGGTTTAGCCATAACGGGGTGAAAACATTTAAGTACGCCACCAACATGCCCAGCAATGCGCCGCTGGCGCTGAGCCAAAATAAATACAATGTCTGGGTACGCAGCAAGCTGGAGCCGGTCTGCCGAAAACTCAGGGTATCCAACACGTAAGCGATTACCAGCAAAACAATCCCGCTGAATAAAATGGGCAATATACCCGTGCCGGAAAATTCATGGATCTGGTTGATTTCCTGATCTGCCAGGAATAAGGCCAGGGGCGGGAGAATCAATAAAGTGAGTGCGAAAATAGACAGGCGAATTTTCATGTTGGAGCGATCCTTTTGAGGCGGCAGGTGTTTTGAGGCGCATGCTGCAATTCTATCTCTAATTTATGTCAGCGCCTTTTAAAACCTTCCGGGATTAGCTTGCTAATAATCCGGTGTAAGCTAAAATTCACTAATGAAATCAGCCAAAATAATCGCACTCATCTTTTTTGCGTTGTGTATCGCAGCAGCGGGATTGTATTTCCAACAACCGACCGCCAAGCCGATTAAAGTTGGCGTGCTGCATTCGCTTACCGGCACCATGGCTTCTAGCGAACTTCCTCTGGTGGATATGTTGCAATTTGCCTTTGAAGAAATAAATGCCGCAGGCGGATTGCTGGGACGCAAAATCCAGCCGATTGTTGCCGATTGCCAATCCGATGCCGCCATTTGTGCGCAACAGGCCGAGCGCCTGATCACCCAAGAGCAGGTCAGTGTTTTATTCGGTTGCTGGACATCGGCCTGCCGCAAAGCGGTTAAACCTGTCGTTGAAAAGCATCATCATTTATTGTTTTATCCCCTGCAATACGAGGGGATGGAGCAATCGCATAACATCGTTTATATCGGTGCGACGCCCACCCAGCAGATTATTCCCGCCGTGTATTGGGCGATGGAGAATTTGGGCAAAGATTTTTATCTGATCGGCTCGGATTATGTGTTTCCGCGCACGGCTAATCTCATTACCAACGACCTCATCGCGTCGCAAGGCGGCAAGGTTCTGGGTGAGCGCTATTTGCCGTTGGGCAGTGCGGACATGTCGGCGGTGATCGCCGATCTGAAAAAAATCAAGAAAGCCGTGGTGCTGAACACGATTAATGGCGATTCCAATCTGCATTTTTTCAAAGCGTTGCGCGAGGCGGGAATCTCTGCGCAAGATATGCCGGTATTTTCTTTCAGTATCGCCGAGGCGGGATTTGTACAGCTTCCCGTGGTAGAAAATCAATACTCATCCTGGAGCTATTTTCAGAGCTTGCCGGGGGAAGCCAATGCGCGTTTTGTAAAGGCGTTTCGCCAACGCTTTGGTGCTGAGCGGGTGATCGGAGATCCGATGGAATCCTCTTATGTCGCCGTCAAATTATGGCAGCAGTCCGTCCTTGAATCGCGCTCGTTTGCACCCGAAGTAATTGCGTCGGTGGTGCTGAATCAGAGCCTGCCAACCCCCGGAGGGATTGTTGCCATTGATTCCGCCTCGGGCCATGCATGGCGCGTGGCGCGTATCGGACGCACGCGTAGCGACGGGCAAATTGATATTTTGTGGGAGTCCAACCAACTGCTTGCCCCCAATCCTTTTCCGCTGTACCGAACCCGGGAAAGTTGGGAGCGTATGTTAAATAACGGGAGGCGGCCATGATGCGTTTTGGCATTTCCGCGCGCTTGTTGTTGGCTTCTGCGTTGGTGGCAATCTTGCCGCTGCTGGCACTGCAGCAGGGGCTTATCCGCCATTTCACCTCCTTGATGCAACAAGAAACCACTGATTATTTGAGGGTAATTGCCCGGCATAAAATGGCGCAGATCGATAATTTGATCGAGGCGCAGCAGCAAAATACGCATCTTCTGGCTCAAATGTCCGCGACTAAAACTGCGGTGCTGGAGATGGCGCGTCTTTATCCAAAAGGTATTTCCCATCCCGAGTATCGTGAGGCGCGCCGTCGCTATCTGGATACGATTAGCACTATTGGCGATTTTGAAACCTTCTACGATATTTTTCTCATTAGCCCGACGGGTGAAGTAATGATGACCGAGAAAGAGGAAGCGGATCTCGGCAGTAATTTATTTACCGGCATGTTGCGCAATAGCGCGTTAAGTAAGGCGGTGAGCGACGCGCAAAATACGTTAAGCACGCAACTGTCGGAGTATGTTTGGTATGCCCCGTCCAATGCGCCCGCCGCATTTCTCGCTGCACCGGTGATGGAAGGGAATCGCCTGCTGGGAATGCTGGCCATTCAAATCTCCTCGAATAGTGTTAATCGCTTAACGCTGGATTATTCGGGTTTGGGCGATACCGGCGAAATTGAGTTGGTCAAGCGTTCGGGAGACGATGCAGTATTGGTTGCGCCGTTGCGTCACAGTAAGGAAGGGGTGCTGCAAAAGCAATTTTTACGCAGCGATCGCGTATTGGCGCTGCATCGCGCACTGGATGGCGAGACCGGTGCCGCCATCATCAGGCAAGATTATCGCAATAAGGAAATATTGGCGGCCTGGGGATATTTGCCGCGAGCCGGGTGGGGCGTGGTGGTGAAAATAGATGCGGTCGAGGTGTTCAAGCCCATCGAACTGATGCGTCAATGGAGCTGGGGATTGTTGCTGGCACTGTTGGTGCTATCCAGTGTGATCGGATTATTGATCGGGCGATCTATTATTCGTCCGGTTAATGAGTTGACCAGAATTGCCGGGAAAATGGCAGGCGGCAGTTTGGACAAGCGCGTGGATGTGATGGGCAATGATGAAATTGGTGATCTGGCTACGGCCTTTAATACCATGGCGAATAATCTGGAGGGGACGCAAAACACTTTGATTGCGGAGCGTCGTGGACTGGAAGAGGCGGTGCGTCAGCGTACCGCTGAAATTGAATCGATTAACGTGCATCTGGTGCAGGAAATTGCCGAGCATAAAACCGCGCGCGCCGAATTGCTGCTGGCGGAAACGGTGTATCAATCTTCCGCTCAGGGCATTGTGGTGGCGGATCAAAATAACCACATTCTGTCGGTTAATCCGGCGTTTTCCTTTATCACCGGATTTTCTGCCGAAGAGGTTATTGGTCTAAAGCCGGGCTTTAATAGCGCGGGATATCACGATGCCGACTTTTATAAAGAGATGTGGCGCGCGATTCAGGAAGATGGACTGTGGGCCGGTGAGATTTGGGATAGACGCAAAAACGGGGAAAGTTTTTCGCAGTGGCTCACCATCAGTGTGGTGCGGGATGAGGCGGGTGAAATTTCACGTTTTATCGGTGTGTTTACCGACAATACCGAACAAAAACAGGCACAGGAGAAAATCAGTTTTCATGCGAACTATGACGAGTTAACCAAGTTGCCCAACCGGCGCCTGTTTCAGGATCGTTTGCAGTTGGAGATTAAAAAATCCAATCGCGCTGATGCGCAGCTGGCGCTGTTGTTTATCGATCTCGATAATTTCAAGGAAGTTAATGACTCGCTCGGACATGAACAGGGAGACCAATTGCTGCGTGAAACTGCGCAACGTTTGCGGGATTGTGTGCGCGAGACGGATACGGTAGCGCGCTTGGGGGGCGACGAATTTACCATTATTTTGCCGGGTGTAAAAACCAGCGGCGAAGTTGAAAATATCGCGCAAAAAATTATTCAAAGCCTGACTTTCCCCTTTACGCTGGGCGAACATTTTGGCTATGTTTCGGCCAGTATCGGCATCACGATTTATCCGCAGGACGGGGATAGCAGCATGACCTTGCTGAAAAATGCCGATCAAGCCATGTATGAAGCCAAGCATCTCGGCAAGAATCGCTTCAGTTACTTTACCAGTGCGATGCAACAAGCTTCGGTGCAACGCTTGCAGCTGACCAATGAAATGCGCGAGGCGCTGCAGAATGGGCAATTTGAGATGTATTTTCAGCCGATTCATGATGCGGCAAGCGGTAAAGTGACCAAGGCGGAAGCCTTAATCCGCTGGCATCATCCCGAGCGCGGTTTTGTCAGCCCTGCCGCCTTTATTCCATTGGCGGAAGAGGTGGGTTTAATCAGCGAGATTGGTGAATTTGCATTTACTTCTTCGGTGCGCCGCCTGCAGGAGTGGGCAACGCAACTGAGTGTGCCCATGAATATTTCGGTTAATTTGTCGCCGCGCCAAATCTCCGGAAAAACGGATTTTGAAGCGTGGATCGAGACGCTACGCAAAGCGGGGATTTCCACCGAATCTATTACGCTGGAAATAACGGAAGGCTCGTTGCTGGATGAAAGTTTGGAAGTGCAGCGCAATTTACGGCGCTTGCGTGATGCGGGTTTCGGCATCGCAATCGACGATTTTGGGACCGGTTATTCTTCGCTGAGTTATTTGAAAAAACTGGATGTGGATTTCTTAAAAGTGGATCAGTCTTTTGTGCGCGATCTGGTCACCGACACCAATGATCGCGCCATGGTGGAGGCGATCATTGTGATGGCGCACAAGTTGGGTATTAAAGTCATTGCCGAAGGTTGCGAAACTGCCGAGGTGCTGGAAGTATTGATGCAAGCCGGTTGCGATTTGGTGCAGGGGTACTACTATGCCAAGCCCATGCCGGCGCATGATTTTGTGCGCTACGTTAAAAATAATACCATTTAAAATCAATGTATTGCATGCGCTCGCATCCGTTCGTAGGGGCGCGGCGTGCCGTGCCCGTTGAGCCAAGTTAAGCGCCCGGCAGGCTGAGTGGGTTTACATCTTGGCGAGTAGCCAAAACTCGGTACCGAAGGAGATTAAAAAACCCAGTCCCCAGACAATGCTGTCGTACAGCGCACTCAGTAGGCTTTGGTCTTCTTCGCGGATTGTCAGGATGCCCGTAATCAGGATTGCCGCTCCGATCAGGAGCAGTACAGAGATAGAAAGTGCGTAGCTCATTTTGCATCTCCCTTCTTAAAATTTCACATCGAAATTTGCGACTGAAACAAACTAAATCAGTTTATTTATCGGCGGTGATTGGCGCGATGGCGTTTCAGTAAGGGGAAATATACAAGGGTGATTCGGGGATAACAATATGCCAAATTATCTATACGTTATGGCGCGATAGGCATAGATAAGCACTATATATTTATGAATAATATCCGAGACCTGTAGGGACACGGCGTGCCGTGTCCGATGCGAATGTCCGGGATGACTAATATTGCGGCCCTGCCGCCGGGTAATGCTCGTGCGCCAGATTTTCAAAGCGTGTGTATTCGCCTCTAAAGGCCAGCGAAACGGTGCCAATCGGGCCGTTACGCTGCTTGCCAATGATGATTTCTGCCTTGCCTTTGTCGGGGGAATCGGGGTTATACACTTCGTCGCGATAAATGAATAAAATCAGGTCGGCATCCTGTTCGATCGCGCCGGATTCACGCAGGTCGGACATGACGGGGCGTTTGTTGGGGCGCTGTTCCAAGCTGCGATTCAGCTGTGAAAGTGCAATGACTGGGACTTGTAATTCTTTCGCCAACCCCTTTAGCGAGCGTGAAATTTCCGAAATTTCGGTGGCGCGATTCTCGCCGCCTTTGCCGCTGGCGGGAGATGACATCAATTGTAAATAGTCGATAATAATCAGCCCCAATCCGCCATTTTGGCGATGCAAACGCCGTGCTCTGGAGCGCAATTCCAAAGAATTCAGTGCCGCCGTTTCATCGATAAAAATAGGTGCTTCGTTCAAGCGTCCCAACGCGTGAGTCATGCGCGACCAATCTTCGTCCTCCAGTTTTCCGGTGCGCAGCGTGTGCTGATTCAATCTCCCGACCGAGCCGATCATACGCATGACCAATTGGGTACCGCCCATTTCCATACTGAAAATTGCCACGGGTTTATTGCCTTCCAGCGCCACGTTTTCGCCGATATTGATGGAGAAAGCGGTTTTACCCATACTGGGACGCCCCGCCACCACGACCAGATCGCCGGGTTGCAGGCCAGAGGTCATGCGATCCAAATCAACAAAGCCGGTGGCGATGCCGGTGACGTCGCTGTCGTTGTCGCGACCGTACAAAGTTTCAATGCGCTCGACCACTTGCGTCAACAGCGGCGGCAGCGCGGTAAATCCTTTGTTGCCGCGTTCGCCTTCTTCGTTGATTTCCAGAACGCGACTTTCAGCCTCGTCCAATAATTGTCCCGCGGATCTGCCGCCCGGATTGTAGGCGCTGGTGGCGATGTCGCTGCCGACTTCCACAAGTTTGCGCATGATGGAGCGATCACGCACGATTTCCGCGTAACGCCGGATATTCGCGGCAGTGGGGACGTTTTGCGCCAGTGAACTGATGTAAGACAAGCCGCCCGCTTTGTCCAACTCCGCATTGCTTTCCAGTGACTCGGCAACGGTGATGACATCCACCGGTTTCGCATGTTCGGTTAAGCGCGAGATATGCCGATAAATCAGGCGGTGTTCGTTGCGGTAGAAATCATGCTCGGTAATTAAGTCGGCGATTTTGTCCCATGCGCTGGTATCCAGCAAAATTCCACCCAATACGGATTGTTCCGCCTCGACCGAGTGGGGCGGCAATTTAATCGCATCAAGTTGCGGGTCTGAGGAAGAGGCTGAATAGTTTTGCATGATGAGTGAATATTTTTGCGGAGCGCGATTTTACACCGAATAAATCTAAAAACCTTGTTACGAAAAAACAGATATTCCCCCCTTTGCAAAAGGGGGGCTAGGGGGGATTTGCTTTATCCGGGAGGCCTAAATCTCCCTCAAAAGGATAGCTAATCCTAAAGTTTTCCCGTCACTTCCGCGCTTAAGCGGCCCTTGGCCACTGTTATTTCCAGCGCATCCCCCAGTGCAACGTTATGCGTATCACTGACAATGCGCCCCTGCGTGTCGCGTATCATGGCATACCCTCTGTTAAATACTTGTTTTGGATCAAGGTGTTGTAAGTGTGACTGCAGTGTGGAAAGGTGCAGGACATGACGCTCAAGCTGATGCACGATCAACTCCTGCAAGCGATTTTCCAGTGTGTTGCAGTGTATTTGCAAAGTGTTCACTTCGGGTCTGGCCCGCTGTAAACGTTGCTGCAGGGTTTGCCAACGCCAGTGTTGCTGCTGTGCCCCATGTTGCCGTGCGAGCTGCAGGCGTTGCTGCAATTGTTGCAAATGTTGCTGTTGCTGCGCAACCCGTTTGGACGGGTGAACCAGACGCCTGTGCAGGTAATCCAATTGCTGCATGAATTGCTCAAGCCGGCGTGAGCTTGCGTGCGCCAGATGTCTGGCGATGATATTTAAGCGTTGTGTCAGTTCTTGGGCATCAGGCACGGCGGCTTGTGCGGCGGCGGTGGGGGTGGCGGCACGGTGGTCGGCCACGAAATCGGCGATGGTGAAATCCGTTTCATGACCAACGCCGCTGATAACGGGAATCTGGCTGCCGGCAATCGCATGCGCAACAATTTCTTCATTGAACGCCCACAAATCTTCAATGCTACCGCCGCCGCGACAGACAATTAAGGTATCACATTCCTTGCGCTGATTGGCCGCCTGAATCGCAGCGGCAATTTTAGACGGCGCATCACTTCCCTGTACCGGAGTGGGATATAAAATGACCGGAATGCTCGGCATCCGTTTGGCCAGAGTGCGCAATACATCGCGTAGCGCGGCGGCTTGCGGCGAGGTAATCAGGCCGATTTGCCGGGGGAAGTAGGGGAGGGGACGTTTGCGTGACACGTCGAATAAGCCGGCTTGCTCAAGTTTGAGTTTGAGTTTTTCAAAAGCCTCATACAGCGCGCCCGCACCCGCCGGCCGCATTTTTTCCAGGGTTAATTGGAACTCACCGCGTGCCTCGTAAAGCGTGGGTAGTGCGAGCACCTCTACCTGCATGCCATTGGCGGGTCTCCAATCCAGATACTGGCTTTTATGGCGAAACATTACGCAACGCACCTGTGCTTGCGGGTCTTTTAGTGAGAAATACCAATGTCCCGAGGCCGCGCTGACAAAGTTGGAAATTTCACCGTGTACCCAGAGCAGCGGCAGGCTGTGTTCGATCACCTGTTTGGCGGCTGAATTAAATTCCTGCACGCTCATTACTTTATTTTTTTGAAAAATATCTTGTTGCATGTTTTTCTCTTTTTATTCAAAGGGCACAATTAACGGCAATTAATTAGTTAAAAATAACCCCGAAGGTATATTGACAAATTAAAATAATGCACAAGCCCTTGCGGTTAAAGCCTATTCGGGGTGGTGCTTGGATAAAATTTTGCGCACTTACAGTAACTATTTGTTTTTAAAGCGCTATTTTGTTGATTAATAAATGTGCAACAAACTAAAATCAGTTGATTGTTCAATAGGTAAGCCTAGTTCTTAGCGTTTAATCCACAAAGTTATCCACAGATTTTGTGCATTAAATAATATTTCTATTTGAGCGCTGGTAGTTAGCCTGTTTTGTTAATCTTTAAACAAATGAATCTTGCCCAAACTGGGGTAAAAAGATACAGTTCGCGTCTTGAAATTTAAGCACACTTGAGGAGATTGCGTGTTCACTATTGTTGAAGCAGCAGGTTGGCCAATTTGGTTTTTAATCGTGGCATCCATTGTGGCGGTGGCTTTGATTGCAGAGCGACTGCTTTTTTTGCGTGAAAATAATATCGTTCCAAAAGACTTGCTTGAGGCAACGGTCAAGCAACTCAAGCAAGGCGGGGTGAGTGCAGCCATGCTTAAAGAGTTGAGCGATAACTCGCCGTTGGGGCGTGTATTTGCCGCCGGATTAAAGAATATCAAAAATCCGCCTGAAATCATGAAAGAGGCGATTGAAGAAGCGGGGCGAGGGGCCAGTCATGAGATGGATCGTTTTTTAACCACGTTGGGAACGATCGCCTCTATCAGTCCTTTGCTGGGGTTGTTTGGAACTGTTGTCGGAATGATTGAGATTTTTGGCGTGCAAAATGCGGGCGGAAGCAATCCGGCGGAATTGGCGCACGGTATTTCGGTGGCGCTATACAACACCGCGTTTGGCTTGATTGTGGCCGTGCCCAGTATGATTTTTTACCGGCATTTCCGCGCCAAGGTGGACAGTTTGACCTTTGAGATGGAATTACATGCCATCAAACTGGTTGAAATCGTACACGGCGAACGCAAATGAACTTTCAGCGCGGTCGAGTGCGGGAAGAGCCGGAAATCAATCTGATTCCGATGATTGATGTATTGCTGGTCATTTTAATTTTCTTGATGGTTACGACGAGTTACGCAAAGTTCTCGGAGCTGCAGATTAATTTGCCGCAGGCATCCGGCGAAGAAGAGAAAACTTCCGCAAGCCAGCAGATCTATGTGGCAGTAGATGCCTCCGAGCAATACGCCGTCAATAATGCGCATGCCGCTTTCTCCGGGGTAAATAATTTTGCCCAGGTGCTGCGTAAAGCAGCGGGCGACGAGCCGGAGCCGGTTATTGTGATTAGTGCCGACGCCAAAGCGCCGCACCAATCAGTCATCAATATCATGGAAGCCGCGCGGGTTGCGGGCTTCGGGCGCATCACTTTTACCACGCAAAATGCAGCGAAATAGTCTCTCGAAATAGACTATGAGGGGTATTGAGCAATATTGGTATCGATTATCAATTCTGCATTTATTGCTGTGGCCGTTAAGTTTGCTGTTGCGTGTGTTGGTTGCGCTGCGTTATGAACTTTTCCGTGGCGGCATTTTGTGCAGCGTCAAACTTCCGGTTCCCGTTGTCGTCGTCGGCAATATTAGTGTGGGCGGAACCGGCAAGACGCCGTTTACCCTGTGGTTGGCGCAGCAGTTATTGGACGAGGGCTGGCATCCGGCCATCATCAGTCGTGGTTACACCCCTGCAAATCAAACTCATTCCAACGCGTCGCGTGCCGTGCAGTCAAACGATTCACCCGATGAGGTGGGCGATGAGCCGTTGCTGATGGTGCAGCGGAATTTATGCCCGGTCTGGATCGGCCGGGATCGCCCGGCGGTGGCGCAAGCCGTGTTGCAAGCGCATCCGGAATGCGATGTGATTTTGAGCGACGATGGTTTGCAGCATTACCGCTTGCAGCGTGATGTGGAGATTGTGCTGATCGATGGACAGCGGCGTTTCGGCAATGGCTTGTTGCTTCCGGCGGGGCCGTTGCGTGAGCCTGTTTCACGGCTGAAGTCGGTGGATTTTATTGTTCTTAATGGTGAGGTTGGGAGCGAGGATGAATTCACCATGCGGCTGGACGGGACGCATTTTTATAATTTGCTGAATCCCGAGCGGATTGTCTCTGCCGGCGACTTTGCCGGGCAGCGCATTCACGCGCTGGCGGGTATCGGGCATCCCGCACGTTTTTTTTTGCATCTCGAAAAGTTGGGGTTGCAGGTGCAAGCGCATGCTTTTCCTGATCATTATGCTTATACCTCTTCCGATATTGAATTCGATGATGCGGATGCGCTACTCATGACCGAAAAAGATGCGGTAAAATGCGCCGCATTCGCCACTGAACAATGCTGGGTGTTGCGTGTCGACGCGCAAATCAATCCGGTTCTCGCCCAACTCATCATAGAAAAGATTAAAAAATAATGGATGCCAAACTGCTCGAAATTTTAGTCTGCCCGTTGTGCAAATCGCCCTTGATTTACCGTAAATCCGAACAGGAATTGATCTGCAAAGCCGATAAATTAGCCTATGCAATCAAGGACGATATTCCGGTGATGTTGGCCGATGAAGCGCGAAAATTATCTGCGGAAGAAATCGAGAAGCTCTGATGCTGGCTTTCCAGGTTGTTATCCCCGCGCGCTTCGCGTCCACCCGTTTACCGGGCAAGCCGTTGTTGGATATCGGCGGTAAGCCGATGGTGGTGCGCGTGGCGGAACAGGCTGGCAAAAGCGGCGCGCAGCAAATCGTTATTGCAACGGATTATGCGCCGATTATTGCAGCAGCCGAGCTGCACGGTTTAAGCGCCTGCATGACGCGCGAAGATCACAGCAGTGGTACCGATAGATTGGCCGAAGTCGTGGCGCTGCAGGGGTGGGCGGATGACACCATCGTGGTGAATGTGCAGGGCGATGAGCCGCTGATTCCCCCCAGTTTAATCAAGGCCGTCGCGCAACATTTGCACGATCACCCCGAATGCGCCATCGCGACCGCGTGCCATCCGATCCACGATGAAGCGTCACTGCGTAACCCGAACATCGTTAAAGCGGTCATTGATAAAGCTGGTAATGCGCTTTATTTTAGCCGCGCACCGATTCCGTACCCGCGCGATGCGTTTGCCAAAGGGGAGGTGTTGCCGGCCAATATGCCGATTCTGCGGCATATTGGAATTTATGCGTATCGCGCCAGTTTTTTACGTATATACAATAAATTAACACCTGCTGCCATTGAACAAATAGAGGCGCTGGAACAGCTGCGCGCGCTATGGCATGGCTATAAAATCGGCGTTTCTATCACGCATGACGCGCCACCCAGCGGAGTCGATACCGAACAGGATTTGTTTGCGGCCCGCGCACTTTTTGCAGCATCAATCACACAAGGAGCAACAGCATGAGACTTATTCTTTTGGGCGCACCCGGGGCCGGTAAAGGCACGCAGGCAAATTTGATCAAAGACAAATATGGTATTCCGCAAATCTCCACCGGCGATATGTTGCGCGCGGCGGTTAAAGCCGGTTCACCGTTGGGCGTGGCGGCAAAAAAAATTATGGATGAGGGTAAGCTGGTGTCCGATGAAATCATCATTAATTTGGTGAAAGAGCGAATCAAAGAAACCGATTGTGCCAAGGGATTTTTGTTCGACGGATTTCCCCGTACGATTCCGCAAGCTCAGGCGATGAAAGATGCGGATATTGGGATTGATTTCGTGGTGGAAATTGACGTGGAAGATAGCGAGATTATTCAGCGTATGAGTGGCCGCCGCGTACATTTGGCCTCGGGGCGTACTTACCACACGATTTTCAATCCGCCGAAAATCGCGGGCAAAGACGATGTAACCGGTGAAGATTTAGTGCAGCGTCCCGATGATGCGGAAGAAACCGTGGTTAAACGCCTGAATGTTTATCACGAACAAACCAAGCCTCTGGTTGATTACTATACTGCTTGGTCGGCATCGGGTGACGCAAAAGCACCGAAAGTGGTGCATGTTCCCGGCGTGGGTAGCGTGGAGTCCATTCGTGAAAAAGTGATAGCCGCATTGGGCGCGTAATGAATAAACCTATCCTCAGTCTTGATGATGCGAAGCGCATTGCCGCCGCGGCTGAAGCGGAGGCGCTCGCCAATAATTGGAAAGTTACTGTTGCGGTAGTGGATGATGGCGGTCATCTGCTGTACCTGCAGCGCAGTCACGACACACGTTTCGGTAGCGTTGAAACGGCCATTACCAAAGCGCGAGCTGCCGCCGCGTTACAGATGCCAACAAAGGTTTCTGAAGATGCAGTGATGAATGGCCGATTAATTCATCTGGCGTTGCCGGGGGTGATTCCCGCCGAGGGTGGGGTGCCCTTGCTGCACGATGAGGTGGTGATTGGTGCAATCGGGATCAGCGGGGTTAAGTCGTTTCAGGACGGGCAAGTTGCGCAGGCCGGCGTTAACGCGCTGTAATTTGTTTAAGCAGCACCCATACCGCACCGCCTCCGCCGGCATTTTGTGGTGCTTCACAAAATGCCAGTACCTGCGGGTGTTGCGTTAGCCAGTGACGGGTGAGGGTTTTTAGGATTCCTTCGCGTCCATCGCTGCGCCATCCCTTGCCGTGAATGATGTTGATGCAGCGCAATTCGCGCTGTGCGGCATCCAGTAAAAATTCCCCCAATAATTTTCTGGCCATTTCGCTGTCCAGGCCGTGTAGATCCAGTTGATCCTGAATCGGCCACTTGCCGCGTCTTAGTTGGCGCAGCGTCATGCGATTCAAGCCGTCACGCAAGAATTCGTTAACGGGCGTATCTGGCGCACCATGATCGGACAAGTTGTCGATTGGGGAGGTGCTATGAATTTGCTGAGGGGGCGGATATTTGAGAGGAGGGCGAACCGGGGCGATTCGTCCCGAAGGTTTGAGCGGGGTAACGTCTTGCAAAACCTGCCGGAACAAGTCGCTTTCCTGTTCCGGAGGCTTACTCATCATTTAGCCAAGTGCTGCGAGGTATTTGTCCGCATCGAGCGCTGCCATGCAGCCGGTGGCGGCACTGGTACAGGCTTGCCGATACATTTGATCCTGCACGTCACCCGCTGCAAATACGCCGGAAATGCTGGTTGCAGTGGCGTTGCCGCGACTGCCGCCGCGCGTCAAAATATAACCGCTGTCCATCTCGAGTTGCCCGGTAAAAATATCGGTGTTGGGTTTGTGGCCGATCGCGATGAATACCCCGTCAACGGTAATATCTTGGGTTGCTCCGCCTTGCACTTGTTTCAAACGTGCGCCGGTTACACCACTCGCATCGCCCAGAACCTCATCCAGGACTTGATTGAGTTGCAGGGTGATTTTTCCCTCTTTAACTTTTTCCATTAGATGGTCAATCATGATGCGCTCGGCACGAAAACTGTCGCGGCGGTGAACCAGGGAAACGTGGCTGGCGATATTTGCCAAATATAGCGCTTCTTCAACGGCAGTATTGCCGCCACCGATGACCGCTACGGGTTTGTTGCGATAGAAAAAACCGTCGCAGGTGGCGCAACCGGAAACCCCTTTCCCCATAAAAGCTTCTTCGGAGGGAAGGCCAAGATATTGTGCCGAGGCGCCCGTGCAAATAATTAGCGCGTCGCAAGTATAGCTACCCGCATCGCCGGTCAGTAAAAACGGTTTTTGCTGTAGTTTTGCAGTATGAATGTGATCGAAAATAATTTCGGTATTGAAGCGTTCTGCATGCTGTTGAAAACGTTGCATTAATTCCGGCCCCTGTACGCCATTTGGATCGGCAGGCCAGTTATCAACTTCGGTGGTGGTCATCAGTTGGCCACCTTGCGCGAGGCCGGTAATGAGTACCGGTTGAAGGTTGGCACGAGCGGCATATACAGCTGCGGTATATCCTGCCGGGCCGGAGCCCAAAATGATCAGGCGATGATGTTGTGTCGTTTTTTGCATGTTAATTTTTCCGGTGGAGTTAAGGAGAATGTGCCAAATTTATCAGTGCCAGCTTAACCTGTCGAGTAAAATGCGAGTGTTATGAAATATTCCCTGTGTTTTTCCTTGTTATTATTTTTGGTAAATCCTACTGCACATGCGGCTGATTTACCTGGAATTCCGCAATTCATTGATGAAATGGTGGAGAAACACAACTTTGACCGCAATGAACTGGTGCAGACACTTCAACTGGCAGAGCATCGACCTGACGTTATTGCGGCCATTTCAGCGCCTTCTACGAGTAAACCCTGGCTGGAGTATCGTGCAGCATTTATAAATTCACAACGAATTACCGGCGGTGTGAAGTTTTGGAAAAGTTATCCCAAAGCACTCAAACGAGCGGAGAAAAAATTCGGCATCCCCCAGGAAATTATTGTGGCTGTGATTGGCGTGGAAACCTTGTATGACCGACAGGCGGGGCGGTTCCGCACTTTAGATGCGCTAACTACCTTGGCGTTTGACTATCCACGTCGTGCTGAATTTTTTCGCAAAGAATTGCGGGAGTATTTTCTTTTGGCACGAGAGCAAAAATTTAATCTGCTTGAAATTAAATCCTCTTATGCCGGTGCCATGGGTATTCCGCAATTTATGCCCAGTAGTTATCGTAAATATGCGCTAGATTTTAACGGGAATGGCAAAGTTGATCTATTAAATGAGCCGGAAGACGCGATTGGCAGTGTGGCAAACTATCTGAAGCAATATGGCTGGAATAAGGGGGAGCCGGTTGCACTTCTGGCTTCGCTGCTTAACGAAAATGCTCCGTTAATTGATGGCAATCCGCATACGCTTGCGGTTTGGTCGGAGGCTGGTATCAAGCTTCGTGACGAAAAAAACGGAAATATTCCTCCTGCATGGTTATTGGATTTTACGATCGCGCAGGGAAAAGAATATTGGTTGATATTTAATAACTTCCGCGTTATCACCCTGTATAACAACAGCAATTTTTACGCAATGTCCGTCTATCAATTGGCGCAAGCCCTGCATACAGCGCGGCACGCTAAGCCTTGATACGTCTTGCGCCGTTATAGCGGCTTGCCCAATATTTTCCCTGCATCTTTTCTACCCGGATACGGCTGCCTTTTTTGGGGGCATGTACAAACTTGCCTTCACCAACAAAAATCCCCACATGCGAATTTGCTTGCCGCTGCGTATTAAAAAACACCAAATCACCCGGGCGTAACTGTTTGGAATTGATTGGTATGCCGCTTTGTCCAATCTCGGCACTCGTGCGGGGCAATGAGACGCCCAAGGTTTGCTTGAACACATGTACTACAAATCCGCTGCAGTCAAAGCCGGTAACCGGCGTCGATCCGCCATATACATAAGGGGTATCAGCGAGACTCACCGCATACATAATGACTTCATTCATGTCTTGATGAGCGATATTGGAATAATGAATAGATTGCCGCGGGGCAGAGCCGCAACCAGTCAAAAATAGCAGTAGAGATAAGAAAAGTAAGTTTTTCATGGTGAATTGAGAGCAAGTTTAGGACAAGTTATGCGTTTTCTGCAAAGTATTTCCCAAAAATATCAAATTGCAAAAAGTTAATGCATTGTTTATTAAAGATGCGGCAATAAGAGTGAGAAATGTTGTTGACTCGGAAGGCGAGATTGACTATAGTGCGCCCCCTTCGCAGACGCGGGGTGGAGCAGTCTGGCAGCTCGTCGGGCTCATAACCCGAAGGTCGTAGGTTCAAATCCTGCCCCCGCAACCCTAAGAAGAAAGAATTTAGAAGCAAAGAAAATATTGGTTGACGAAGTTAAAGCAATCGATATAATGCGCGCCCTCTTGCTGCTACGGCAGCGAAGGAAGCGGTAAAAAGAAGTAGAAAGCGTGGTGTAAAAAATAAAGGTTGACGAAGTTAAAACGATCTATATAATGCGCACCTCTTCGAAGCCAAGGCGACGAACAAGCGGTAAAAAAGTTCTTTAAAATATTAAATAAAACAACCGATTAGTGTGG
>JBAZVN010000011.1:0-144384 GCA_041660815.1 Gallionellaceae bacterium | reverse complement strand
AGCCAGCCAATAGTTGGTCAATTAAATCCGGCGAGGGGGTTCTTTGTGTTGCGGTCATGTTCACTCCTTTCAAAGTTATGGCAGTTTCCCGCCAATTGACCGTTTACACAAAATTTCTTACACCCTCGCAAGTGGCGTGATGGCTGCTCTAGTTTTGCAACTGAGTGCAGGTTGTAACCTTCACGAAGCACTGTCAGTTGCGTTGGGCTTGCTCAATACCGAGAGTGATGATGAATATACGGTATTCAATGCCCTTATAGAGGCAAGGGATTTGGCTCAGTTAAATGTTAAACCGATCATTGCTATAAACAAGCTGGGCGGTGGTTGGATTGCAGAGGAGGCTCTTGCTATAGCGGTGTATGCCTGCTTAAAGGGACGTACTTTGGAAGAGGTTCTACTCATTTCTGTAAACCATTCCGGTGATTCCGATTCAACGGGTTCAATTTCTGGCAATTTGGCAGGGGCGATGTACGGGGTTGGGGCAATACCTGATAAGTGGCTAGAACGGTTGGAGCTAAGAGGGGTGATACAGGAAGTTGCGGATGATTTGCATGATTGTGGGCGTTGGGAATTATCACATCAGGTTAATACGCCGGAGTCAAAGCGAATTACGGAGAAGTATCCGAGTTGGTAATCGTATCATCACTGTTTAATCAGTCAGCAATAACAAACTTTATAAGCAGGATGTTTCGGGTGGTAGGAGGGGGGGGGCTGCTTTGTGGCAGACAAGTGACGCTCTCTAAGCAAAAAGAGAGTTCTGCATATGCAAGAAATTCCTACATATATACTACACGGCAGGCAATACAGGGAATTTCACTTTGAGATTTAGGTACCAACCGCTTGATTTGATTGGTAGGACGAGCGAGATTCGAACTCGCGACCAACGGATTAAAAGTCCGCTGCTCTACCGGCTGAGCTATCGTCCCTCATCCCAAAAGGAAGCGCGCATTATACGGATTTGACCTTGGCTGTCAACGCAACTGCATAAATTTAATTGCGATAGCGGGTTGGGTCGGGAATGTTAGCTTGCTCGAAGCCGGCTTTGCGCAGGCGGCATGAGTCACACACGCCACAAGCGCGGCCTTGTTCGTCTGCCTGATAGCAGGAGACGGTTACGCTGTAATCCACGCCGACTTGTATCCCTTGTTGAATAATTTCCGCTTTGCTGAGGTGTAATAATGGCGCATGTAACGTAAGTGGTTTGCCTTCAACGGCGGCTTGAGTAGCGAGATTGGCCATGTGTTGATACGCGGCAATATATTCCGGGCGGCAATCCGGATAGCCGGAATAGTCAACGGCATTTACGCCGATAAAAATATCTTGGGCGCGCAAGACTTCTGCCCAGGCTAAGGCGAGTGACAGCATGATGGTGTTGCGGGCGGGTACATAGGTAAGCGGTATGCCGACGCTTGCCTGCTCGGGAACCGCGATGTTGGAGTCGGTCAGCGCGGAGCCACCAAACGCGGTGAGGTCAATACGAATGACACGATGTTCCTTTGCGCCCAGTGTTTGGGCGACTAATTGAGCTGCCGCTAATTCGGCATGATGACGTTGCCCGTAATCCACACTGAGTGTGTAGCAGGTAAAACCTTGCGTGCGTGCGATGGCGAGTACGGTGGCGGAATCCAATCCGCCCGAAAGTAATATGACTGCGTTTTTCATTTTCCTTGCTGGTTACCCCAAAGAAGTTTGTGTAGTTGTACTTGCAGGCGCACTTGCAGGCCGTCGCGTAAGATCCATTCGGCAAGTTCGCGTGCTTCAAGTTGCCCTTGTGCGGGTGAAAATAGTACGGCACATTTTTCCGTTAGTGAATATTTCTGTAAGATTTCTTTCGCCCAGTTGTAATCCGCCTCATTGCACAGCACCAATTTAATTTCGTCATTGGCGTGCAGGTGTTCAAAATTCTGCCACAGATTTTTTGTTACTTCTCCTGACGCGGGCGTTTTAATGTCCAGAATTCTGGCAACTCGCTTATCAACTTTACTGATGTCCAGTGCGCCACTGGTTTCCAGCGAGACATTAAATTCGTTATCGCAAAGTGCATGGAGCAGGGTAAGGCAGTCTTTTTGCGCGAGAGGTTCGCCACCGGTTACGCAGATGTAGTTTGTGGGATAGTTTTTTGCTTTATTTAGAATCTCACCCAAGGACATGCTGCTTCCGCCGGTAAAAGCATAGGTGGTGTCGCAGTAGGTGCAGCGCAGCGGGCAGCCGGTTAAACGAATAAAGGTGGTGGGAATACCAATACGCGAAGTTTCTCCCTGCAAAGAAAAAAATATTTCACTGATGCGTAGCGTGGCGCTCGCGCTAATGGATGACATAAGGATTACTTGTAAGTTGAGAGACGCTTTTTGGCTTTAATGGCAGCGTCTGTGTTGAGATGTTTTGTGGTGATGAGGGTCAGCGTTTTATTGGCTGCCTCCTGGTCGTTTAACAATTCCTGGCAGTCCGCAATGTTCAGCAGGGCATCGGCAATTTTCGGGTAAGTGCTAAATTGATCGACCAGAATTTGATAGTTGTCCAAGCTGGTTTGATATTCTTTCAGCACGAAATATGCATTGCCCATCCAATAGCGAATGTTGGCCGTATGTACGGATTGCGGGAAATTATTTAGAAACTCCTGAAAAGCGACAACTGCATTTTGGTATCGCTCTGCTCTATAAAAACTGTAGGCAGCCTCCAAGGCGCGATTCTCGGTTACCAAATCATCCGTTTTATTTTTGCCCCGGCTGGCTTTATCTGTGGAGGCGGCATCACCCGCTTCAAAGCGTCTCAGGCGGCCATCCAAATCCACATAAAAATCTTTTTGGCGCTTTTCGGCATCCTGCAGGTTGTGTATTAACTCTTCGTTGTAGCCGCGCAATTTGCGCAGTTCGACAGCGTGGGCTTCCAAGGACATTTGCAGGTCGAGCATCGCCCTGGTTTGTTGTTTGAAGACGGCATCCTGCTTTGCGAGTAGCTCTTGTAATTCGGATATTGTCTGTTCCGATTTAACGAGTGCAGTCTCGGTAATGGTTAAGCGTGCTTCCAATTGTTGCACTTGCTTGAGTGCTTCACTATCGCCAAACAGCCCCGCACTTGCCGGGGCTGCAGCGAAACATAAGGCACTCAGGAGGCAAGTTCTAAGCAGGTATCTCACTGTTGAATAATATCCGCACGGCGGTTTTTCGACCACGCTGATTCATTGTGGCCGATTGCAATCGGCTTTTCTTCACCAAAGCTGATTGCTTCAATTTGACCGGCTTGGGCGCCGCTCAGAATCAACACCTTTTTGGTGTTATTGGCCCGGCGTTGACCCAGTGCCAAATTGTATTCGCTGCTACCGCGCTCGTCCGCATTTCCTTCACTGCGAACTTTGATTTCCGGGTGGGCGCTCAAAAATTCACCTTGCTCTTGAATAATGGATTTGTCTTCATCTCTGAGGGTGTCCACATCAAAGGCAAAATACACGCTGCGTTTGGTTTTTTCGACTACCGCCGCGGCTTGGGTTTCTGCTTCTGCTGCCTGAGTCGTTACTGCCGCTGCAGTAGCAGCTTTAGCTATTTCATCTGCTTCTGCTTTAGCTGTTGCCGCGGCTTGTGCTTTTGCTTCAGCCTCTGCTTTAGCCTTGTTCTCGGATTCGGTATTTGCCAATGTTTGTTCTTTTACCTCCGGCGCGGTGGCTTGGCCGGTTTGCGGTTGTTCTGCTGCTGCGGCGGCAGGCGCGGGTGTTGGGACTGCGGCAGGTGTTTCGTTCGTTGGAGCCTTGGCTGGTGCAGTTTCCGGCTCAGGGGGCGCGCTGGAAGCGCAGGCGGTTAACAGGTTAAGCAGCACGAGAGATAAAAATATTTTCTTCATAAAAAACTCCACAGTTATTACTTGATGAAAGGTCCCCAAGTGGGCTCGCGAATGTCTCCTTGCTGCGGAGTCATTTTTTGTTTTACTCTACCGTCACTTGAAACAGTGGCCAATATACCACGACCTTGCACCTCGGTGGCAAACAGCACCAGCTTCCCATTGGGTGCAAAGCTGGGTTTTTTCTCCCAGCCACCGGGTGTCAGGATCTGAATTTGACTGGTTTCAAAATCCTGTACGGCAATGTAAAACACACCTTCTTTGAAGTGCGCAAATACAAAACTTTTACCATCCGGACTGAAGCGGGGCGAGAAATTATTGCTGCCTTCAAAGGTTAGTCTTTCCGCATTCCCCCCGCTGACGGGTTGCCGGTAGATTTGCGCGCTGCCGCCGCGATCCGAGGTGAATAATAAAAATCGTCCGTCGGGAGAAAAGGTGGGTTCGGTATCAATTGTGTCGCTATGACTGATACGCCGCAAATTGCTGCCGTCGATATTGACCAAGTATATTTGCGAGCTGCCGTCATGTGTTAATACCACGGCTAATTGTTTGCCATCCGGTGCCCACGCGGGGGCGCTGTTGCTGCCGGGAAGTGAGGCAATTAAAATCCGCTGTCGCGTGATAAGTGACTGGGTGAAAACCAAAGCACGCCCCTGTTCAAAGCTCACATAAGCCAAAGAATTTCCGTCGGGTGACCAGGCTGGTGACATGATCGGCTGATTCAAAGCCAGAATGGTTTGCTCTCCGTAACCGTCGCTATCCGCAATTACCAGGCGATTTAATTTTCCGAGGCGATTGACATAGGCGATGCGGGTTCTAAATACCCCCGGGCTGCCGGTTAACTTTGCGTAAATTAAATCGGCAATGCGGTGCGCAATAGCGCGGATTTGTTCTGGTTTTGCGGAAACAGCCAGTCCCAGAATTTCTTTCTTTTTAATCGTGTCGAGAAGACGAAATCGAATTTCCACACGGCCATCTTTTAATTGGGACACATTACCGATCGTAAGCGCCTCTACTTTTGACCAGTCGGCATAATTAACTTCTTTTGTTTCGTGGGGAGTTTTACCGGCAGGATCAATGAGCTTGAATAATCCGGTGCGCAACAGGTCATTGCTAACCAATTCGCTGATCCGCGTATCCAGCGAATCTTCAGCGTCAAACGGCACAATGGTAATGGGCACTTGATTTTCTCCGGCGCCGGTAACCTCAATATTGAGTACCGCGTGAGCCGGAAATGACAGGCATAAAAATAAAATTAGACTACTGATGCGTATCATTAATTATTTATTCCTTAGGGTTTGACGGATAGCTGTAACTCGCGAAACATTCTGGCAATGGATGAATCTTGAGGCATGGGTAATGGTTGCGCTTTGTAGATGGCGCGTTCGGCAGCCGTGTCATACGCTGAATTGCCGCTGCTCTTTAACATTTTGACGTCAACAACAGTTCCGCCGGGAAGCACAATCACCAAGAATTTTGCCTCGGCGTTTTCAGCCACATCCGGCGGCATAATAATATTGCGGCTAATTTTGGCGCGAATCATATCTTTAAATCGCGCCACTTCAGTTTGCGTTGCAGCATCCATTTCGGCGCGCATTTTTTCTTTAAGTTCTTGAATTCTTTCTGTTTCTCTGGCTGTCTTGGCTGCGGCTACGCGCTGCTTTTCGCGTTCTTGTTGTTCTGCCTGACGGCGAATACTTTGCAACTCTTGCTGCTCCGCCAATAATTTGGCTTTTTCCAACTCGGCCTGATCCGCCATTTGTTTTTTCTTGGCTGCCTCAGTCACTTGGCTGAGTTGTTTTTCGAGTTGGAGCTTTACGCTCTTTTCGGATGGAGTTAACTTGCTTGTTTCAAGCGGTTTTTTTTCGGATTGCTTCTTTTTCTTTGCCTTAAACTCTATATCAGCTTTGCTTTCAAGCGGTACTGGCGCAATTTTGGGTGGCGCAGGCGGTGGAATAACGGCGGGTTCGGGAAGCGGTGCGGGTGTCGGGGTAATCTCGGGAGGCAGGTCCGGGAGTTTGTCCCACATTTCAACCACCATTGGCGTTTGCGGCACCACTCGCCAATTAAATCCAAAAAACAGCAGAGAAAAAAACAGTCCATGCACCAGCAGCGCCAAAGCACCGGCAGATAATTTCATGGGCTCAACGTAAGTTTGACTCATCAATTAGCGTGCCTTGGTGAGCAGTCCGACTTTCTTAATCTGCTGTAGCTGCAGCATTTCCATCACTTGAATCACTTCTTCGTAGCGCACGTTTTTGTCCGCGGAAATAACCACAGATTGATCTGCATTTTTCGCCTGCTTAAGCTTTAGGGCAACACTTAACTCTTCGCGGGAAATCGGGTATTCGCGCCCGCCCTGACTATGGTCGCGTAGTGCCAGCGTGGTGTCTTTTTTGATGACTACTTCCAATGGGGCAACTGCCGGAGCGGAAGACTTTCCAACGCTGGGTAGATCGATTTGTCCGGGATTCATCATCGGCGCGGTAATCATGAAAATCACCAGCAATACCAGCATCACGTCGATATACGGTACGACGTTAATCTGGCTCATGGGCTGGTGGCGAATGCGACCGTGGTTACTCATGGTTGCCTCTGCAGTACGTTGGTGAATTCTTCCATGAAGCTTTCAAAACGCGAAGACAGTCGGGTAACGTCGTGCGCGTAGCGGTTGTATGCCACTACCGCCGGAATCGCTGCAAACAGGCCCATTGCGGTCGCCACCAGCGCCTCTGCAATGCCCGGCGCGACGTGCGCCAGCGTGGCTTGGCCTACATTCGACAGGCCGCGAAACGCATTCATGATGCCCCATACCGTCCCAAATAATCCGACATAGGGACTGACTGAACCGACGGTGGCTAAAAATGAAAGATGTGATTCCAGATTGTCCATTTCTCGCTGATAGGTGGCGCGCATGGCACGGCGTGCGCCATCCATAACGGCCGCGTTATCCACGTTGCTTTTCTTTTTTAACTTTGCATATTCACTCAAACCCGCGCTAAAAATTCGCTCCATACTGCCGGCTTTTCCCCCGGCAGAACGTGCATTTTGATAAAGAACATTTAAATCGGAGTTCGCCCAAAATGCGTCTTCAAAATCGGCGCTTTGTTTGATGGCGCGGCGCACCGTGAACATCTTCAAAAAGATGTACCACCAGGATAAAAAAGAAATTAGCAACAGCAAGCCCATCACCAGTTGCACTAGGAGGCTGGCGTTTAAAATAAGGCTTAAAAACGATAACTCATTGATTATATTCATAAATCACACCCATTGTTTGCGTAACACATCCGGCACACGGACTGGTTTAAAGCTTTCTGCTACCACACACACCAAATGTACCTCGCCGTGTGTCAACAATTCTTCACCCCGCGATACGGTCTGCAATAACGTTACCCGACTGCGCCCGACTTCTTTGACCTGTGCAGTGACCGATAGTAAATCATCAAGTTCCGCCGGTTTCAAATAATCCAGTTTGAGCGAGCGCACCACAAACATCACGCCCAACTCTTTCATCAAGCCCGCGTTACTGTAGCCAAACGAACGTAGCCACTCGGTGCGCGCGCGCTCCATAAAATTGACATAACTGGCGTGATACGTCACGCCGCCCGCATCGGTGTCTTGAAAATATACGCGGACCGGCCAGCTGAATATTTGATTTTTCATTTTATTGATATGAGTTCTGAAAAAAATCGAAGGGTGGTCAGGATCGAATTTAATTATGGGGCACGCCCGACCAGTCGAAAAGGCGCAGGCCGGGCACTTGAGCAAAGGCGCGGTCCGCGCTGACCAAAGTGCAGTCCTCGGCTTGCGCGTGAGCGGCGATGAGCAAGTCCATAGGCGCCAGCGGTTTTCCCTGTAATTCGAGTTCGGTGCGCAAGAGGCTGTAGCGTTGGGCGCACCCGGAATTCCACGGCAGAATCTCAACGCAAGCCAGATAATTTTCTACAATGCAGCGCAGATCGGCGTTAACTTTACGCCGTGCCAAACCAAAGCGCAGCTCGGCCTCGGTGATCACAGAAACACAGGAGCTGCGTTCGTTTAAGAGAGAACTCAAGGGGGCAGCTCGATTTTTGATGATTGCGGTTACGGCGTTGGTATCCAGCATTAACAATGCGTTCATAGCCAATCGCGCTCAACGGGAGCGCCGGGGTCGCGCAGATTGTCGAGGGCATCGAGGTCTTGTTCTGGAATGTTGGCTAAAAGCTGGTCGCGTAATTTAACCCACGTTTCATACTTTCGGTTGCGCGGACTCAAGATAACATCCCCGGTTACCGGGTCGCGCCGGATAATGACTTCGTCACCCTCAAAGCGAAACTCGGCAGGAAGGCGCACGGCTTGGCTGCGCCCGTTTTTAAAAAGCTTGGCAGTTTGCACGGTAAAACTCCGCTATGTTTGGTATATACCGCGATTTATACCACTAAAGGGTAAGACAATCAAGTTGATTGATTTCAATGGGTTGACTCTTCAGGTTAAGTGTTCTCATCCCACAACTCCCTATTCGCGGCGCTGCGCGGTTGGGCCAAGCCGAAGTGTTGATAAGCATTTGCGGTGGCGATGCGACCGCGCGGGGTGCGGTGCAAATAGCCTTGCTGAATCAGATAAGGTTCCAGTACGTCCTCAATGGTGTCGCGCTCTTCGCCGATAGCCGCTGCAAGATTGTCCACACCTACCGGGCCGCCGCCGAATTTTTCAATTACGGCGAGCAACAGTTTTCTGTCCATCAGATCCAGCCCCTGTGCATCGACATCCAGCATGATGAGCGCGGCATCGGCCACTTCACGCGTGGCTTTGCCATCGGCTCGCACATCGGCATAGTCGCGCACGCGGCGTAGCAGGCGGTTGGCGATACGCGGCGTACCGCGTGAACGCTTGGCAACTTCCAGTGCGCCGTCGGGGGAGATCGGTAATTCCAGTAATGATGCGGAGCGGGTGACAATGCGCTGCAACTCTTCGGCAGTGTAAAACTCCAGACGCGCCACGATGCCGAAGCGGTCGCGCAGCGGGTTGGTCAACATGCCGGCGCGCGTGGTCGCTCCCACCAGTGTAAACGGCGGTAGGTCGAGCTTCACCGAGCGCGCCGACGGGCCTTCGCCGATCATGATGTCGATCTGGTAATCCTCCAACGCGGGGTAGAGAATTTCTTCCACCACGGGTGACAGGCGATGAATCTCGTCGATGAACAACACATCGTTGGGTTCGAGATTGGTGAGCAGCGCGGCGAGGTCGCCCGCCCGCTCCAGCACCGGCCCCGAAGTCTGGCGTAAATTGACGCCCATCTCGCGCGAGATGATGTGTGCCAGTGTGGTTTTCCCCAGCCCGGGAGGGCCGAACAGCAGCACATGATCAAGCGGTTCTTTGCGCTTGCGCGCGGCTTCGATGAAGATTTCCAGTTGCCCGCGAATTTTTTCCTGTCCGACGTATTCGTCCAGCAGTTTTGGGCGCAGGGCTCGCTCTAAAGCTTCTTCCTGTGTGGAAGCGGGCGCGGCAGAGATGATGCGCGGTTCGGTGGTGAGGTTATCGCTGTGGATCATGTGTATATTTTCTCAGGCCTGTTTGTCGTTGCATACCGTTGCAAGCCACGCGATAAATTCTGGTGAATTGCGCACGGCATCCAAATCTTTATCTGTCTGCAAATGTGAGCAGTCGGGTAGTTTTTTGTGTGACTGGCTAATATTCAGCCAGTGCAAACATGTCTGAACATCTACGCGCAGACCATAGATGCAAGCTAGGTTATACGCAACTAAACCGGGGTCAGCATCGGCGTGAGCCAGCAACAGTTGTTCTGCTTGGTTCAATAGTTGTTGTGATCGCGTAACATCCTTATCGGTGCTGGCTTCAGTAATTAGCGCACTCCCCCAATTAATGGCAGCCTCGTGCATGTCGGATTTAATGCTGAGCGCTAACTGGTATTTCTCCCCGGCCAGCTTCCACAGTGTGCGAGCGGCTTGATGATCAGTTGCGGCCAAAGCTGTCGCCTCGGCATACAGCGCGATCCCCCAGTTATTGGCAGCCTCGTGCATGTTGGAATTAATGCTGAGCGCTAACTGGAATTTCTCCCCGGCCAGCTTCCACAGTGCACGAGCGGCTTGAGGATCAGTTGCGGCCAATGCTCTTGCCTCGTCATCCAGCGCAACCCCCCAGTTATTGGCAGCCTCGTGCTGGTCGGATTTAATGCTGAGCGCCAACTGGAATTTCTCACCGGCCAGCTTCCACAGCGCGCGAGCGGCGTGGAGATCGGTGGCGGCCAATGCTTTCGCCTCGGCATTCAGCGCACTCCCCCAGTTATTGCCAGCCTCGGGCATGTTGGATTTAATGCTGAGCGCCAACTGGTATTTCTCCCCGGCCAGCTTCCACAGCGCGCGAGCGGTCTCGAGGTCAGTTGCGGCCAAGGCTCTCGCCTCGGCATTCAGAGCACTTCCCCAGTTATTGGCTGCCTCGTGCATGTCGGATTTAATGCTGAGCGCCAACTGGTATTTCTCCCCGGCCAGCTTCCACAGTGCGCGAGCGGCTTGATGATCAGTTGCGGCCAAAGCTGTCGCCTCGGCATTCAGCGCCCCCCCCCAGTTATAGGCAGCGTCGTGCATGTTGGGTTTGAGGGTAAGAGTCTGCGCATAGTAATTTCCTGCTAGCCTTAACCAACGCAATTTTTCATCACTTTGCGCTTGGTCGCTCAATTCGTGTGCCCAATAAGCTGCATTGAACATGGCATTGGCATCATGAGTGCCTAACTCGGTTAAGGTCGCCCACAGGGTATAAGCTTCTTGCGCATTTTCAGGGCGGCTGGACTCGACCGCCTTGGCACGCAGGCGCAGCAATGGGTCTGCGGTTTCATCTTGGGCCGTTCTTCTTGCAGTTTGCTGAACGTCTTCGCTCGTGGCTGAGGGGCTGCCACTTACGATTTCGAGTTTCTGTTTGATCGCTTCCGTGTCCGCATTGGCTTTGTATTTTAGCTTCTCAATTTCGTCGAGCCATGTCCTGACCTGCGCTCTGTCCTGTTCGATAGCCTTCTTGTCCCGTTCGATAGCCTTCTTGTCCAGATCGAAAATTTCCTTGTTCTTGCGTGCTATAACATAAGGAATTGCAATGCCCGCAACAGTTATAACTATCGCCAATCCGGCTAGCATGATTCCCAAAAAACTGAGCCACCAGTCCACCTTTTTGCGTTGCCCTTCCAGTTCCATTGCTTCAAGTTCTTTAATGCGAGTTTTGAGTTCTTGAATGTCGGCATTGGTGTCGGCAGTATTATTTTTCGGTGAGGGATTGGGCGCTTGTTTTGATGCGGCAGGCTTTTCTCTTGCGGTTGGAGTGTCGCCGGAATGCGCGGGCGAAACGCTCCATGCGATCAGGCAGGCAACTAGTAAAGGTGCAATTATCCAGCGAGACAACAGGCCAATAGAGAGTTTGTTTTTCATCAGTGGATCGCGCTGGCCTCAATGTGATTCCACACCTCGTCATCGGGATTGTCCCAAATTTGTGCGAGTGATTTTTCTTGGGCGAGCATTATGTCGCTCCGTTGTGTTTGTTCCTGCACGATTTCAGCTAATCTCATGTTCGCCTCCTTTTGAGCAACACGATGTTACCGTTTTTGCTTATTGCGCTGTTTATTTAAACAACCGAAAGTCGAACGGATAACTTCCGTGGGCGTGGATTTTAATTTTTTTCGCGTCGCGGTGTGTGGGATTTATCAGGTAATTTTGCGTGTGGGGAACAATTGCGCTGGGGACTGATAGCAGCGCGGAATCAAGTTGCCTTAACCAGTCATCACCGATAGCCCTTGTTGTTTGCACTTCTTCGCGCCAATTGGAGCTAAGGTTGCTGTTATTGATTGCGGTGATGGTGATGCTGTCCGGTACTTGAATTTGCAGCAACCGGTACGAGTCCGGCAGGTTTTTCAGTTCGTTTAATTCGAGATGAACCATAATTTCAAGCAGTGCCGAAGCGGGTGAACTGGCTGTATAAACAATGGGTTTTCCCGCATTATGCCAGCGCGCCGATGCTCGCAAACCGCCTAGTCCAGAGAGGTCTTGATGGTTGCTGATGCGCCAGACAATCACGCGAAAAAGCCTTCGTCAATCTGCACTAAGGCTTCTTCAACCATGCGGCTGCCGACATCGGTGGCCAGCATTTCAATCGGCGTTTTCCCCTCGAAACGAAGCATCTGTTGACGCAGCCAGTGCATGGCTTTGTCTTTGTTGTCAAACACCGACTCTGTTTGCGAAATGATGCGAGCCAGACGCACTGCGCGATCAGACTCTTCAACGGTGAGCGGTTCAGCTTTAGCGCGGCGGTGAGCCAAGGTTCGCGTGGGGGCGACCAGCTCGATCTCTTGCCTGGTGACACCTTCTTCGATCAGGCGGTCAACCACGCTGACGGGGATGCGGTTGTGAATAAGGTTGACGATCTCCATGTCGGAGGAAAACTCCGGCTGGGCAAGTAGCGCAGACAAAATAGAGCGCTCGCTGCCAAGTCGTTGAGGGTGTGGTGTGTAAGTCGCCAGGGGAGATCCGGCAATATGGGGGGCGACTTTGGATGTTGTTGCGGATTTGTTTTTTAACATGGCACGCCTCGTTTTTGGCAAAGTGCCGCTACTATATGGGCAAATTGCCAAAAACTCAAGTGGGAGCGAGCAAGGTTGAGGGCGCCTCTAATAATTCGTCGCTCCGACAAAGTCTGAATTATTGGAGGAGTCTTTATGTCTTGGACAAAAATTTGAGCGCCTGACGGATGCCGTCAGAGACGCCGACTTCTTTGGGTAGTTGTTTTGCGGCCCAGTCGGCTTCTTTTTCATTGTAGCCCAGTGCCAGCAGGGCATTGCTGATGTCGCTGTTTGCGGATGCGGCGGCAGTGCCCGATGCGGCGCTTGCACCTGTTATTGCGAACTTGCCTTGCAGTTCCAGTAGCAGGCGCTCTGCGGTTTTCTTGCCCACGCCGGGTATCTTGGTGAGTCGGCCGACTTCTTTATTTGCCACGGCAGCAGCGAGATCGCTTAGGCTCAGGCCGGACAATACCGATAGTGCGAGCTTGGGGCCAACACCGCTAATTTTGAGCAACTGACGAAACGCCAGACGTTCTTCATTACTGGCAAAACCATACAGTAGTTGCGCATCTTCGCGCACTACAAAATGCGTGTGCAGCACGACTTTTTCTTGTAGCGCGGGCAGGTTGTAAAATGTGCTCATTGGCACGTCTAATTCGTAGCCGACTCCTTGTACGTCCAGCAATATCTGCGGAGGGTTTTTCTCCAGCAGGATGCCGCTCAGTCTTCCGATCATGTGTTTCCCCTACTTAAAAATAATGCAAGTGAAAGCAGCGCACCGTGCGCCATCAAGCCGCCGATGGTGAGTTTAATGGCGCTGCCCAGTTGTTGCGGTTGTGTCGCATGGCGCAGTAATTGGCGCGCGGCATTGATGCTCAGCGGCAATGCGAGGAAGGCGGCTAATGTGAGTACAGGCAGCCAGCCGAGCGATACACTCAGCAGCAGCCACACATACGCCAGAGCCACGATCAGTACATAACCCCAGCGCGCTTGCCGCACAGGCAGACGAGCTACCCAGTGTAACTTGCCCGCTATTGTGTCCGCAGTGCGGTCGGGAAACTGGTTGATGTAGAGCAGGTTGGTTGCCAGCAGCGCATACGATAAGCCCGCGATGAAGGGCGCGGCGGCAAATCCTTCGCGCTGAACGAAATCGGCACCCACGGTGATGGTCAAAATGCCGGTGGCTACGCACAATTCGCCCCAGCCACGACTGTTTAATTTGAACGGCGGCGCGGAATAGGCCCAGCCGATGAATAGTCCGGCAAGGCCGATATAAAGCAACTGCGGCGCAGAACGCGACATGAGCCACAGCCCTGCAATAGCTACTCCCGCCAGCAAGGTGAAGCCGAAGTTGCGCGTCTGCGCCTGTGTCAGCACGCCGTTCTGGATGAAGCGGCTGCCGCCGGTGAACGGGAAAATGCGTTCGGTGTTGCACGCGTCGGTGCCGTTGAGCGCGTCGTAGTAATCGTTGAG
This sequence comes from Gallionellaceae bacterium, assembly GCA_041660815.1. Lineage (GTDB taxonomy): Bacteria > Pseudomonadota > Gammaproteobacteria > Burkholderiales > Gallionellaceae > PALSA-1006. The sequence goes on along the minus strand of JBAZVN010000011.1, from coordinate 130,544 downwards.
TACGTTGATGCCCGCATGCGCCATGAGTGCGAAGAGCAGGGTGACAAGTGCAAGCGGGATGTCGAAATCAAGACTGTCATGCCAAGCAAGGGCGAGCCCGATCAGGCAGGCCATCAGGCTGGCAGTGATGAATGCCGGGCGGGTCGCGGCAAAGTACCGGGCAAACGGATTTTGAAAAGCGGCGAGTGTCGGTTCCAGCGGTTGTGTCTTCATATTAGTCTGCCGCCTTTTACCCGAAAACCTTTGGTTGCCAATGCTCCCAGTCCCATGCCACCGTGCGCGTGGCAGATAGCGCACGCCAGTGCATCCGCGGCATCCGGGCTGGGTGTGCCGGACAGCTTTAATAAACGCTGCACCATAGACTGCACTTGTTCTTTGTCGGCGTGACCGTTGCCGACCACGGCTTGTTTCACTTGCAGCGCGGTGTATTCGCCCACGGGAAGATTGGCCAGCACTGCGGCGCAGATGGCCGCGCCGCGCGCTTGCCCCAGCAATAAAGTGGATTGCGGATTGACGTTGACGAACACTTTTTCTATCGCAACTTGTTGCGGTTGGTGGAGGGCGATCACCTCAGTCAATGAGTTTAGAATCACTTTTAAGCGTTCCGGCAATTCTCCATCGGGCGTCTTGATGCAGCCGCTGGCGACGTAGTGCATATGCTGGCCTTCTTTGTCGAGCACGCCAAATCCGGTAATGCGCAGGCCGGGGTCAATGCCCAATATCCTTGTATAAGAAGGGGAAAGGGGGGGGGAGGAGTTCATCGGCGTACCAAGGGTTTGAACCCTTTTTTTATCGTCACTCTTCAATAACCGCAGTCGTATAAACCTCTTGTACATCGTCGCAGTCTTCCAGTGCGTCCAGCAGTTTTTGCATTTTGACTGCATCATCGCCGCTGAAAACAACTTCATTGTCCGGCTTCATGGTGACTTCGCCCATCTCCGGCTTAAATCCAGATTCCTCAAGTCGTTGTTTTACTTCAATAAAATCATAGGGGCCGGTGATCACTTCGATACTGCCGTCGTCGTTGTTAATGATATCTTCCGCGCCGGCATCGAGCGCAACTTCCATCAGTGAATTTTCATCAGTGCCCGGCGCAAAAAACATGTGTCCGCAATGTTTAAACATGAACGCAACGGAACCGTCGGTGCCCAGATTGCCGCCATATTTGGTAAACGCATGGCGTACATCGGCCACCGTGCGGGTTTTATTGTCGGTCATGCAATCCACCATCACGGCTGCGCCGTTTATGCCATAGCCTTCATAACGCAATTCCTGATAGTCCACACCGTCCAGTTCGCCGGAGCCGCGTTTGATCGCGCGCTCGACGTTGTCTTTGGGCATGTTTTGTTCGTAGGCCTTTTCCATCGCCAGGCGCAAACGGGGATTGCACGCCGGATCTCCCCCGCCCAGTCTGGCTGCAACGGTAATTTCCTTAATTAAACGTGTAAATACTTTGCCGCGTTTAGCATCTTGTTTGCCTTTGCGATGTTGAATATTTGCCCATTTACTATGACCTGCCATGATTCTCTCCGAAGTTCTTGCTTGAGTAAGCGAGGGTTACGATAAAACGAAGGTTACGAAATAATTCAGGGGCGATGTTATCATTTTTGCGCAAGTCAACCCAGTTGCCTTAAGTTATAATGACCGCTGAATTTTTTAACTCAAGAAGGAAATCGACATGAAGATTCGTCATTTAGTTGCATTGTCAGCCGTATTGTTTGCTGGTAACGCTTTTGCAGCGGACAGTGAGGCTTTATTTAAAAGCAAGTCTTGTGGTGCTTGTCATCATCCAACCAATAAGACAGTTGGGCCGGCAATTCAAGCTATTGCTGCCAAATATAAAGGCGACGCAACTGCGCAAGCCAAATTGGAAGCCAAAGTGCGCAGCGGCGGTAAAGGTTCTTTTGGTGCGATGGCAATGCCTGCAACCGGTAAAAATGTAAGCGATGCGGAAATTAAAGAAATCGTGAGCTGGATTTTAACCAAGTAATATTTTTATTCGCGTAAAAAAACGGGGCAGATTATTTATCTGCCCCGTTTTTTTTACGGCAAAAAAACTCAAGTTAGTTTTTTGCAGGGCTGGCTGTTTGTTCCGGCTGTTCCTTTGGGGCACGCATGTTGTTCATCATGTCGCTGATTTCACCATCCGTTACCTTGCCGTCTTTGTCGGCATCAATATCATCAAAGTGATTGGAAAGCATCGGCATGGCTTTGGCTTCATCACGGTTCAGTGCGCCGTCATGGTCGATATCAGCCGCATCGAAACGCCGTTTAATTAATTTGTCGCCGCGTGCAGGCATGGCCGGAAATGCATGTGCTTCAAGCATTTCATCCTGGCTCAATTTGCCGTCCCGATTTGTATCTAATGCTTTGAATTTGTTGGCATGAAATGCTCCAAACTCTTTTTTCGAAATGGAGCCGTTTTTGTCGTTATCCATATTGGTAAAGTGCTGGTTGCACCCCTCGCCTTGCTGCATCGGGGGGCAAGCTAATGCCACTGAGGATGCGATAAGCGTGCAGGTTGCAACGAAAATACTGCCGATAATTTTATTCATGTACTTTTCTCCTGGTTGTTCTGAAATGGCCGCTCGTCTATTGTAGCTGGCGTGAGAGCAGCCTATCATGAAAAAAGTTCCTGCAGGGTGATCCCTGTGTAAATTGGCGTAGTACGGTTTCAGTCGTCAGGGCGTGCGCTATAATCGCGTTCTGATAATTGTGTGACTTTTATGAATATATTTTACGAAGAAGATGGCGGCTTTAAAGTCGGTAGCATCATGGCAGACAATGTCACCTCGCTGCAGGTGGAAAATCTGCATGGTAAGCGCAGTAAAATTAAAGCGGCCAATGTAATGTTGCGTTTCGAGCAGCCGGGAATGGCAGAGTTTTTGGCTCAAGCGGAAGCAATTGCAGCAGATATTGAGGTGGAATTTCTTTGGGAGTCCTGCCCCCCGGAAGAATTTGCTTTTAATGAATTGGCACGGGAATATTTTGGTCATGCGCCCACAGTAGTTGAGGCGGCGGGGACGCTGATGTGTTTGCATGGGGCGCCCATGCACTTTTACAAAAAAGGTAAGGGGCACTACAAAGCCGCCCCTCCTGAAGCGCTAAAGTCTGCACTGGCGAGTGTCGAGAAAAAACGCCGGCAAGCGGAGTTGCAGGCGCGTTGGGTTGATGAGTTGAGTGCATTTAAGTTGCCGGAGGAGTTTGCGGATAAGTTGCAGGCGATTTTGTACAAACCGGATCGAAATACGACGGAGGTAAAAGCGCTGGAAGCGGCCTGTGCTGCGACGCACCTTTCGGCGGCGCACTTATTGGAACGTTGTGGCGCCCTGCCTTCAACATGCGACTACCATTTAAATAAATTTTTATTTGAGAACTTCCCCGCGGGCATCGGCTTCCCCGAAGTGAATGTGGAGGCGCATCCCGAGTTGTCACTGGCTGCGGTAAATGCTTTCAGTATTGATGATGCGACAACCACGGAAATTGACGACGCATTTTCGTTGGAACGTTTGGCAAGCGGTAATTGGCGCGTTGGTATACACATCGCGGTACCCGCTTTGGGGATAGCGCCCAATTCGCAGATTGATACGATTGCCGCGCAGCGTCTTTCAACCGTGTATATGCCGGGCGACAAAATCACCATGCTGCCGGAAAATGTGGTGCAGGCATTTACCTTATGCGCGGACAACGTGTGTCCGGCGTTATCGCTGTACGTTGAGGTAGATCCGGTTTCTTTTGAAATATTAAATAGCGAAAGTCGTCTGGAGCGGCTGCACATTTCTGCCAATTTGCGCCATGACACTTTGGAGCCGCTGTTTAATGAAACGAGTATTGCCGCAGGCAAGCTGGATTATCCCTATGCGGCGGAGTTGCATGTGCTGTGGGATTTTGCCAATAAACTCGAAGCGTTGCGTGGCAAAACGGCTGAAAACAATACGCAGGTTGATTATAATTTTTACGTGGAAAACGAGCATATTGTGATTAGCAATCGCTTGCGCGGCTCGCCTATCGATAAGGTCGTTTCCGAGTTAATGATTTTGGTTAATAGTACCTGGGGTAAATTGCTGGCCGATAACAATGTGGCGGGTATTTATCGCACGCAGAATAATGGCAAAGTGAAAATGAGCACCGTGGCGGCACCGCACCAGGGCTTGGGTGTTGCCCAGTATATGTGGTCAAGTTCACCGTTGCGGCGTTATGTGGATTTGGTGAATCAGCGTCAGATTATCAGTTTGTTACGCAATGAAGCACCTGGCTATACGCAAAATGACACCGCCTTATTTACCATTTTGCGCGATTTTGATGCTGCCTACACTTTGTACAACGATTTTCAGCGGCAGATGGAGCGTTACTGGTGTCTGCGCTGGCTGTTGCAAGAGAATATTAAGCAGGTTGAGGTCTATATATTGCGCGAAAATCTGGTTAAGCTGGAGGCCATTCCCTTGGTTATTCGTGTTCCCTCTTTGCCGGAATTAGCCCCGAATAGTCGGGCTATTATTGAAATTGGTGAGGTGGATTTGCTGGATATTATTGTTCAGGCGAATTTCGTTTCAGCAGTAGAGGCACCGACTACATGATGTTTTTTGGCGAAAATAAGCGCTTCGCTTTTTCTTTTTTATTTTCAGTGGGGGTGCATGCCGCTACGTTGTTTGGCATCGGTATTGCCTTGCCGGAATTGGGTAAGGAGGTCGCCACGCCACTACTTCCCCTGGAAGTGGTGTTGGTCAATAGTAAGTCGAAAAATCGTCCCACTAAGGCTGAAAAGCTGGCACAGAATAACTTGGATGGCGGTGGTAATACTTCCGATGATCGGCATATGAAGACGCCTTTGCCTACATTGTCTGACAGCGATCACTTTTCACCCGAGCAGGCGTCGCGTCAAGTGGAGCAGTTGGAGCGGGAAGCCAAGCGGTTAATGACCCAGCTCAAAAGTAATTACAGCGTGGCGGAAGAAAAAACGGATCAGCAACTTGCGGCTACGGCAATGAGCGGGACGGATTTAGTACAGCGTTCTCTTGAGATAGCAAGGCTTGAAGCCGAGATTAGCAAAAGTATGGATTCCTACGAGAAGCTGCCCAAGCGCAAGTTTATTGGCGCGCGTACTCAGGAATATCGTTATGCGCAGTACGTGGAAGACTGGCGCAGCAAGGTTGAGCGAGTCGGAAATATGAATTATCCCCAGAAGGCGCGAGAGGAAAAAATATACGGTAAGTTGACACTAACGGTATCGATTCGTGCCGATGGAAGCGTTGAAAATGTCGAAATTAATCGCTCTTCAGGACATCGAATTTTGGATGCCGCCGCAGTACGCATTGTTAAGCTGGCGGCGCCCTATAGCGCTTTTCCGCAAAATATCAGCAAGGAAACGGATGTGTTAAGCATTACCCGTACTTGGATGTTCACCAGTAACGATCAGCTGGAGAGTGAGTAGGGATTTTGGAAAGTATATCGGCAGTAAGGCGCGAAAAGTAATAGGGCCCGAACTTTCGGGCTCTATTACTTAGTGCTTGTAAATCATGCCATTGCGCTAATTAGCCCGCCATTGCCTTGTAATGATTGACTCATCGCCTGAGCCATGGCGACAATTTCTTTTGAAGGAAATTGACTAATCACTTCCTGAGTGTTTTTGTCCAACACCTTAACTACGTTAATGCCGGTTGCTTTGTCTTTCTCAATTGCCGCATAAAGATTTTGCCCCTTTTGCGTAAAGCTCTCATTGACCTGCTTAACTGCTTGAGAAACTTGCTCGGCAGAGGGCGTTGGCGATTTCGCCTCTTCCTTAACTGCAAATTTTACAGCTTCCGGCGGTGCGGTTGGCGGAGTGCGTGCTGCCATCCGTGCGCCGATTGCAGGAGCACCGGTCATAGACACTGATGAAACTAAAGAAATGGCCATACCTAACCTCTCTTACTTGTCTGGCAATGCCAGACATAAATATTAAGCTTGAGTGTTGACGATACTTCCGACAACTTGGCCACTGGTATTAACGGTTGGGCGCTGCGCTGCTTGTGTGGCCGCTGCAAGCTTGGATGCACTGTCGTCTTTGTCTTTGTCGTTTTCTACCTCTTTGGCGCGCACAGGTGGAGTCTGTGGTTGCACGGGAGGGGTATTTCTGACGCTTGAAGCCGCTGAGCTAATTTCCATGATGTAGCCTTTCGCAATAAATTTAGGAATGGATCCCAACATAACAATGGTTGGTGACTTAGCTATCGGCAAACTTTAGGTGAACTTTAGGGCAATTAATAAAATTTTATTTTCAAATGCGCCGCGAAAAAATAACTGTTTTAAATTATGTAATTATGATTTTCCATGACCTCTCTATCTTATTGCGGAGTCTGTATTATTTCAAAGTCATGGGTAATATTTGCAGTCTTGCCCAGCATAATGGAAGCAGAGCAATATTTTTCTGCAGACAATTTAATGGCGCGCTCAACGTGCTCAACTTTTAAATCTTGTCCGGTCACAATAAAGTGAAAATGAATTTTGGTGAAGATTTTGGGATCTTCATTGGCGCGCTCTGCCTCGATTTCAACAACACAATCTTGTACTTGTTGGCGGCTTTTTTTGAGAATATGGATCACATCATAAGTGGTGCAGCCGCCGGTACCCAGCAAGACCAACTCCATTGGGCGCGGACCTAAATTTCGACCACCACCTTCCGCAGCACCATCCATTAATACCGCATGGCCGCTTTCTGATTCGCCTAAAAAAGAAACTTGTTCAACCCACTTGATGCGTGCTTTCATGTAATGTCCCATTTTAATGTTAAATATTGAAAAATTGGATTCTCTTAATCTGTTGCGAGCCTAGATTTCTCTTTGGGATTTTAACCTAGAAAATTTTTTCACCTGAAACTCTTGAGCAATTTTTATGGGGAGGAGATTAGGTGATTTTCGCGCCGAGCGTTCTACTTAAATATCAGTAGAGGTTTTTAGAAGCGAGAGGATTATTGCAACCATATGATTATATTTGCATATTTTCATTTAACGGATTGAAAATAGATTGAATGGGGGCGCTTGAGAAGAGATGGAGGCGATCTGGTTTAAAATATTATGCAGAGATATTTGACAGGTGCTTATTGTCTCGAATACAATCCGCGCCCTTCGAAGTTCGATAACCTTTTTTGTAATAGGAAATGCCATGAAAACATTTTCCGCTAAGCAACATGAAGTTCAGCACGACTGGCTTCTGGTGGATGCTTCCAATCAAATTCTCGGCCGCCTGGCTAGCCAAATTGCTGCGCGTTTGCGTGGTAAGCATAAAGCTATCTATACGCCACACGTTGATACCGGTGACTTTGTTGTCGTGGTTAACGCTGAAAAGTTGCGCGTAACAGGCAACAAGGCGCAAGACAAGATGTACTATCGTCACACCACCTATCCGGGCGGTTTGTACGAGACTAACTTTACCAAGCTACAACAGCGCCATCCTCAGCGCGTGTTGCAAAAGGCTGTGCGTGGCATGTTGCCGAAAGGACCGCTGGGTTATGCGATGTTGAGCAAGCTCAAAGTTTATTCCGGCGCTACCCATCCGCATGCCGCGCAACAACCTAAACCCATTGATCTATTAAAGGCGTAATCATGAGCGTGACTTATAACTACGGCACTGGCCGTCGCAAAAGTGCGGTAGCCCGCGTTTTCATTAAGCCTGGTAAAGGCGAAATCACGGTTAACGACAAACCGATCGACGTATTCTTTTCTCGTGAAACAGGCCGTATGGTCGTGCGTCAGCCGCTGGAATTGACCGAGATGATGGGCAAGTTTGACATCATGGTAAACGTGTCCGGTGGTGGTGAGTCTGGCCAAGCTGGTGCGGTACGTCACGGTATCACTCGTGCCTTGATTGATTATGATGCGGCGTTGAAGCCAACCTTGAGTAAAGCCGGTTTGGTTACTCGCGATGCACGCGAAGTTGAGCGTAAAAAAGTCGGTCTGCGCAAGGCGCGTCGCCGTAAACAATTCTCCAAGCGTTAAGCTGTTTGGAATTGCTGGAAAGACCGCCTTCGGGCGGTTTTTTCATTTATTATTTGCATCTCTATATTGGCGCGGGAGCGGGCAATGATTAAAGTCGGAATTGTGGGCGGAACGGGATATACCGGAGTGGAGTTGCTGCGCCTGTTGGCCCAGCATCCGCACGTTGAGTTGGTTGCTATCACTTCGCGCGCCGACGCGGGAACGCAGGTGAGCCAGATGTTTCCCAGCTTGCGCGGCTATGTCAATCTGTCCTTTTCGCATCCCGATGTGGCCCGTTTGGATGATTGTGACGTGGTGTTCTTTGCCACGCCCAATGGGATTGCGATGCAGCAAGCGCGGGCTTTGCTTGAGGCCGGTGTTAGGCTGATTGATCTGGCTGCCGACTTCCGCATTAAAGATGTCGCCGAGTGGGAGAAGTGGTATGGCATGAGTCATGCGTGCCCGGATTTAGTCGCTGAGGCGGTGTATGGCTTACCTGAAGTGAACCGGGAAAAAATTAAGCAAGCACGCTTGGTGGCCAATCCCGGGTGTTATCCCACCGCAGTGCAATTGGGCTTTATTCCTTTGTTGCAAGCAGGCTTGATAGATCCCCGGCATTTGATCGCGGATGCGAAATCAGGCGTTTCCGGTGCCGGACGCAAGGCGGAGATCCCCGCGTTGTTGGCGGAAGCGGCAGATAATTTTAAAGCCTATGGGGTGGCGGGGCATCGTCATTTACCTGAAATTAAACAAGGGCTTGCGCTCGCTTCAGATGAGTCTGTCGGACTTACTTTTGTGCCCCATTTGACGCCAATGATCAGGGGAATTCATGCCACGCTGTATGCCCAGATTAAAACGGATGCGGATTTGCAGGCTATTTTTGAGCAACGCTATAAGGATGAGATATTTGTGGATGTATTGCCGGCAGGCAGTCATCCTGAAACACGTTCGGTGCGCGGTTCAAATCATTGCCGCATTGCAGTGCATCGGCCGCAAGACGGAAACACTGTTGTGGTGTTGTCGGTGATTGATAATTTAGTTAAGGGGGCCGCAGGGCAGGCGGTGCAAAATCTGAATATTATGTTTGGTTTCCCTGAGGCGACGGCTTTGAATATTGTTCCGCTGTTACCTTAAATGATTCTGCGTAAAATAAAACGCAAATTTGGTATTTCGGCTCCACATTTGTCGGTGCGCCCTCATGTGCCTTGGTATGTGCGCTGGGCGATTACACTTCCCTTTGTTTTGGCATCGGGTGCGCTTGTTTGGTGGGCTTATGATACCGGTTTGGAATTGGCTGGTTTTCATCGTAGTGTTGCGGAGCAAGAATTGGGTGAATTGCGCGATAAGGTTGTCCTGCTTGAGGTGGAAAACTCAAAATTATCCAGTTTGTTGTCTGCAACCGAGCGTCAGGCGCAGATCGATCATGCTGTAATGCAGGAAACCGCAAAGCAAGTTATCGCTCTGAGCGAAGAAAATATCCGAATTAAGGAAGACTTGTCGTTTTTTCAAAATCTGCCGGCAACTGCGGGGCGAGATGCGGATTTGAGTATTCATCGATTAAAAGTGGAAGCTGACGCTTTGCCGGATGAGTATCACTGTCGCTTGTTGTTGGTGCAAAATGTGTTGCAACGCGGTAAAGAATTTTCCGGGCGAGTGCAATTATTGGTGCACGGCGAGCAGGAAGGGAAAAAAGTGGTGTTACAATTCCCCCAGGAAAGCGCCTTGGAAAATGTGGATTTTCAGTTGAGGTTCAAGTATTACCAGCGTATTGATCGCGTCATTAAGTTGCCCCCCGGTGTGCGTCTTGAGAGTGTGCAGGTGCGGGTTTTTGAAAAGGGCGTGCGTGAACCAATTATTAAGCAGGCAGTCGAACTTTCATAAGGAGCGGAATGGTGTTTTCAAAAAAACAAAGTAAGCCCCAGAATAGAATAGATTCTTTAATCGGTGCGGGAACGAAAATTGAAGGTGATGTACGCTTTAGTGGCGGATTGCGCGTAGACGGTGAAATCACCGGTAATGTGATTGCCAATCCAGGCAAACCCAGTACGCTGGTGTTGAGTGAGCACTCTCGGGTGGATGGAGAGATAAACGTAACTCACTTGGTGGTAAATGGCCTGGTAACTGGTCCGGTACATGCGGCTGAATATTTGGAGTTGCAAAGTAAGGCCAAGCTCACCGGCGACGTGCATTACAAAGCACTTGAGATTCAATTGGGAGCCATTGTTGAAGGTAGGTTGATCCACTTGGCGGAAGTTTCCGATAAAGTAGTAAAATTAAAGCTGAATGGCACAGAGTCTAAATGAATTTAAGGAGATAGTTATGAATGCAGTTGTTGAGGTAGCGGTAGCAGAAATGCCGGATGTACTCTTGTTTACCGATAATGCGGCTAACAAAGTAAAGCAATTAATCGAAGAAGAAGGTAATGCCGATCTTAAGCTGCGCGTGTTTGTTAGCGGAGGCGGTTGCTCGGGCTTTCAATACGGCTTCACTTTTGATGAGGTGACGAACGATGACGATACCGTTTTGAATAAAAACGGTGTGCAGTTGTTAATTGATCCGATGAGTTTTCAATATTTATCGGGCGCTGAGATTGATTATCAGGAAGGTTTGGAAGGCGCTCAATTCGTCATCAAAAATCCCAATGCCACTACGACGTGTGGCTGCGGTTCTTCGTTCTCGGTTTAATAAGACGTTCAAATGCAAATCAATGCAGAATTAACCTGCATTGATTTGAGTCCGTCTGGCGCGGGTTATTGTGCTACGCCTGATATATCGCACCCAGAATGCAGGGGTGGCTTGCACCCGTGGCCTCGGGTAGGTTGGCGCTGTTTCCTTCAATGCATTGCTGCGCCAGCCAGGCAAATGCAATCGCTTCCAGCCAGTCTGCATTAATTCCAATATAATCAGTTGGTTGTATTGTTGAGTGGGGTAGCAATTTAGTTAGTTCTTTGACAATAGTTGCGTTGCGCGCGCCGCCACCGCATAAATATATTTCTTGTGCACCAGTGCAAAAGCGTTGCACTGAATCTGCGATTCCAAACACGGTCATCGCCAATAAAGTCGCTTGAACATCCTCCGGTGATTCATTTCCGCGCAATTTCTCTTCAATCCAAGGTAAGTTAAATAAATCTCGACCGCTACTTTTGGGGGGAGGAGCGGTGAAGTAGGGTTCGTTTAATAATTCTTGCAGCAGAGAAGGAAGAATCTTGCCGGTGGCCGCCCACGCGCCATTTTTATCGTAAGCACAGTCTTGGTGTTTATGTATCCATGCATCCATCAGCAAATTGCCCGGCCCGCAGTCGAAGCCTATGGTGGTTTGTCCGGGAGGTAAATTGGTCAAATTGCTAATACCGCCGATATTGACTATTACGCGATGGATGTCGGGATGCCGCAGTACCCGGTCATGGAAAGCTGGCACTAGCGGCGCACCTTGTCCTTTTGCCGCAATATCGCGGCTACGAAAGTCGCTAACCACATTGATTTTGGTTAGTTCAGCAAGTAGCGCGGCATTCCCCAGTTGTATGGTGTAACCCAGCTCAGGGCGATGCCGGATGGTTTGTCCGTGACAGCCGATGGCACGAATTTTTCGGGCAGAGATATTGGCAGTTTCCAGCAAGGCCAAGGTTGCTGCAGCATAGTCACGAGCCAATTGGTTGGAGATAAGCTGCGCCAGGTGGAGTTCGTTAACAGTCGGGTGATGCAGGGTTAATAGTGTGTCTTTGAGGTCTTGTGGATAGGCTTGAAAACGAGTTGCGATAACTTGATTTTGTCCGGCGGAGAAATCCACCAAAGCGACATCGATGCCGTCCAAGCTGGTGCCGGACATGACACCGATATAAAGCGACAATGAGTTCACCGATTGAAATTAATCCAGCTTGGCCAGGCGAGTGTTGCGTAACATGGACAGACGCTCATTGAGTTCGCGCGTGCTTTCCAGAAAGGCAGTTTTTTGTGCCGCACTGATCGGCGATGCATCCGGCATGGCAACCCGTAATGGATCGCGTTGCGTGCCGTCGATTTTAAATTCGTAATGCAGATGAGGACCTGATGCCAGACCGGTCATGCCAACGTGCCCAATAACTTCTCCTTGAGTTACCTTTTTTCCGCGATACAAGCCGGGGGCAAAGCGCGATAAGTGGCCATACACTGTTGTGTAACGTCCGGGGTGATTGACCATAACCACGTTTCCATAGCCGTTTTGCTTGCCAACTAACGCAACAGTGCCGCCAGCGGTTACTTTAACATTGGTGCCAATTGGCGCTGCGTAATCCACGCCTTTGTGCGCGCGCCACTTGTTGAGTACCGGATGGAAACGGGAGGTGGTAAATCCTGAGCTAATTCGTGAAAATTCAATGGGAGAGCGTAGAAAAGCCTTGTGCACGCTTTTGCCTTCCGGGGTGTAATAATCGCCCGAAGTTTTACTGGTTTGGTAATACATGGCGCGGTATGCATGTCCTTGATTGATGAATTCGGCAGCTAGAATACGCCCGGAACGAACTGCCTCACCGTTGCTATAGGTCATTTCATAGACCACGGTGAATTTGTCACCCTTGCGTAAATCCCGATGAAAATCAATGTCTCCGCCAAAAATATCCGCCATTTGATTGGCTACGGGATCAGACAGTTCAGCAGCATCTGTTGCTGCAAATAAAGTGGTTTGAATTTCACCCGTGCGAATAAAGGTACGCGTTTCTAGCTCTGCCGGTAGGGATTTGGTAGTAAAACTCCCCCCTGTTTTTTCAATCACAATTTGGTTGCCCGCATTGTTTAAAAAACGCAACGCCAGCAAGCTGCCATCAGCGGCAATTTCTGATTGAACTTCTTTTCCCACCGAAAGCTGGCGTAATGTTTCAGCAGCGTGATCTTTCAGCAAGTAATGTGTCGCATCTGCGTCTTCTACGTTTAGACGACGTAATAATTCAGTGATGGTGTCGCCGCGCTGGATACGCTCATTGCGCCAAAAAACGGCATTGTTTGGAGTATTTTCGTCAGGAATGGAGAGGGTGATTTGCTCAACGATAGTGGCTTGTTGAGTGGAGTTAAAGGTGGATTGCGGCATAATGCCGAAGGCAGTTACAACACCCAATAATGGCACCGTGGATAAGGTGACAAACCAGCGCAGCTTCATTTTGTGTGCTTGTAATAGAGTGTTTTGCGGTAACATTCGCGCCCCCGAGGCTGTAATATATTGCTTAGATATATTAATTAATCGAACTTCTGTTCGTTGAGATTGCCCCTACTTTACCAGAAATAGGCATTTCCTCAAAATCCGTTGGGGAATTACTTAGGATTTTGCATAAACGGTGCTGAAAAAAATGCTTAGCGTCTGTTAATTGCGGATGAGCGGTTGCCGGGGTGATTTAATTTCGATACGTTATTCAGCTGACTTTGTGACGCTCTCGGTGTAACCCATTATTTAGATTTACTAGAATTAGGTGTAAACAATGACTCAAGAAAATATATTGGAAATTTTCAAACGTGGTGCAGATGAATTGCTGCTTGAATCCGAACTGAAAACTAAACTTGCCCAAAATCGTCCCTTGCGGATTAAAGCTGGCTTTGATCCTACGGCTCCGGATTTGCATTTGGGGCATACTGTGCTGCTCAATAAAATGCGTCAGCTGCAAGATTTGGGACATCACGCATTGTTTCTGATTGGCGATTTTACCGGCATGATCGGCGATCCTACGGGAAAAAACGCCACCCGTCCGCCTCTGTCGCGTGAGCAGGTGCTCGCCAATGCACAGAGCTACCGGGATCAGGTTTTCAAAGTGCTCGATCCGGATAAAACAGAGGTTGTGTTTAACTCCAGTTGGATGGACAAATTCAGTGCGGTCGATTTAATTAAACTGGCGGCGACTCATACCGTGGCGCAGATGCTGGAGCGCGATGATTTTTCCAAGCGTTACAAAAGTAATCAGCCGATTGCCATTCATGAATTCGTTTATCCACTCGTGCAGGGGTATGACTCTGTTGCACTTAAAGCAGATATAGAGTTGGGCGGCACCGATCAAAAATTTAATTTGCTGATGGGGCGCGAGCTGCAAAAGCATTTTGGGCAGCCTAGTCAGTGCGTACTTACCATGCCGCTGCTTGAAGGTTTAGATGGCATCAACAAGATGTCCAAGTCGCTGGATAATTACATCGGTATTACGGATACCCCACAAGATATGTTCGGCAAGTTGATGTCTGTTTCAGATAAATTGATGTGGCGTTATCTTGAGCTGCTGTCTTTTGAAAGTCTAAAAACCATTTCGCAGTGGCATGATGAAGTGTTGCAGGGGAGAAATCCTCGCGATATCAAGGTATTACTGGCGCAGGAAATTGTTGCGCGTTTTCATTCCAGAAAAGCCGCACAGGATGCTTTGGCAGAATTTGAAGCGCGCTTCCAGAAAGGCGTATTGCCGGATGATATGCCTGAAATTAATGTAAATACCGGCTCAGCAGGTCAAATTGGCATCGCGCAATTGTTAAAGCAAGTTGGGCTGGTGGAAAGTACTTCGGAAGCCAACCGGATGATTGATGCGGGTGCAGTGAAGTTGGACGGGGTGAAAGTGAGCGATAAGGCCCTGCAAATTAAAGCGGGCGTGGTTATTGTGGCCCAGGTTGGTAAGCGCAAATTTGGACGCCTACATGTAGAGCTTTAATTGCAGACAACCAATTGATTTTAAATATAAAAATATCCTACCATTGCTTGGGGAGATCAGCCTAGTTTTTCTTGTGTTGTGCGGCTGCAATCTCTCTAAATTGCTTCAGTTCGGTCTCAATAGTCGAAAGTTCGTAATAGTCTGTTCCGGACCGTTTGGCCAGTTCCAGTTGCTCGATGGCTCCGCGTAGATTGCCGTGCAAAATGTAGTTATAGGCCAACGCATGATGTTTTTCCTGGGTTCTGTCCAGCGCGGCAAAAGTGCGCGCCTGAAGTTCGTATAATTTGGCATCATTGGGGTGATTAGTAATCTGTTCTCCCAGCAATTTTAGCGTGTCGTTAAAACGCTTATCTTCCAGAAGAACATTCGCATATTCGTATATCAAGGCACGATGCTGGGGGAAGTTTTGGGTCGCGTTTCGATAGAAATCCGCAATATTTTTATCATTTTTATTCAGGCGTTTAATTTGGCCTTCCAGTGTCACCAGCATCGCGTGAGACGGCGCTTGCTGTGACAAAATCGTAAATTCTCTGGCCGCTTTGTGTTCCTGTTTATTGCGCAATAGGGCCAATATCAATCCATAGCGGTTGGCAATGGGATTGCCAAATTTCTGATCGCCTAGCGCCTCGGTAAAAAACATTAAAGCATCGGACGGAGATTTTGAGTTGGCATTTAACTTTGCCCGAACCAGTTGAAAGCTAAGGCTGTCTGCAACCTGACGAAACGGGAGTTGCTGAACGCGGTTTCCGACATCGGCAATGCGTTCGGCGGTGATCGGATGGGTGCGCAGATAGGTTGGGGTATTCCCCTCATAGAGCCGTGTAGCTCGCTGCATTTTTTCGAAGAATTCTGGCATGGCGCGCGCATCAAAACCAGACTTTTCCAGTGTGGCTAGCCCAATTCGATCTGCTTCCAGTTCATGGGTGCGCGTAAAATTGAGTTGGCGTTGCATCGCCCCCCCTTGGGCGCCATAGATGGCCGCTGTGGCGGCTTGCGGATTGTTGCGCGCCGCTAATATTGCCACGGCAATGGCCGCCATCGCTGCCAATGAGTCGTACTTTTGTCCGGCGACCATTCTGGCCAAGTGATGTTGTGTTACGTGGGCTATTTCATGGCTCAACACGGAAGCTAATTCCGATTCGTTTTGCGCCAATAAAATCAATCCGGTATTGACCCCGATAAAACCGCCCGGCATGGCAAATGCGTTAACGCCACCGTCATTAATGATAAAGAATTCAAAGGGTTGGGCGGGCTCTGCGGAGTTGGATACCAGCAGGCTGCCGAGTTGATTAATGTAATCAGCCAGTTCCGCATCATCCAGATAACTTTTGTCGGCGCGAATCTGAAACATGCTCTGTTCGCCGATTTGTCGCTCCAACTGGGGAGAGATCATCTCTTGCGAGGAGTCGCCCAGATCAGGCAAACCTTCCGCCTGACAATTCAGGATCGTCGAGCTCAGGATGCAAAGTAATAGCTTTCTTATGGGGAAATTCATGGCAAAAAAACTATCGTGAATTTAGCCTTGCATTGGAATAATTTCTCGAAGCACTTGAAAAATCTCGCGAAAATTTTTGGGCGGCTTAAGTAATTCCCGTTCTTTAAGAGCATTGCGAATCAATGCACGCAGATGTTGCGCGTCGGCCTGCTGATGCGCGGCGAGTAACTCGGTTAGTGCATTCGGATCTTCCAGCAGACGTTCGCGCCAGCGTTCAATTTGATGCAGCCAGGCGGCATGATGGCGCGAGGTGCCATTCCAGATTTCCAGTTTGGCGATAATGGGCGCAGGGTCTATATCACGCATCAATCTGCCGATGTACTGCATCTGCCGGTCAATCGCACCAAACTTGGTCATGCGTTTCACTTCATGAATGGCGTCGCGCAAGTTTTCCGGGATGTCCAATTCTTTGAGTTGATCTTTGTTTAATGCGGCCAGCTGCTCGCCGATGTTTTGCAACTCGATCATTTGTTTTTTTATTTTAGTTTTGCTTGGCGGCAGCTCTTCGAGGTCTTCGTCTTCGTATTTCTTATTCATGGCGTATGGGTAAAAATAAACAGATGTTGCTATGATAGCGCCTTCTGAAAATCATGACCCTAAAAATTAATCTTTATGAATGCCATTGTCACTGCTAGTTCGCGTTTTTCACATTCTCCGGAAACCTTGCGGGAAATTGCCCAAGATCTTATTCAATATGCGCGCAAACAAGGCGCGACTGCGTCATCCGCCGAAGTGTCGGACGGGTTCGGCCAAGGGGTCAGCGTGCGTCACGGTGAAATTGAAACCATTGAATACAATCGCGATAAAGGGTTGAGCGTTTCGGTGTATATCGGTCAGCAGCGCGGCAATGCCAGTACTTCCGATTTTTCTCCACAAGCAGTGCGTGACACAGTGAATGCAGCATTAAACATTGCACGCTTCACTGCCAGTGATGATTGTGCCGGACTGCCTGAGCCGGAGATGTTGGCTACCGAATTTCCTGATTTGGATTTGTATCATCCATGGTTGCTGGATGTGGACAACGCGATTGAGCTGGCTCGCGACTGTGAGCGGGCAGCTTTTGCCACGGATAAGCGCATCAATAATTCGGAAGGTGCAACTGTCAATGTGCATGAAGCGCAATTTGTGTTTGCCAATAGCCTGGGCTTTGTGGGTGGTTTTCCTACTTCACGTCACAGTGTGAGTTGTGCGGTAATTGCCGGCAAAGATGACGGGATGCAACGCGATTATTGGTATAGCGTGGCACGCAATGCCGCCGAGATTTTGCGTGTGGAAGAAATTGGTCGAATTGCTGCGGAGCGAACCGTGCGCCGTTTGAAAGCACGCAATTTGGCAACCATGCAAGTGCCGGTGATCTTTGAGGCTTCAGTAGCGGCCAGTTTGCTCGGGCATTTTGTCGGGGCGGTGAGCGGGGCGAGTCTCTATCGCAAATCTTCTTTTCTAATGGATTGTTTAAATGAGAAAATTTTCTCATCCGTGGTGCACATTGAGGATGTGCCAGATATCCGCCGCGGCTTGGCTAGCAGTCCGTTTGATGATGAAGGCGTGAAAGCGCAGCACCGCAGCATTGTGGATGACGGTGTGCTGAACGGATATTTTCTGGGCAGTTACTCGGCGCGCAAGCTGGGTATGAAAACCACCGGTAATGCCGGTGGCAACCATAATCTGATCGTTAAATCAGGCGACATGGATTTTGCCGGTTTAGTGAAAACGATGCAGCGTGGGCTGATTGTTACCGAACTGTTGGGGCACGGTGTCAACCCGGTTACCGGCGATTACTCGCGCGGCGCGGCGGGTTTTTGGGTGGAGCACGGGGAGATTCAATATCCGGTGGAGGAAATCACCATCGCCGGTAATCTGAAAGAAATGTTCAAAGGTATTATCGCTATCGGAAATGATGTGGTGGTGCATGGCTCCCGCCAATGCGGCTCGATTTTAATAGATCGGATCTCAGTCGCCGGAAGGTAGTGTTCTAGTTTAAATTAAACCTGAACGGAACTTGGAAGCGCGTTCCCACCGGTTTGCCTTCAATCATTCCCGGATTAAATAAACTTTTTTGTAGGGCCTGTGTTACGGCCTCATCGAAGGTTGTACCGCCACTTTTTAGAATTCGCACTTTGATTACTTTCCCCAGGGAATCAATCGTCACTTCAGCCAATACGTTTGCTTGGGTGCCGGCACGGCGTTCCGCTACGGGATAAACCGCTTCAATTTTTTGCTGAAAGCTGGGCATGCGCGTCAGACGAAAGATCGGTTGAATTTCTTCTGCCGGTGGTGCGCTTGGAAGCGGGGTAGCCACAGTCGGAGTAGGCTGTGCTATTACGGGTATGGGCGGCACAGGCGTTGGTTCAGGCTGCGGCGGCTGTGGTTTTTCCAGTGGCGTGTCGGATAGCTGAGGTTCCGGAGGAGGCGGCTCGGGGATAATTTCCGGCGGTTTTTCAGGGGGCACTTCAGGCTTGGGGGGCGGAGAGGTCAGGCTCTTTTGCGGCGGGGTAACGCCGGGAGCTGCCGCATCCAAGCTGACCTCGATGGGTTCCATCAGGGGCGGTGGCGTTGTGGCAGGACTAAAATGCAAGCCCAGCAACACCAGTGCGTGCAACAGCAAGGCAAGCGCCAAGGCATAGCCCAGGTGGCGCGCATTTGGCATATCAGAGGTATAGGATTGAATCAGAAAAGTCGCCTGCAACACACACTCCAAATTACAATATCCGGACTTGCCCGGTAGGTAAGTCCGCTGCTTCGCGGATAGTACGTGATTCTGTTTTGTGCATCAACTTTTCACATCAGTTTAGAGTTTTAATGCCTGTAATTTTTATTAATCAATTCATATGGTTGGGAGCTATTTGTGCAGAGTCAATCAGTTGTCCGTTTATTGAGGCCTACCCAGATATTTGCCCACCGGGGGGCAAATCGACAAGCGCCGGAAAATACTCTCAGTGCTTTTGATGCGGCCTTGCGCTTCCCAATCGACGGTATTGAAACAGATGTGCAGTTGAGTCGCGACGAAGTGACCGTGCTGTGGCATGACCGGTTTTTAAATAAGTTGGCCGGACATGAAACAAAACGCATTGATGATTACGATTATGCCCAATTGCGCAAAATGAACTTTGCGCAATATTTCGGCGAGAATCTTCCGCCCGAGGGCGTGATGTCTCTGCATGATTTTATTCGGCGCTATCGACAGCGTTGTCGCTTGTTGCTGGAGATAAAAAACCGCGACGGGGAAGCGCCCGCGCGTCATGAAATCAAGGTGCGGCAAACCTTGGATAGCGTTGGGGTAACGCAAGGCGAGCGCATTATGGTCTCCTCGTTTAATTTGAGCAGCCTGATTTATGCGCAGCAATATCGCTCCGGATTTCCTTATGTGTATAACCTGGAGCCGGAGCAGACTTTGTTGGAAGCCGAGAACGTTTTGTGGCAATACCCATTTCTGCACGGTCTATGTTTGCCGATCATTTCATTAAACGAAAGTTTTGTGCAGTTGTTGCGCAGTCAAGGTAAAAGCATCGCGGTATATACCTGCAACAGTGATGCGGAAATTAACACTGCCCTCCGCCTCGGGGTGGATATTTTGATTAGCGATATGCCTGATAAAGCCTTAAAAATCAGAGATAACTATAATGAAGCGTGATTTTTCTGCATTGGCTTCGACACCTTTTGATGTGCTGATTTGCGGCGGAGGCATTTACGGCGCATGGACGGCTTACGATGCCGCGTTGCGCGGTTTAAAAGTGGCACTGGTTGAGCAAAATGATTGGGCCAGTGCGACTTCTTCCGCTTCCAGTAAGCTGATTCACGGCGGTTTACGCTACCTCGAAACGTATGATTTCAGGCTGGTGAGAAAGGCTCTCAAAGAACGCAATATGTTGTTGCATGCTGCTCCGCACCGCGTCTGGCCATTGCGTTTCGGTGTGCCAATTTACCGACACAGCCGCATGAATCGTTTGCAACTTAAGGCGGGGCTGATACTTTACGATATGCTTGCAGTTAATCCGAATATCCGATTAAAACATCGCTATTTTAATCATACCAATTTT
Source organism: Gallionellaceae bacterium (assembly GCA_041660815.1). GTDB lineage: Bacteria > Pseudomonadota > Gammaproteobacteria > Burkholderiales > Gallionellaceae > PALSA-1006. Next base: position 110,413 of record JBAZVN010000011.1, on the reverse strand, counting down.
GCAGCGCGCTTTCCCCAGCTGTCGGAAATACAATTAAATGGCGGATTTACCTATGCCGATGCACAAACAGATGATGCGCGCCTGGTATTGGAATTGGTGGCGGGGGCAATGGCCGCCGGCGCGGTGTGTGTCAATTATTGCAAGCTGGCGGGGATAACGGAAAGTAATGCCCAAGCGACTGGTGCGAAGCTTCAGGATCAACTCACGGGTGAAATTTCCGCTATTCAAGCACAGGCTGTGGTGTATACCAGCGGTCAATGGCTTACAGAAAATTCTGTAAGCCAAAGCTGGTGTCGTTTAAGCAAAGGCGTGCATATCGTATTGCCCGCAATGTTGCAGGAGGAGGCGCTGTTGCTCACCGCGCGAGCGGATGGGCGGGTATTCTTCATGATCCCGTGGTACGGATTAACGCTGGTGGGAACGACGGATAATGATTATTCGGGCGATGTTAATAATGTAACAGTTGAGGCGCATGAAGTCGCGTATTTGCTGCGAGAAGTGAATAATTATCTCAATACCTCCTGGTCAGAAAATGATGTGCTCGGCAGTTATGCCGGTGTGCGGGTATTGCAGCAGAGTAATGCTGCAACGCCTTCAGCCGTGAGCCGGGATTGGGAATACAAGATCGGCGATAACGGTGTTTTTTATTCGGTGGGCGGCAAGCTGACTTCGGCACGTGAAGATGCCGCGACTCTGGTTAATGCACTGTGCAAAAAATTGGGGCGCACGGCAGCATGTGCTACCTATGGGCGTCCATTCCCCTGGGCGCCGCAGGATTTTGCGGCTTGGTCGGTGGAGATGCTTAAGCAAGCCGGCGTGTTGCAAGTCGATGCCGAAGTCTGTCATTGGCTGATGCGGCGACACGGTTTGCGCACCGCCGAAATTTTGTATGAGGTGGGAAAAGCGCCTGCTTTGGCGCGTCGCATTGTCACTGCGTTGCCTTTTATTTATGCCGATTTGGTGTATTGCGCACAGCATGAAATGGTAGTGCATCTTGGGGATTTGCTGCGTCGACGCATCCCATTGTTTGTATTGCATAAAATATCCATGCAAGAGTTGTTGATAATCGCAAAAAACGTTTCGGTACACTTGGGCTGGGATGAGCGCAGGGTGCAGCGAGAGGTTGAAAATTGCGTGAGGGATTTTGGTTTGTTGTCCGTGGCAAAGGATGGGCTACAATCAGACGCGTAGTTCATTTGAATTTGGGTAAGTGCGGCAGTTTTTCATTTGGATCGATGTAAATTTCTCGATTGTTAATTTGACTTTAAGGAGAGCGGCGATGAGCAAAAATAACCCAATCAATATTGGCATCTCGGAAAAAGATCGCAAGAAAGTGGCGGAAGGATTGTCGCGTGTGTTGGCGGATACCTATACCTTGTATCTCAAGACGCATAATTTTCATTGGAATGTGACCGGCCCGATGTTTCAAACGCTGCACTTAATGTTTATGACGCAGTATAACGAGGCGTGGCTGGCGGTAGATTTAGTGGCGGAACGAATTCGCGCATTGGGTTTCCCCGCGCCCGGCAGTTATGCCGAATTTGCCAAATTAACTTCGATCAAAGACAGTGATGGCGTGCCGAATGCAAAAGAGATGATTCGCCAGTTGGTAGAGGGGCAGGAAACGGTGGTGCGCACTGCCCGTCAAGTATTGCCCATTGCTGAAAAAGTCGGTGATCAGCCTTCAGTTGATTTACTTTCCGCGCGCATGGAGGTGCATGAGAAAAACGCGTGGATGCTGAGAAGCTTGCTGGAAGATTAATTTATTAACCGGGAGTGTCCGCGTTTAGCCGAGATTCCCGGCTCCCCCTTTATCTATTGTTCACTATGTTAACTTCACTCTCCGACTGGCTTTCCTACCTTGAGTCACTCCATCCCAAAACGATTGAACTGGGCTTGGAGCGTGTGGCGCGGGTCAAGCAACGCCTTAATTTGCAAGCTGAATTTCCCATTATTATTGTCGGCGGTACCAATGGCAAAGGTTCGGTGTGTGCCATGTTGGAATCCATGCTGCATGCGGCGGGCTATCGGGTAGGGTGTTATACCTCGCCGCATATTTTGGAATACAACGAGCGTGTGCGCATGGGTAAAAAACAGGCGAGTGATGCGCAGTTGTGCGCTGCATTTGCTGAAATTGAGCAGGCGCGCAAGGGCGTTAGTCAATCCGCTGTTTTAGCTCCCGGCGACGAAAAAAATCCAAGTACGGATTTAGATGAGATATCGCTAACCTATTTTGAATTTGCCACGCTTTCAGCTATGTTATTGTTTATTAATGACAATGTAGACGTTGCCATTCTTGAGGTGGGTTTGGGCGGACGTTTGGATGCGGTGAATGTATTTGACGCGGATTGCGCTGTGGTGACGAGTATTGATATTGACCATACTGATTATCTGGGGGATACGCGCGAGCAGATTGCGTTTGAGAAGGCGGGAATATTTCGTACGGGAAAAGTGGCGGTGTTCGGTGATGCGGATATGCCTGCGGCCATTCGAATTCAGGCGGAGAAAATCGGCGCAAAGTTGTGGTGCATTGGACATGAGTTTGCTTACACCGCGCAGCAGGGGCAGTGGGATTACCGCAGCTCAGTTGGCACACGCAGTGCCCTGCCATTTCCCGCCTTGCGTGGCGCCTATCAGTTGAATAATGCTAGCGCTGCACTGGCCGTTTTGGATGCATTGAAAGAGCGTTTTCCGGTGAGCATGGAAGCATTGCGGCGCGGTTTGCTGGAAGTCACTTTGCCGGCGCGATTTCAGATGGTACCGGGCAAGCCAACTTTGATTTTGGATGTGGCGCATAACCCGCATGCAGCGCATTCCCTGGCGGCCAATCTGGCGGCATTGCCACCTTGCCAAAAAACTTATGCAGTATTGGCCATGCTTAAAGATAAGGATATGGCGGGTGTGGTGGCCGCACTCAAGAAGCAGGTGGATGTGTGGTTGGTGGCGGGAATAAATGCACCACGTGGCGCGAGCGCAGAGGAATTGGGGCCGATTGTGGAAAATGCGCGGGCGGGTGAAGTGTTGCGCTTCAATACGGTGTCCGAAGCGGTGAATTATGCTTATAGTCAGGCGGGCGAAAATGATAGAATCGCCGCCCTCGGTTCATTCTATACGGTAGCGGAAGTGATGCGGGTGCGGAGTTTGCATTGCATCTGAGCGCTGCAAAAAAGTTACGATGGCAAAACAATTAACTGCAGACGAAGAATTTATTCTTAAAAGACAAGCACGCCGCCGTTTAATCGGCGCGGTGGCTTTAATCACGGCAGTGGTCGTGATTCTGCCCATGGTGTTTGATAGCGAGCCGCCCGCCAGTTCAATTAGTGAAATTGAATTGCGCATTCCGGATAAAGAAAAAATTGGCGAGTTTCAAGCAGCTTCGGAAGTTAATGCGGATCAGGCCCCGCTGGAAATTGTTGATGCATCGCCGGTTGCTATTTCGGCAGTGATTGTGCCAGCACCGGAAGCGTCAGGTGTTCCGCCCGTTGCCGCGCCTGCCCCGCAGGTCTCTGCACCCGTTGCTGTGGTTAAGCCGGCTGCCGCACCGGAAGATGTTCATCCTGTTCGCGATGAAAAACCTCGCTTGATTAAAAAGTCACCGGCAGCTGTTTCTGCGCCCGCAGACCCGTTGTCGATTCTGGAGGATCGGGTTGGCGCATCCCGCGCAGCGGAAGCCAAGCAGGTGGAGGAAAAATCCAAGGCTAAAGCCGGAGCGAAACCGGTGGAAGCACATCATCCCAAATCGGGTTTTGTCGTGCAGGTGGGTGTCTTTGCCAACGCAGATTCCGCAAAAAAATTACAGGAAAAATTGCACAAGCAAGGACTGCATGTATATAGCGAAAAAGTCGCCAATAAAATTCGCATCAGAATAGGTGGTTTTGCAACACGCGAAGCTGCGGAGAAGGTGCGCCGTAAACTTGAATCGCAGGGCACGCATGCCAGTATCGTTAATTTGGGAAGTTAAGCAGAATGACCGGATTTGACTATGCGGTTTTCGGTATTATTGCGGTGTCTGTCGGGTTGGGCTGGTGGCGCGGCTTTGTGTATGAGCTCCTGTCATTGTTGGGGTGGATAGCGGCAGGACTAATTGCTCGAACTTATGCGCCCGATGTGGTGCAATTTGTGCCTGATCTGGTTTCGGCGGAAGTGGCGAAAATGGCGCTAGCCTATGCGGGCTTGTTTATGCTGACCATGATTGTGAGCGGCTTGTTGGCATGGGCGATTTCCAAGTTGGTTAAAATTGTCGGGCTGGGTTTAATGGATGGCGTGATGGGGTCGGTGTTTGGCCTGCTGCGCGGAATGTTGTTGGTGTTGATTTTAGTGTTGTTGGCGGGGCTGACTAGTGTGCCGAAAATGCCGGTGTGGCGCGATGCCTGGTCAAGTCCGCTGTTGCAGGAAGTGGCAATGTTTACCAAAGATTTTTTGCCGGAAGTCGTGGCTAAAAAAGTATCTTATTAACTGACAGAATTACGGGATAAATCATGTGTGGCATTCTAGGCGTCGTTGCGCAAACCCCGGTTAACCAACTGCTGTATGACGGGTTGCAAGTGTTACAACATCGCGGGCAAGATGCGGCCGGCATCGCCACGATAGAAGGCAACGCCTTCCATCTGCATAAAGGCAATGGCCTTGCGCACGATGTGTTTCGCACGCGCAATATGCGCGCGCTGACCGGTAAGGCGGGTATCGCGCATGTGCGCTATCCCACTGCCGGTTCGGCGGTGGATCACAATGAGGCGCAACCTTTTTATGTAAATTCACCGTTCGGTATTGTGCTGGGGCACAACGGAAATTTGACCAATACCGCGCAGTTGCAAAAAGAATTATTTTTGGACGACTTGCGTCACGTCAATACTAATTCCGATTCGGAAGTGTTGCTTAATGTGCTCGCGCACGAGCTGCAAATCGAGTGCAAGCAAATGCGCCTTGAGCCGAAAACGATTTTTGCCGCAGTGTCCGGCGTGCATCGCCGGTGTCGCGGCGCGTACGCGGTGGTGTCGATAATTGCCGGTTATGGTCTGTTGGCGTTTCGCGATCCGTTTGGCATTCGTCCGCTGGTGATCGGAAGTAATGAGACTGACAAAGGTGTGGAGTATTTGGTCGCATCGGAAAGTGTCGCGCTGGACACACTGGGCTTTAAATTTTTGCGCGATATCGCGCCCGGTGAGGCGGTGTTTATCGACTTCAAGGGTAATTTTCATAGCCAGCAATGTGCGGCCAATCCTGTTCTTAATCCGTGTATTTTTGAATATGTATACCTGGCACGTCCCGATTCCTTGATCGACGGAATTTCAGTGTATGAAACGCGTTTGAATATGGGCGAATATTTGGCCGATAAAATTTCCCGAGTTTGGCCGGATCACGATATCGATGTGGTGATTCCAATTCCAGATTCCAGTCGTCCCAGCGCGCTGCAATTGGCAAATCGTCTGGGCATTCCGTTTCGTGAAGGCTTTGTGAAAAACCGCTATATCGGGCGTACCTTTATTATGCCCGGGCAGGCGATGCGCAAGAAATCGGTACGCCAAAAGCTAAATGCAATAAGCGTTGAATTTAAAGGAAAAAATGTATTGCTGGTGGATGATTCTATCGTGCGCGGTACCACCAGTCGTGAGATTGTGCAGATGGCGCGCGATGCGGGGGCGCGAAAAGTATATTTTGCTTCGGCTGCACCACCGGTTAAATATCCCAACGTATATGGCATTGACATGCCTTCACGCCACGAACTGATCGCGACCGGTCGTACTGATGAAGAAATTTGTCGGGAGATCAGCGCTGATCGCATCATCTATCAGGATTTGGACGATCTTAAAGCGGCTGTGCATAAATCAAATCCGACGATTACGCGTTTTGATTGTTCGTGTTTTGATGGCGAATACATCACGGGGGATATTTCTGCCGAATATCTTGATCGCATCGAAAATGCGCGTGGCGGAGGCAAGGCCAATAAGGAAGTGGACGACGATCAGCTGGAATTGGATCTGGCGATGAGCGCGACTTCGATGTGAGTTGACGATTCGTGGCGGGGCGTGTTAATTTCTGTCTGCGCCGATTTGAGGAACAGCTTGCGGGCGCATTATAAATTCAGCTAAAGCGGGGGAAACCCGGTTTAGCGCTAAGCTTTCCGGGTTTTTTCATTGGGGGTCTGTCGGCGTGGACGGCCTTAAGGACGAAGAGCATGACTGATTCGTATCAACTAGAAACGCTGGCCGTACGTGCCGGTACCGAGCGCAGCCACTTTCAGGAGCACAGCGAGGCACTGTTCCTCACTTCCAGTTTCGTGTATGAAAGCGCGGAGCAGGCTGCCAAACGTTTTATCGGCGAGGAGCCGGGCAATATATATTCGCGCTTTACCAATCCCACGGTTACGATGTTTGAGCAACGTCTCGCCGCGCTGGAGGGTGCCGAACAATGTGTGGCGACAGCCTCCGGTATGTCGGCAATTCTCTCCACCTGCATGGCATTGTTAAAAGCCGGTGATCATGTGGTGGCCTCGCAAAGTATCTTCGGTTCAACCGTTAATTTATTTAATAATGTGCTGAAAAAATTTGGCGTGGAAACCACGTTTGTTTCAGCCACCGATGTCGCTGCATGGCAGATAGCGGTGCGCCCCAATACGAAATTATTCTTTCTGGAGACGCCCTCCAATCCGCTCACCGAAATTTCTGATATTCGTGCAATCGCGCAAGTGGCGAAGCAGTGCGGCGCATTGCTGGCGGTGGACAATTGTTTCTGCACGCCCATTCTGCAACGCCCGTTGGATTTTGGCGCGGACATCGTGATTCATTCCGCCACCAAATATATCGACGGCCAAGGCCGCGTGTTGGGCGGCGCGGTATTGGGTAGTAAAAAGCTAATGGAACCGGTGTATGGCTTTTTACGCACCACCGGTCCGACCCTGAGCGCGTTTAATGCTTGGGTATTTTTAAAAGGCATCGAAACTCTGAAGTTGCGCATGGATGCTCACAGTGCCAATGCCTTACAGTTGGCGCGCTGGTTGGAGGCGCAGCCTAATGTGGCGCGCGTGTTTTATCCCGGCTTACCCTCGCATCCGCAGCATGCGCTGGCGCTGCAGCAGCAAAAAACCGGCGGGGGTATTGTGGCGTTTGAAGTTAAGGGAGGCAAGGCCGCCGCGTGGCGTGCGATAGATAACACCAAGATGCTTTCGATCACGGCAAATCTGGGCGACACTAAGACCACGATTACGCATCCGGCGACCACCACCCATGCGCGCATTACGCCCGAAGCACGTGCCGCAGCAGGAATTACGGATGGACTGATTCGCATTGCGGTGGGATTGGAAGCGCTGGTGGACATTCAAAACGATTTGCAGCGCGGTTTATGAGCATTGAGTTGGCGCGGCAAGTCGGTGAAGCGCTTAATACGCGCGGCATGCTGTTGGCCACTGCGGAGTCTTGTACCGGCGGTGGCGTTGCGCAGGCGGTGACCGAAATTGCCGGTAGTTCAGCGTGGTTTGAGCGGGGGTTTGTCACCTATGCCAACCTTGCCAAAGTTGAAATGCTCGGCGTGAGCCAGACTACATTAAGTGAACACGGTGCCGTGTCCGAGGCTACAGTGCGCGAGATGGCGATGGGGGCGTTGAGGCATAGTCATGCAGATATTGCGGTGGCGGTGAGCGGTGTCGCCGGTCCGGGTGGCGGTTCACCACAAAAGCCGGTTGGAACGGTCTGGCTTGCCTGGGCGGTACGCGCGGGTGAGGTGCGAGCACAGTTATATCAGTTTAGAGGGAATCGGGCTGAAGTACGCGAGCAGGCCGTACGGATTGCGTTGCAGGGGACGTTGGGAGTGCTGGAAAAATTTTCGGCAATAACTTAAAAATACAGAACGTTCGTTCTATGCATGGGCAATTTGATGTGCCATAATCCGCCACCATTTTTTGAGAGGAAGTAAACATGGATGAGAATAAAAGTAAGGCACTCGCAGCCGCATTAAGTCAGATTGAAAAGCAATTCGGCAAAGGCTCGATTATGCGTTTGGGTGAACACGAGGTTGCGCGTGATATTCAGGTTGTGTCCACCGGCTCACTGGGCTTGGATATTGCCTTGGGTGTGGGCGGTTTGCCGCGCGGTCGCGTGATTGAAATCTATGGTCCGGAGTCTTCAGGTAAAACGACGCTGACCCTGCAAGTCATTGCGGAAATGCAAAAGCTGGGCGGCACTGCGGCCTTTATCGACGCGGAACATGCGCTCGATCCGCAGTACGCGCAGAAGTTGGGCGTTAAGGTGGAAGACCTGTTGATTTCTCAGCCTGACAATGGCGAGCAGGCGCTGGAAATTGTCGATATGCTGGTGCGTTCCGGTTCGGTGGATGTGGTGGTGGTGGACTCGGTCGCCGCGCTGACACCCAAGGCCGAAATCGAAGGTGAAATGGGCGATGCGCAAATGGGTTTGCATGCCCGTTTAATGTCACAAGCATTGCGTAAGCTGACGGCCAACATCAATCGCTCCAATACTATGGTTATCTTTATTAATCAAATCCGTATGAAAATCGGAGTGATGTTCGGCAATCCGGAAACGACTACCGGCGGTAATGCGCTGAAGTTTTATGCTTCGGTGCGTATGGATATTCGCCGTACCGGCGCGATTAAAAAAGGCGATGAAGTCATCGGCAACGAGACGCGCGTTAAAGTAGTGAAGAATAAGGTGGCACCGCCCTTCAAGGAGGCCAACTTCGATATTCTTTACGGGGAAGGTATCTCGCGCGAAGGCGAAGTAATCGAACTCGGCGTGTTTCATAAGTTGGTCGAAAAATCCGGTGCCTGGTATGCCTACAATGGCGAGAAAATCGGTCAAGGCAAAGACAATGCGCGTGAATATCTACGCGAACATCCCGAAATTGCATTTGAGATAGAAAATAAAGTGCGAGCAGCATTGGGTGTTTCATTGTTAGAGGATACTGATAAAACATCAGATAAGGCTGAAAAAGCCAGCGCCAAAGCTGCGGCAAAAGTAGCAGCTAAAACCGGTGAAGAAAAAGTCTGAAATATCGCTTCGCGCGCGGGCTTTGCAATATTTGGCCCGGCGAGAGTACAGTTGCGCAGAGCTACGTGCCAAGTTGCGGTCGTATATATCGGTAAATGAAGATGCTGAGGTTGATCCCTATACGGAGTTAAACGAGTTGCTGGCAGATTTGACCGAGCGTGGCTGGCTATCAGATGCCCGCGCAGCCACGCAGTGGGTGCAAGCCAAGCGCAACCGTTTTGGAACTCAGCGCATCACTCATGAGTTAAGGCAGAGGGGGATTGGGGAGGAGTTGATCAATGCCGCTTTGCCTGCGCTCAAAGAAAGCGAACTGGAGACGGCGCATCAAGTTTGGCAAAGGAAATTTTCTTCATTGCCGCAAGATGCTCAGCAAAAAGCTAAGCAGATGCGTTTTTTGCAGTCACGCGGTTTTTCGTTGGATGTAATATTTAAAGTACTAAAGTCTGCGGAGCTTGATTCCTGAGCATGCGGCTTCCTGATAGGGTGTTATTTTGACTTTTGATAGCAATATTTCCGATAAGTGGGTTTTAGTCATTGATGACATGGAGGGTATGCGTTCACAGTTGCGCATGTCTTTATCCAGCTCGGGATTTGCCAAGCTGCATTTGGTTGGCAATATCAAAGATGCTTTGGAGAAAATGGCGGTTAATAAATACGATGTTATTTTGTGCGATTACTCACTGGGGGACAGCACGGATGGGCAACAGTTTTTGGAATATTTGCGTAACAATGATTTAATTTCACATAATGCCATTTTCATCATGATTACCGCCGAGCAGGCGTATGAGAAGGTGGTGGCCGCTTCTGAATGTGCGCCCGATGATTATTTACTCAAGCCTTTCACCGCCGGGCAATTTAATGCCCGGCTGGAGAAGTTGCTGGAAAAACAGGAATATTTTGAAGCAATTGACAAGGCAGCAGATGCCAAAAATTGGCTGCGCGTAATCGCTGAATGCAACAAAAAACTTCCGCTTCGCGACAAATATTACATAGAGTTAAGCAAAACCAAGGCATTTGCCTTGATGCAAGATAAGCGTCCCTTTGAGGCAGCTAATATATTTCGGGAAATTCTTGCGCTACGTCCGATTGCTTGGGCTAAATTAGGCTTGGCGCGGGCATTGGCTGCATTGGATAAAAAAACTGAGGCACAAATCATCCTTCGGGATATATTGGCCGAAGCGCCACAATTCATGGCCGCCTATGATTTACTGAGCAATATTCTTGCTTCCACCGGCGAAAAACATGAAGCGCTGGAAATTCTGCAAAAAGCCCGTGAAGTGTCTCCGGGAACTATGAGTCGTATTCGTGAATTAAGTACGCTGGCAGTCAGTGCCGGAAAGCCGGAAATTGCAGAAGCCGTGATGCGTCAGGCTCTGCAAAAGCATAAATATTCGCCGGTTCGGGAAGCTCATGATTATGCAGTCTTATCTAAAGCGCTCGTCGATCAGGGAAAGGCCATGGAAGCCTTAAGTGTGGTGGCGGATGCACAAAAAACATTCACAGATGAGCATAGTAGTGTGGTATTAGCCGCGACAGAAAGTGTGGCGCATCGTGCGGCAGGGAATTTGGAACAGGCTGAGGCAGCCTTAACCAAGGCCATGTCTCACGGAGATCTCGGCAAGTTACCGGCACAAACGGTGGTCTCATTGGCAGATGCATGCTTTACTCTGGGCAGAGAAGCGGAAGCGACTAATTTGATACGTCATGCCATTCAAAATAATCATGAAGACGAATCGATTAAGAGCAAGGTGCATGATGTTCTAGTGGCCGCCGGAAAAGACACATCTGAGGCTACCGCAATGATTGAGCAGAGTACTCAGGAAGTGATCAAGCTGAATAATGAGGGAGTGCGCAAAGCAGAGTCCGGAGAGCTTGCCGAAGCAATTGAGTTGTTGTGTCAGGCGGCAAATCGTCTGCCGAATAATTTACAAATTGTAGGTAATGCAGCGTTGGTTATTGCGCTGGATTTGGTGCGTAACGGAAATAAGCCGGATGAACTGGCCAAATGTATGCATTATCGTGATGCCTTAATTAATAAATCTCCCAATCATCCCAAGCTGGCTCAAATTGACGGATTGCTTAAACAACTGAATACTGAGTTATAGGTTAGGATTATGAATGATCTTTATGCCGCAGTTATACATGACGTGAAGAATCAGCTTGCAGAGCTTGCGCTGCGACTTGGCGAGCGGAAAGATGCACAAGCCGAGATGATGATTGCTTTAAATGCCGCGCGCAGATTAAGCGAAATGTTATTGGTGCAGCGCGAAGCAGCCCATATCCTAACTGTAAATCCCAATTCGGTAAATCCTGGCGACTTTTTGGTAATATTGGCTGCCGAATATCGCGAATTGTTTCCCAAATTACAAATTAATATTCAAGCTGGGCAAGCACCATCCTTTGCGTTTTTTGACGATGCGCTGGTGCGGATGGCGTTAGCCAACGCGCTGCATAATGCCTGTCGAGCTGCATCGACAAAGGTCAGTTTGGCGGCTTTCGAGCAAGACAAAATGCTGGTTATAGAAGTGGCGGATGACGGCCCCGGATATCCTGAGAATTTATTGCAAAACGCGGGAGCAGAGCCAACTTCGGTTAGCTATCAGGGGACCGGACTGGGACTTTATTTGGCACGCAAAATAGCCGAGTTGCACATTTTGGATAAGCGGCATGGCAGTATTGAATTAAGCAACTCAAATGGTGCGGTGTTTCGTATGAAGCTTCCTTGATTTGACCAAGTTTTTTGATGATGAGGCTCTCCCGCATGAAATATAAAAAACTTAGCATCTTCTTGATTGTTTTGTGTTTTCCGCTCATATTGATTTCCAGGGGTGCGCTAGCCGAAGAAGGTGTCTGGATTATTAATGCCGGGCCGTCACCCCACGCTTATAATCCTTATGGCGGCATTACTCGGGAATATGGTCAGGGCTCGGTGCGCACCTTTTTGACCGGCGGGTTGGGAACTATATTTTGGGGCGGCGGGGTGGCTTGGTATGCCAACACTGACCGAACCGGATTGACTGCGGCGGCGACATTAGGTTTGCTGGGGTGGCATGTTGCAGTAGCCGGACAGCTTCCTTTGGATGCCGAAAAACGCTGGTTGCTTACGGCGGGGTACAGCTACGGTGTGTACATGATGCAATATCAGGGTGGACTGCCGGTGCTGGGCTTGGAGTATCGTTTATAAAAGAATCCAGCACTTGGAAGTTGAAGCCCTTTTGTCGTACGACAGTTCCTAATTCCTAATTCCCATTTAACGGTCGAGGTAAAATCATGACGTCAATTAATCAGCAAGATTTTATCGACAGCATCGCAGATGCATTGCAATTCATTTCGTATTATCACCCCAAGGATTATTTGGATGCGCTGGCGGCGGCGTATCGCGAGGAACAGGCGCCTGCGGCCAAAGATGCGATTGCGCAAATTTTAACCAATTCGCGCATGTGCGCCTTGGGCAAGCGCCCGATCTGTCAGGATACCGGTATCGTGGTGGCGTTTGTACGCGTGGGGATGGAAGTGCGCTGGGCGGATGCATCCATGAGTATTGCTGAAATGGTCGATGCGGGAGTGCGCAAAGCTTATCTGTTGCCGGACAATGTGCTGCGTGCGTCGGTGGTGAGCGATCCGGCAGGGAAGCGTATTAACACCCGCGACAATACGCCCGCCGTGGTGCATTTCGATCTGGTGCCCGGTGACACAGTGGAAGTGCGTATTGCGGCCAAGGGGGGCGGTTCGGAGAATAAGGCGCGCTTTGCGATGCTGAATCCGGGCGATGATGTGGTGGAGTGGGTGGTGAATCAATTGCCGGGAATGGGGGCGGGATGGTGTCCGCCGGGCATGCTGGGTATTGGCATTGGCGGCACTGCTGAAAAAGCCATGTTATTGGCCAAAGAATCCCTGATGCAGCCTATTGATATGGCGCTGCTTAAAGCGCGTGGCGCGCAAAATCATACCGAACAATTGCGCATTGAAATATTAAATAAAATCAATGCATTGGGAATTGGCGCGCAGGGGCTGGGTGGGTTAACCACGGTGTTGGATGTGAAGATTCTGGATTATCCGACGCATGCCGCGTCTAAGCCCGTTGCGCTTATTCCCAACTGCGCCGCGACCCGGCATATTCATTTTGAGCTGGATGGGAGCGGCAAGGCTGACTTTACTCCACCGAACATGGCGGATTATCCGGATGTGCATTGGCATCCTGCAGCAGACGCGCGCAAAGTTAATTTGAATACGGTGACACGTGCCGAGATTGCCGAGTGGCGTCCCGGCGAGACATTGTTGCTTTCCGGTAAACTGTTGACGGGACGCGATGCGGCGCACAAACGTATTGTGGAATTGCTGGCAAAAGGCGAAAAATTGCCGTCCGGCGTGGATTTTAACGGGCGTTTCATTTACTATGTCGGCCCGGTTGACCCGGTGCGCGACGAAGTCGTCGGCCCGGCAGGTCCAACCACTGCAACGCGCATGGATAAATTTACTGAAACCATGCTGGCTGAAACCGGGCTGATCGGCATGATCGGCAAATCGGAACGGGGTAAAGTTGGCCTGGATGCGATCAAGAAGCACGCTGCAGTATATTTGATGGCGGTGGGCGGTGCGGCTTACCTGGTGTCCAAAGCAATAAAAAGTTCCCGCGTGGTCGCGTTTGCGGACTTGGGCATGGAAGCTATTTACGAATTTGAAGTGCAGGATATGCCGGTGACGGTGGCGGTGGATACCTTGGGAAACTCCGTGCACGAGAGCGGCCCGGCAGAGTGGAAACGCCGCATCGCGATGATTCCGGTGAAAGTAATTTAAGTTTTGATTTTGGGGCAGCGCAATTTTGCGCAGCTCAAAGCAGTTTGGCGGGCCTCCCCGCATTGTGGCATGGTGAACCTGGTCAGATCCGGAAGGAAGCAGCCATAGCCAATCGTTGCAAGTGCCGGGGGTAAGGCTCGCCTCCTATTTTCGAGGGTGTTACGCTCGATATTTTTTGGTGGACGATATGTCAGCGACTTCTGTATTGGCCAGAAAATGGCGTCCCAAGAACTTCGCTCAATTGGCGGGGCAAGAACATGTTGTCCAAGCTCTGGGTAATGCGCTTGCTAACAATCGCTTGCACCACGCCTATCTTTTTACCGGCACACGCGGAGTGGGGAAAACCACTATTGCGCGTATCTTTGCCAAATCCCTGAATTGTGAAACCGGTATCACCGCCACGCCGTGCGGGGTGTGCAGCGCGTGTATCGAAATTGATAGCGGTCGCTTTGTCGATTTGATTGAATTGGATGCAGCTTCCAATACTCAAGTAGATAATATGCGCGAACTGCTCGATGGTGCCTTGTATGCGCCGAGTAGTGGACGTTTTAAAGTGTATATCATCGACGAAGTGCATATGTTGTCGAAGAATGCCTTCAACGCGATGCTGAAGACACTGGAAGAGCCGCCGTTGCATGTGAAATTTATTCTGGCGACAACCGATCCGCAAAAAATTCCTGTCACCGTGCTATCGCGCTGCCTGCAATTCAATTTAAAACAATTACCACCCGCGTTGATTCTTGCTCATTTGCAATATGTACTGGGGCAGGAAAATATCCCATTTGAAATGGGCGCGCTAAGTCTGGTGGCGCGCGCCGCACAAGGCAGTATGCGTGATGCGTTGAGTCTAATGGATCAGGCGATTGCCTACTCTTCCGGCAAGGTGGATGAGTCATTGGTGCGCACCATGCTGGGCGCGATTGATCAGGGGTATTTATTTGATTTGTTGCAGACTTTGCGCGCCAACGACGGTGCGGGCTTAATTCGTATCGCCGACGATATGGCAATGCGCAGCTTGGCATTTGAGGCCGCGCTGCAAGACTTGGCGACTTTGCTGCACCGCCTAGCCTTGGCACAGACGATTCCGCAAGCCATTGCGGAAGATGATCCGCAGCGAGCACGTTTGTTGGAGTTGGCCGGGCAATTTTCGCCTGAGGAAATTCAGCTTTATTATCAAATAGTTATACATGGGCGAAATGAGATAGAGTTGGCTCCGGATGAATATGCCGGCTTCACGATGACATTATTGCGTCTGTTGGCGTTTACGCAGCAAGCGCCGGGTAAAGCCGCAGTCGGCGCAGCAGAAACAAGAGCGCCAGTCGCCCAAAATAAACCTAATCAATCCTACTCTGCGCCGCGTATTGAATCTGCCGCGTTGAAATCAGACGCTGCGGTAATGAGTATCTCTCGACCGGTGGCGGCAGAAGCTCCTCCGGTAGCCAAGGTGGCGGTTGAAAGGGGTGCTGCAGAGTCGGCTGCGCTGGATTGGAATACGCTGCTAACGCAACTCAATTTGCAGGGGATGGCACGCGAATTGGCGAAGCATAGTGCGTTGGGGAGCTTTTCCGAGAGCAAGCTTGTGCTGCTTTTGGCACCTCAGCATAAGCATTTACAGAGTAATAAAATGGCGCTGGATAAATTGCAAATGGCGTTGAACGAGTATTTTGCCAAGCCCATAAAATTACTGGTGGAGTTGGCGGGTTCAGCCGCGATAGCGACACCGGCAGCGGTTGAGCAACAGGAAAAACAGACGCGCCAGCAACAGGCGGTTGATGCACTGAAACAGGATGCATTTGTGCGCGAGGCCCAGACGGTATTGGGCGCGCAGTTAATTGATCAATCGGTTAAATCATTACAACAGTAAAACGGAGGAAGTAAGCAATGATGAAGGGCGGAATTGCCGGGCTGATGAAGCAGGCGCAGCAGATGCAGGCCAATATGAAAAAAGCCCAGGAAGAGTTGGCCACGATTGAGGTGGAAGGGCAAGCAGGCTCCGGCATGGTTAAAGTGGTGATGAGTTGCACGCATGATGTGCGCCGTGTGTCACTGGATAGTAGCGTGATGGATGACAAAGAAATGCTGGAAGATTTGATCGTGGCGGCATTTAAAGATGCCAGTAAAAAAGCCGCGGAAACTTCCAAACAGCGTATGAGCGGTTTTACCGCAAATTTGCCGCCGGGCATGAGTTTGCCGTTTTAAATGAAGACACCTTCCAGTCTGGAAGATCTGATTAAGGCGCTGCGATGCCTGCCCGGCGTGGGGCCGAAATCGGCACAGCGTATGGCCTACCATTTGTTGCAGCGCGATAGGCAGGGTGCACAACATCTGGCGCATGCGCTGGAGCATGCGGTTAGCAGCGTAAAGCACTGCGTCAAGTGCAATAATTTTTCCGAAGAAGAAATTTGCAGCTTGTGTCGCTCGGAGCGACGCGAGACGGATTTGTTGTGTGTGGTGGAAATGCCGGCAGATTTGTTAATGATGGAGCAGGCACAATGTTATCGCGGTATGTACTTTGTATTGATGGGACGTCTTTCGCCATTGGATGGAATCGGCGCGCGTGAGCTGCCTTTGGAGCGTCTGCAAAAGCGCGCTCAGGAATTAAATTGCGAGGTGATTTTGGCAACTAATTTCACTGTGGAAGGTGAGGCAACGGCCCATTACCTTGCAACCTTGCTGCGCACGCAAGGCATAAAAGTATCGCGCATTGCCCGTGGCTTACCTGTGGGCGGTGAATTGGAGCATGTAGATAGCGGGACCTTGGCACAAGCAGTGCTGGAAAGACGAGCGGTAACAGAATGAATGATGAAGTTGAGTTAGGCCCGCAAGGCGAACGCTTGCAGAAAATACTCGCGCAAGCCGGTGTCGGCTCACGCCGCGAGATGGAAGAATGGATTGTCGCCGGACGTGTGACGCTAAACGGCGAGGTGGCAACCCTCGGTATGCGCGCGCAGCAGGGTGATGTGATTGGCGTGGATAAGCGCACAATACATGTAAAGAATCAAGAAGATATTGGGTTTCCTCGGGTGTTGTTGTACCACAAGCAGGAAGGTGAAATTGTCAGCCGCGATGATCCGAAAAGTCGCAGCAGTGTGTTTGATAATTTGCCCAAATTGCGCGGGCAAAAATGGATTGCAATTGGACGATTGGATTTTAATACCAGCGGTTTGTTGATTTTTACAACTTCCGGCGAACTTGCCAACCGCCTGATGCATCCCCGTTTTGAAGTTGAGCGCGAATATGCGGTGCGTGTACAGGGGCGTATGACGCCCGAACAGATGCTGCAAATGACCGGCCAAGGCCTTGAATTGGAAGACGGCTTGGTACGTTTTGAGAAATTAACGGATGAAGGCGGGGAGGGATTTAATCACTGGTACCGACTGATTCTTAAAGAGGGGCGTAACCGTGTTGTGCGGCGCACTTTTGAAGCACTTGGTTTAGTCGTAAGCCGTTTAATGAGAGTAAGGTTTGGCATTGTCAATCTTCCTCCCAGCATTAAGCGCGGAAAATTGGCCGAATTGGGCGAAGGTGAGGTTAAGCAGATTCTGGAGTGGGTTGGATTGCCCTCCGAACCCGTGGAAAAAAGCAAAAATTTTGTCACCCGAGAGAAAACGGTGGTGGAAAAAACAGTCAATACGCCGGAAGGCGGTCGCTATCCTACTGAGTCCCAAAATCGCAAAACGGCAGGGCGGCGCGGGCAGGCAGATTTGTCCCGGGCTAGCGCACACCGGAAAATTAAAAAGTAGCGTAACGGCTTGACTATCGCTAAAATTCGCGCGTTTAGGCAGTGCGTTTGTTTCGAATAATGTGGCAATGGGTGCTAGCGCACATCGGATAAGGTTGAATGGAAGAACGTGGCAATAAGACCATAATATGCAGCGTGTTTTTTTTGGATATTGTGGAATATTCAAAAAAATCTGTTGCAGGTCAAATTTCTCTTAAAGAACGTTTCAATGCGTTCTTGTCTGCGGCTATCCGTGATGTGCCGGTTAATGACCGGATTATTCTCGACACAGGTGATGGTGCGGCCATCAGCTTTCTGGGGGATGTTGAAGATGCGCTGCGTGCCGCACTTGGCATGCGCAGCAGCTTATTAGGCGAAGAGGAGTTGATTGATCCGCCGTTGCTGGTTCGAATGGGCATTAATCTGGGGCCGGTGCGGCTGGTTAGGGATATCAATGGCCAGCCTAATATTGTGGGGGACGGAATTAATGTGGCACAACGTGTTATGGGCTTCGCTGATCCTGGGCAAATTTTGGTATCGCGCTCCTATTATGATGCTGCTTCGCGTTTGTCTGCAGAATATGCAGGCATGTTTCACTATGGAGGTTCACGAACGGATAAGCATGTGCGTGAGCATGAGGTCTATGCTATCGGTTATCCGGGGGATTTGGCTTCCGCGCATCAGTCAACTCTGCAAAGAATCAATAAGCAACTTGCCCTAACTGGAAAGAATGTTACCGGTAAGTTCAAGACCCAATGGAATATATTGCTGGCGCTGCAATCCGGCGTTTATTCGCATACCAAGGAGGCGCTAACGCATGCTCCTGTCAAACAAAAAGTATTGTATGTTGGACTGCTGGTAATTCCGTTTCTGTTGCTGTGGGCATTGTTGACCTCCAAGACAGAAAGGCAGATAAAAACCTTGCCAAGTGTGGCGGTTCTGGATCAAGCTAGTTCTGCCGTTATGCCAACGTCCGGAGTTGCCCCTGCAACGGTAGGTCTGCCTCCCCATAAAACCAAGCAAGTGGCTGCTGGGGGAGGGGGTAAAGATGTGCAGCATAAGACCGGGGTGAAAGATGCACAGCATATGACTAAAAAAGTAGAGTTGCCAAAACAAGCTCAAAAAACGCTTGGGAAGGAAAGTAAAGAGACTAAACCCGGTGCGGAAAAAAATGTTGCGGAAAGAAGTGTTGCGGAAAGAAGTGTTGCGGAAAGAAGTGTTGCGGAAAGAAGTGAAAAAACCCCGGTCGTAGAAGATATTGAGCCCGGTCAAGTATCTCTTTCTATCAAGCCTTGGGGCGAAGTTTATGTCGATGGTAAAATGAGCGGCGTAAGTCCGCCATTAACGCGTTTGAAAGTGTCACCGGGCTCACATGTTATTGAGATTCGCAATTCCACGTTTCCTGTTTACCGGCAATCGATTAACGTGCGGGCGGGAGAGCTTGCCAGCGTAAGTCATAAATTTGCAAATTAATGAAGCAGTTGAGGAGTATTTATTTTGAAGAGTAGCAGCAGAGCTATGTTGGTAGGCTTGTGTGTGTTGGCCTTGGGCGGTTGCAGCTCCGCGCCACTCTATTGCGAAGATGGGCGGCCTGTGCGCTGGTTCAGTAATCCCCTAACAGATGCTTTGGAGAATGGAATCAAGAGATATGAAGACGGCAATTACGCGGCTTCAATTCCTCTTCTTCAGGGGGTGGTAGAAAGCCCTAATGCAAGCAACTCTCTAAAGTTGGAAGCCTATAAATATTTGGCATTCAGTTATTGCCTCTCCCCCAAAGACGAGAAAAAGATGTGCCGAGAATCTTTTAAGAAAGCCATCGAAATTGAACCCAAGTTTGAATTGTTGCCCGCAGAAGCAGGTCATCCCGTGTGGGGGCCTGTGTTCAAAAGTGTAAAAAATAAACCCGCCAAATAATTGCCAACAGCCATGTCCATGATTAACCAATTGGGGCGTTATATTATTACCTCCGAGCTGGGGCAGGGGGCGATGGGTGTTGTGTACAAAGCGACCGATCCGCTGATAGATCGTGTGGTCGCGATTAAGACCATTAATTTGGGGCTAGCCCTGGATGAAAAAGAAGAATATGAGGGGCGTTTTTATCAGGAAGCCAAAGCGGCCGGTCGCCTAAGTCACCCGAATATCGTCACAATTTATGATGTGGGCAAAAGTGGTGATGTTGCTTACATTGCCATGGAGTTTTTGCAGGGGCGCGAAGTCCGGGATATTTTGAACGACGGGAAAATACTACCTGTGGCGGAAACGCTGCACATCTCATCACAGGTGGCACTTGGCTTGGCGTATGCCCATGAACATGGCATCGTGCATCGTGATATTAAGCCGTCCAACATTATGGTAATCCGCGACGGGCATGTCAAAATTACCGATTTTGGTATTGCCCGAATGGAGTCGGCTTCAGTGCGTACTCAGACCGGCATGGTGCTTGGATCGCCAAAATATATGTCTCCAGAGCAGGTGATGGGAAAGCTCATTGATCAGCGATCGGATATTTTTTCTTTGGGCGTGATGTTGTACGAAATGCTGGCAGGCAGGCCGCCATTTATGGGGGAGAACGTCAACGCCATTATGTATCAAACATTGAATGGCATCCCCCCCCCACCCAGCACGCTTAATCCCGCTATTCCAGATATGCTCAACTTTATTGTCGCCAAAGCATTGGCAAAGAGCCTGGATGATCGTTATCAAAATGCCAAGGAATTGGCAGACGATTTGCGGGATTGCCTGAAAGATTTACCCCGAACTACGGATTCTTCCCGGGCATCCAAGAGCAAGTCTGCCAAGAGTATTTCCGTCACAAATGCAGCGATATCCGATGCTGTACCTATGGTTTCCCGAACCGACGAGGGGGAGGAATCGAAGCCCGTTCATACATTGGGATTGTCACCGGCTTTTGATTCTCTTGGTGCAACCATGCGCTTAGCAGTAATGACTGCGACGAATGATGACATTGATGAACTCTCCAAGACTTTCAAAATGGCGCGCCCCAGTCTGGAGGAAATTAACTCTGCCGTGCAAAAAAAATCCGGCGAGGCTGTAGTGCAGTCAGCCAATATGCCAGCACAGGCCAATCAAACTCAGGCAGTCGGCAATTCAACTCAGGGGGGCAACGGCTTGATCATTATTGTTGCGCTAATGATTATTGCCCTTGTTTTTGTTTTGCTGCGTTAGTCCTCCCTTTAAGTGTCTTTAGCGCAGCAACACTTTGCCATACAGCCTTCTCGTTTTCTGGCGCTGATTATCGCGTTGATGCATGGTGGTGTATTGGCTTTGTTGTTCCTGCTTCCCCTTCCCGAATTTGCCGTAGCGTCATTGTTTTTCGTGATCATGTTTAGTGGCGCTTATTACCTGTTGCGCGATGCTTTATTGAAATTGGGCAGTGCTTGGATTGCGCTGCAAATTAATGCGCAAGGTGTTGTGCTGAAAAATTGCAACCTATTGAAATATAAGGGAATTTTAAAGGGCGGTAGTGTGGTGACAGCGGGCATGGTTATTTTGCATGTTGCGCTGACCGGGCGGCGCAACACAGTCTACATAACGTTAATGCCCGACAGTATGGATGCAGAATCTTTTCGCCAGCTTAGAGTTCTGCTGAAGTTGGGTAGGACGTGGCAATAAATGTGGGCGGAGTAAGAATTGTGGTCGCTGCATTAGGTAGTGTTTCGGGGTAATCTTTGCTGAAATGCAAGCCGCGACTTTCGTGCCGGGACAGCGCACTTTGCACAATCAGATCCGCACTTAACACCAGATTACGCAGCTCCAGCAAGTCTGCCGTAACGTGGAAATTCCGGTAATACTCATTGATTTCCTCATGCAGCAGTTGGATGCGATGTTGGGCTCGTTCGAGACGCTTGGTGGTTCTAACGATACCCACATAATCCCACATGAAACGGCGTAATTCATCCCAGTTGTGTGAAATGATCACCGCTTCGTCGGCATCCTTAACCTGACTCTCATCCCAGTGCGGCAAATTAAAAATCTCTCCGGGATGCTTGCTTAAAATATCCTGGGAGGCAGATTCGGCATAGACGAGGCATTCCAATAATGAGTTGCTGGCCAGGCGATTCGCTCCGTGTAAGCCGGTATAGGAGGTTTCACCTATTGCGTACAGATTGGGGATGTCGGTGTGTCCGTGCTGATCCACCAGCACACCACCGCAGGTGAAGTGCACGGCGGGGACGACCGGGATAGGCTGGTGCGCAATATCGATTCCCAGCTTCATGCAGTGCGCATAAATGTTGGGGAAATGTTCGAGTATAAAATCTTCCGGCTGGTGTGAAATATCCAAATATATGAAGTCTAATCCGCGCTTTTTCATTTCAAAATCAATGGCTCGCGCGACAATGTCGCGTGGTGCCAGCTCGGCGCGCGGGTCGTGCCAAGGCATAAAACGTGTGCCATCGGGTAACGTTAAAATGCCTCCCTCGCCGCGCACCGCTTCGCTAATTAAAAAGGATTTCTCATGCGGGTGATACAAGCAGGTGGGATGAAATTGGATAAATTCCATATTAGCCACGCGGCAGCCGGCGCGCCACCCCATGGCTATTCCGTCGCCGGTAGCCGTGTCGGGATTGGTTGTGTAGAGATAAACTTTACCCGCGCCTCCGGTGGCGAGAATGGTATCGCGAGCTGCGATGGTAATTATTTCACCGCTTAGCGTATTGAGTGCATATGCACCGCAGCACTGGTTATCCGCGCGTCCCAATTTTTTTCCGGTAATCAGATCAATGGCAATGTAGCGTTCCAGCAGTGTGATATTGGGATGACCGATCACTTTGTTGGCTATTGTTTCCTGTACGGCCAAGCCGGTAGCATCTGCGGCATGAATGATGCGGCGTTGGCTATGTCCACCTTCACGCGTCAGATGGTAGCCGGTGTCGCTGCCAATGTCGCGCGTGAAGGGGACGCCTTGTTGAATAAGCCAGTCAATCGCGGCACTGCCATTTTCCACGACAAAGCGAGTGGCTTGGGCATCACATAAGCCTGCGCCGGCAATCATGGTGTCTTGAATATGCTGCTCGATAGAGTCTTCCGGAGATTGCACTGCCGCAATTCCCCCCTGCGCCCATGCGCTGGCGCCTTCCAGAAGGGATTTTTTGGTAATGATGCCCACTTTTTTATGGTCTGCCAGCTTGAGCGCCAAAGAGAGTCCGGCAAGGCCGCTACCGATAATGAGTGTGTCGAATTGCATCACGACGGTAAGTTGGGAAGGTTGTTAATGTGTCGAACTATAGCAAATATGCGACGAACTCTCAGCATGATCTCTCGGTATGAACAACTTTAGAAATTTGGCTGAACTAAATTTTGAGTAGATTGTCCATGACGAGGGTAATGAAACTATTAGAAGGGGCTGCGCGCGCATTGAATAAATAAGCTGCCGAGTGAATATCCTGTTGGGCTATTGTCCGGTTATACTAGCTGGTCACGATAAGTGATGAGAATTTAAGGGCTGGGAAATGGGAGACAGGGAAGTTGATCAACAGTTGGTTGAGCGCGCGCAGAGTGGCGATAAGCATGCGTTCGAGCTGTTGGTAGCTAAATATCAACGCAGACTGGGACGGTTAATTTCCCGATTTGTACGGGATGCATCCGAGGCTGAGGATGTGACTCAGGATGCATTTATCAAGGCATACCGGGCGCTTCCGGCGTTTCGCGGTGATAGTGCGTTTTATACCTGGCTGTACCGAATTGGCATTAATACGGCTAAAAATCATTTATTGGCAATGGGGCGGCATGCGCCGACCAGCACGCATTTTGATGCCGAAGAGGCGGAAGATTTTGAAGATGCGTCTTTATTGCACGAGGTGGCGACTCCGGAAAATGAATTAATGAGCAAGCAGGTGGTGGCGGTGGTTAATTCATCCCTGCAGCAACTTCCGGATGATTTGCGCATGGCTCTGACACTGCGTGAAATTGAAGGATTGAGTTATGAAGAAATTGCGGCGGTAATGAACTGTCCGATTGGCACCGTGCGTTCCAGAATATTTCGTGCACGTGATGCGGTTGCGGCTAATTTGCGCCCTTTGTTGGGTACTAATGATAATCAGAGGTGGTAAACATGAATAGTGATATTTCCGCGTTGATGGATGGCGAGCTTTTCGAGGATGAAGTGGACGAGGTGCTTGACAAGTTGAAGAAAAATAAGCCGTTTCAACAAGATTGGCAAACTTACCATTTAATTGGTGATGCGTTGCGTCAGCCGGATCATGTGGGGAAGGATATTAGCGCGGCTTTCCGCGAGCGTTTGCAAGCTGAGCCGGTGGTATTTGCACCGCGCCGCAAAATGACCCAGAGGGTGCGTTACTTTGCCTTGTCCGCCGCTGCGTCAGTGATGGCGCTGTCTTTGGTTGCTTGGTTGTCGCTACAAGTAGGCGTGGAACGTAAACCACAGATTGCAGTTATTCAACAACCCAATGAAGTGCGACCTGCCAGTTTTGCCTCCCCCAACGGCATAAATGAATATTTAATGGCACACCAGGAATACTCACCCAGCACCGACGTGCATGGCGCAGCCTCGTTTATTCACACTGTTTCACAGAAATAAGGCGAATTCGATGCAGCGAAGCTTAAGAATTTTGATGTGTTTATTGCCGCTTTTGTGCTGGCAAACTGTGAATGCTGATCCATTACGCAGGGATGATGCAGATTGGTTAACAACCATCGCCTTTGCCGCACATCAAACCGACTACAGTGGTACCTTTGTTTATCAGGATGGGGTGGGTGGGCATGTTGAAGTTTCGCGAATCACCCATATTTCAGATGCGAATGGGGAGCATGAAAGACTGGAAGGATTAAACGGTTCGCGGCGCGAAATCGTGAGCAGTAATAATCAGGTTTGGCTATATCTGGGCGATCGCAAAGTTAAAATTCAAAAACGGCACGGGGAGAGAGCGTTCCCAGCGCTGTTACCGCAGCAAATTTCCATCCTGAAAGAAAATTACCAAATCAATGAAGTGGCCGAAGACCGGGTGGCCGGATACCACGTGCATGCGGTGGTATTTAAGCCCAAAGATAATATGCGCTATACCCACAAAATGTGGTCGCACACCGAATCCGGCTTATTGCTTAAAGCCGTGGTAATGGATGATAAGGGGCGCATCATTGAGCAATATGCATTTACCGAGTTGGTGTTAGGGAAAGGTGTAGATCGCTCCTGGATTGAGCCAAAGAAAGCCACTAAAACAGTCGGTATGGCTGGTAGATTTAGCGAACCGGAGGTGAACGAAAAATCTTTGGAGGACTCGAAGGTCAGTGACTGGCAAGTGGATGCCCTCCCTTCCGGGTTCAAAAAAATTCATGGTATGTGCCGCCCCATGCGCGATAAACCTTTGCCGGTAACCCATCTGGTTTACTCGGATGGTTTGGTGGGAATATCGGTATTTATTGAAGACGTGGCAGGTAGAGAAAACCTCAACTCTGGCCTGTCCAGTCAGGGGGTAATGCAGGTTTATAGTAAAATTAGCGGTGATAAATTGATTACCGTGGTGGGTGAAGTGCCGCCGCGTACAGTCATCCAGACTGCTGAATCCGTGCGTTATGCAGGTCAATAAAAGTGGCTGGGCAGAATAGGTTTTAGGTAATAATTTTCTTATTAGTCAATATATTGCAAGTGCGCCGTTATTTGATTTGCCTTTCAATATTAAATATCTTGAAATTTTCAGAGACTCCCACATGTTAGAGACCCGTGCAATTGTTGTAAAAATCCATGGCAATGAAGCGTTTGTTGAATCCAAAGGCGGTGCGGGTTGCGGAAATTGCGACAGTGAAAAAGGCTGCGGCAGCAGTAAGTTGACGCAATTATTTTGCAGTAAGCCCCGCCAATTCAAAGTGCTGAACGAGGTAAACGCCAAAGTTGGCGACGAAGTTCAAATCACTTTGCCGCAGGGGGTGTTGCTGCGCAGTGCCATATTGATGTATGGCATACCGCTTTCGATGTTGTTAAGCGGTGGAATGTTGGGCGCACACTGGGCAGCAGATCCGGCCAGTCGCGATGGATATGCGGCTATCGGTTCTTTAGTGGGGCTGGTAGGCGGCTTTATTCTTGCAAAATGGATGGCGAAACGTCAGCATGTAATGGCAGTGGCAAGTTCATTGCCCTGATATTTTTTTATTTTTCAGTGGCTGCAACGATAGTTTGGTTAAGCGAAAATTAAGGAGAAATAGCATGGTGTTGAAGTTGTTTCTGGTTACTTTCTGCAGTTTTTTTGCGCTGACTGCGCAAGCTAAAGACCTTCCCGATTTCACAGAGTTAGTGGAAAAGCAGGGGGCTTCAGTCGTCAATATCAGTACCACCACGATTCGCACCAATCCTGCTATGCAGGGCATTCCCAATCTGCCCGAGGGAGATCCATTTTATGAATTCTTCCGTCGTTTTGCGCCGCAAGTGCCGCGCGAACAAGAGTCGCAATCATTGGGCTCCGGTTTTATTGTCAGCGCAGACGGATATATTTTAACCAACGCGCATGTGGTGGATAGTGCCGATAAAATAACGGTGCGGCTTACTGATAAGCGGGAATTTAAAGCCAAAGTAATCGGGGCGGATAAACGTACCGATGTTGCGCTGTTAAAAATCGAAGCAAGCGGTCTGCCCAAAGTTTCTCAAGGTGATCCAAGCATTCTTAAGGTGGGTGAATGGGTGCTGGCAATCGGATCGCCGTTTGGTTTTGATAGCAGCGTCACCGCCGGTATTGTCAGCGCCAAAGGGCGGACCTTATCCCAAGAAAATTTCGTACCCTTTATTCAGACGGACGTGGCGATTAATCCGGGTAATTCGGGCGGCCCGCTATTCAATATGAAAGGCGAAGTAGTCGGCATCAACTCGCAAATATATAGCCGCTCGGGCGGTTACATGGGGCTTTCTTTTGCAATTCCAATCGATGTGGCGATGGAGGTGGTGAATCAACTACGTGCCACCGGCAAGGTTTCTCGCGGCAGAATAGGTGTTGTAATTCAGGAGGTTACGAAGGAGTTGGCAGAGTCGTTTGGATTGCCTAAGCCTGTTGGTGCGTTGATCTCAAATGTGGAAAAAGGTGCGCCAGCAGATAAGGCGGGTGTGCAGCCCAGTGATGTTATTTTAAAATTTGACGGCAAGGCAGTAAATGCGTCCAGTGATTTGCCACGCATCGTAGCTGGCACTAAACCGGGTAGCAAAGTGATGGTGCAGCTGTGGCGCAAGGGTGAAGCATTGGATGTGACCCTGACGGTGGGTGAAATGCCGACTGAAAATAAAGTGGCGCAACGTGCTGGCAAAGGAGCGCCAAGCATCGCCCCCGCAAGCGAGAGCAGTGAGCGGTTGGGGTTGGTTGTTGCCGAGTTAACTAGCGAGCAAAAAGCCGAGCTTAATGTAGAAAGTGGTTTAATTATTGAGGATGTTAAAGGTGCGGCCGCACGCTCTGAGTTACGCCGTGGCGACGTGTTGCTGGCTGTTGGAAATACACCAATTAAATCCGCTGAACAATTTAATAATGTTTTAAAACAAATCCCCAACGGTCGGAATGTTGCCCTGTTGGTGCGCCGTGGTGAAATGGCGACTTACATCGCCATTAAGCTGGATTAGAAGTAGGTTCTAGCCGTGGAATCGAGTCGCGCGTCGTGCAGGGTGTTTGCGGCAGGGCGCTTGGGTAACTTTAGAAAGTGTATTTAACCATCATTGACAATGCTGTCGAGGCAAAATCAACCTCATTCAGGCGCGTTATTTCCCGAGCCCCATTGGCAAGCATTGATACATCCCGGCCATTTTGCAAGCCGCCCCTGGTTTGGGTATAGGCAGCATCAAATTCCCAGTGCCGGTTCAGTTTGGCTAACAACTTCAGTGTCCACTGATTATTTTCGCCAAGCCCATTTTGATAAAAACTCAAGGGATGTTGAAATTCGCTGCGTTTATTCCAGTCGGCTTCGGCGCGGTAGTTAAACCACTGATGCTGCCATTGCATTTCAATTCCAAGTTGTCGAGTCAGCCACCAGCGCGTTTCAATTCCCGCAATTCGCGAATCAAATTGGGCTCGATATGAGCTGTTAAGTCCTGAAAATGGGCCGACATTTTGGGGTGAAATTGTGTCGATAATTTGCACCCCGTTATTCATGCGCAGATCGGAAATTTGGTGAGCGAAACCCAGTAACGGAGTCATGATTAGCGTTTGCTCATCATTCAGAAAAAAAAGCGGGCCGATCAAGGTGGTAATGGATAGGGCGCTGGAGCCCCTTGTGGCGGAAAGCGAGCGCGAATACTCACCGGTTCGATTGTCTGTATTGTAATCAGAGTCCTGAACTTCGCCGCTATGGGTAAAGTCAACCTCTTGATACAAAGCGCGTGCCATCCAATTGTCGGTAGATTCATAAATCAGGCCAATGGAGCGCTCGGCTCCATTAAGGTCGCGCCATGTTAGCTCTGACATAATGTTGGGCAGAGACCCGGCCAAATCTGCGGCAATTGCCCAACGCAACGCATCGGTGCGCGTGCCCATGCCGTATGAAATACTCCACTCATCGGCATACGCGTTTGAGGCTGAGCCGACAGAAAAAAACATTAACAATCCTGCGACCGGAATCTTCATAATATATTGTTTTTATAGGTAATTATTTTTTACTTCTTCGGCCAATGGTCATT
This sequence comes from Gallionellaceae bacterium, assembly GCA_041660815.1. Lineage (GTDB taxonomy): Bacteria > Pseudomonadota > Gammaproteobacteria > Burkholderiales > Gallionellaceae > PALSA-1006. The sequence continues at coordinate 82,275 of JBAZVN010000011.1, read as the reverse complement.
AAGGGAGGCGGATCTGCTCCCGCTTGAGATTGGAATACGATGATGTCATTGGCAATTTTTAATCGCTCAGCGAGTTCTTTGGCCAAGTTTTTGTAGAGCAACGCCGATGCCGACGGCGCTTGATGTAGTCGGTCATAATCGATACGCAATGCGATCGTGTATTCCACCGCAGTGGCGCCGGCGCTACGCACACCGCCTCGAATCAAGCCCATTTCACCGAAGCTTTCGCCTTCGGCAAGATTAGCCAGGCTGACTCTTTCACCGCCGTTCTTGCGCCAGATATTGACCTTTCCGGAACAGATAATATACATGTCTCTCCCGGTTTCACCTTCCATAAAAACCTGATCGCCGGCGCGCCAAATTGCTTTGGATGAGATAGCCAATAGCTCGCGCAAATCATCCAAGCCAAAGCCTTTCAGACATTTAGCCAGAGAAATTAATTTAACAAAAACTTCCAGCTCGTTGTGCATGGTAACTCCTAATAAATTACTCCTTAAATTTGTCCACACCTGTCCGATATCACAGTTGAGAGAAGACAATCATGTAAAAATATTTCTTACTGTAGCCCCGCAAACCGGACGCGGACTTGATAAAGGCGAATCACAGTTTCCGGGTATTTTTCAGTCTATTACCGATGCGGAATGAGTGTTTGGTAAGGTAGCTGGCTACTGCAGCATCCGCTCTGCATAGGGCGTCTAAAGATTGAATTTTGGGCCACTCTATACTTTCCGAGCTACCCATCCAGGCGCGCAATAAATTGTTGCAAGGCCGTCTGCAGCGCTGAGAAGCTTGGGTTATACATCAGTCGACAAAGCAAGCCCTTTCCAAGATTTTCAGTTGTTATCTCGCCGAATAATGTCTGCTGTTTGTCTTGCTGGCAGGTAATAAAATCTTCAAGCCGATTCGGTAAATAGTGCAGGCAATTTCTATAGTTGCCGTTCACGCCATAATACTCATCCTTTGCAGGTAATACGATTGCGGTATGCGCCGAACCAATAATGCCCGCATCCGGGAATACCCCGTTGACAGCTTCAAACTGTCCCGCGCCGTGCCAGTCCGGAATGCTTCCTGCGTCTGAGAAGTAATATATCAGTTTGTTGGCTGGATGTTGCGCCTGCATCATGAATTTAAGTGTGGCCGGGGTATTGACCGTTGTATCGTCCTGGCTAACCACTGAAAAAATTGGGAGGGTGAGGCTATTTTGCTTGATTTGTTTGTTGATCACCCGGGTTAGCGCATGTATTTGTGCCGCCGCATTTTTGCTGAAAGATTCATATTTGTAACAATCCCAATCGGGATGAATGGATATCCATTTTGTTGAGGGCAGTAGCCAGCTGCTCGCTTTATGTAGATTGGCTAATGCGGCTTTAGGTGATATTTGCAGTGCCGGCGCAAACAAAAATAAACCCTTTATGCGTTGATCAATATAGCTTTGGTGCACACTGAGTGCGCCTCCTGCCGAAAAGCCGGCCAAATATACGTCATCGACTTCCTTCGCTAATTGATCCACGCCAAAAGCAACTGCTTTGACCCATTCATGCCATCTTACTTGCAGTAAATCGCCGGGCTGAGTGCCGTGTCCGGGTAATAATATGGCCATGACGCGAAAGCCGTTCTCGCGGAATAGATTGCCGAGATGCCGCATAAAATAGGGGGAATCCGACAGTCCGTGAATCAGCAATACACCACGTCGATAAGGTTTATTTTTTCCGGATTGAAAAGTGTTTTCAGGTGTCAACTCAAAAGGACTGTTGCCTTCGATGATTTGGCCGAGTTCAGGCTGGGGTGTATCTATATCTACTTGATTATTAACGATTATATTGCGCGCGCGCGCGATCATTGTGCGGGTATCTGCAATGTACCCGGAAAAGCTTTTTTGGTCGACTGAGAATGTTGAATTTAATCTGGAAGGTTGGTGTCTGGCGCCTAATTTTAGTTGGTTTTGCAGGATGGAATTGCTTTTCAAGCTTTGCATTACTAGCCCACTAAACTCGCCAGACTGACCAGCAGGAGGAGCGCCAGCATAAACACCATGGAACGCCATACCAAGCCAATTGCACTCTGCATAAAATCGGCATCCGCAGCTTCATCCATGCCAATTTCAGGGCGGTAAACGGGCGCAGAATCTTGCACAATAGTCATGCCCAAGCGTACTCCCAATGCACCAGCTCCCGTTGCCAATAAAACCCCCTCTTCGGTGGTGGGCCAGCTTTGTGCCTGAGTGCGCCAGCAATAAATGGTGTCTTCAAAATCGCCCACGATTGCAAAAGTCATCGCGGTCAGGCGGATCGGCAACCATTCCATAACTCGATAGGCTTGTCCCGCAAACTCCCCAAAACTGTCCAGTTCATCGACGATATTCGAAGCCCAGCGTGAGTTTAAAAACATGCTCAAGCGGTACAGAATTGCACCAACCGGTCCTAATCCGAGTGCCATGAAAATGACAAACCAGGTTGCCACGCCGAATACGTTGCGCTGAGATGCCAGTAAGGCTTGCTCAATACTGACGCGTGCAAGTTCTTCGGCATTTAATTCGTTGCAGGACTTGCCGCTCCACTCGGAAAGAAGTTTGCGTGCTTTATCCCAGTCGTGGCTGCGCAATGCCTTATGGATGTCCGTAAAATAGTGGCTGAACAGGCGAAACCCCATAGTGAAATACAGCACAAACACGCATCCTAGCCAAGCCAGAATAGGGTGGATTGCCATTAATAACCAATAAGCCAAAGAGGCCAGTAAGAGGGGAATTAACATTGCGACCACCCACGCAATTTTGCCGTGCTTGCGTTGCCCTGCATTGAAATGATGCTGGAAAAAAGCAGCATAGTTCTCGATGCCGGCAAATAAATATTTGCGTTTCGCCATGGGGTGCACTTGTTCCAGCAGTAACGCTGCGATGATTGAAAGCAGGCTCATAATTGAAATGGATGAGTAGGTTTAGTGGGGGGTAAACACATCAGTGCGCACGATACCACAGGAAAGATAGCAGGTGAATGCATCACAGTCCATTCGGGCGGGCATTCTGCAGTTACGAAAAAATTATCTGCATGTTTTTATAGTGTATTTTGCGGGCCTTCGTACGGAGAATTTGTTTTCTGTTGGTTGTGGCCTGTCATCGGGGATGATTGGACAGGGGGTGGTGTTCTGTAAATGTCATTTAAAATCAATTTGATGTGACTTTATCTTGGCGGTTGTAATGATTTTTTTTGTCTGCAGGTAAAGCCGCCCTAAAAAAGCATTTGCAAAAGCTTCGATGAGACTTTAGAATGCGCGCCTTTCAGCAAGCCGAATTTTCGAGGAGTAGTCATGGCAAATAGCGCACAAGCCAGAAAGCGTGCAAGACAATCAGTTAAACAACACGAGCATAACACCAGCTTGCGTTCCGAATTACGTACTGCAATCAAGAAAGTTGCCAAGGCGATTGACGCCGGTGACAAGGCCGCAGCACAGGCAGTGTTTAAGATTTCTACCAGCGTAGTAGACTCTATTGCTGACAAGAAAATTATTCACAAGAACAAAGCGGCGCGTCATAAGAGCCGACTGTCCGCCGCTATCAAGGCGATGGCCTGATTTATAGCAGACGATAATACTGCGACAAAAAGGCCGACGAAGCAGTCGGCCTTTTTTGTTTAATATTTCACCATTTACGATGCAACAAGACACGAAAGCTTGCCATGTCACATTTGATGAATACCTATGCAAGACAACCCGTAACTTTCACGCACGGTGAAGGTGTTTGGCTTTGGGATACCCAGGGTCGCCGCTATCTGGACGCACTTTCCGGTATTGCCGTTAATACTCTGGGGCATGCACATCCCGGACTGACCGCAGCGTTATCCGCGCAAATCGGTAAGCTGATTCACGTATCCAATGTTTATGGCATCCGCGAGCAAGAGTTGATCGCCGATAAGCTCTGCGAAATTTCCAGAATGCAGGAAGTATTTCTGTGCAATTCAGGTTGCGAGGCAAACGAAGCGGCTATTAAATTGGCGCGGATGTTTGGCAATCAGCGCGGCATAGATACCCCCACCATTATCGTAATGGAAAAAGCCTTTCACGGACGCACACTGGCCACGCTTTCCGCCACCGGGAATCGCAAAGTGCAGGCGGGCTTTGAGCCGCTCGTAAAAGGTTTTGTACGCGTACCGTATGCGGATCTCGACGCGATCCATCAGGTCGCACAACACACCCCCAATATCGTTGCGATTCTGGTTGAACCCATTCAGGGTGAAGGTGGCATTCGTATACCGGATGCCAGTTACCTGCAAGGCTTGCGCAAAATTTGTGACGAGCGTGACTGGTTGCTCATGCTGGACGAAGTGCAATCCGGCATCGGCAGGACCGGAAAATGGTTTGCGCATCAACATGCGGGTATTTTGCCGGATGTAATGACGCTGGCCAAAGGTCTGGGTTCGGGCGTGCCGGTGGGCGCGTGTTTGACGGCAGGTAAGGCTGCCGGAACCTTCAAGCCGGGTAATCACGGCTCCACGTTCGGCGGTAATCCGCTGGCATCCACGGCCGCGCTGACTACCTTAAACATCATGGAGCAAGATCACTTGCTGGCGCATGCCGATATGCTGGGTGCATGGCTGGTTCAGCAGCTTCAAGCACGTCTATCCCATGTGAAAGGTGTGGTTTCAGTACGTGGTCAGGGCCTAATGCTCGGCATCGAACTGGATAAGCCGTGCGCTACGCTGGTCGGCAGGGCTCTGGAAAAAGGTTTGCTGATCAATGTCACCGCGGATAACGTGGTGCGCCTATTGCCATCTCTTGTTTTTTCGCAAACCGACGCACAGCAATTGCTGGATAGTTTGTGTCCTCTCATCACGGAATTTCTATTGCAGGAGTAACCATGAGCAGCATCAAACATTTTCTGCAATTTAAAGATCTCTCCCGCGATGAACTTGAATATTTGTTCGAGCGCACCCGCATCATTAAAGAGCGTTTCAAGCGTTACGAAAAATACTGGCCGCTGGAAGATCGCACGTTGGTAATGATTTTTGAGAAGGCAAGCACGCGCACGCGTTTGTCGTTTGAGGCTGGAATGCACCAGCTCGGCGGCTCCGCCATCTACCTGAACACGCGCGACTCGCAACTCGGGCGCGGCGAGCCGGTGGAAGATGCCGGACAAGTCATCTCGCGCATGAGCGACATCGTGATGATCCGTACGTTCGAGCAGGATATCATCGAACGATTCGCCCGCAACTCGCGCGTGCCGGTCATCAATGGTCTTACCAACGAATATCACCCCTGCCAGGTGCTGGCCGATATCTATACCTACGTCGAACATCGCGGTTCGATCACAGGCAAGACGGTTGCCTGGATTGGTGATTCCAATAATATGTGCAACACGTGGCTGCAGGCGGCCGAGATACTGGACTTCAATGTGCATGTATCCACCCCGCCCGGCTACGAAGTCGAACCGGAGCGTGCCGGACTTTATGGTCACGAACACTACGAAGAATTTGCCGACCCGATGGAAGCTGCGAGTAGTGCCGATCTGGTGACCACCGATGTGTGGACATCCATGGGTTGGGAAGCCGAAAACGAAGAGCGCATGAAGGATTTTGCCGACTGGCAAGTGGATGAAGACATGATGCGCGTTGCCGCCAAAGATGCGCTGTTCATGCACTGCCTACCCGCGCATCGCGGCGAGGAAGTCTCCGCAGGCGTCATCGACGGCGCGCAAAGCGTGGTATGGGATGAAGCAGAAAATAGATTGCATGTGCAAAAGGCACTGATGGAATATTTGTTGTTGGGTAAGGTGGCGAATTAAAAAATACACTGTGGGTGCGTAGCCCCCCAAGCGCTTGCTGATGTCCTGCGCCTCTAAAGTTGATCTTCTATTATCGGGAATTAATAAATGTCTGACATAAAAAAAGTGGTACTCGCCTATTCCGGCGGACTCGACACCTCGGTCATTCTGAAATGGCTGCAGGATACCTATCAATGCGAAGTGGTGACTTTTACCGCCGATTTGGGGCAGGGTGAGGAGCTGGAACCGGCGCGCCAAAAGGCATTGCAGTTTGGTATTAAGCCGGAGAATATTTTCATTGATGATCTGCGCGAAGAATTTGTGCGCGATTTTGTGTTCCCGATGTTTCGTGCCAATACCGTTTATGAAGGCGAATATCTGCTGGGTACTTCGATCGCACGTCCGTTAATTGCCAAGCGTTTGATCGATATCGTCAAACAAACCGGCGCGGATGCAATTGCACATGGCGCCACCGGAAAAGGCAATGATCAGGTGCGTTTTGAACTGGGCGCCTATGCATTGCATCCCAATATTAAAATCATTGCGCCTTGGCGCGAATGGGACTTGCTGTCGCGTGAAAAGTTGATGGCCTATGCCGAGAAAAATGGCATTCCAGTGGATATGAAGCACAAGAATGGCGGATCGCCCTATTCAATGGATGCCAACTTGCTGCACATCAGCTTTGAAGGCCGCCATCTGGAAGACCCTTCTGCAGAAGCGGAAGAAAGCATGTGGCGCTGGTCTGTGTCGCCCGAAAAAGCACCCGATGCAGCCGAATATCTGGATATTGAATTTGCCAAGGGCGATATAGTTGCGTTGAACGGAACCGCATTATCACCTGCGCAAGTGCTCGCCAAATTAAATGAATTGGGCGGTAAGCACGGTATTGGCCGTCTGGATTTGGTAGAAAATCGCTATGTGGGTATGAAGTCGCGCGGTTGTTACGAAACCCCCGGCGGCACGATCATGTTGAAGGCGCACCGTGCAATTGAATCTATTACGCTGGATCGTGAAGTGGCGCATCTTAAGGATGATTTGATGCCACGATACGCCAGCATGATTTACAACGGTTACTGGTGGAGCCCCGAGCGCAAAACATTGCAAACGCTGATTGACCACACGCAACAGACCGTCAACGGCTGGGTACGCGTCAAGCTGTACAAGGGTAATGTGATTGTCGTTGGCCGCGATTCAAAAACTGATTCCTTGTTCGATCCCAATATCGCCACTTTTGAAGATGACAAAGGCGCTTACGATCAAAAAGATGCCGGTGGTTTTATCAAATTAAACGCACTGCGTATGCGTATTGCGGCAAATCTTCAAAGCCGCAAATAAGGGAGTGCGGGCATCCTGCCCGCAGGCAGGAAATTGTCTGTAGTTCGACTTACGGAGGCGGCATGCTTCATGAACTGAGCGGTGATATATTATTAAGCGGCGCAAAAGCAGTCGTGCAGGGCGTTGCGCCCAATGATGATTTCATGCACGGCTTGGCCCTGCAACTGCGTGAACGCATGCCGGCAATGTACAAAGATTTTCGCCATCATTGCCAAACCAGTCATCCAAAGCCCGGCGAACTGTGGACTTGGATGAGCAGCGACGGTCGATTTATTGTCAATTTGCTTACCCGTGAGGCTGCCTATCATCACGGCACCAAGCCGGGCGATGCAAATGTCAGCAATGTCAACCACGCCTTGCACAAGCTGCGCAGCTTTGTGCAAAAGGAAAAGGTAAGCAGTATCGCGCTGCCGCGCTTGGCCTGCGGAGTAAACGGTCTGGATTGGAATGATGTGCTGCCGCTGATTGAAAGGCATTTGGGCGATCTCGGCATTCCGGTTTATCTGTATACCCATTATCAAAAAGGCGTCAAAGCCAACGAACCCAAGTAAAAAGGAAAATTTATGTCAGACAAGATTGATAACGTAAGTGTTGCTAAAAAAGCCAATGTTTTTTTTGACGGAAAGTGTGTTTCCCATTCGGTATTTTTCCCCGATGGCTCGCGTAAAACGGTCGGTGTTGTGTTGCCCGATAGCCAGTTGACTTTTAATGTTGGAACACCCGAGTTGATGGAAATCAGCGCGGGCGAATGCCAGGTAAAAATTGCAGGAGAATCGAGTTTTAAAACCTACGCGGAAGGCACGAGCTTTAACGTCGCCGCGAATAGCAGTTTTGAAATTCATACTGGCGCCGAGGCGGTTAACTATGTCTGCAGTTTTGGTTGATTGTAACCACATGATTTAATTGGTAATATTATTTTAGTTTTAAGTATTTAGGAGCGCAGCATGCCATCTTTCGATATCGTTTCAGAGGTCGATAAAGCCGAAGTAAAAAATGCCGTGGAGCAGACCAATAAAGAGGTCAGTACGCGATTTGATTTTAAGGGTTCCGATGCGCGCGTTGAGCAAGCCGAGTTGGTGCTGACGGTGCATGCCGACAATGAATTTCAGCTGGATCAAGTGCAGGATATTTTAAATGGCCGACTGCTCAAACGTGGCGTTGATATCAAGTGTTTGGAGATCAGCGAGAAGGTCGAAAAAGTTAGCGGTAATAAAGTAAAGCGTGCCTGTACCGTGAAAGTGGGCGTGGAAACTGAGCTGGCCAAAAAGATTGTAAAACTCATTAAAGACGCAAAGTTAAAAGTGCAAGCCAGCATTCAGGGTGACACGGTGCGTGTCACCGGCAAGAACCGTGATGATCTGCAAGCAGGTATCGCCTTCGTCAAAAAATCCATTACCGATTTTCCGCTGCAATACCAAAATTTCCGCGATTAATTAAAAATGAAATCTCACTTGCAGCGCCTCTTGGGGAAGTTTTTTACTGTTTTGTTGTCAGTCGCTCCGTGTTATGCAAGCGCCGAGGAAGCGCCGGGTTTTTCGTCAATTATTTTGGATGATTTTGCGCATGTTGCTACGGCTCCGGCGCGCTGGGAGTCGCAACAGTGGCAAAATCTTGGCTGGGCAACGCTAGCGGTTGCCGGAACAGCCATCGTTGCGGATAGTGCGGTGCGGGATTTTATGTGCAAGCAATCCAAAATGCCTACTTGCCCGAATACCGCAGGCAGTAGCAATAATGACAATGCTTTCCTGATTAACGTGGAGCGCTTCGGGACGACCTATGCGTTGGGTACGATCGGTGGTTTCTACTTGGTGGGGGCGGTAACCGACAACGCTCATACAACCCGGGTTGCCCAGGATAGTATCTCCGCCAGCCTCATCTCGGCCACGATCAATCAGACGATTAAAGTTGCCACAAATCGCTCCCGTCCGCGTGAAAATCAGGGGATTGCTGATTTTCAGGGCTATACCGGATTAAGTAATAATTCTTCTTTTTCTTCCGGCCATACCACCGAAGCTTTTACGCTTGCCAGCGTTATTGCGAGTCATTATGCGGATGATGTTTGGGTATCCTATGCCGCTTATTCGGTAGCCGGTTTGGTGGGCTTTGCCCGCATGTATCACGATGCGCATTTTGCCTCTGACGTCACGGCCTCGGCGATCATCGGCATCTATGTCGGTCGAACCGTTGTGCAACACAATCAATCGCTGCGCGGTAATAAAGTCGTCTTGTTGCCGATGCTTGGGGCGGATTTTTCAGGCATTCAGCTGCTTGCAGATTTTTAAACCATATCTCCCCAAGTCATGCCAAAAATTCTAATTCCGTTAGCCCAGGGTTGCGAAGAAATAGAAGCCGTTAGCGTAATTGACATTTTGCGTCGTGCGGGGATTGAAGTTGTAAGTGCCGGTTTGGATGCGCTGCCGGTGCGAGCCAGTCGCGGTGTAATGCTGTTGCCCGATGTCACGCTGGATGCGGTGCTGGGGCAGGATTTTGACATGATCGTGCTGCCCGGAGGTCAACCCGGTACACGTAATCTTCAGGCTGATGCGCGCATTATTTCCCTGCTGCAATGCATGGCCGCAAAAGGAAAATATATCGCCGCAATTTGCGCTGCTCCTTCCGTGTTGGCCGCTGCCGGATTGCTCGACGGAAAGCGCGCTACCAGTTTTCCGGCCTGTCTGGATAACTATGCAAAAGTTAAGATTCAAACCTCGGCAATTGAAGTGGATGGGCAATATATTACTTCGCGCGGTCCCGGTACGGCAATGGATTTTGCCTTGACGTTGATTGAGATTCTAGTTGGCAAGCCGAAACGCAATGAAGTTGCCGGGGAATTGCAGCGCTGATGTTGTTTAATTTTTGGCGGCGCTATCGGGCTGGTACGCCGGAATATCTGGCACGTAATTATTGGTGGGCCTACCTATCTCCGCCCGGGGTGTGGTTCTTTGATCATGATCTGATTATCGATGCGATTCTCTTCGGTCAATACCGGACAATTCTCGACGCGCTGATGCAGCGCTATGTTGCGCTACCCGCGAGCCGAACTCTGCAACTCACCTGTGCCTATGGTTCGATCACACCGACACTGGCACTTTCCCCCAATACGCGAGAGTTACATGTAATGGATGTGGCAAATATCCAACTGCTTGCCGCGCAAACCAAATTAAGCGCGGTATCGCGCACTGCGGCAATCGTGCGCATGAATGCGGAAGCACTTGCTTATGCGGATAAAAGTTTTGATTGTGTGGTGATTTTCTTTTTGTTGCATGAGTTGCCGGTTGCCGCGCGTGAACGCACTCTTCGTGAAGTATTGCGGGTAATGAAATCCGGCGCACATTTATTGGTGGCGGAATATGCTGAAAACCACGGGCAACATGTGTTGCAGCGCTTCACCCCGTGGCGTTGGATATTGGAAAAGCTGGAACCTTTTTTGCATGATTTCTGGCACAGTGATTTGCATGCTCGGCTATTCAAGTTGGCAGAGCAGCAGGGAATACAGCTGCAAGTAAATGCAGAAATCACTTTGTTCAGCGGTTTTTATCGGGTGGTGGAATATCGTGTTACTCCCTAAGCTTAAACATTTTTTGTCTCTTCCTCCCCCGGTGATTGCACTGTTGATACAAGTTGCGGCAGCATTAATCACAGTTGTGTCGGCGATATTTTTACGCTCTGAAAGTAGTCTATTTGCCGTGTGGCACTGGGCTTTTATCTGCGGAATATTCGCTGCATCGGTCAGCTATTTTGCGGGGCTTGCCAAGTGGTGGTTACCCATTCAACTATTCTTTCTGCCGGCTCTAAATTGGACACTCGGTTTTAATTTTTCACCGCACTGGTTTTTATTGGCTTTCGTTGTGTTGTTGATGGTGTATTGGAGCACGTTCCGCACCCAGGTTCCGCTGTATCTTTCCAGTGAAAAAGTTTGGCATGCCTTAGTCAATTTGTTACCGCCTGTTACGCCAGATAAACCGATTTCATTTGTTGATCTGGGGTGTGGCTTGGGTGGTGTGCTTGATCATTTGGCTGGCGTCCGTCCGGATGGCCGATATGTCGGCGTTGAAGCAGCGCCAGTACCATTTCTTTGGAGTTATTTGCGTTTGCGCAGTAAAAAAAATTGCAAGGTGCGCTGGGCGAGCTTATGGGAAGAGGATTTAGCCGGTTATGACGTGGTATTTGCTTATCTTTCGCCGGTGCCTATGGAACAACTTTGGCTCAAGGCCAAACGCGAAATGCGTGCGGGAAGCTGGTTTATCAGCAGCACTTTCAATGTTCCCGAGCAAATTCCGCATCAGGTCATCAAGATAGATGATTTGCATCATTCCAAGCTGTTAATATGGCAAATGTAGCAAAAAAATCACGGTTTAAACAAAATGTTATTTTTTTCTTCACAGCCGTGCATTTTTTCGTTAGGATGCGACTTGAATTTTATGCGACATACCTCCATTTACTCCGCAGCAGCAATTTCTTAATTCATTAAATTAAAGCGAGACACGACATGAGCGAACACATCCGTTATGTAACTGATGACACTTTTTCTACCGAGGTGCTACAGGCCGCCTTACCAACACTGGTTGACTACTGGGCAGAGTGGTGCGGTCCGTGCCGTATGATTGCCCCGATTCTGGATGAGGTTGCCAAAGAGTATGAGGGACGTATTAATGTTGCCAAGCTAAACGTTGATGAGAATCAACAAACTCCCCAGAAATACGGTGTGCGTGGCATTCCTACATTGATGCTGTTTAAAAACGGCAATATTGAGGCGACCAAGGTTGGCGCACTTTCTAAATCACAACTCACCGCCTTTATTGACAGCCACATCTGAACCGTTTAACCTCGCGCCTGTAACTTTCCTGTATTTGTCTCAGCCTGCCAAACAAAATCTAAAAGACACTCAAGATAGTTCATCAGCGCGGGGCATTCCCGCTTAATTGCAATACACCCAGTCTTCTCCTTAACCTCCGCAAACTCCCATCTCTATGCACTTATCCGACCTAAAGACAAAACACATCACCGAACTGGTGGACATGGCCGTCGCCAACCAGATTGACAATGCCAACCGTATGCGCAAGCAGGATTTAATTTTTGCGTTATTGAAAAATCAGGCTAAAAAGGGCGAAAGCATTTTTGGCGAAGGGACACTGGAAGTATTGCCGGACGGATTTGGATTTTTGCGCTCGCCGGACACTTCCTACTTGGCTGGCCCGGATGACATTTACGTCAGTCCCAGTCAAGTGCGGCGTTTCAACCTGCACACCGGAGATTCGATTGAAGGTGAAATTCGCACTCCTAAAGAAGGTGAGCGTTATGTTGCGCTGGTTAAGGTGGATAAAGTTAACGGAGATGCACCCGAGAACGCCAAGAATAAAATTCTGTTTGAAAACTTAACCCCGCTGTTTCCCACCAAGCAAATTACCTTGGAGCGCGATATTCGCGCCGAGGAAAATATTACCGGGCGCATTATTGATATCGTTGCGCCGATTGGCAAAGGTCAACGTGGATTGTTGGTGGCCTCACCCAAATCCGGCAAGACGGTGATGTTGCAGCATATTGCGCATTCGATTGCTTCGAATAATCCCGATGCAACACTGATCGTATTGCTGATCGACGAGCGCCCCGAAGAGGTTACAGAGATGAGCCGCTCCGTGCGCGGCGAAGTGGTTGCCTCAACTTTCGACGAGCCTGCCACGCGCCATGTACAGGTCGCTGAAATGGTATTGGAAAAAGCCAAACGTCTGGTCGAGCATAAAAAAGATGTGATCATTTTATTGGACTCTATTACCCGTTTGGCGCGTGCCTACAACACGGTTATTCCCTCGTCCGGCAAAGTGCTGACCGGTGGTGTGGATGCCAATGCGTTGCAGCGCCCCAAGCGCTTCTTCGGCGCGGCACGCAACATTGAAGAAGGCGGTTCGCTGACGATTATCGCCACCGCGCTGGTCGATACCGGTTCGCGCATGGATGACGTGATCTACGAGGAGTTTAAAGGCACCGGCAATATGGAAATCCATCTGGATCGCCGTATGGCCGAAAAGCGCATCTATCCCGCCATCAATGTGAACCGTTCCGGTACGCGTAAAGAAGAATTGCTGATCAAGCAAGACTTACTGCAACGTATCTGGGTGTTGCGCAAATTGCTCTATCCGATGGACGAGCTGGAGGCGATGGAGTTTCTGTTGGATAAGGTTAAAGCGACCAAGAACAACAATGAGTTTTTTGATTCGATGCGCCGCTAAAGAATTATTTTTAGGTGGCAAATTGGCAATAAAAACAATTTTGACGCATGGCCGAGTTTATGTATAATGCGCGGCTCTGTAAAACCGCAATCAAGCGAGGACGTTATGTACGCAGTAATTAAAACCGGTGGTAAGCAATATCGTGTTATCCAGGGCGAGACCCTAAAAATTGAAACCGTAGCCGGTGATGTTGGCGGCGCGATTGTGATCAATCAGGTACTCATGATTGGCAATGGCGAAACAGTTAGTGTTGGTAAGCCGTTGTTGAGTGGTGCATCTGTTAGCGCAACGATTATCGGGCACGGTCGTCACGACAAAGTAAGCATTTTTAAAATGCGCCGTCGTAAGCACTATCAAAAGCATCAGGGGCATCGTCAAAACTACACCGAAATCCGCATCGACGGAATCTCGGCCTAATTCTGTCTGAAGGAGTAATACACCATGGCATCAAAAAAAGGCGGCGGTAGTACCAGTAACGGGCGCGACTCGCACTCAAAACGACTTGGCGTAAAAAGCTACGGCGGTGAGTTGATTAGTGCCGGCAGCATTATCATTCGTCAACGCGGTACTCAAGTTCACGCGGGCGATAATGTTGGTATGGGCAAGGATCACACCCTGTTTGCCAAAGTTACCGGCAAGGTTCAGTTTGCGGTTAAAGGCGCATTGAATCGTAAAACAGTCAGCATCGTAGCGGCTTAAGCAAGCGCGTCGTTGTGCAACAAGCCCTATCTGTCAGGTAGGGCTTTTTGTTTTTGAAGTTCAGGACACCTCTAAAAATTCAATTTTCAAAGCTAGGCAAGGCGCGAGCAAAAAATTAGGACGCAGCATATACATGATATGTAAGGAGTAATTTTTTGTGAGCAACGCGGCATCGCGAAGTAAATTCAATTTTTAGAGGTGTCCTACAGAAAGTAGCCATGAAATTCATAGACGAATCAAAAATTGAAGTGATTGCGGGCGACGGCGGCAACGGCGCGGCCAGTTTCAGGCGTGAAAAATATATTGCCAAAGGCGGCCCGGACGGCGGCGACGGCGGATGGGGGGGCAGCGTGTATGCCGTGGCGGATTGCAATATCAATACGCTGGTGGACTATCGTTTTGCCAAACATCATCGCGCAAAAAATGGTGAATCGGGGCGCGGGGCGGATTGTTACGGTAAAGGCGCTGACGATGTTATATTGCGCATGCCGGTTGGTACAGTAATTACCGACATTAACACCGGAGAACAAATTGCCGATTTGGCGCTGCAGGGTGAAAAAACGCTGTTGGCCAAAGGCGGTAAAGGCGGCCTTGGAAATTTACATTTCAAATCAAGCACTAATCGAACGCCGCGACAATGCACGCCGGGTGAGGAAGGTGAGCGGCGCGAATTGCAGCTGGAATTAAAAGTGCTGGCCGACGTGGGCTTGCTGGGGATGCCTAATGCGGGCAAATCAACGTTTATCCGCGCGGTATCGGCGGCACGTCCCAAGGTTGCCGACTATCCTTTCACCACTTTGCATCCCAATTTGGGCGTGGTGCGAGTAGATACCGAAAAGAGTTTTGTGATTGCCGATATTCCCGGCTTGATCGAAGGTGCCGCCGAAGGGGCGGGACTGGGCCATCAATTTTTACGCCATCTGGCGCGCACCCGTTTGTTGCTGCATTTGGTGGATATTGCTCCTATGCACGAAGGGGTTGATCCGGTGCATGAAGCGCACGCCATTTTGAACGAGCTGAAAAAATATGACGAGGCCTTGTATCAAAAGCCCCGCTGGTTAATTTTAAACAAGCTGGATTTATTGCCGGATCGCGAAGAGAAAATTGCCGCTTTCCTAAAAGCATTTGGCGGGGATACACGTTATTTTGCCATCTCGGCGATCAACGGAGAAGGTTGTAAAGAGCTTACCTATGCGATCATGGAGCATCTGGAGCAACTTGCCGCACAGGAGCGCGACGCGATTGCCGAGAGCGGCCAGGAAAGCGAAATTGACATAAATAATCCCCTGTTATGAAAAATGTGCTAATTCACGCCCGTCGCATAGTCGTTAAAGTTGGTAGCAGCCTCGTTACTAATCAGGGCGAGGGGCTGGATATTGCCGCGATCGGTAATTGGGCGCAGCAAATTGCCACCCTGCGCGATCGGGGTTGTGAGGTGGTATTGGTGTCTTCCGGAGCCATCGCCGAGGGCATGCAGCGCCTGGGTTGGAAGCAACGACCCAGCGCGGTACATGAGCTGCAGGCAGCAGCGGCAGTTGGGCAAATGGGCTTGGTGCAAGTCTACGAAAGCAGTTTTAGTAAACATGGCTTGCGTGCCGCTCAGGTATTGCTGACCCATGCCGACCTGGCCGACCGCGAGCGTTATCTGAATGCGCGCTCCACCTTGCGCACCCTGCTCAAATTGGGCGTCATTCCCATCATTAACGAAAACGATACGGTAGTGACGGATGAGATTAAATTTGGCGATAACGATACATTGGGCGCACTGGTTACCAATCTGATTGAAGCGGATGCATTAATTATTCTCACCGATCAAACCGGTTTATACAGTGCCGATCCGCGCAAAGATCCCGGTGCAACTCTGGTGAGTTTGGCGCAGGCAGGTGAAGCTTATTTGGAGTCCATTGCCGGAGGTGCCGGTAGCTCCATTGGTCGGGGCGGCATGATCACCAAAGTATTGGCAGCCAAACGTGCGGCACGCAGTGGCGCACATACGGCGATAGCATCCGGCCACGAGCCGGACGTGCTACCGCGCTTGTTGCAGGGCGAAAGTATCGGCACCTTGCTCACTGCCACCTCGCTGGCGTTGGACGCGCGCAAACAATGGCTGGCAGATCATTTGCAGGTCACCGGCAAAATCAAGCTGGACGCGGGTGCAGAGCGCGCTTTGCGCACTGATGGAAAGAGTCTATTGCCAATTGGGGTAACGCAGGTCAGCGGCGAATTTCAGCGCGGTGCGGTAGTCGCAATTCTGGATGAAAATGATTCTGATATTGCGCGCGGTCTGGTCAATTACAATGCCGATGAAGCAAGGCGCATTGCACGCCATGCCAGCAGTGACATTGAAAAAATTCTCGGCTATGTGGATGAATTGGAATTGATTCATAGGGATAATCTGGTTATTCTGTAATATATTGTTTTTATTGTATTTTAGTGTTGCGCGGAAGAGTGGATGGCTTATCTATTTGCTTTCTTAACACTACGCGATATCACATGCGTCAAGTGCGCCTGTATTCCAGACGTCGAACTTGTCGTTGTGTTAATGCCCGGATGCCTACTATTTTTTTCTCTGTGCGCATCTGAATAACCCCATTGGCTTCAATGTATGGCAAACTAACGCTCTCCCGCTTCGAATATAAAAAATAGCATCCGATGAGCGATACCAAACAAAATATTTCTGCCCACTATTTGCAACCCACGCAGTTGCGCGTGGGTGTTTTTGTTGAGCTGGATTTGCCCTGGTTTAAACACAACTTTGCGCTGAGTGCGTTTAAGATTCGCAGTGAAACGCAATTGCAGGAAGTGCTTAATTTGCGTTTGCCGAAGTATCGCTACAGTCCGGAGCGCAGCGACTTGCCAGACGATAACTCCCCAAATAATCAAATAGTTGTAAGAGAGCTTCCGGCTATTGAGGCGGTGCCGGAAAGTATGCTTGATGATCCCGTGCAAGCGGCTGAGCAGCAACGAATTAAAATGCTGGCGCAACGTGAGGCGCGCATCAATGAGGTGGAAAAAGCCTTTGTAAAAGCCACGCTGATATTGAAAAGCCTGAATAAAAATCTGCTGCTAAAGCCCAAAGAAACCTTGGACGAATTGGGCGGACTAGTCGGTGAAATGGTTACTGTATTTCTGGAAAGTCCCAATGCCACGCTGCATGTAATGGGGGAAAAAGCGGGGGGGGAAGATGTTTATTATCATTCCCTCAACGTTTCTATTCTTGCCATGATGGTCGCCAAAGATATGGAACTAAGTGCCGAAGTTGCGCGCGAACTGGGCATTGGCGCCATGCTGCACGATGTGGGGTTGGTGGAAGTTCCTGACCGGATTTCGAAAAAGAGTCCTGATGAATATACCAGTGCGGAACGCAACATGCGTGCCATGCATGTTGAATATGGCATCAAAATTGCGCGAAAAGCCGGCCTGAGTAATGACGCTTTGACGGTGGTGGCGCAGCACCATGAGCTTGCCGACGGTAGCGGTTATCCAAACGCGCTGAAAGCTGCCGCTATGTCGCAGTCTGCTCGCTTGGTTTCGCTGGTTAATTATTACGATAATTTATGTAATCCTGTTGATCCTTCCAAAGCTTTGTCTCCGCACGATGCGTTGTCGCTAATGTTTGCACAGCGACGCAGCAAATTTGATGCGCGCGCGCTGGCTATTCTTATCCATAGTCTGGGCGTTTACCCGCCGGGGACAATTGTAGAGTTGTCCAATACCGCTGTTGCCTCGGTTATTTCGGTTAACCCCAAACGTTCGCTGCGTCCCACTGTAATGGTCTATGACGCCAAAATTCCCAAAGAGCGCGCCATTGTCATAAACCTGGAGGATGAGCCTGAAATTAGCATCACCAAATCAGTTCGTCCCGAAACGTTGCCTGCCAAGGTGCTGGCATATTTAAATCCGCGCAAGCGAGTGACTTATTTCTTTGATGGTGACACGCAGGCGGGGCAAGAATAAATGGATGCCAGCCGCTTATTATTGGATGCATCGGGAGAAATATTAATTCTTGTCGATACTCGGACAATGACCATCCGGGAGGCTAACCATACCGCGGTGAGGTTGCTCGGATATACGCGGGAAGCTTTGCTGGGCATGCATGTCATTGACATCGAGTGTGCCCTGTCAGATTTATTTTTTTGGGATGAAGTACTTGGCCAGCAGGGTAGTGGTGAAACCGAAGGGGCTTACCGTTGCGCGGACGGTAGTATTCTGCGTGTATTGAAAGTCGCACTTCCTGTTGGTGAGGGAAAAAATCTGTATGTAGTGCGATCCAATCCGGTTGAGCAACGCAAGCGTCTGGAAGATGAAATACTGGAAATGAGTTCGCGTCTCAGTGCCACGCTGGAGGCAACCGGAGATGGTATCTTATTGATTGATAGCGAGAATGCTATCCTTAACATGAATTTTCGTTTTTCCCAGATGTGGGCGTTACCTAAAATATTGCTGGACAGCCGAGACGATGGGGGTATTTTTGACTATCTGGCGGGGCAGATCAAGCCCGGACAATCCGGCATCCTAATTTCTGCGTTACACAATCTGGATGCAGATGACAATTCCTTCGATACCCTGCAGTTACACGATGGGCGAGTTTTTGAACTGAGATCATTACCGGTGCGTACCGGGCAGCGCATTATCGGGCGAGTCCATTATTATCGCGATGTCACCGAACAAAAAAAGGTGGAAGAAAAGCTGCGAATTGCCGCTTTTGCTTTTGAGTCACAGGAAGGCATGCTGGTTACAGATGCCAAGATGCAAATATTGCAGGCGAATCGCGCTTTCTCTCAAATCACCGGTTATACCGGAGCTGAAATTTTGGGAAAGACACCGAATATTCTCAGCTCGGGGCGTCATGATGCCCAGTTCTACCAGCACATGTGGACGGCTATTAACTCGGACGGTGCGTGGGAAGGCGAGATTTGGAACAAGCGCAAGAGCGGCGAAATCTATCCCGAATTGCTGACGATAACCGCCATCAAAAATCAGGATGGCGTTGTTTCCAATTATGTAGCCACTTTCAGAGATATCACCAAAAGCAAGGCGGCTGAAGAAGAAATAAAATATTTGGGTTTGTATGACGCTTTGACGGGCTTGCCCAACCGCCGTCTGCTCGCCGACCGTCTCCAGCAAGCGCTGGCCGCCAGTTCGCGTAGCGGACACGAAGGCGCACTGCTGTTTATTGATTTGGATAATTTTAAAACGCTAAACGATACGCTGGGGCACGATATCGGTGATATTTTGCTGCAACAGGTGGCGCAGCGCCTGTCTTCCTGTGTTCGTGAAGGCGACAGTGTGGCGCGTATGGGCGGTGATGAGTTTGTGGTGATGCTGGAAGAATTAAGTCATGATCCACTCGATGCGGCCGCGCAAACTGAAGCGGTCGGACATAAAATTCTCAATACGCTCAGCCAGCCTTACCAGTTGAGTAAATATCAGTATCACAGCACCCCCAGTATCGGTGCGACATTATTTAACGACAAGCATGATGCGATTGATGAGTTGTTTAAGCAGGCCGATATCGCCATGTATCAAGCCAAGCAGGCGGGGCGTAATGCCTTGCGTTTCTTTGATCCCAAAATGCAGGAAGTCATCAATAATCGTGCGGTACTGGAAGGTGAATTACACCGCGCCCTGGATAATCAGCAGTTCCAGCTTTACTACCAAATTCAGGTGGACAGCATGCTCTGTCCCGTGGGGGCTGAGGCATTGATTCGCTGGATTCATCCCGAGCGCGGCTTGGTTTCTCCCGCGCAATTTATTCCCTTGTCGGAAGAAACAGGGCATATATTGGCTATCGGGCAATGGGTTTTGGAAACTGCCTGTGCGCAACTTAAAGCCTGGGAAAGTTCGCCCCTAACCAATACGCTTACTTTGTCGCTTAATGTTAGCGCCAAGCAATTTTTGCAGAGAAATTTTGTAGAACAAGTGCACGACACGATCGAACGCTTTGAGATTAACCCCAAGCTGCTCAAGTTAGAGCCAACTGAAAGTTTGTTGATGGACGATATCGAAGGCGTGATTATTACCATGAACTCGCTTAAGGAAATTGGCGTTCAGTTTGCCTTGGATGACTTCGGTACCGGCTATTCATCATTGCAATACCTCAAACGTTTACCGCTGGATCAGCTTAAAATCGACCAATCTTTTGTGTTTAATTTGGCGACAGACAGTAGTGATTTGGCGATTGTGCGCACCATTATCGCCATGGCGCACAGTTTGAATCTGGGGGTGATTGCCGAGGGTGTGGAGACCGAACAGCAGCGCCAGCTTTTATTAGATATCGGTTGCACGCATTTTCAGGGCTATTTATTCAGTAAGCCGGTTCCGGTCGGACAGTTTGAAGAACTCTTGAAATTATAACTAATTGATTGTTAAGGTGTTTATTGTGCGAAGTGGTGTGGTATTTATAGTTTTATTCTTGGTGGGCTGTCTGGGAGGTTCCGGGGCAAGTACGCCGGTCAAAGAAATCTCCACACAAACCATTAGCTTTGATGCCCTGCCTGTATTAACGGTGGGCGCAAGCAGCGTGATTTCTGCCACCTCTTCATCCAACCTTCCGGTGAGTTTTGAGGTTAACACTACACTCACTTGCGCAGCGCAGGGCTGTCCCACACCACCTCAACCCGCATGTTCAATCACAGGAAATGTCGTTACCGCACTGTCAATCGGCACGTGCTCAATTGTGGCGACTCAGGCGGGGAGTGCGAATTCTTCTGCTGTACAGGCAACACAGGAACTTGTTATCGCGTCCGTCAAGATACAAACAGCAAAGGGCGTAATTGGTATCGAATTATTTGATACTGCAGCCCCGCTCACAGTGGCTAATTTTCTGAGCTATGTAAATAGCGGCGCCTACAATAATTCGATCATTCACCGCAGCATGCCCGGCTTTATTATTCAGGGTGGTGGATTTACCAATAGCTTGGGTGCGATTTCAGCCACTGCGCCGGTAGTAAATGAGTTTAGTGCCGATAGATCCAACGTGCGCGGCACGATTGCAATGGCAAAATTTGCGGGCGATCCGAATAGTGCAACCAATCAGTGGTTTATTAATCTGACCGATAACTCGGCCAGCCTGGATGGACAAAATGGCGGCTTCACCGTGTTTGGCCGGGTTGTCGGTAACGGGATGCAAGTGGCGGAAGCGATCGCCGCGCTGTCGGTGGTCAACGCGGGCATTCTGAACGGTGCGTTTACTAACTTGCCGCTTCTTAATCCGCTGGCAATTAACCAACAGCTTTCTCTATCTGACTTGGTCGCAGTCAGCATTTCAAAATAGTTGCGTAATTTAAGTTGGATACCCACTCATTCAATTGGACTGACTTTCTTCTCGATCAACTCGACTAAATAACCGTCCGGATCGCTAATAAATGCAAGAATCGTTGTGCCCCCTTGCATCGGCCCGGCTTCCCGAATGACTTTTCCACCGTTGCGTTTTACTTGCGCGCAGAATTCACGGGCATTGGGCACTTCAAAAGCAAGATGGCCGAAGCCTGTGCCAAGCTCGTATTTTTCAACGCCCCAGTTGTAGGTCAGCTCAATGGCAGTCTCTGTGCTTTCGTCGCCGTAGCCCAAGAACGCCAAGGTAAATTTACCATCCGGATAGTCGTTGTGGCGCAGAAGTTTCATGCCGAGAATGGTTGTGTAAAATTGGATTGAACGCTCAAGATCACCGGTTCTGATCATGGTGTGGAGTAGTCGCATGGTTATTTTCCTAATGTTTGATGGGTAAGTGTGGTTTGTTTGTGAATTTTTATAACAAATTGATTCTTATGTATTATTTTGCTGAATTTAGCTTTATCAGAATTCCATCATTCACAACTTCTATCTTGTTTACCTCCATTTTTACCCCAAGTATCACGAGTTGATCCGGTCGAAAAACGTAGAGGGGATTGTTGCTGACAAATTCACTTACTTTGCGATTGAGCGCAGAGCGCAATTTGTCTGCAAAGTAACCCCCGCTGGGGTGAAAGGATTCAAAGCGCGCATCGCTCAAAAAAATGGCGCGTTTTTCTTTGTGGTAGTCGAGCTTGCTACTAAAGACGAAATCACCTTTAATTTTCAGTAAAGTCGCATCGGCGGTGTAGTGTCCTTTGATACTTATCCGATTCTGTTCAGTAATAAAATTTAACCGGGGCGCATCAATCTTGAAGCTCAATAATCCACCGGCTTCTTCAAGCTGAATCGGAAACTTTTTATTTAATAAGCTGACCAGTTTTTCTTTGGGTATCAGATGTTCTTTGGGCACAAGTGCAGCGCAGGCGGACAACACAAGAAGTGTGAGCAGCAGGAATAGCTTTTGCAATGATTCACGCAGTTTCATGAGGTATCAGGCCTGCCAAACACCAAAGCCGGCACTTCTTAAATCAATTCCAAGTTCAACTTCCATATCAGCGGCTTGCTCGTAAGTCATCGGGTTGAATGCTTCATACAGATCGGGCAGCAGGCGTAGGCCATATTGTTTAACGTATTTATTTGCCTGGATACCCGCCTTGTGTTTATCAAACCGGAGGTCCGGGTCTAATCCGGTCATGCCCACATACACGCAAGGTTTGCCGGTGAGATAGTGGGGATTGCACTTTATGAATTTTGCCTCGAACAATACGTCTTTCGATAGCTCGATGACGTATACGTTGTGATGATTTTTTCGCGCCATAATTTGCTATAAATCAGTTTCAACGGGGCATTGCGTAAGCGGGGCGTTACTGGGTCTGCTGTTCGATTGCTTTTTGCTGCTCTTCAATTTGTTGTTGCTGAATTTGTTCGGCTCCTTTCGCGGCTTCGAGCGCGGCACGCTCTTTTTCGAACAATTGGATTGGAGCAGCCTCTGTCCGGGGCTCGACACCTTGTTCAGGCGCGGTATCTTTAGGTTGGCAAGCGGTGAGATTGAGCAACGCGATGATTGAAAAAGCCAGTGTTAATTTTTGCATAAATTTCTCCTAGTCGTCGGGGATGGGGTGAGCATGCGGGCGGGCGAATACTTCATCGACGCGATTTTTATCCATGTCGACCACTTCAAAGCGCCAGCCATTCCAGTTAAATACTTCAGCTTTTTTGGGAATACGTCCAACGGCGGTGATGACGAAGCCGCCCACCGTGTGATAGTTGCCGAGATCTTCTTCGGGAAGGGTGCTTAGACCCAGTTTGCTTTTCATTTCGTCGATGGGCAACAAGCCGTCCAGCAGCCAGGAGCCGTCTTCGCGTTGCACGGCCAGCGGCAATTCATCCACCGAACTGGGAACATCCCCCACCACGGCGGAGAGCAGATCGCTCATAGTGACCAATCCTTCCACTTGGCCAAACTCGTTAACGACCAGTGCGAGATGGGTTTTTTGCTGGCGAAAAAATTCCAGCACGCCAATGAGCGACTGCGTGTTGGGAATAAAGTGAATCGCATGGGTGGCGAGTTTGCCCATGTCGAGCGGTTCACCGGCGAGCAGACGTTGCAGTAATTCGCGACTTTCAATATAGCCCATCACTTGCGCGAGGCCGCCTTTGCAAACTAGAAAACGCGATACTTTGCGCGTTTGAATTTTTTCCATATTTGTCTGGCTGGCTTCCAGCAAATCCAGAAAAATAATGTCATTGGCGGGCGTCATGACGCCAGCTACTTTACGGTCATCCAAGCGGAATATATTGCCGAGTAATTCGCCGGCAGTTTCATCCAGGCCGCCATCGCGCCGACCGGCGGTAATCATGGCGCGGATTTCGTCCGAGGCTAAGTGTGCTTCACTTTCCTTGAAGGGAAACAGCGCGAGAAGTTTTTCGCTGGCAACGGAAAGTGCCCAGATAAATGGACTGGTGAATTTGGCAAACATGGCCATGAGCGGGGCGAGCAGGGAGGCGATGACTTCCGGACGAGCCAAGGCAATGCGTTTGGGGATGATTTCGCCGACGACGATGGTGGCAAACGTGATGCTGCCGACTACCACCAATAACGCGAGTGGATATTGTGCAAAGGCAAGAGATGCGAAGTTGGTTTCGATAAATGCTTCGATGCGAGGCACCCACATGGCTTCGCCAAACACGCCGAGCAGCGTTGCCAGGGCAGTTAACCCGGTTTGCGTGGCAGCCAGGAGACGTGAAGGCTGTCCGCGCAATTCGGCGGCGATGCGCGCACCGTCATTCCCGTCGGCTGCCATTTGTTGCAGTAGTGCCAGGCGGCTGGCACCAATGCTCATTTCTGACATGGCGAAAAAGCCGCTGAGCAAAATTAAAAAAACGATAATTCCAATTTCCATTTTGGAGTATCCCGAAAATTCTTGGGGGCGTAAGGCATACGCTGATTTTTAGGTATTTGCGTTGTCCTGATCGTGCCCGTGTTTTTTATACAGCATGCTCATAATGCCCGCCATCAGCATACCAAAGACAACCGTGATGGTATAAATGGAAAAATCCAGTTTTGCCATCAGAGCATACAATCCCAGCATGGCAAAGATGCTGATGTTTTCATTGAAGTTTTGTACTGCAATAGAACTGCCGGAGCCCATCAACAGATGACCGCGATGCTGCAATAATGCATTCATCGGCACCACGAAAAAGCCGCCCATCACGCCTATTCCAATGAGCAGCAAGGTGGCGAGCAGGGGGCTGGTCACCAGTGGCATTACCATCACTAGTAAACCCATGCCGATGCCCACCGGAAGTACGTTTACTGCATGGTTGAGTTTGATGTAGCGCGCCGCCAAAATCGAACCAATCGCAATTCCCACGGCAACCCAAGCGGTTAATTTTGCTGCACTGCTAATATCGTAATTTAATGCAACTGCAGCCCAAGCTAGCACGATCAGACGCAAGGTTGCACCTGCGCCCCAAAACAAAGTGGTGACGGCCAGCGACACTTGGCCCAAGGGATCTTTCCATAGCAATCTAAAACAGTGCGCAAATTCTTTTATTAAAAACAATGGGTTGCGACTAAGTGGTTTATGGTCGATGGGGAGTTGCGGGATATATAAATTGAAAATTGCGGCGATCAAATACAGCATGAAAATAACGCAAATCGCCAGTTCGGGTGCTGTATTAATATACGGTAGGCTCAAGTGTTGCATTAGCGCATTCGCGATATTCGGGCTGATTAGAATACCGCCCACGACGGCACCCAGAATAATTGCCATGACGGTTAAACCCTCCATCCAACTATTGGCCAGCACCAGTTTTTCTGGGGGGAGATACTCGGTCAAAATTCCATATTTTGCGGGCGAGTAAGCCGCGGCACCAAAGCCCGCCAAGCCGTAAGCCAGTAAAGGATTAACGCCAATCAACATGGCCACACAGCCGGCCATTTTGATTGCGTTGCTGATAAACATGACGCGACCTTTGGGCAACGAATCGGCAAAGGCCCCTACAAATGGCGCCAGAATAATGAAGGAAACAATAAAGGACTGTTGGAGCACTGGCGTATGCCAAGCAGGGGCGTTCATCAGCGTGAGCAAAGCGATGGCGGCGAACAGCAGTGCATTGTCTGCAAGCGCGGAAAAGAACTGCGCAGCGAGGATGGTGTAGAAACCGCGATTCATTGGCAAATTTGTTTTTTTGGAAGGCGTTTTATAACATGAAACCAAGAGGGCTGCTATCATTCACGCAACAAAAACATTATCGCCCATTGCAAATAGGCACCTCTAAAAATTTAATTTTCGAAGCTAGGCAAGGCGCGAATAAAAAATTAGGACGCAGCATATGCATTATATGTAAGGTGTAATATTTTGTGAGTAACGTAGCATCGCGAAGTAAATTTAATTTTTAGAGGTGCCTAATATTTATGTCTCGTCCCATTCAAGCCCAAATTGATCTTTCCGCGCTACAAAATAATTTGCGCGTAGCGCGCCGCAGCACTTCCAGCCGAATTATGGCGGTGATTAAAGCCAACGCTTACGGTCACGGATTGCAGCGGGTGGCCAACGCCCTGAGCGATGCGGAGGGGCTGGCTTTATTGGATATTCGGGACGCGATGCAACTGCGCGAAGCCGGCAGCCGTCAAACAATTTTGCTTTTGGAAGGTTTTTTTTCGCGCGAAGATTTGCCCATCATCGCGGAATATGAGTTGGCCACCGTGGTGCATAGCGCACAGCAATTGGCGATGCTGGAGGCTTATCCGCGCCGCAACGCCCTGCAAGTCTGGCTCAAAATTAACAGTGGCATGAACCGTCTGGGCTTTGCGTTGAATGAGGTTCCGTCGGTCATGGAGAGGCTCAAATTACACCGCGCGGTCAAAGACGTCACGTTGATGACGCATTTTTCGCATGCGGATGAAGCCGATGGCGTCGCGATTCAACTGGAAAAATTTAACGGCATAACAGAGAGTTACCGCAGGCCGCGTTCCCTGGCTAATTCCGCAGCGTTGCTGCGTTATCCCGCAACCCAAGGCGACTGGGTGCGCCCCGGCATCATGTTGTACGGCGCTTCACCGTTTGCCGATACCAGCGCGCAACAGTTGGGTTTAAGACCGGTGATGACGTTGCATAGTGAGCTTATTTCGGTACGGGAAATTCAGGCCGGAGAGCAGGTCGGTTATGCGGGATTGTTCCGTGCCGATACGGCGATGCGCATTGGCACGGTGGCGTGCGGCTATGCCGATGGCTACCCGCGCCACGCCGCAACTGGCACACCGATTTTGGTCAACGGTCAAAAAGTGCGCACCTTGGGACGCGTTTCGATGGATATGCTGGCGGTGGATTTAAGCATGGTCAAGGATGCCCGAGTCGGGAGTGGTGTAACCCTGTGGGGAGAGGGATTGCCGGTGGAAGAGGTGGCGCGTGCTGCAGGCACGATCAGTTATGAATTGCTGTGCGCGGTGGCGCCCAGAGTGCCGTTGGCGTATTAGTTTGCGCAGATTTAAAGCAAAAGGGGCATGATTTCTCATGCCCCTTTTGCTTTTACTGCATTGAAATCAAATTACATGTGCTTGATAATTTCATCACCAAATGCACCGCACTTCACTTCAGTAGCGCCGTCCATCAAGCGCGCAAAGTCATAGGTGACGGTCTTCGCGCCGATTGCGCCGTCAATGCCTTTGACGATCAGGTCGGCGGCCTCCAGCCAACCCATGTGACGCAACATCATTTCGGCAGACAAAATCAGCGAGCCCGGATTAACGTAATCCTTACCGGCGTATTTGGGGGCGGTGCCGTGGGTTGCTTCAAACATCGCCACGCTGTCGGAGAGATTGGCGCCGGGGGCAATGCCGATTCCGCCGACTTCTGCAGCCAAGGCATCGGAGATGTAATCGCCGTTCAGATTTAACGTGGCGATGACATCGTACTCGGCTGGGCGCAATAAAATCTGTTGCAGGAAGGCGTCCGCAATCACGTCTTTAATGATGATGCCGTTGGGCAATTTCAACCACGGGCCGCCATCAATTTCCACGCCGCCAAATTCACGTTTGGCAAGCTCATACCCCCAGTTCTTGAAGCCACCTTCGGTGAACTTCATGATGTTGCCCTTATGTACCAGCGTTACAGATTTACGATTATTGTCAATGGCATACTGAATTGCGCGGCGCACGAGGCGTTCGGTGCCTTCGGTGGAAACGGGTTTGATGCCGATGGCCGAAGTGTCGGGAAAGCGAATCTTGGTGACGCCCATTTCCTTTTGCAAAAAATCGATCACTTTTTTGGCTTCGGGCGAGCCGGCGGCCCATTCGATGCCCGCATAAATATCTTCGGTATTTTCACGGAAAATCACCATGTCTACTTTGCCGGGTTCTTTAACCGGTGAGGGCACGCCTTTAAACCAGCGTACCGGACGCAGACAAACATACAAGTCGAGCATTTGGCGCAACGCCACATTCAGCGAGCGAATGCCGCCGGAAACGGGCGTGGTCAGCGGGCCTTTGATAGAGACAACAAACTCTTTGACAGCCGCAATGGTTTCTTCCGGCAGCCAGGTATCGTTGCCATACACTTTGACGGATTTTTCACCGGCGTAGACTTCCATCCATTGAATTTTTTTCTTGCCGCCGTAAGCTTTGGCCACGGCTGCATCCACCACTTTAATCATTGGCGGGGTAATATCCACGCCGGTTCCATCGCCTTCAATAAAAGGAATAATGGGCTGGTCGGGCACGTTTAATGAATAGTTGCTATTAACCGTAATTTTTTGACCATTGGCGGGGACTTTAATGTGCTGGTACATTGCTGCTCCTTGTAAAAATAACGAAAATCGAAAACCAAATGAGCCGCGTCTTATTATTCAACAAACCTTATGGCGTGATTTGCCAATTCAGTCGCGACGGGCTACATCCGACACTCGCAGATTATATCGCGCTTCCCGGGTTTTATCCGGCTGGACGTCTGGATACGGATAGTGAAGGTTTATTGTTGCTGACGGATGACGGTAAATTGCAGCATCGCATCACCGACCCCAAGCACAAGCTGGCCAAGACCTATTGGGTGCAAGTGGAAGGTGTGCCGGATGCCGCTGCATTGCAGCAATTGCAGCGCGGGGTGAAGTTTGCGGATTTTACGACGCTACCGGCTCAGGCACGTTTAATGGATGAGCCGGTTAACATGTGGGAGCGCACACCGCCGATTCGTGAGCGCAAAGCGAAGCCGACAAGCTGGTTGGAACTGATTATTAAAGAAGGAAAAAATCGCCAGGTTAGGCGCATGACGGCAGCAGTGGGGTATCCAACTTTGAGATTGATAAGGGGTGCGATTGGCGAATGGACGCTACAAGATTTAAAAGTCGGGCAATGGCGCGAGGCTGTGGCTGACTAAGTTTTTCCGGTGCATATTTGCTCGATATTTTTTTCGTAATTCCCCGGATTGCTTTTTGTGGGTTGAAAATTCTCTGGGGTATAATGCGCGCCTTTCAGAAATGACCTATTAGGAAATCTCGATGCCAATTTATGAATATCGCTGCAGTTCCTGCGGCACCCAAAAAGATGTAATGCAAAAATATACTGATCCTCTGCTGACAATTTGTCCGGAGTGTGGTGCGGCAACCTTTAGCAAGCAGCTTTCCGCTGCCGGTTTTCAGCTTAAGGGAAATGGCTACTACGCAACGGATTTTAAAAATCCGCCCGCGCCCAAATGTGAACCTGCTGCCTGTGCAGCATGTCCCGCCGCGAGTGGCGCCGCATGAAAAAGTATCTCTTCACCGGCCTGTTGGTTTGGGTGCCCTTGGGCATCACCATTTGGGTGTTAAATTTGACCATTAATACGCTGGATAAGTCATTGAATTTATTGCCTGAACATTGGCGGCCTGATTTTTTGCTGGGAATGCATATTCCCGGTCTGGGCGTTATTTTAACTTTTGCAATTGTGGTGGCAACCGGCCTGCTTGCGCGCAATGTATTCGGCCAGCGTTTGCTGGATATGTGGCATGCTTTACTGCAGCGCATTCCGGTGGTCAACAGTATTTACAACAGTGTCAAACAGGTTAGCGATACGCTGTTATCTGAAAGCGGCAATGCTTTCGGTAAAGTGTTATTGGTGCGTTATCCGCATGCGCAAGCTTGGTCGTTGGCTTTTCAAACCACCGTTCCCGGCGAAGTCACCAAAGTTTTGGACGAAGAATATGTGGCTGTTTTTGTGCCCACCACGCCCAGCCCGGTTAACGGATTTTATTTTTATGTCCGCAAAGTTGACACGATCGAGTTGGACATCAAAGTCGACGTGGCTTTCAAATCCATCATTTCCATGGGCGTCGTTGCATCACCGGAAGATGCCGTGGCAAAGCTGGCAGCCAATAAATAACTTTTCCTCCATTATTTCCACATTTTTAAACTGAACTGATTAATTCACTATGCGAACTCATTACTGCGGACACCTCAACGCTTCTCACCTCGATCAAATTGTCAGCATTTGCGGCTGGGCACATCGCCGCCGCGACCATGGCGGTGTAATTTTTATTGACCTGCGCGACCGCGAAGGATTGGCGCAGGTGGTGTGTGATCCGGATCGTGCGGAGATGTTTAAATTTGCCGAATCTGTGCGCAGCGAATACGTGTTGCGCATTACCGGCAAGGTGCGGCGTCGTCCGGAAGGTACGAGCAATGCCAATATCGGCAGCGGTGAGATCGAGATTTTGTGCCATGAAATCGAAGTGTTAAATGCGGCCGTTACCCCGCCGTTCCAATTGGATGATGACAATCTTTCCGAGAACGTACGCCTCACGCATCGTGTGATTGATCTGCGTCGTCCGCAAATGCAAAAGAACATGCAGTTACGCTATAAAACTGCGCGCGCGTTCCGGCGCTTTTTGGATGACCATGGTTTTATTGATATTGAAACGCCGATGCTGACCAAGTCCACCCCGGAAGGTGCGCGCGATTATTTGGTACCTTCGCGCGTGCATGCGGGCGAATTTTTTGCATTACCCCAATCTCCCCAGTTATTTAAACAATTGCTGATGGTGGCTGGATTTGACCGTTACTATCAACTGACCAAATGTTTCCGCGACGAGGATTTGCGTGCGGATCGTCAGCCTGAATTTACCCAGGTGGATATTGAAACCTCGTTCATGACCGAGCAGCAAATCATGGCGCTGACAGAAGAAATGATCCGTGTCGTATTCAAGGAAGTATTGGATGTCACTTTGCCAAGCGCTTTCCCGCGTATGAGCTATGCGGAAGCGATGAGCCGCTTTGGTTCCGATAAGCCCGATTTGCGCGTTACGCTGGAATTAACCGAAGTTACCGATGCCGTCAAAGACGTCGCGTTTAAAGTGTTTGCCGGCGTGGCGAATTCTGAAAACGGTCGCGTCGCGGCATTGCGTGTACCGAACGGCGGCGCGTTTACCCGCGGCGAGATAGATGAATACACCAAGTTTGTCGGTATCTATGGTGCCAAGGGGTTGGCGTATATAAAAGTCAATAATATCAATGAGTTAAATGAGTCCGGCTTGCAGTCGCCGATTGTGAAAAATCTGCATGAAGCGGCATTGAAAACCATTATTGAGCGCACCGGTGCGCAAAATGGCGACATTATTTTCTTCGGCGCGGATAAAGAGAAAATCGTCAACGATGCGCTGGGCGCCTTGCGCAGCAAAATCGGGCACGAAAAAGGCCATCTTAACGGTAAAGCGTGGGAACCGTTGTGGGTGGTTGACTTTCCCATGTTTGAATATGACGACGAAGGCAAACGCTGGAATGCCTGTCATCATCCGTTCACCTCGCCCAAAGATGAACATTTGGAATTTCTCGAAACCGATCCCGGCAAGTGTCTGGCAAAAGCTTACGACTTGGCGCTTAACGGCTGGGAAATCGGCGGTGGCTCGGTGCGTATCCATAAGGAAGAAGTGCAGAGCAAAGTATTCCGCGCGCTCAATATCGGCGCGGAGGAAGCACAACTTAAATTCGGCTTCCTGCTTGATGCGTTGCAATACGGTGCCCCTCCCCACGGCGGCTTGGCGTTCGGCTTGGACCGTATCGTCACCATGATGACCGGTGCGGAATCCATCCGCGACGTGATCGCCTTCCCTAAAACCCAGCGCGCTCAATGCCTGTTGACTCAGGCACCAAGTCCGGTGGATGAAAAACAGTTGCGTGAATTGCATATTCGTTTGCGCACGCCGGCTGCCGCTGAAACGGTTAAAGGCTAAGCATGTTGCGCAGCGTGAGAGCGCTGTGTTTGATAGGGCTGCTGTTCTGGCAGCCCTTCGCTTTTGCCGCGCTATTCGCAGATAATGTTGTTTCTGCAATCGCGGTTTCTCAACTTCCCCCCGAAGCTCAAAGCACACTCCAGTTGATCAAGCAGGGCGGTCCATTTCCCTATCCGCGCGATGGTATTGTTTTTGGCAATCGCGAGAAATTCTTACCCGGACAGGCGCACGGATATTATCGCGAATATACGGTAAAGACACCGGGAGTGAGACATCGCGGGGCGCGACGCATCGTGTGCGGAGTGGTGCCTGAATGTTATTATTCGGCTGATCATTATCAATCATTTTTTCGCATTGAGGAGTGAGCATGAGCGATGATTTATGTGCACGATTACAGGATGCTAACGAAGCAGGTGTGTTTCGTCTGAGTTGTCCGGTGGCGATATTGGAAGCGAATGTGGCCTTGTCGGATATGACGTTATTTGAGGCAAATATGCCGACAGGATGCGGCAAGGGCGGTTTTTTGGCTATCCTGGCTCAGGCCTTGAAAGCACCGGATTGGTTTGGGCATAATTGGGACGCATTGGCTGATGTGCTGGGAGATTTATCCTGGCAGCCAGCCGCCGGCTATGTTTTATTGTTAAATAGCGAGGATGCAAAATTGGGCTTGAGCGACAGCGACCATGCCAGCGCCATGGAAATATTCGAGGAGACGGTGCTTGCCTGGAAAATACAAGGCAAGCCATTCTGGGTGTTATTGGCGGATGAGAAATAAACAACCGATTTCGGTTTTGGTGGTTATATACACGCAGGCGTTGGAGGTGTTGCTGCTGGAGCGTGCCGATTTTTCGGGCGCATGGCAATCGGTGACAGGCAGTCGCGATGACGATGAAACTTTGTTTGAAACGGCCAGCCGCGAGGTCTTTGAAGAGACCGGCCTGAATGTCAAACTTTATCCGCTGATTGATTGGCAGGTACAGAATGAATACGAAATTTATACCCAATGGTTGCATCGTTATCCCCCGGGCACGACGCATAACACTGAACATGTGTTTGGTTTACAACTTCCCGGCACGCTTGAGATAAAGCTGTCGCCGCGAGAACATGTGAAGTATCAGTGGCTGTCATGGAAAGATGCTGCACAGTTGGTATTTTCCCCGAGTAACCGGGAGGCGATTATGCAATTGCCGGGAAGAGTCGGAAAGTAATTAAATGGCTGAAAATATAATTCAAATAGCTTATGAGCATCCCGATGCGGCACAGTCTGGATGCAATACTGCGCACGCTTGGGCGAGGCGTCCGCGCGAGCCGGAAGCCGGCGAAAAATCGGCGCTGATTGCCCGTATTAAAAGCATGCTGATCGAACAGGATGCAGTATTGCTGGCACATTATTATGTTCATCCGGACCTGCAGGATTTGGCGGAACAAACCGGTGGGATTGTTTCCGACTCCCTGGATATGGCCAATTTTGGCCATCAGCATCCGGCAAAAACGATTGTCGTCGCCGGGGTGCGCTTTATGGGGGAAACCGCGAAGATATTAAACCCGGAAAAACGTGTCTTAATGCCGGATATGGACGCGGAATGCTCGCTTGATCTGGGATGTCCAATCGATGAATTTTCGGCCTTTTGCGATGCCCATCCGGAGCGTACCGTGGTGGTCTATGCCAATACCAGCGCGGCGGTTAAAGCGCGCGCCGACTGGATGGTGACCAGCTCGATTGCGTTGCCGGTGGTGAAGCACCTGAAACAGCAGGGCAAGAAAATTTTGTGGGCACCGGATCGACATTTGGGCGGTTATGTTCAGGAGCAAACCGGCGCGGACATGTTGTTATGGCAAGGCTCGTGCATTGTGCACGATGAATATAAGCACATGGAGCTTATTGATTTAAAAGATAAATATCCAAATGCAAAAGTATTGGTGCATCCGGAATCCCCGCGTGCGGTGGTGCAGTTGGCGGATGTGGTGGGATCAACAACCCAGCTGATAAAAGCCGCGCAGCAGTCTGCCGCTGACACTTTTATTGTCGCCACCGACAACGGAATTCTGCACAAGATGCGCGCTTTGTGCCCCCAAAAAATATTTCTCGAAGCACCCACAGCCGGATACGGGGCAACCTGTACCAGCTGCAGTCATTGTCCGTGGATGGCGATGAACGGCCTGCTAAATTTGGCCGATGTGCTGGAGCGGGGGCACAATGAAATTACGGTTGATCCGGCGATTATTCCGCGCGCCGTTTTGCCTATTCAGCGTATGCTCAATTTTGCAAAAGAAATTAATTTGCCCACGCGAAATTTGGGAAATGCATAGCTCTTTGAAATGACGGATAACTGGATTTCAACCCAGTCTCACTTCAATAAAATGTTCAAGACCGTCATCCATCAGCGGAATCAACGCGTGCGGTTGGATACCACCTTGTTGCGCTGTCGCTTGCAGGACATCCCCATCCAGAGTCACCCCAATCGCGAGCTCCGACTTGTCTTCATTGCGTTTAACGCTAATGTGATACATCGAGCCATGATGGCGGTAATGTACCTGGTAGCTGTCCCAATGTGCCGGCATGCACGGTGTAATGCGCAACTGGTTCACTTCTCGTTGGATGCCCAGCAAGGTTTCCAGAGTTAGTCGATACATCCAGCCTGCCGCGCCGGTATACCAAGTCCAACCACCGCGACCGGTATGGGGTGCCGCGCCATAAATATCGGCGCACATCACATAGGGTTCGACCTTGTAGCGTTCAATCTCGGTTGCCGAGCGAGCGTGATTGACAGGATTCAACATGGCAAATAATTCCCAGGCGCGTTCGTTGTCGCCCATCATGGCAAAAGCCATGGTCGTCCAGATGGCGGCGTGGGTGTATTGGCCGCCGTTTTCACGCACGCCGGGCACATAGCCCTTGATATAGCCGGGGTCCAGCGCGGACTGATCGAACGGAGGATCGAGCAGTTTAATGATTTGTGCATCACGTTGAATCAGGCGTTGGTCTACTGCGGCCATCGCTTGTTTGGCGCGCCCGGGGTCGCCGCCTTTGGAGATGACGGCCCAGCTCTGACTGATCGAATCTATTTGGCATTCGTCATTGTCTGCTGAACCCAAGGGCGTGCCATCATCAAAATAAGCCCGCCGATACCAGCCGCCATCCCAGGCATTAGCTTCGATGTTATTGCGCAATTGCAAACCTTGCCCGGTGCACAGGTCGGCGAAAGCCGGGTCATTGCGGTCGCGCGCCAAGGCGGCAAATAGTTGCAGATTTTCATACAGAAACCACGCCAGCCAAACGCTTTCGCCGCGCCCTTCGTGTCCGACCCGGTTCATGCCGTCATTCCAGTCGCCGCATCCCATTAACGGTAACTGATGCGCACCAAAGCGCAGGCCGTGTTTGATGGCGCGCGTGCAATGTTCGTACAGGCTGGCCGCCTCCGCCGAACGCTGTGGCTGGTCGTAATACGCTTCTTCTTCCGAGTTGAGTTCACGGCCTTCGAGAAAGTGAATTTGCTCGTCGAGTACGCCGGTATCACCGGTTGCCAACACATAGCGACAGGTGGCGTAGGGCAGCCATAAATAGTCATCGGAGAAATGCGTGCGTACACCCTGGCTTTTGGGCGGATGCCACCAGTGTTGTACATCCCCCTGCAAAAACTGGTGCTCGGCGCAGCGGATCAGCTGCTCGCGCGCCAGCCACGGCGTGGCATGGATCAAAGCCAGTGTGTCCTGCAATTGATCGCGAAAACCATAGGCGCCGCCGCTTTGATAATAGCCACTGCGCCCCCACAGGCGGCAGGACAGCGTTTGATAAACCAGCCAACCGTTGGTTAATACGTCGAGTGCCGGGTCTGGTGTTTCAACCTGTACCGCACCCAGCGTTGTGTTCCAATATTCCCATACGGCTTCCAAAGCTTGGCGCGCGCGGATGGGCCCGCAGAAGCGTTCGATCAAATGGCGTGCACTCTCTTCGTTGCTAGCCGCGCCAAAGACAAACACAATCTCGCGCTCTTGCCCTGCCGCCAATTCAAGTTGGGTTTGTATCGCGAGACAGGGATCGAGTGCCGCACCGGTTTTGCCCGATAAACGCTTGCGCCACATTGCCGCAGGACTGGCCAGTGTTCCGTTGCGGCCGATGAATTCTGTCCGGTTGCCACTGACAGAGCGTCCCGTTTCGTTGAAGTGATCGTTGCTGACTTGGGCAAATACCACGCGTTTGCCACTATCGCGCCCGTATGCGTTGCGGGCAAATAGTGCGCCGCTGTGCGCATCAGTCGCGGTGACAATCTGCATCAAATTGCTGTGTCGCCATTCACCCAGCACTAATTCCCAATAGCCGGTCAGGGATAATTTTCTGGCGCGTTTAGAGTGATTGCGCAGCTTGATTACCAGGAATTTTACCGGGGCATCCATTGCCACGTAGGTGAACAATTCCGAAGCGATCCCGGCGTGCTGATGTTCGAAGACGCTGTAGCCAAAACCGTGACGGCAAACATAACCTGAACGCCCCGGGTTCAGTCCCGGTGCGGGTAACGCGGTGGTCGGCGACCAGAATGCACCGGTTTCCTCGTCACGGATATACAGCGCTTCACCGCTGCTGTCACTGATCGGATCGTTGTGCCAAGGGGTCAGGCGAAATTCATGGGCATTTTCTACCCAGGTATAGGCACTGCCGCTTTCACTTACCACGGTGCCGATATGCGGGCTGGCGATGACATTGACCCAGGGGGCGGGAGTGTGTTGGCCGGGCTCCAGGGAAATGATGTATTCGTGTCCATCTGGGGTGAATCCTCCCGCGCCATTATTGAAAATGAGATTGAGCGGAGGGAGAGACCGTGTGACTTCAGTCATGGCTTGCCGGGAAGGCTCGAGTAGATCCGATTGGCGTTCTGGCGCAGTGCGACGTTCCACTTGGTCTATTAAGGTGTCGCTGCTGTCGGTGAAGACAATTCGGGCAACCGATTGCAACAGGACGCGGTCATCTTCTGAAATGTCCTCGGCGCGCAACACGAAGATTCCCCCCGGTTTTCCCAGCAAGGTTGTTTCTGTCCCCGCATTGACCAAGCTCATGATCTGATCCTGCAGCAGGGTGCGATATCCTGAAAAATCCTCATTGACAATGACAACTTCGGAGGCTAGCCCTTTCATGCGCCAATAGGCGTGAGCTTGCAAGATATGCTTAAGTAGATTGATGCGGCGTAGCTCCCCCAGACGAATCAGGACAATCGGCAGGTCGCCCGATACGGCAAAGCGCCACAGGCCGGACTGTCCCAGCTTGTTGCGCGTGATGACACTGGCTGGGGTGCGGCGTAAGGCATTGCCGTAAATGATTGAATTGGCCAGACGGCCGAAAATTTGCGCATCGGCTTCGGTGGCATTGAGGTGACGCAATACTTCCTGGCTTTGAAACCAGGCCATTTCAAAAGCGCGTTCGACGAAGTGGCGGTCACAATACTTTTCCAGTAATGCAATGGCCGCCGCACGCGTATTCGCAACACCGGAAATGATTTGTATGCTGGCCGATTCGTCCGGGGATAAAGTCAGCGCGCAGCGAATGGCCACGATAGGATCGAGGACGGAACCCTCGCTATTGGACAGGGCAAACGTAGGCGCTTGGTTATCTAGCGCGAGCGGATTTGCCGTGGTGCGCCCCCGCCCGATAAATTGGGCACGATCTGTCTCAAAAGAAGGCGTGTCGATTTTTGCGCCGGGGGCGGAGAGCAGATGAAACATCCACGGCACCGTTTCGTTCGGTGTGCGCGCGCGTCGCGTACACAAAATGGCTTGGTGATTGTGTAATATTTCAGTTTGCACAAACAGATTGCTGAATGCGCGATGCGCCAGGTCGGCATTCAGTGGCGCCAACACCACTTCAGCATAGCTGGTCACCTCTATTTTGCGCGTGCGCGGTGATTGGTTGGTCAACGTGACACGGCGAATCTCGACATCGTCTTCCGCTGAAACACTAATTTCGGTATGGGCTTCAATGGCCAGATCACGCCGCCGATATTCCGCGCGCGCCTGCACGAAAATGGCTTCGTAATGGTCGGCGCGCCGCAGTGTGGGTTGATACGCTGTTGACCAATAATCGCCACTGTCACGATCGCGCAAGTAGATGAAGGTTCCCCAGCAATCGCTTGTGGCGTCTTCGCGCCAACGGGTTACCGCCATGTCCCGCCAACGGTTGTAGCCGCCGCCGGCGTGGGTTGCCATCACATGATAATTTCCGTTGGACAGCAAATGGACTTCAGGGAGCGGCATATTCGGATCGGTGTACACGCGCATGATGGCTTCTTCGGCAGCGGGTGGGTGCGCGGAGGCGTTTACTTCGGCGATGTGGGGATGCAGGGTGGTAACCAGCTTGGGTACGCGTTCTTGCAATAACAGTTCTGCTGCCTTAACCAGAGGCGAAGCCATGAAACGGCGCTGCATCGGTTTGCTGAGCAACACCTGCGCAAAAGCCAACAAACTCATGCCCTGATGATGTGCCATAAAGGTTCGTACGATGGCAAAATCCTGGCCGCGTGGCACGCGCGCCGGTGTGTAATCAATCGCCTCGTAGAAACCGTACGCGCCAAGAAAACCGTTGTCTGCCAGCGTTTGTAAGTTGCGACACGCTTCCAGCGGCAGTACCGTGAGTGCCAGCGCGCTGGCGTACGGCGCAATGACCAGATCGTCGCCCAGTCCGCGTTTAAAACCCAGCCCCGGCACGCCAAAGGCGCGATATTGATACACCTGATTCAGGTCGGTGGTGTTGTAGCAAGATTCGGAAATTCCCCACGGTACCCCGCGCTGGTGACCGTATTCAATTTGCCGAGATACCACCGCCAAGCTGGTTTGTGCCAGTAAAGTTTCACCAAAGCTAGGCATCAGCAACTGCGGCATCAGGTACTCAAACATCGAGCCGCTCCAGGAAAGGAGACTGATATGGCCGCCATGACTGGTCAGTGAGCGGCCAAGAGTGAACCAATGTTTTTGCGGAATTTGGCCTTGTGCAATCAGCAGGAAACTGGCGAGGCGTGCCTCGGAGGCCAGCAAGTCGTAGCAGGATGGATCGCGGCGCCGCTCGCCCACGTCGTAACCGATACTGAGCAAGCCGCGCGCGCCATCGTAGAGAAATTCAAAATCCATCGCAGCCAGTTCGCGGCAACGTTCAATCAACGCATCGATGAGCGTTAAGCGCTCGGCGGCATTGGCTGATTGCGCACGCGCAATATCGGCCAGCAAAGGCATGCCGCTGTCGTCGCCGGTCTTGCCACAGAGAAAGTCAAGCTCATCCTGCTGGGCTAGGCATTGCTGCTGGAATGCCTGTAGCCAGTAATTCAGCTCGTCATCACGCTCTGTCGGCAGATCAGCGCGTAAGTCCACCACGCCAAGTTGTAGTTGGGCGAGCGTTTGCAGCGCATTGGCCAACGTGTGTCGAGAGGTTTCCCAAGATTGCAGGATATTTTGTATCTCATTGATTTTATTTGTATATTTTGAAGTTATCGGCAGAGGGAGATGTTCGGTCAAGAGTTGCAAGGTGTCGAGTAATCCAGCAAAGGCTTGAGTTGCGAGTACCGGCTGAGTTTTTAACTCGGCAAGTCCCGCCTGTAGGGTGAGTAAGCTGCCTGCCAAATTTCCGCTGTCTACGGAAGAAACATAGTTGGGGTGTAAAGTGCCCAAGGTGCGCGTGTCGTACCAGTTAAAAAAATGACCGCGATAGCGTTCCAATTTTTCCAGGGTCGTCAGCGTGTTTTCAGTCAGGCGCAATAACTCTCCAGCACTGAGGTAGCCAAAATCATAGGCCGTTAGATTGGCCAGCAGCGACATGCCGATATTGGTGGGCGAGGTGCGCGTGGCAACGGCGGCAGCAGGATATTCTTGAAAATTATCCGGGGGCAGCCAGTTGTCTTTGACGCTGGCAAAGTCCGCAAAATAGCGCCAGGTTTTGCGCGCCGCCAAACGTAGAAACGTGCGCTGATCCCCGTTTAATGCCAAGTCGGGACAAATTATCGGTTTGCTAATCCACCAACCAGCCACAGGCGAAAGCAGCCAGAGCAACAATACCGGCATGCACCACAGCAACTCTGTCGGGCGCGTAAAGGCGAGTGTAAGGCCAACGAGAAGGGCTAAGACCGGGGCAATCCACATCTCCCTGAAAAAACCCATCAGGCTGCGACGTGCATTGCGGTTGGCATAGGATTGCAGATGCCACAGCAGTAAACCGCGCCGCGTAAATAGCATACGCACGCCGGAACTGGCGATGGCATCCAGACAAATCAGCGCGTCATAAGGCAACAGGATTAGCGCAAGCAATGCCAAAATAATCGGGCGGTCGGCGGCATGGCTACTCATTCGCCATTGCGCGCTCCATTCACGATCTTCCGGTTTGCGGATAAATTCGATGACGCTGGAAAGCAAGCCGGGCAACAATAAGATAGCAGCAACCAGTGCAATTGAAATCCAGGCGGGTGACGCAGTGAATAACCAGCTGCCAAGCAATAACGCCAACAGCGCAGGCGCGACTAGACTGCGGCGCAGATTGTCAAAAATTTTCCACAGCAACAGGACTGACAGCGGATTGCGTTGACGCTTATTGTTGGTTTGTCCGGGTACGCTCGGCAACAACCATCCCGCCAGTTGCCAGTCACCGCGTATCCAGCGGTGGCGACGGCTGATGTCGATGATGTAGCTGGCAGGGTGTTCTTCAATCAAATCCACATCGGTGACAAGGGCCGAGCGCGCATAACCACTCTCCAGCAAATCATGACTGAGAATTAAATTTTCGGGAAAGCGCCCTTCGACGGCGAGCCGGAAAGCATCAACATCGTAAATGCCTTTGCCGATAAAAGAGCCCTCGCCGAAAATATCCTGATACACATCGGAAACTTCGCGCGTGTAGGGATCAATGCCGGATTCCCCGGCAAATAATTTGCTGAACCAAGACTGGCAAGCACTGCCCAAACTGATGGACGCACGTGGTTGAAGAATGGCGTAGCCCTCTATCACGCGTTGTTTTTGACTGTCGAATACCGGCCGATTCAGTGGATGAGCGAGGTTCCCGATCAGCGTGCGGGCAGCGTCGCGCGGGAGTTGGGTGTCCGTATCCAGCGTGATGACATATTGGATTGTCGGCAATAGAGAAAGATCGCCGATGAGTGCGCAGAAGGCGCCGGGCGAGCCACCGCGCAACAGTGCGTTGAACTGCTCCAGCTTGCCGCGCTTGCGTTCGTAGCCCATCCAGATTTGTTCATGCG
The DNA here is from genome assembly GCA_041660815.1 of Gallionellaceae bacterium. Lineage (GTDB taxonomy): Bacteria > Pseudomonadota > Gammaproteobacteria > Burkholderiales > Gallionellaceae > PALSA-1006. The sequence continues at coordinate 41,503 of JBAZVN010000011.1, read as the reverse complement.
GATTCCACACACGCGGGCGATGCAGCAAATAAAAAATGCACGGGCGGTCGTCACGGTAGCTGTCGTTGAGTGTCTGAACTGCCGCGCGCGCATAGGCCAGCAGCTTATCGTCGCCGTCTAAAACGCACTGTGGCGCATCGCGAAAATCAGTCAGCAAGGCGAAAAACAGATTGGCATCGCGATTGCCGAGATAGCGTATTTCCATTGCAGAGAGTAGTTCATCAATCTCTTGGGGGCGACTTAATAATGTGGGTACCACCACCATGGTACGGTGAATGTCGGGTATGCCACGGGAAAAATCCAAGCGCGGTAGCACACGCGGGGGCAAGATTAACGTGGCCATCAAATTCACCAGGGCAACGGCTAGCGCCGAAGCGCCGATACTGCCGCTGAGTGCGATAAACCACAGGCGCCAGTCGGATAATGCAAGCGGTTCCAGCGGGGCCAAGACGACAAAAGTCGCTAACAGGGTGAGTCCGAAAATCGGGGAGAGGTAGAAAAATAGACAGTTGCGATGAATGAAGCGGCTGAGTTTTTCCGGTATCGACGCGCGGTAACCGACGCTGTTTTCCAGAAGTGGCCGGCCGTGGTCGATCAGGTAGTAGCCGACATGGGCGCGGCGGTCATGCTTGCCCAAGCGTTCTACAGCTTTTTGTGCCAGCGCAATGGCGGTGCGCGCGACGAATAACTCATTCTGTAAACTACCGCGCGCGACATCCTCGATGACATGGCGATAACGGTCACGACTGGAAAAATCCTGATGGGCGTACATAGCCTGTGAATCTTCGCGCAAGATGTGTTCGACGACACTGAGCGATTCAACATAATCGCGCCAGTCCATGGCGCCGATAAAGCGCAGACTGCCGATGCTATTGGCAATAGAAATTTGATTGGTGGCGGCGGCACGTCCGGCAGCCTCGGATAGTTGCGTTGCAGTCATGCCCTGCTCGGATAACTTTTGCTCTACCCAAGTTTGCACAAAGGCCATGACGTGGGTATGAGTTTGCAGTCGCGCGTAAAACTCCTCTACAAACGGTGCCGTCAGCGGCACATCCGCGTTGGCAAAGTCGGCTAGCAGATGGATAAGTTGTTTGGGTTCACGTTCGGCCGTTTCCAACATTCGTTCGGCCCACTCAATGGCTGCGTCGCGCTCCTCGCGCCGCCTGGCAATACGCAATCCTATGCGCCGCAAGTTTTCCAGCAGTGCCAGTTGCAACATGATCGGGAAGGCCCACAGTTCGCCCAGCTTAAGGGGTTCGACCGTCTGGTAGGCGGCAATAAATTGAGTCGCATTGTCGGTGTCGACACGGCCATCCATGTGCGAGATCAGCTCGATTGCCAAATCATAAATACGCGGAAATCCATCTAAAATGCCATCAGCTAATCGCGGCAGTTGTCGGCTATAGCCACGCGGCAAATGCCGGCGGGCCAAAGCAATTTGTTGTTCGATCAGGTAAAAATTATCGAGTAACCATGTTTCAGCCGGAATGAGGTGTTGCCCTGCCGTGACAGCCTCAGAAACGACACGATAGGATGCCAGTAAAACGGATTCATTGTCAGCCAGACGGGACAGTAACTGATCGGGTCCCGGTTGTGGATTGACACGATGCTGCCCGGCAAGCGTGACGGCGTGCCGCTTGAGTTGCTCAATACTGAATAGTTCGGCGTGAAGTAATTCACTATCACTATCTTTGGGTAGGCTGTATCTGGCAAGAACTGAAAATTTAAGTTTGTTGATGGCGGTTCTCCCAGAACAAAGGCACTGTATAGGAGAGGATGAGTTGGCTGCCTATCGTGAGTGCGCCTTATTGGTAAATCAAAGAAAGTAGCAGCATTTATTCACCATTAAAATTCAATTAAATCTTATCGGTTGACCCGGTCGTTAAGTTATCTTGCTGGTGAACTTGACCTGCGAAGCTCGCGAGAAACGGCGATTTTTTCCAGCCCCGAAGATCAAGGACCAATGGTCTGTGTTTTGAAAAGTGTTGTATGTACGTTAGAGTACAGATTGGGTTTCGAGGGGCATCTGAAGTCGCCGCATTTCTGATTAAATTTGTACAATGCAGGGTAGCGCAATAGCAATAATTTTGTTGAATCCGCAGTGTCTCTGGAGTAAATTGTCGCCTTTAGAAGTACCCCGGCGTAACCATAAATTGTCACAATATTTTTTTAAGGGAGAGTTCCAATGATGATTCAAAAATCTTTGACTGCATTGCTTGCGGGGTTTTTGGTGCTGGCATTAAGCGGCTGTGCAACACAAGTCAAGCGAGTGGGGGTTGACGAGGTAAAGGACTTGTCCGGAAACTGGAATGATACGGATTCTCGTTTGGTTTCTGAAGAGATGATCCGCGACTCTCTTTCCATAGGATGGATTGACCGCTATGAGCAAAAGACAAATAAGGCACCCACGGTTATTATAGGCAATGTGCGCAATCTTTCCCACGAACATATCAATACACGTACTTTTGTAAATGATCTGGAGCGGGCTTTTATCAGATCGGGACGAGTGGATGTGGTTGCGTCTAAAACCGAACGCGAAGGCATTCGCGAGGAGCGCTCGGATATGGATTTAAATGCGACTGATGCGAGCCGCAAAGAAATGGGTAAAGAGGCGGGTGCGGATTTTATGTTGATCGGTTCAATCAACAGTATTGTTGACGCGGCAGATGGCGAGCAGATCCGTTTTTATCAGATAGATTTGACGCTGGTGAATGTCGCCGATAATCGCAAGGTATGGACCGGACAGAAGAAGTTAAAGAAAGATGTGAAAGATGCCAAGTTTCGCTAAATAATGCCGATGTCATTTGATCCGTTTTGAAATTGCAGGGTGGTTGCGTGAATGCAGCCACCCTGATTTGTTTTGGCTTCTATCGCCGGGAATATTATGAAAATAACCTGTAGTAATGTCATTCAATTTTCAGCAACGAAAACAACATTCCATTTTCGTTTGAGCCAATTGTTATTGGGGCTATCCGTCTGTGCGGCTGTCGTGATCATGCCTGGATGCGCTACCTATAGCGCGGGATTTGTGGCAGTGGAAAGCGCCACGTCGAATCGAGATTTAGATAATGCAATCAAGGTGCTGGATGAGCTCAAGTTAAGCGGGCCGGATGAAACTTTGCATCATCTAAACAAAGGGACATTGCTGCGTTTACAAGAAAAATATACCGAATCAAACAAACATTTTGATGCGGCGAAAGTGTTGATGAAAAAACTCAGCGCAATCAGTCTGACTGAACAAGTCGCTTCGGTATCGGTGAATGACACGCTAAAAGCCTATGAAGGTTTGCCGAGTGAGCAATTAATGGTTTATTCGTTCGAGGCGCTAAATTATTTGCAGATGGGGGATGCGGAAGCGGCTGCCGTGGAGGCCCGCCAATTTGATATTGAACAGGGTCTAATTTCTAAAAAATATCCCGATGCAAAATATCTTTCTGGTGCATTTGTGCGCTACCTCAATGGAATGGTCTATGAGGCCGCAGGTGACCGGGATGCCGCACGCGTGGAGATGGGTAAGGCATTGGAAGGATACAAAAAACAAAAGTCAGGCTTTCCGGTTCCCCAGCAGTTGGAAACTGATTTCAAGCGCCTGGATGAAACCGGAAAGGGGAGTGCAAATGAGGTAGTTTTTATTTTGCATAATGGTCTGGGGGCCTCGATCGTCGAGAATAATATTCACGTGCAAAACTCTCTTTATAATCCCAAAGACAATTCCAGTCCGCTCATGTGGAGTTTGGCGGTACCCAAATTTGTTAAGCGTTCTTTGCCGGTCGATCATGTGGTATTGAGCGTTGGCCCCTATTCGGCAAAATCGGAAGTAGTGGAGGACGTGAGCGGGATTGCGGAACAAAGTTTTAATGATCGTCTGCCCGTTATCATTGCGCGCGGTGTAGCCAGGCTGGTCGTGAAACAGAGCGCAGCGCAAGCGGTTAAAAAACAGGTGGACAATCCCCTGTTTAGTATCGTTGCGGACATTACTACCAACGTATCGGAGCGTGCCGATACGCGTTCCTGGTCATTGTTGCCAGGCAATATTCAAATGTCACGCCTCGTGTTACCCCCGGGAAAATATGACGTCATGGCGACTTATTATGGCGCGCAGGGAAATATTGTGGGGGCACGTGAATTTAAAGGGGTGTTGGTAAAGCCGGGACAAAAAGCATTTATTTCGGATTATTATTTACATCCGCCTGCAGCAGCTAAAGCGCCTAATTAAGCACAATATCTTCAACTTGCCCGATTTTTTGGAGACGTAATCATGAATCATATTTTGCGTATTGCCGGCATTTTATTGGCGTTTTCCGGAATGTTATTTTCAGCGCATGCTATGGGTGCATCTCCGGCATGGGTGACGGGAGAGACAGCCGAATATCCGCCCAATCAATATTTATTGGGACGCGGTATCGGTGCGACGGAAGAGGAAGCGAAAAATCGTGCGCGCGGTGAATTGGCGGCAAATTTTGAAGTACGCATTGAGGTGCTTAGCGAGAATTCAACACAGCTTGAACAGTCGGGTAAACACGAGCGGGTAAGTCGTTCGGCGAGCCAGAAGGTATCGGCTAAAACAGATAAAGTGATCAATGGAATTAGTTTGCCGGAGATTTGGCGTAATCCGGTCACGCTGGATTACCATGCTCTGGCGGTACTTCCGCGCGCGCAGGCAAGTGCCAGTATGCGCGAGGAACTGGATAAGCTGGATACAGCGCTGCAGCAATATTTGCAGGCAGCCAATTCGCAGCAAGATCCGCTGCTTAAAATTGGCTTGCTGTCACAGGCGCTGCAGTCATCTATTCAGCGGGAAGGCTTTCAATCTCTGCTAAAAGTGCTTGACCCGTCTGGGCAGGGTGTTCCCGCGCCACTGACTCAGGCTGAAGTCCGTATGCAAGTTGATGAGAATATTAAAAAGATCCGGATTGCGCCGGAAGTTTCTGGCGAGGCCAATGCCCATGAATTTTTTAATGCACTCAAAGGGGGGCTGGCGGCGGCGGGATTTCTCGCGACCAATACCGACACGGCAGATTTGCTGTTGAAAGGGAATTTTGTTGTGCATGATTTGAGGCTTCAGGGTAATTGGAATTGGCTGCGGGTTACGCTTGAGGTGTCGCTGCTGGAACGGGCGACAGGACGGGTGCGCGGCAGCAAAACATGGTCGGTTAAAGCCTCCGCGCAGGATGCCAATACTGCACACTCGCGCGCCATCATGGAAGTGGAGAAATTACTCAAGCAGGAATTGCGCACGACGATAATCGGTTTTGCGGCGAATTAATAATCTTGTAAATCAGTTAGATGACCGAACTATCTATTGCCACCTACAATATCCATAAAGGATTTTCACTCTTTAATCGTCGCTATGTGATTCATGAGTTGCGCGACAGACTGCGTGAGTTAAATGCCGATGTGATGTTTTTGCAGGAAGTGCAGGGCGCACACAGTAATATCGTTCACCAGGAAAATCTCCCCCACGCGCAACACGAATTTTTAGCGCATGAGCTTTGGCCGCATCATGCCTACGGAAAAAATTCGGTGTATGCAGCGGGGCATCATGGCAATGCCATTCTTAGCCGTTATCCCATTGTCAGCTGGCACAATCAGGATATTTCCGCGCATCGTTTTGAGAGCCGCGGTGTGTTGCATTGTGATATTCAACTTCCCGGACACAATGTTAATTTGCATTGTTTATGCGTGCATCTGGGCTTGTTTAAGCGCGGCAGAAGCGTTCAGTTTAAAGCACTCGTTGAACGTATTCGAGAGGAGGTTCCGGAACATGCGCCGTTGATTATTGCAGGTGATTTTAATGATTGGAATAACAACGCCAGAATTTCTCTGGAGCACGAATTGGGCTTGAATGAAGTTTTTCAAAATGACACAGGCGGTTTGGCACGCAGCTTTCCCGCAGGTTTCCCGATGTTGCGACTGGATCGTATTTATGTGCGCGGATTGAATGTTAAAAGTGCCACGGTTCACAGCAAGCATCCGTGGAGCAAAATTTCGGATCACGCCGCTTTGTCCGCCCGTTTAAGTTTGCCATGAGTACGCTGCATAACGTAGCCGGACATCAACTCACCCTGTTGTGTAACGCGGACGAATACTTTCCAAGTTTGCTGGCCGAGATAAATGCCGCGCAGCATTCCATTTATTTTGAAACTTACATATTTGCTGCGGATGGCAGTGGCAGCCAGATTAAAGAAGCGTTGCAAAATGCCGCGCAGCGCAAGGTGACGGTACATGTATTGCTGGACGGATTTGGTTCGGCAGATTTTCCTTTGATCTGGCTGGAGGATTTGCAGCAGGCTGGGGTTAAGGTGTTATTTTTTCGGCCCGAGTTGGCACGCCTGAATTTGAATCGACGGCGCCTGCGTCGCCTGCATCGCAAGCTGGTGCTGATTGATCAGCGTGTTGCTTATGTTGGCGGAATTAATGTTATTAATGAAGAGGATACGCGCAGGCTGGATTTTGCAGTGCAAGTGATTGGACCGGTGGTTGAGCAGATTACGTATTCTATGCAAAAACTTTGGCAACTGGTGGCGTGGATGAATTTTCGCCGCAGTGAACGGATAACGCCGCACCTGAAATATCGGAAGTTCAAAGTGCAAGATGTCGTGTTTTTAATCCGCGATAATTTGCGGCACCGCTTGGATATTGAGCATGCGTATTTGCTCGGTATTAAGCAGGCGAAACATGAAATTATTATTGCCAACGCGTACTTTCTACCCGGGCGCCGTTTTCGTCGTTACTTAAAAAATGCAGCCAAGCGCGGGGTGCGCATAAAGTTATTGCTACAGGGGAAAGTAGAATATCGTTTGCAGCATTACGCCACTTTGGCGCTGTATGACGAGTTGCTTAAAGCCGGTATTGAGATACACGAGTACACGCAAAATTATTTACACGCCAAAGTGGCTGTTTTCGACAGCCAATGGGCCACGGTGGGCTCGACCAATATTGATCCGTTTAGTCTTTGGCTAGCACGCGAGGCTAATTTGTTTGTGAAAGATGCGGGATTTGCCGGTGAGTTGCGCAATACCTTGCTGCATGAAATGCAGCAAGGCTCGCATCACGTGGTGGAGACGGATTGGCAACGCCGCAGTATCTGGATGAAAATCGTGCTTCGGGTAAGTTATAGTCTGGTGCGTTTTTTGGTGGGTATTTCCGGGAATTTTAACAGGCATAACGATATTTAGTTTCTCTAGCCCGGTCGCCTGTCGCCGCTAGTTTTTTTGTGGTTTATTTTTTGACGTTTTATCTCATTCCCAATAATCTATACCAGCAGCATTCCGATCGCTACCCCGAGCGCCATTGCGCTAAATCCACCCGCTACATGTTTCGCCAGCGTTGCCCCGCCGATAAAAAATAGCATGCCAAATTTGAAGGCCATGTTGGCAAGAAAAGCAATGGCGATGGAGATGACCGCTTGATCGGCGTTTAATTTATCCAGCGAAAATAAGCGCAGGCTGGATAAGGTAATCGCGTCCACATCGGTAAGACCGGAAATCATGGCTACGATATACAAGCCGCTACTGCCGGCGATATCGCTCAGCCAGGCTGAGCAGAGCAATACAACCGCGTAGAGCAAACCGAACCCCAGTGCGGCGTGAATTTCAGTGGGATTGGAAGTGGCCGGTAGAGGTAAATCGGATTCGGTGTGTAATCTGCGCCAGCTTATCAGCGTAACAATCAGTCCAAACATTAAGCCTAATCCCAATGAGGGCAGTAATTTGCCGGCGATAGCGGGAGAAACTACTGCGCTAACGACTGCCAGACGGATGAGAACAACTTGGCTGGCGATTAAAATAACCACGGCGGAAAGTCGGCTCATACCGGCACTGGTTTTGCTATGGCGCGCATACACCATGGTGGTTGCGGTACTCGATGCCATTCCGCCAAAAATTCCCAGCAGCGGAGCACCGTAGCGCTGACCTGTCCAATGTAGCGCCACATAACCGGCCAGACTCAGACCGGATATCAATACCACCATCATCCAGGCATTGTGCGGATTAAACGCGTTGTAGGGGCCGTATGATTGGTCGGGCAAAATGGGGAGAATGACAAAGCTCAGTACGGAAAATTGCAGAATCGAGACTAGATCGCGGCGTGTCATGCGCTGGGAAATTCCCTGTAGTTCCGGTTTGAAATAGAGCAGGGTGGTGGTTGCAATCGCCAGCATGATGGCCAGTGTGGATTGTTCGTACCAAATTAAAGCGCCTAATGCATAACACAGCAGAAGTGCGGCAACGGTGGTTGTGCCCGGATCGTTGTTTTCTGTAGGTGTATGAATATAAACAGAAATTATCATTGCAGCAACGGCCAGCATGCCGGCGCCAAGCAGCCATGGCGAGGCAGTCAGGCTGGACAGCAGCGCCATCAGTGTGCCGAATAAAGCCACCAGAGTGAAGGTGCGCAGACCGGCTTTGGCGGAAGGATTACGCTCGCGTTCCAGACCGATTAGCAGACCGATGGATAGGCTGGTGAGGAACAGGGGGAGTGCTTCGATGCCGTTGCTTCCCAATTGCGAGGCTTCCATGTGGAACATCCTTTCAGATTGAATTTACTTCGCGATGCAGCCCTGATCAGCGCGCTTCCCAGTGCCGCAAAATTAGTTGCAGGGTGACGTTGCCATTGTATTCATTGACGCCCAAGCTGTATACCGCATGAATTTTATCGGGAAGTGTGTCGGTTGAAAAAAAGTGCATCGCTTCAAATCGGGCGCCCGCAAATAGCAGGATGAGTTTGAGATGTTTTTCACCGATTATTCTTTGGCTCTGTACGCGGAAATCTCCCTGAAACAAAGGTTCCGGGAAGCCTTGCCCCCATACCTGTTGTTCTAATATTCGTGCGGTATCCAGATTAAAATCAGCTGCGTCCAACTCGCCATCGGTCTCGATGATTTGTTCCAGGTCACTCAAAGTTAGCAGGCTGCGCGCAACTTCCTCGAATGCATTTTTAAAGTTTTCAAAATCTGTTTCGCGCAGCGTGACACCCGCTGCCATGGCGTGACCGCCAAATTTCTGCAACAAGTGCGGATGACGTTTGGACAGTAAATCCAGCGCATCGCGCAAATGTAATCCGGGAATGCTGCGTCCCGAACCTTTTAGTTCGCCCTCTTTGCCGCGCGCAAAAATAATCGCAGGGCGGTGAAATCGCTCTTTAAGACGCGAAGCAAGAATGCCAATTACGCCCTGATGCCAGGTTTCGTCATACAGCGCCAAGCTGTATCCCGCAGCGGGATTGATGTTTTCCAGCGCGGCTAGCGCGGTTTCTTGCATATCGGCTTCAATGCTGCGCCGTTGTTTATTTAGTGTGTCCAGTTTGATCGCAATTTCGCTGGCCTCATTGGGACGGTCGGTCAGTAAGCAGCGAATGCCGAGACTCATATCATCCAAGCGGCCCGCAGCATTCAGGCGCGGGCCCACCATAAAGCCAAGCTCATAACTTGTTGATTTTATTATCTTTTTTCCAGATGCATTAAATAACGCATTGATTCCGGAGCAGGCACGTTCAGCGCGAATTCTCTGTAAGCCTTGCTGCACCAAGATGCGGTTGTTGCTATCCAATTTGACCACATCCGCCACGGTTCCCAGAGCCACTAGATCCAACAAATTCGCCAGATTGGGTTCGGCTTTGTCAGCGAAAGTCCCCCGATCACGCAATGCGGCGCGCAAGGCAAGCAGCACATAAAACATCACACCGACACCGGCCAAATGTTTGCTGGGGAAGTCACAGTCGGCCTGATTTGGATTCACGATGCATAAAGCATCGGGTAATGCATCGCCGGGCAGGTGATGGTCGGTTACCAAAACCTGCATACCGAGCCGGTTGGCTTCGGCGACCCCCTCCACGCTGGCGATACCGTTATCCACAGTGAGCAAGATATCCGGCTGATGTTGCGCGGCCAATTGCACTATTTCCGGGGTAAGGCCGTAACCATATTCAAAACGATTGGGGACAATAAAGTCTACGATTGCGCCGAATAAACTCAAGCCACGCATAGCCACAGCGCAAGCCGTTGCACCATCCGCATCATAGTCCGCAATGACCAGAATTTTTTTTCGGGCGGTAATTGCGTCTGCCAATAAGCCGCCCATCTCGACCGCATTTTTTAACCGGGTAAAGGGTAAAAGTTGCTTTAAGCTGGTATCCAATTGTTCTGGAAGGGAAATATTACGAGCTGCAAAAATGCGTGCCAATAGAGGGTTAAACCCTTGTCCGGTCAGGTTGTTTTTGGCGCTTTCCGGATAGCTGCGGGGCTTTAATTGGGGCATGAAGGGCTGCTCTGAGAATAGTTGTGGAAGTTTAGCAGATGGGCATTCGTTTTTTTTGTCAGTTAAGTTAAAATGCCGCCTCTTCAAAAACGCTAAAGGTTAATTGTGGCACTGATAGTCCAAAAATACGGCGGTACCTCGGTAGGTAGCCCGGAGCGCATTAAGAATGTGGCGCGGCGCGTTGCCAAATACAAGGCGCAAGGCCATCAAATTGTGGTGGTGGTTTCTGCCATGAGCGGTGAAACCAATCGACTCATTGCCTTGGCCAAAGAAATTCAGGCTGATCCAGATCCGCGCGAATTGGATGTCATTATTTCCACCGGCGAACAAGTCACCATTGGCTTGCTCGCTATGGCGTTGAAAGATGTCGGTTTGGAAGCCAAGAGTTATACGGGTAGCCAAGTTAAAATACTCACCGACAGCGCATTTACCAAAGCGCGCATTTTGAGTATCGACGAACAAAATATTCGTACCGATTTGGCCAATGGTCATGTGGTGGTGGTTGCGGGTTTTCAGGGAATGGATGAAGACGGCAATATCACCACACTGGGTCGCGGCGGCTCGGATACTACCGGGGTTGCCGTTGCGGCGGCGCTGCGTGCCGATGAATGTCAGATTTATACCGATGTCGACGGTGTGTATACCACCGATCCGCGCATGGTTCCCGAGGCGCGCCGCCTGAAGAGCATCACTTTTGAAGAGATGCTGGAAATGGCTAGCTTGGGATCTAAAGTATTGCAAATCCGCTCGGTTGAGTTTGCCGGAAAATACAAAGTTAAACTGCGTGTGCTTTCCAGTTTTGCCGAAGAGGGCGAAGGAACGCTGATCACTTTTGAGGAAGAAAATATAATGGAACAGGCAATTATTTCCGGTATCGCGTTTAATCGCGATGAAGCTAAAATTACCGTGCGCGGCGTGCCCGACAAGCCCGGTATCGCCTATCAGATTTTGGGGCCGGTTAGCGAAGCCAATATCGATGTGGATATGATTATTCAAAACGTGGGCATTGACGGCTCAACTGACTTTTCATTCACCGTGCACCGTAATGAATTCAGCAAGGCGATGGACATTCTGAAAGAAAAAGTGCAGCCGCATATTGGAGCGCAAGCGGTTATCGGCGACAATAAAACCGCCAAAGTATCCGTAGTAGGCGTTGGCATGCGTTCACACGTTGGCATCGCCAGCAAAATGTTCCGTACACTCGCGGAAGAAGGAATCAATATTCAGATGATTTCCACCTCCGAAATCAAGATTTCAGTGGTGATTGACGAGAAATATCTGGAGTTAGCTGTACGTGTTTTGCATAAAGCTTTCGGCTTGGATCAAGAAGACGCACAAATCGTTTGACCAAAGTGCATCTTGTCAGTATCATTCGCGCCCTTCGGAGAGGTGGCCGAGAGGTCGAAGGCACGCCCCTGCTAAGGGCGCATACGAGCTTAAACTTGTATCGAGGGTTCGAATCCCTCCTTCTCCGCCAGTGATGTAGATGTAGAATAGTTTCAAAGTTTCAAATGCGCCCGTAGCTCAGCTGGATAGAGTACTTGGCTACGAACCAAGGGGTCAGGAGTTCGAATCTCTTCGGGCGCACCAATTTATAAGGCTTCCAGCGATGGAAGCCTTATTCTTTTGTACTATTCAAACCGAGTTGTACTATTCAATCCAATAATCCAGCTCATACCTTAAGCCTGAATTAATACTATTTTAGGCAAATTTCATTCCAGAATTTTCAATGTCCACATAATGGCGCTCTATTCGTGATGGAAATTGAGCAATTTCAGAAAGGATGTTTTTCCTGAATGTTGAAGATGGGTTAGATTACCAATTGTTCAACTCGCCAACTTACATTCTTATTTGACACTGAAGTAGCGCGGCTCTACATTTGCAACATTGAATAACCTTCATCTAAATGTTTACTTCATTCACTACCTTCTACACCAACCTCAATCCTGACCCCGCCGTGCGCGGTAAGCAGTTCGAGCACTTCGTTAAATGGTTTTTGCTGAACGATCCCGAATGGCAAACCCAAGTAGATCAAGTGTGGCTCTGGGAAGAATGGCCGCAACGCTGGGGTGCGGATTGCGGCGTAGATTTGGTATTTCGCCACAAGAACGGCGACCATTGGGCTGTGCAAGCCAAGTGCTACTCGCCCGACTACGACATCACCAAACACGATGTAGATAAATTCTTGAGCGAATCAAATCGCCCCCTGATTCAGCACCGCCTGCTAATCGCCACTACCGACCGCATCGGCGCGAATGCCAAGCAAGTCTGCGACGCACAAGACAAAGCCGTCATCCGCTTTCTGCTGTCCGACTTTGAAAAATCTGTGCTGGAATATCCGGCAACCTTCGCCGCACTCCCGCAAGCCAAACGCAAACCCCGCCCCGAACCGCGCGAGCATCAATTCGAAGCCATTGGTGCGGTAACGCAAGGTCTGAAAAACGCCGACCGAGGTCAGCTCATCATGGCCTGCGGCACCGGCAAAACTTACGTCACGCTGTGGATCAAAGAAGCACTCAAGGCACAGCGCACCTTGGTTTTAGTACCCTCTTTAGGCTTGCTCTCGCAACTACTGCGCGAATGGACTTTTGCTGCTACTACCCCGTTTGAAGTATTGTGCGTCTGTTCTGATCAAACTGTCGGCAGCAAAGGAAATGATGAATCAATTCATAGTGTTGCAGAATTGGCTTTTCCCGTCACCTCGGACGCCGAAGAGGTCAAACGTTTTCTCAGTGGTGCGGGCAACCGCGTCGTATTCTCCACCTACCAATCCTCGCTGGTGGTTGCCGCCGCCCAAGCCGATGTCAGCATTCCGGCCTTCGACCTTGCCGTGGCAGACGAAGCCCACCGTTGCGCGGGCAAAGTCGGCAGCGACTTCACCGCTATCCTCGACAATGTGCAGATACGCAGCGCCAAGCGCCTGTTCGCCACCGCCACCCCGCGCACTTACTCCAGCACCGTACACAAAGCCGCCGCAGATCGCGGTGTCGAAGTGGTCGGCATGGACAACGCCGCCCTGTTTGGCGAAGTGCTGTATGCCCTGCCGTTCGGCAAAGCCATCGAGCGCAAACTGCTCACCGATTACCGCGTCGTCATTATCGGCGTGGACGACCCCACCATCGCGCAGTGGATCGCCAAGCGAAATTTAGTGACCACCGGCACCGGAATTGAAACCAACAGCGAATCCCTCGCCGCCCAGATCGGCCTGCTCAAAGCCATCAAAGACTACGACCTCAGGCGCATCATCAGCTTCCACAGCCGCGTCAATCGCGCCGAAGCCTTCACCACCGATATGCAAAACACCCTGCAGTGGATCAGCGACGAACGCCGCCCCAGCGGAACCCTGCGCACCGACTTCGTCTCCGGCAACATGCCCGCCAACAAACGCAAAATCAAGCTCGACCAACTCAAAGCACTGGGCACAGACGAACGCGGTGTGTTGAGCAATGCGCGCTGCCTGTCCGAAGGCGTGGACGTGCCATCGCTCGACGGCGTGGCCTTCATTGACCCGCGCAGCAGCCAAGTTGACATCATCCAGGCCGTGGGCCGCGCCATTCGCCTGAGCCCAGACAAGAGGGCGGGCACGATTGTATTGCCGGTGTTTATTGCCTATGGGGAAAATGCCGAGGACACGATTGAGGCAAGCAACTTCAAACCTGTTTGGGATGTGCTGAATGCGTTGAAAGCGCATGACGATGTGCTGGCGGCTGAGCTGGATCAGATCAGAACTGAGATGGGGCGACAGGCAAACAAAAATGTCAATACTGATGGCTTGCGAAAAATCAGCATTGATTTGCCGACTACGGTAGGTGCGAATTTTAGTGGCGCACTGCGCAGCTATCTGGTTGAGCAAGTTACGGCATCTTGGAACTTCTGGTTTGGATTGTTGGAGACGTTTATCAAGCGGGAAGGGCATGCGAAGGTTTCTGCCGATTACAAAACGGCAGATGGTTTTCGAGTGGGCACCTGGGTAGGTAAACAACGAGCAACAAAAGACAGCCTGTCGCCGGAGCGTAAAGCGCGACTGGAATTATTGCCAGGTTGGATTTGGGATGCAATTCTGGAACAGTGGGAAGAAGGATTTCGCTATCTCAAGGAGTTCGCAGATCGAGAGGGACATACCAAGGTCTCTCAAGACTATAAAACGGCAGATGGTTACCCCCTTAGTAATTGGGTAAATAACCAACGAGCAGCAAAAGATATTCTGTCACCAGAGCGTAAGGCACGGCTTGAAGCTTTATCAGGTTGGGTTTGGGATGTAAGAGCGGATCAGTGGGAAGAGGGGTTTCGCTACCTCAAAGAATTCTCAGAGCGAGAGCAGCATGCCAAGGTTCCTGACAGCTACAAAACGGCAGATGGGTATCGACTTGGTAAGTGGGTAGGTAAGCAGCGAGTAAAAAGAGACAATCTGCTACCGGAGCGCAAAACACGACTGGAAGCATTACCTGGATGGATTTGGGAGGCAATATCGGAGCAATGGGAAGAGGGCTTCCGCTATATAAAATATTTCGCAGAACGGAAGGGGCATGCCAAGATTCCCTTTGATTACAAAACGGCAGATGGATATCGAATCGGTTTCTGGGTAAGGAACCAACGAGCAGCAAAAGGTAACTTGCCGCCGGAGCGAAAAGCTCGACTGGAAGCATTGCCGGGGTGGACTTGGGACCCTTTGTCAGATATGTGGGAGGAAGGATTTCTCCATCTCAAAGAATTTTCAGAACGTGAGGGGCATGCCACGGTTCCTCGCGAGTATAAAACGGCAGATGGATATCGAGTCGGTAACTGGATAAAGGCCCAACGAAAAACAAAGGGTAGCCTGTCGCCGGAGCGAAAAGCTCGACTGGAAGCATTGCCGGGGTGGACTTGGGACCCTTTGTCAGATATGTGGGAAGAGGGATTTTGCTATCTCATAGAGTATGTAGAGCGTGAGGGACATGCTAGGGTACCGCAAAGTTATAAGACATCAACTGGATATAGCCTTGGTGACTGGGTTGGCCGTCAACGAGCAGTAAAAGCCAAAATGTTGCAGGAACGCAGAGCGCGACTGGAAGCATTACCCGGTTGGGTTTGGCGAGCGAAATGAGGCCATTTTTTTGTTAGGCGTCTACTTAGAATTTGTGCAAACGGCGAACTTCGATATACGAGATCTTTATGCACGCGTTCACTAAGCGCAATCACTACAATCCCTGTTTCTGGACTGGACTGTGGAATCATGATTATTTTGAGTCTCGAAAGCGCGGCACTCGAACAAAATCAGCTCGGTCGCAACATGTGTTTGCGTTGGGAATTCGAGCCAACAAGGTTTATCAGACCGCAGTTGACAATGTTCATTATGCGGAAGGGCTTGGGGTTGCTGAGATTACACCAGATGCCATGAAGAAGTTCTGCAAGAAACGGTTTCCCGAGCAGTACGAAAATTTGGTATGTTATGTAGACGAGCATCCAGAAAACCTGTTCATGGATTTTGAGGTAACTCTGTCAGGCGTCGAACAGAAAGGTAAATACGATCTCTTGATTGAGGCAGCCATGCTCGGTGGATTTTCATCGAACGAGCATAAGGGCTACATAACTTGCCTGCTTGTCATCCATGCGATGCGAAGCTACGAGATGATGGCATCGATGGTCGATATGTCAGCGACCATCGGCATGCCCAAATGGGAGTACTTCTGGCTACTAAAGAATGCTTGGGCTAACCAGTTCGTGCTTGCTCGCGCCACCGTCGCGCTGGCCTGTGCCAGATGGACTTTGTATCGAACCGACGACCATCATTTCCCGCTTTGCGATTCGCCGATCATGATGGGTCAGGATTCGATAATGGCTGTTCTATCCCCTCGGCTACTGGTTGAGGTTGATTTGAACGTGCCTTCTTCCGAAGACGCGTGGGTAATCCGCGACGGAATCAGCTTTAGCAAGTACCGTGAATTTAGAAGACGATCAATCGGCAATACGTTTCGCGAGATAATTTTCAATGATCCCAAAGAACTTGAGTGCTGGCGCAACACGCCGGAGTTTAAGGCACGGCTTCGATCCCTCGCTGAACCCACGGTCGCACGTCAACTTGTGGCCGACGCTGCCAACCGCATTATCTGGGGTCTAAACGGTTTTGGACGAGTGCCCAGAGAGTTTGAGAGTTGGATAAAAGATCGGGTTGATGCCTAATACAACTGGGGACAGTCCACGGATATTTGCGTAGCACGTAAAAGACATCTGACATTTTCTTGTTGTTCATGAATATATATGGAGTTGATAATGACAGATTGGGACAGATATGAAACACGAGAACTTGTCGTATTTTGCTACGGCAAGGCACAAGCTGAATTGGCATATCAAAGTATGAATTCAACAATTGATCGTCAAGAATATGCTCGATACCATTATCACAACGCAAAAAATCTGTTTGATGCTTATGTCGGGAAATTACATTCACCAATAGATTTTATGAAATCGTCTTTTGAAGGTAGTGAGGAGCAAAATCGATGTATCTGGGAAATAGGTGCGAACGTCACGGCCTGCGTTCAAAGCCTGCATGCCATCGCGGATACATTTGCTTACGCGATGTACCACGCACTTGGCTACAAACTGAAACAATCACCATTAGCGGAACGAAAAATAAACATCTATTCTGTTATGCGTGCGCTGCAACAAACACATGAGCATCAAAGCCTTCTGCAGGAGATGGCCTTGCTCGTGACAGGCGACGATTACATATACCTCGATGCTTTGTCCAATCACAGTAAACATCGAAGCCTTATCAGGCCAGGGTTGTGGGCTGATTTGAAAGGCAAAAAACCGGATCCCTATACACTTGAATTTGAAGAGTTCTCTTACGACAAGAAGCCGTATCCACGCCGCTCCATCTTGCTGTTTCTTCAAAGTGAGCTTGATCGCCAGTCTTTGCGAATTCACGAAGCAGGCAATGTATTAAATTTCGTTCTTAAAAGTGAGAGTTTGCGGGCGCAATTATAATTGCGGTCTGATTCTGAGAGCGCAATATAAACTGGGAACAATATGCTCCAGCAAATCTCAACCGACAGCCTTCCTGATTCATTTATTGTCTTTGATCTTGAGACAACCGGACTTGATGCCAGGCAGCACGAGATTATTGAAATCGCGGCAATAAGATTCAAGAAGGGGCGGACTGCACACGAGACCTTGCAGGGGCTGGTAAAGCCTGTAGGGAGTGTGCCTCGAAGGATTACGGAGTTGACAGGCATTACGCAAGAGATGGTTGATCGTGATGGTGAGCCAATTCGTGATGCGCTTGAAGATTTCAGAACCTTTGTCGGCGACCTTCGTTTGGTATCGTTTAATGCGGAGTTTGATATGGCGTTCCTGCAAGCAGCTGCCAAGGCCAAGGGCTTACCCCCATTTAACAATCCCACGTCTTGTGCATTAAAGTTGGCACGTCAAGCATGGCCCAATCGCAAAAGCTATCGACTTGATGACCTTGCCTCTGATGGGCAGTTTAATAGTGGCACCGCCCACAGAGCTATGGAGGATGCTCGGCGGGCGCTGATCGTCTATGCCGGAGCAACTGCAGCACTCAATACGATGCACACTCCCCAGGTGAATGCATATTCAGCCCCAAGACGAAAGGCGACTTCACAGTCAAAAAAGCAACCCAGCTCTGGGGGAGGTATAGCTAAAGGAGCGCTTGCCGCACTGATTTATTTGATAAAAAATCATAAAGAGTAGCGGCAAGTTTTAGTAGCTTGATCGATGGTGATGTTGTAGAGTTAGTCACAGCTCTGTCCAACTTACAGGGGGGGGTGATAGTAGGTGAACGTCATGTTTCCGTCTTAAATATTTTGCTTCACTAAGTACCTAACGTACTCCATTTAGCGGCATCACCCTCTCCGGTTTGCGCCGATAAATTGCATCAGTTGTCCTAGCATCAGCGTGAGAAAGAAGTGCTCGTGCATGCTCCAAGGTGGTCGCATCGCTCGCACATTTAGCTCGCAAGTCATGTTCAGTGAAACGAACCGTAACCTTTGTTTCCTCCATTACACGATCCATGTACCTTTGCCACATTGAGTCCCAGCTATGAGACTCTCCGGTTTCTTCATTTATGTAACCCACACCTTTACGATTACAAAATAAAAATGGTGAAAGCGCAGGCCGTGCAGCTTTCGCCATATCAACGATTGTGCGTAATTCTGGAGTCCATTCGTAGATAGTGCGTTTACCGCTGCTGGCTATAGTTTTATGTCTTTGTATGTGAATGCCGTCATCTTTCAAATTCGCGACAGTAAGCCGCAGTAGGTCGGAGCGAGCCATGCCGGTCATAAGTTTCAAGCGAATGTACGCCTGAATAGCCAACACACTTCCTTTTTTGCGAGTGTTACACAGCGAGAGGCATTCAATCACTTCCCAGTCTTCGACATAACGATCCCGTGCTTTTTCACCTTCCAGCCGCACCTCACCTTTGAAAGGGTGGCGGTCGATATAGCCCCACTCGACTGCTTTTGTGAAGGCGTGGCTCAAAACTTCAATTTCTCTATGTGCGGTGGTTTTGCCTCCTGTTAAATGGCCATTGGCATTCACTTTCTTGATGCTGCGCTTATCAACATATTGATAAATGTGCGTCGGCTTAATGCTGTTGAGCGGCAACTCACCAAACACAATGCGCAACTGTTTAATCCAGAGTGTGTTGGAGGTCTGATTTTTTGGTGCTTTCGTGGGGACAACTTCCATCAGGTAACGGTCAAGCAGTGCACTGATATTGGGTACTTTTGAATCCCATTCGATGCGGGTAGCCCAAGTGCGATAGGATTCTGACAAGGTTTTGCCAAGGCGAAATAGTTTCTTGCCATCCCATTGAGCTTCTAGTCCTGGCGGCACTTGAAAATAATAAGCCCCATGCGCCAGCCGCCAACGTGCTGGCAGCCCTTTATTTTCATCATTGCGTTTGCGTGCCATTACATTGCACTCCAATTCGGTTCAATATTCATAGTTTTCTTCAGTGTATCAGAGGGTTGCCCCCCAAGTATACGTTCAACATGAGATCGGGAAACAGCAACACTTCCATCAGGTCGAAGTCGATACTCAATGAACATAAACCGCAAAACTCGCACCTGTGCATCGCGGCGAGAGCGTCCAGTCAACTCAATTAGTTCTGCCTGACTGAGAATCATGATTGGATGGCTCCGATGGCAAACGACAGCGACATTATTTCTCCGTACTTACAGACAAAATTTCGATGAGCGGGCGGCGGCCGCTTTTTTTGTGCAGCGTAATCAGCCCGTCTGTCTCCATGCGACGGAGTGCATCACCGGCAGCATCATTTGATACATGAAACCGTTCCAGCGCATTGCGGTTGAGTCTGATTAATTTAGTTGAGCTCATTCCAACAAGCCAACAAATGGCCAAAGAAACATTGATTGTCTTGCCGGGCAAACGTGCAGCGCGACTCAGCCAAGAGAGCGGGATTGGGCCGCGCAGGAAAAATTCCGCTTTGGGTTGCTCAACCAACGCACCAGTTCCCTCATCAAAGCGAAGCTTCACGGTCGCAACTTTTCTGTCGCCACCAATATTTCCAGAGCGTATAAGTGTTTTGTGACTCATTGTATGCCCTCAATCCTGGTTAACTTTGAGTGACTTTTTATAATTGTTTACAGCTTGCCGAAGTGTTGACTTATCAACATCAAACAAATTTGCAATATGAATAATCGTGCAACAGTGCGTCAGCAGGCTCAATGGAAAAGATCGGCTCGGTGTGCGAATGCGAGTGCAGCATTCACATTTTTCATGTGCTGCTGGTACCCAGCGCTTAGCCCTGTCAGAACTTCCATCGGGGTGTGCATCTCTGTTTTGTCGAGAGATAAAGCATCTAACAGCTTTGTTCAGTTGAGAGTCTTGATTCGCACTGATAATTGCTTTAACTGCACTATTTTCTACTATTGAAATTGCGTTCATTTTATTTCCTTTTAATTAATATAGAGGTTCGCCAATAAGAGGCATCACTGTGTTCCACATTACTTTTCCACGCTCATCCATGAAACGATCGGGGTAGCAGATAATCTTGACATCACTCTTCAGTTCAAAGTCATAAAGAACCAAGCGACTTGCTTCAGCCATTAGCTCTTGAGCAAGTTTTACGACACTGTCTAACTGATCAAGAGGTGCTTCAATCAGAACTGCGTCGTGGATTGGTGCACAAATTTTTATACCTTCGCGGGTCATTAAAATGCAGGCGATGCGTAGCATCTCGGCACCGTGTGCTTGCATCGGGAAGTTCCGAACGCTACGCTCATTGGTAATGCTTCCGGTTTTAATCTGCCAACCAAAGTTGGTCCACAACCGCCCTCCAAGCACGAATTCGTTGAACGAACGATCAGACCACTCCCAAAAAACACGATATGTGTATCGGTGCAGAGCCAGCAACTGACGTGCTCGGGCAACAGGTTGATTGATGCGTAACGCGAGGCTTTCTTCACCCATTCCATACTGAACAGCCAATACACATGCTTTGAATTGCTCACGCTCTGCCTTGTGAGTCTCTTTTGTTGCATCTTGTGGCACCGCACCCGCCTGCTTCGCGAACGACAAATATGGGTCGCCAGACGTGTAAGCCGCCATCATATTAGGGTCTCGTGAGAGACCAGCCGCGACACCAAATTCCTGCTGGCTCCAGTCGATGTACGCTATCCCATGTGCGGCAGCAGGCTTGATCAAACCGCGCAACCATGTTGATGAGCCAAAGATGAATTTGGATGTCGATGGTTGATTACGGCCGGTCGTAGAGCTGAACGGAGAAATCAGGCAGCGGCTTCGATGATCATCACCAACAGTGAGCATCGACAAGCGCATTTTCGACAGAGAGTCTCTTAATTCGCGCAACGGTGATATTTGCGGGTAGATTTTAGACATCTCGCGGAATGCATCGTCGGACATATCCAGTTTTCCACTGGCAATCCGAGGCCATGGGATTCCAGCGAGGCTTAGATACTGCTCAAATAATGAGTACTTGAACACGCCGTCCACAAACACACCAAAGTCGCTATCAACATCATGAATCAACTGATCTTTGATGTCGTTCCAGTTTGATTGGAGCTTTAGCAACAGCTCATGGTCGATTGGCACGCCATTAGTTTCAATATGCGCGACGGAGCACATATACTCACCGCTCAATAAGGCAAAAGGAATATCAATTTTCATTCGTCATCTCCAAAAAAAGTTTTTCAAGAGAGATCACATCGGATTCGCAATAATCCAAAATCTCTGCCTTCTGTTCATCTGTCCACGGGCCGGTTGAAAGAATCAGATCGCGCATTTCATGTTTCTCATCGCTTTCAATTCCGCCTGAAATGCCGAAATACAATAGAGCGCCCAACAATCCTTTACCGTGCTCAAGCTTGATTCCATTGGTCTCTCGTCGAAATTCAACGTAAAGATCGAGGACGTTCACCGGCAACTTCCAGCCAAGTGAGAGGAAGGAATTCAATTCTGCTGTTGAAAAATACGCGACAATCAGCGCCTGCTCACCAATTGGAAATGGCGCTTCGGCTAGTTTCTGCAATTCATCTTTCCACAGTCGCAATGTTTGCGATGTAAGTAAGTTTCGGGCAACCATGCACACGACTTCATTGAGATTTCCTTCCACCCCCTCGCGGGGGTGGAATTCAAAATCTACGCACCAAATGCCGCGACTATATAATTTGATTAGTAGAGGACTCATGTTATGCAAGCCCCAGTAAGCCTTGAATCAACGGATGACTAATATCGGTTATGATTTTGCCTCGAAACGCGATTTCAACAAGTTGATCCATAGATTGCTCTGGCCAATGTGGTTCGTCTGGGATATTTGTCGCAAACTGAACGTTATTGCAACCAGCCGACATATTTGCAGAGACACGAACCCATTGTGTCTTAGAGTAAATGACTGCTTGAAGCAACGACTCGTGCCAATTATTTCGACGCCCGGTGTCATCGGGAAGCGGCACGTTTATTAAAATCGGATTAGCATTTCGATCTACGGACAAGTACAACATCTCGCCTCTTACTAAGCCGGGTATAGTTTCGGCGATTTCACGAGTTACGAGATAACTCTCATTCGTTTCCTTTATCGTTAATATTAATGCGGGAAACTCCCATTCCGCACCATCTCGCACACGAAAGAAAACGGTTTTTCCGGGCTTTTTGACAGGCACAGTTACAAGTAATTTCTTTACAGAAAATGATTCACCATAGCCCAGAGTTAAACGCATCCCCGCGATGTTGAGGGGGCCTGGCGGCACGGTAGCCGCTACGGCAGTTTCAATTGATGAATTAGGTAATAACTTTGAACCATCCCCCGCTTCAGCGATGGCTTTACTCATTGAAAGAACATCAGCAACAGATGTGTGAACAGGTTTTGGAAGGATTGCGGTGGCCGACATGGCAGCTGCCTCTTTTTGAATCGCTTGTGTATCTTTAACTGATTTCTTCATTTTAAATCTCCATTTACGTTAATAACTTCACTTGGGCACGCGCTCTGATATGCGGCTTGGTAGTGATATTAGGGGATTAAAAATGCGCGATAAACGTAAAGGAATTTGAAATTCTTTTACGTATACATCGTTGAGTTTTTATGATTTTGAAACGAAGTAGTGTGGCAATGCCTACCAATATCTATTGGTGCTAAAAGTTAATTGTGAGGGGGAAAATCTGAATGGGAATAGAGAAAATTGAAACTATGAAAATGTAGAAAGACTAATTTGGCGTCCAATTCTTACCACTACCAAGTTTATTTATTTTATTTATTTTGTAGTCATGCTTAAAGAGAGAGTTGAATCCATTCACAGAAAGCACGTCACTTGCGGTTAGTAAAGTGCCCTTTCTCAGTCTATTGTCGGCGTCCCTATCAAAGTCAACTTCATCGATAATGCTATAGTCAAAAATTGCTCTGCACATAATGGCATTGGGTATTGCAACATTTTCGTACTTACTCCATAGGAACAAATCAAGGTAAGGAATAAGACTGCAACTTATCCAGTCCGATATTTTTTTATGTGAAAAATGAAATTTGCGAAGCTGCGGTATATTGGCCGCTTTACGAAATTCACGTAACCATATTTCCATGTCAGCCAAAATTTGCTTATCAGATGAATATAAGTCAATGACAACGTGAGCATTAGCGTTGAAAAAACATTTCATTCGCTGAAGCACGAGATCATATGGCTGTTCCGATAACGTATTGGGGTCATCAAGTGGTGCCGGTGGTTCATCTCTTAATGGATCGGGAGCTTTTTCCAAATACTTGAATGCCTCTATGCAAATCGGATTGTTGATTACAGGTTCTAGGTGATGAGTAAGGCCGATTGCATCTCTGAAGCTTAATGACTGGACGGTATGTGTTACAAGAGGTGGTGGCTGAATATTGGGGGGCAATGGAAAGCGTTCAGCAGTAATCTCGCCCTTCAAAAGATTTTTTGCCTTACTTCCATTTATTATCTCATCAAGCGATTTTGCGCCAAAAACTTGTTGGGGGGATTTACGCATGCCCTCAATACTGGATTTTGAAAGCCCCATTTTGTAAAGTACATTTAGGTCATAGCGTACTGTTATCACACTGAGCCACTGCTCATATTCAAAATTTTCTAACTCCTTGTAATTATCTAAACTGAACCAAGTTGGTAGTTCATCTGCGGAGCGAATTATTATTTTCTTTGCTTGCTGTGGCATGACTTATCCAGAATGACAATTTTTGTGCAGAGAGGGAACAAGTTCAAACACACCTTCTATAGATAATTAAAGATATATATAAATATATTGGACGGGGCAGTCTTGTAGCCGTAGCAGCTCCGTCTTCCTGACTATGCTAACAATCAAAGTTAGGTTTGTCGAAAATTTATTTTGATAATTGAATGATAGAAAATGCCACACAAAAAAAGTGTGGCATTAAGTAGAAATGAGGCAAAAGTGATGCTGCCGCATATCTGGATAAATGAACAGTTCATATCTTGTGCGGACAAGCCCCACAGTTTCTCTTTGTACATAGAGATAAATCTCGATGGGAACATGGAGGTGTAATATTTTATCGCGTCCGATGCATGGACAATAATTACTCATATCACATCCATTTGGTAGCTCTTTGATCATGCGCCACGCGCGTGATGATTTTGATTTTCGGGTGCCAGCAAAGCTGGGCGCGACCGTTCAGGTCAAAGCCACCGTCGGCAGACGGTGCAGGAGGGCGCCACGAAGGTGAGCGGTGAGAGAGCATAGCGAGCCGAATCCGAGCCTGAAGTGGGAGGTGGAACCTCCCGCATTTCCGGCCGATATTGTCGGCAGGAAACCTCGTTTTTTAGCTGCGCCAGCACCACCCTAGTGGCGACATTCATGTCGGGTCAAAAAGGGGGTTTCCTGCCGACAAAGTCGGGTATCCAACGGACAGGGAATGCGGCGATTTACCCACGGTCGAGCGACAGCGAAAAGTAGCGCATCCCAGCTACGTCCTTGGGACTGATTTTACGTTCAAGTTGAAAGAGATTTTCTGGAAATTACATTGCAAGAAAGTCATATCAATATGCTGTTTTGCACTCCATTGGGAGCAGCTGCAAGCGGATGCAATACATTGTTTTAACGTGATTATTTATCTTGACAAACCTAACCTATACAGATACATGTATACGTTGCAAAGGGGGGTGATATGAATAAACGCGAGAAGGCAAAACTTAATGAATATTTGATTTTAGAAGTATTAAATATTCAGAAATGGATGCGCGAGTTTGAGCTGGTAATTTTGTCCGGCATGAGCTTGCCAATGGTGCGTCGTACGTGCATTCGACTCGTCAAAGATGGGGATATTATTCGTCATCGTCATCCCGCCGGATATTTTGTCCGGCTCACAAAGAATTGCGCTGCCAAAATCCCAGACGGCCAATCCTGCTACAAATCAAAACTACCCAAAACTTGGCGTCATGATTGCCTTGCTATTCAAGCGTTGGGTTACATTAAGAAGACGCGAGAAGCTGAAATCAACATCCCCAATTTTGTGATCGACATTTCAACTGAAGCTGCAATTAGACGAAGACGCCAGATAGGAAAAATTCCAGACGGGCAGTTAGAGCAAATCGGGTGTGCACTTGAAGCCGAATGGGCAAAGAAGGTTGGTGTGCCCATGCAGTATCAGTCAGAGAGTATCTGCAAAACTGCCGATGAAGGTTTTGATACTGTCGTTGCTTACCCATACACGCCAAACTTGGAGGGGACAATCAATCACGAGCGCACAATCACCAATTCGTTGCGTAGCGTTTATGGTAAAGGTGAAATGCAAGGGGTTAAGTTGCTGCGCTGTTATTTCGACTCACGACTGGATATGCAACACGTTCGCCCCAGTAAGTTTGAAGAAATTGCCGTGCCGCGTTTTATCTCTAACAGTAATGCTCCTGCTGTAACGGAAGATATAAAGGAAAGTGGGTGGTTTGAATGAGTGCCGCCCCTTGCCCTCTTGGGCTGCATAGCCAGACTCAAGAGTTGCGGTCTGATTGATCGCCGCTATATGCCTGAAGCGTTGGTGCAAGTGTAAGTCAGGTTGTGATATTCAAACTCAACCATGTCGCCGCCCATTTCAAGATCGCGCGCGAATGCATCGTAGTCAATGTACTGGTGAAGATTTTCTGGGATGGCGCTGGCGTAGCATTCATCAAACAGTTCGGCTGCCGCATCCTTTAAGCTGCATTCTGAGATACATGGTTCATTAAGCTTTTCTATCGCGCTGTCCAGCATATAGCCAGAATTCAGCAGGAAATACAGGCTCAATTTCTCGTGATCGTCCAAGCATTCAATTTCATCAAACCACCGACCGATGTTGCACTGATTGATGTCGCAGGCGTTGAACAATTGCGCATCGTCACCCTCAATAAACTGAATCTCAAACTCTTCAACCAGATTGCCGAAGCGATCAACATGTGATGATGACTTGTCGGTGTACTCATCTGCGTTTTCAAAGTAAAAACCTGCAGCGTCTATGTTGTATGGTGTCGCGTGTAACGTGGTCATTGTGTTCAGCCTTTCAAGTATCGTTTTTAGGCGGGGTGAGCCGAATTTGATTTGAAGACTTGCCCCGATTTTGCAGACTTACGAACTCGGTATCTGCATCATTTTTGAGTCGTTTCGCCTGCCGTACAGTGGCAGCGCCGCTTAGGAATACACGCAAGCAATTCGTCAAAATCGCAGTCGCAGCAACGCGAGAAACGATTGCAGAAAATCCCAATGGGCTTGTACTTGCGTGGAGTTCAGGTGATGCAAATGTCGGCGCTATGGCGAAACAGCGAGAATAGGTGCAGATTGATTTGAGGTAAAAATGGGGATGCAGTTGTAATGAATTGTAGTAACTTATATTGCGGTACTGGCTACTGAGATTCAATGGACGACGTTATGAGAAATAACTTGATTTATTTTGTTGCTAATACCACCATTGAGTATATATATCAGGAGAGAAAAAAATGATTGGCAAACCCGTTTATGCAAAACTCAGTAAAAAATATTTTATGTCAATTCCAGCGGGTAGTTTTCTTGCCAGCAATTGCGGCCACTCACGCACGGAGTCTATATTTGCAGAAGTTGTTGCTTCGTCTACCGCAGACAAGGAGCTGCAATGGGGTAGAATCGTGAAGGTTAGCGCAGACCAAAGACAGTGCCAAATATTCAACACAAGGAAAGAGTATGAAGCTGCATGGCAATGAAGGTAGCCTAAATACAGACAGACGTAGTCAGTTGCAAAAGGTGATCCGTTAGAGAATTTGTATCAGATTGAACACGTTTGCTACAAATAGATTAGCAACTACCTTACCGGCAGCTCCACTATGAGAAATTGAAATTGCCCCAACCACATCCATTTCATTTGAACATGACCAGGAATACACTTAAGAGCTTTTCTACTTTTTGTTACCCCAATTATTGTTCGCTCGACTGTTTTGTCATATCGGTTTGGCGCAGTTGTCGCCGGAAGGCTTGTATAGTGAATATTGTTTGTATATGTAAGAATGCGTGCAATATCACCAGGCGCAGGACGAAGAGTTTTACTCTGTTATAAGCTGTAACACATGCAACAGGATTGCTTGATAGTATTATTTGGCTCCAAACTGGCGCATGATCACCATTTGGTGAGCCATGATGAGGAATTTAAAAATGCCGGCTTGTCCGTCTGGAAATACATTACAACTTAAGACTGCCTGCCATCCTAAAGCACGGTCATTGCAACGAGCGCACAATTACTAATTCACTGCGTAGTGTTTATGGAAAAGGTGAAATGAGGGGTGTGAAATTATTGCGCTGTTATTTTGATTCGAGACTTGATATGCAACATGTACGGCCTAGTAAATTCGAGGAGATTTTTGTACCCGAATTTCAAACAAGCGAAGGTAGTTCTGCTACATCGAAGGTAGATGAAAATGAATTTATTTTTTTCGAATAACGCGGCTCAATGTTGCACTTTAAATAGATTTTGAATTTAATTTTTGGTGGTGATGATCGCGCAGTCTGAAGCGGTTTAATTCAGCTAGGGATGGTCACGACCTTGTTATTGCAATGCACGGTGATGATTTGTATCACGGTGTATGGTTTTGGCCTTGAATGCTTGAAAAGAGGTTATGAGGTTCGCGCCTCAATAATTTTGATTCAACCCGCAAGGTGGCGCAACATTACCAATGGGGTGGCTTTCTTGATGCCTTCTTTTTGGTCGGTACAACATCGGGCAATTGCGAACTTGCCAGCTCATCATCAAGAATGTAATGCCGCGTCCAATTGGACAGTTTTTCAAGTTCCGTATTTCCGCGCCGATGGCGCTCACCCATCGGCGCGGGAATTGGTGCGACGATCCCAATGCTGCATTCCGGAAAGTCCTCTCGAATAGCATTGACTGCTGGAACTAAATCAGAATCGTTTGAACAGATAATCACGTTGTTGGTCTTGCCTTGCGCAACATCACGATACATAGAAAGTGCGATGTTAACGTCAGTTTGCTTCTCTTCAATCCGCCATACGGAAAGTCTATTATTCTTGTCCGGTGGCTCAATGAAAGTCATCAAGCGAGCTTCTTCTGCTGTGTGGTATCCAAATATGATTTCAATCTCGCTTGGATATTTTGCTGTGAGTGCGCGATGATACTCATTCTGTGCCGTCACTGAATCCAGACCATGTGAGGCAAACTTACCCTTTGCCGGTGATGTAAAATATTTCACAACATCAAGTTTTGCATCTGGCAGTTGCGGCTTTAAGATTTGCTCGCGAAATAGCGCAACTAAATCCAGCCATTTATAGCCAGTCCCTTTGAGTCGGCTGTAATAAAGGTTGTAGCCGTCAATGTATGCGATTGCACGTTGCGGTTTCATAGGTTCCGATAATTGTAAATGACAAGGCCGCCTTTCGGCGGCCCTATCGCCCTAGTTGTCATCGGACAAGCCGACTTCAATAAGGGAGAGTTGTTTGATCATGATATTGCTATAAGATGGTGGTGTCAAATTTTTATGTGCACAATATCAGAATATTCACGGCATAAATATCCAAGATATTGGCTGATGTGCCGAACGAATTGGCGCTGATAATTCGCGGTTATGATAGGGCTCAAAACCTGTACTATTGGGCAAAATCACAGCCTATCGAATCAATGGGTTAACTCTATGAAATTAGACATTCAATAGTACAGAGCGAATTAAAAATCTGCTACAATCTTAACGGATAACTGCTATTGAATAGTACCGGCTACGAACCAAGGGGTCAGGAGTTCGAATCTCTTCGGGCGCACCACATTCAGAAAAGGCTTATTTCTCAAGGGAAGTAAGCCTTTTTTCATTGCCATCCGAGCAGACAAATCTGGGCACTTTTTATTGCGTGTCGAAATTCCTTTAACTTGACGCTATACGCCAATGGCGTATAGTTGGCACATGATTTTTATTGAGACCCCAACTTTTACTCGCCTTGTTTCCGCACTGCTGGAAGATGATGAATATTCCAAATTGCAAGAGGAGTTGGTTAAGCGCCCAGATGTAGGTGATCTAATTAAAGATGGTGGCGGTATTCGCAAGCTTCGCTGGAAACGGGCGGGTACGGGAAAAAGCGGCGGAATCCGAGTGATCTATTATTGGATAACTGATGATGACCAAATATTGATGTTGGTAGCTTATCCGAAAAGCACCAAAGATAATCTGACCGACAAAGAAACTGCTGTGTTACGCAAACTTGTAAAGGAGTTATAACTATGGACAAAACACTATTCGAGGATTTACAACAAAGCCTTAAGGAGGCGACCTCTATCCGTCGCGGCCAACTTGTTGCTGGCCGAGTGACGGAGGTTCATGCGCCTGATGCTAAAGCGATTCGAGCGAAAGTTGGACTAAGCCAAAGTGATTTTGCCCAATTGATAGGCGTTAAAGTCGCCACACTTAAAAATTGGGAACAACACCGCAGAAATCCGACAGGCGCGGCAGCAGCGCTGCTGACCATTGTTGAGAAAGAACCTGATGCGGCATTGAGAGCGCTGCACTAAAACAGCATTATCGTGGCATTCCAGTGCCCAGATTCATTTCTTCGAGCGCACCAATAAAAACAAGGAGTTAGGCGGAAACGCTTAACTCCTTTTTCTTTTGCTTTTGCTTCGGGGGTAAACCTAGGGGTAAACTAGGAAAGTGCTTGGCGCTTAAAGCATTGTCACAATTCCCACAGCAGCAAAGCTTAAACTCTTCCATTGACAACTTAGTCAAGGAGCTTGAAATAAAACCCACAAGTAACGCACCAACGCTAGCGCAGTGGTATCGGACAAAGCCAGGTGCTAAGTCAAAGAAACAACTAACTTTGTAAGAGGCGCGTTGCTTGGCGCAAATGGGGAGCACATCCTCAAATCCTAAGAACTTTATTCCTGAGAATAATTGTCTGCAGTAAGATGTTAAGCTGACATTAAGACTTAACTAATTGAATGCAAATCAATTCCTGCTAGGTGGATATACCTGCCGCTCAAGATTACAGTCTCAAATACAGTTGTTCGGCCTTTGCTACCGCTGGCATCAAGCTGATTTCATGTCTGCTATGGGACTTGCTCAGGTCAGAGGTGTCGGAATCATCCCGAGCGGCAGCTTTCATGAAACTCGACTGCGTGCTATCGGCCCTACCCTATTGAGATTTCTAAGTTTCATGTCGATGCGTATGGTGGGCATCCGGGAAATGAGGATGTATGTGCTCTAACCGTTGATGGGCATGTGGATGGCTATGTCGTGTACCCCCTGGTACTTCATCACTGTGCGAATGCGAGTGATGCTCGTCGTGAACGTGTTCGTGAGTGTGGGTCACCGGCTCGTGAATATGCAGATGATCATGATGCTCGCTTAAATGCAACCAGATACCCAATGCCATCAATATCCCGGCGAGTGCCAGAGAAACTGTAAGTGGATCACCCATAAGCAACGCTAGCAGTGCGCCGAAAAATGGTGCCACAGAAAAATACGCCCCAGTTCGAGCTGAACCCAAGTGACGCAACCCAATTACAAACAGAACGAGGCTGATGCCATAGGAAAAGAATCCAAGCACTAGCATACCCGTGACATTCTGAAGTGCGGGGAGCTCGGTACCCAAAGCAATGGCGAGGCTAAGGTTGACGCTGCCTGACACAAGCCCTTTGACCGAAGCAATCCAACTGGCATCGGACAGTGAGACCTTGCGGGTCAGGTTATTGTCGATCCCCCAAGCCAAGCAGGCTCCAAGAATCGCCAGAGATGGCCACACCCCAGCAAATCGTGTATCTCCAGGCCATGACAATAGGAGTGCACCAGCGATAATGGCCACCATGCCGAGAGCGATTTTCCGGTCAAAATTTTCTTTGAAGGCAAACCATGCGAGCAATGTTGTAAATACGCTTTCCGCATTCAACATTAACGAAGCATCGGCTGCTGCCATGCCCCCCAGCCCTGTCATCAGCAGAACGGGGGCAATGATCCCGCCTGCCAGAACCGCACCTGCAAACCAGAGGCGATCTTGGGGGAGCAGTTGAACTGATGGGGCTCTGACAATGCGCCGATAAATAAATAGTCCGACACCGGAACCCAGATAGAGCAAACCGGCCAACATCCACGGACTTGTGGTTTCCAGCAACAATTTGGCGAGTGGTGTCGCAACACCAAACAACAGCGCCGAGGTAAGGGCTGCAAGTACGCCAGGGGGAAAGGACGCAACGTGACGAATTTTCATGTGTGTTGAACTGTGTGTGATTGTTGGTGTGAATCGCACCCAAGCTTGCCAGCAAGACAGACTTGGTGCGGCGCCAACGAGGAGCTTGTTGGTTTCACCTAACTCGCGGCATACAAGCAATACCTGTTCTTGCCGCACTGTTTGGCTTGATACATAGCTTGATCCGCTTGGCGCAATAAGAGATCGGCATCTGCATCATCCTCCGGATAAATCGTCACTCCAATGCTGGCGGATACTTTCAGCGATAAATTGGCTACCGTTACCGGCGTAGCCGCAGCTTGTAATATGCGATCAAGTATCAGCTCGCACTCTTGTGGCTGTTCCAAATCAACCAGCACCTCTACAAACTCATCACCTCCTATACGGGCGAGGGTATCTCCTTCCCGTAGCTCGGCCTTCATGCGCTGCGAAACAGTGATCAACAAATCATCCCCGGCTTGATGTCCGTGAATATCATTCACAGCTTTGAATCCATCAAGATCGAGAAAAACCACTGCCAGAAAATGTTTGCGCCGGAGGCATTGTGCCATTGCTTGCTGAAGGCGGTCGGCCAGCAATATTCGATTAGGCAGGTTTGTTAATGCATCGTAGTGGGCTATGTGCTCAAGCTGTCGCTGATGCTCCTTCATAGAAGTGATGTCGGTAAAGAGTGCTACATAGTTTTGCACAATTTGTTCTGAATCTCGAACCATGCTGATGGTGATCATTTCTGCATAGACCTCACCATTTTTTCGCCGATTCCAAATCTCCCCAGTCCAATAGTTATTTTCAGTCAGGGATTTCCACATCTCGGCGTAAAACTCAGAAGTTTGCCGACCAGATTGAAGTAGACGCGGGTTCTTACCCAGGACGTCCTCGCGGCCGTAGCCAGTAATGCGAGTAAATGTGTCATTGACTTCGATAATGTTGCCAGCGGAATCTGTAATTAGAATTCCCTCGCGGGCATAGGTGAAGACATTGGCTGCAAGCTGTAACCGCGCAGCAGATTCTTTGCGCTCATTAATATCGAGTATCAATGGGCGGAATACCAAAAAAAAAATATGGGGAAAAGCAAAATAGAAAGTAACGTCGCATCCAATATCGTCACAGATGTATCCGACAATTGCGGCAGCATGGATACGATAACCATTACCAGCATCTCGCATAAGAATACGGATGCAGCCAAGACAGTCATTAGCCATACGGCAGAAAGGTAACGATCTTTTGTTTTTTTGGTGACAGACATATCAGTCATGATTCCAACGGGATCATTAGAGCAAAGGGGCGCAAGCGCCCCCTCGTAGCTTTATTGACCAGTAAAGTTTGTAGCGATGTAATGACCATCCAGCGTGAAGAAAACATACAGAGTCTGTTTGGCTACCTCGCTGACCTTGTTATTCTTGACGGCTACAACCCACTCGGCTTGATTGGAGAAAGTCTTTTGGGTTGCGTTAAGTACCTTACTTTCAGCCCAGCTTTTGTCGAGCTTGCCATCCTCGACCAGAGATTTGATTTTCCCGGTTGCTTTTTGGATGGCCGCCTCGCCGGAAACGGGGCCGTGCGAATGTCCGCCACTACCGTGATCGTGTCCAGCACCCGCCATCACTGGCGATACAAACAGAAGGGATGAAACGAGTAAAACTGTCGAAATATTGCGCATTATGAGCTCCTTGGTAAATTAGTCGATGGACTTGTGGTTTTGAGAATTGTCGTCATGGGAATGACCATGTCCAGCATCGCAGCCAGAAATGGTTGCCATGATAGTTAGGCAAATTGAAAAAATAAACAGGGTGCGCATGAAGACTTTCTCCCGTCAATCAATAGAATTGTGACTATTTTGCTTGATGAGTTCCGCAGCACGCACCTCATCCATCCTGATATGTTCATGAATATGGTTATCTGCACTAAAACCAAATTCATCAGGATTGCTGACATGTGAATAGCCGTGCATCTGCATCAAGAACAAAAAACCGCCCGCAACGATCAGTGCGTAATTGGAAAATACGCTGAACGGTTTGAACGATGGCATTTTTCGCCAGCCAGACAGGAATAGCAGCATGATTGCCAATGCCAGTACCTGTCCTGCTTCGATGCCTATGTTGAACGAGATGATGTTCATCAGAAGTTCGTCCTGATTGAGCGGCAACTGCTGCAATCGGGTCGACAAGCCGAGTCCATGGATCAGACCTAGGCCGGTAATCATGACCAGCAGGCTGGGTGCCTTGACTCCCAGCAGGCGCTTAAAACCATCAAGGTTGGCAAATGCGATATAACAAACGCTCAAGCCAATCACCGCATCGATCAGGAAATAATTGATCTGAATGCCGTTGAACGTTGCATAAATCAGCGTCGCACTATGCCCCACCGTGAACGCCGTTATGTATCTAACGATCTCCTTGAAGCTGGTCAAAAAGAACACGATACCAAATACAAAAAGGAGATGGTCGTAGCCCGAAAGCATGTGCGTGGCGCCTAACCACATATAGCGTAGATTGCCGCCCTCGATAATTGACAACTTCTCCGCTTCCGACATGCCATGACCGAACGCTTGTCCGATGATTAGCATGGCAGCAAACGCGAGTAGCCATCTTGACTGCTTCATTGCAGCTAACATGAATACCTCCAAATATGAATCGCACCGCAGCCTATGTTCGGCTGCGGAAATTAAAACCGGATTAAATGTGACTCAGGAAAGCAGAGGCGGAGCGCGGGTGGAGCCCGGTCGTTGGTAAAGTATGCGGGGCTGGAAGTCGCGATTTTCAAAAGGGGAAACTCCCCGCACTTGAAGTCGTTGCGGCATAAAATATGAAGTAGCTATTGCGGCTGATTGATTATCGGCTTGCTGCTCGTTTGGCGGGGCCTGATCGTGATCAAGGTCAACAATCTTGGCATCTTCCATTTGCGGATGATCAGAGTCAACCGGGTCGGCATGGAAAATAATTTGCTGATGGGCATGAGCTTCAACGCTATGCTGATGGTGTTCTCCGTCGTGGTTATGCGGGAGATTTAAATGTACATGGGCAGGCATCCACTTGACGACTATAAAGGCGATAAGCAGAAGAAAGATAAATGCAGCATTGGGGCGTTGCTTAATCATGAAGGTCTGCGTTCAATGTTGTTTCTGGTTTTGCTACACAAGCAGCACACTTGGTCAGATTATACACATACAGATAGTGCCTCTTGTCTGATTGGAGAATGAATTTTCTCGAAGGGGCGGCGAAGATCAGAATTTCAAATTCTGACCGACCGCTTCGTCACAGAACATTGTGCTCGGTATCGAAGCGGTACATCAACAGTGGGAACATAGCGGAATTCCAGTTCATGGTAGATGAAGCGGGTGATCAGTCACGGTCAGGGAGGGAGGGTGTAAGAATTTTTGTGTGAACGGTCATTTGGCAGGAAACTGCCGCCACTTTGAAAGTGGTAGCAATGACCGTAGCAAAAGCATTAGAAGCAGCCACTGTCAAAAGAAGCTCTGATTGGGCCGTTTTGGCTGAACAACTGTATTTGAGACTGTAACCTTGAGCGGCAGGTTCCCACCATGAGCTAACTTCCCCTCAATTTAACAAGTGACCGCAAAACATGCTTGTCCAGCCATTTGTTCAAAAACATCATTTTGGTCACAGCGTGGACATTGCGGTCGGTAAGGCGAAGTATAATTACGCTGGAGTGAATGTCGCTGATCAGCCCAGAACCAGATACTCAAAAAATTCTTCTTGATGCCGCCTCACTGCCAGAGAGCGTGAATTTGCCACAATTGTGATGTAGCAAAATCAATGATGCTACCATTTGAGAAGAGCGAGTTATATCCAACTGGGTTGACCAATGATCACTTCCGGGGCGAGTTGATTAGCTAAGCCTTGCAAAAATAATTACCTTGCCAAATCAAGTAATTGAACAACCATGAATATTTTACAAAGACTCAATCCTAAAAATAGTCTGCGTGCACAAATTAGTGTGGCCAGTGCTACAACTACCTTGCTGCTGTCCTTGATTCTCAGTTATTACGCAGCAGAAAATAGCCGTGAACGAATCGAACAAAGTGAAGGTGAGTCATTTGCACGTCGCGCCAAGAGCGCTCTGGACGTCTTGGATAGGGGGATGTTTGAACGTAGCCGAGAGATTCAAAATGCCGCTATTCTCGACGAGATCCGGGAGCCAAGTGTTTCTGTCGATCGCAAAAGGGAAATCTTAGAGCGACTGCAAAGCACTTTTAATGCTTACGCCTGGGTGGGTATCTGCGATGCCAAGGGTGTGGGAATGGTTGGTACCGGTAAATATCTGGAAGGCAAAGATCTCTCAAAGCGTCCCTGGTGCACCAAAGGTCGTGATACTTTTTATATTGGTGACATGCACGATGCCTTGTTGTTATCGAAGATATTGCCGAACCCCAGTGGAGAGATGTTCTATTTAGTGGATGTGGCAGCACCGGTTATCGACAAAAAAGGCGTTCTTCAAGGTGTGTTGTGCGGACATATATTTTGGAAATGGGCAGAAGAGGTCTTAGATAGCAAAAAAACACCTGGCAAGGATATTTTCTTGCTAAGTCAGGACGGGCTGTTGCTATCTGGCCCCGAAGCTCCACGAAGTGCGCTTGCAAAGCTTGCACCGCGCACGATGCAAGCCATCCAGCGCGGAGGAATTGATGGCGGTTATTTGATTGAGAAGTGGAGTAACGGTAATACTTATTTGGTGGGCTATGCCAAGTCCTCTGGTTATCGCGAATATGCCGGACTGGGTTGGATCTCCTTGATGCGTGAAGATGTGACGCAGGCATTTGCCCCTGCGCGAGAGTTACGTCAACGTATACTTTTGATGGGTATGGCGCTGGGAGTTCTGTTTGGTTGGCTGGGCTGGATCATGGCAGGGCGAATCGCACGACCCATCACTCGCATCAGTCAGGCAGCCGACAGAATCGCGGCAGGAGAATTGATGTACGACGTTCCTGCGCAGCAAGGCGAAGGGGAGGTGGCGCATCTTTCCAACGCAATTCACGACATGGTGCAGAAGCTGACCAGCGAAATATCTCAACGCAGAAAAGCTGAGGAGGGATTGCGCTTGTCTGCCAAGGTATTTGAGAATAACAGCGAGGCAATCCTGATTACCGATGCAGCCAATAACGTGGTATCGGTTAATCGTGCCTTTACTGAGATTACGGGATATGCGGAACATGAGGTATTAGGCAAGAATCCCCGCCTGCTTTCTTCAGGTCGACAAAACAACTCATTTTATAATGCGTTATTCGCATCACTGAATAGCGAGGATAAATGGCGAGGAGAAATTTGGAATAAGCGTAAGAACGGCGAGGTATTTCCACAATGGTCAACTATCACTGTGTTGCGCGACCAGCAGGGAAAAATTACAAATTACGTTGCCGTTTTTCTCGATATTACAGAGCGCAAAAAGGAAGAGGAACGTATTCAGTATCTGGCTAATTACGACGTATTAACGGGCTTACCCAATCGCTATCTGCTAAATGACCGGCTGGAGCAGGCTTTGGTGCAGGCACAACGACACAAGAGCAAGATGGCGTTGCTATTCATTGATCTTGATCATTTCAAAAATATTAATGACTCATTGGGGCACGATATCGGTGATGAGTTACTTAAACAAGTTTCTGTTCGCCTGAAAATGTGTTTACGTCGTTCAGATACCATTGCCCGCCAAGGTGGAGATGAATTTGTCGCATTGCTTGGCGATCTGAATTCGGAAGGTGAAGTGACCTTTGTCGCCGAGAAAATGATCGAATCACTTTATGGTGAGTTTGTAGTGGGAGAGCACCATCTTTCTGTCACAACAAGTATCGGGGTAAGCATCTATCCGGATGATGGTGAAACCTCCGTACAGTTGTTACGAAATGCCGATTTGGCGATGTATCGAGCAAAAGATTCTGGGCGTAACCAATTTCATTTTTATGAGCCCGGTATGAATGTCAAAGCGGTAAAACGGTTGCAATTGGAGAACGATCTGCGAGTTGCCATTAGCAAAGGCCAGCTGATGCTCCACTATCAGCCGAAGGTCAATGTGAACAGCGGAGCCATGGTGGGGATGGAAGCGTTGTTGAGGTGGAATCATCCGCAGCATGGATTTGTATCTCCCGCACAGTTCATACCTGTGGCCGAGGAGAGTGGTTTAATCAATGAAATTGGTGACTGGGTAATTCGTCAGGCCGCAATACAACAGCGCATCTGGCAATCTCAAGGCTATCAAATTGTGCCGGTTGCGGTAAATCTTTCGGTGCGTCAATTTGGGCAAATAGATTTCGCGGAAAAAATATTGGCTATCGTAAGGGATATTGGCGTACTGCCTCATTTTATTGAACTGGAGTTGACCGAAAGTATGTTGATGGACTTGGGTGTAAATAGCCTGAACGTGATGAATCAACTCAATGAGGCCGGCTTCGATCTGTCGCTGGATGATTTCGGCACTGGATATTCCTCACTTAGTCGGTTGAAATTATTGCCGGTTAAGTCGCTTAAGATTGATCAATCCTTTGTGCGGGATATTGCTACTGATGAAAACGATGAGGCTATCGTTAATGCAACTGCGGTATTGGCTCATGCCATGGAAATGAAGGTAGTGGCCGAAGGGGTGGAAACTCAAATGCAATTAGATTTCATCAGGGATTTACAATGCGAAGAATACCAAGGTTATCTGTTTAGTCGTCCGGCACCTGCAGATGAAGTGGTTAAATATCTATCACTTACGAAAAATTTGAGTCAAGGCTAGGTCTGAATGAGTTTGAGTTGAGATCAACCTAGTGACGGCTGTTCATCCTGTTGCAGCCTTTCATGCTCAAACCAAATAATTGACGGTAGGTGGACATTGCGGCCATTGCAAAAAATATGATTTTTCATACATGGGTTACTTTGATTTTCCATTAGCCGTCATTAAAAGTTGAAAACATGCAGGTAAAAAGCTGCCGTTCCAGAGGTAGCAAAATTACAATAATTGGGTTACAGATTCTGATTTCTTATTCAGACGAGCTTCTTTATTGGCAACCTCAAGGTAACGCTTGTACCTGTATTATTAGAATCCCATTTAATCTCTGCACCGATAGCTTCCGCGCGGCGCAGTTGGTTCGATAGTCCCTTTCCGCCGCTCTGCAGCGCGCGCTCCACTGCAAAGCCTTGTCCGTTGTCGGTGACCTTCACTATCACGTAATCGCTCTCCACTCCTGTTGCGACGCGGATTTCCGTGGCATGGGTGTGCTTGATGATATTGGTGAACGCCTCTTGCAGAATACGCAGGATATGCAGCGCGTTCTTGGGGTCGAGCCAGTCAAGTGCGGGTACATTCTCAACTTGCCAGAGCAACGTGATGCCCGTGCTTATTAGTCGCGGCCCCAAACGGAAGCGCAGGGTCGCGAGCAACAGCAGCAGATCGGCATCCACCGGTTCCATCGAATCAATCGCCAGCTTGAGATCGTCAATGCAGCCCTTGAGCACCTGCGCAACTTCAGCCTCGTCCATACGCCCATGCTCCACCACACGCAATGCGCTGACGAGCGATGAACCAAGACCATCATGCATATCCTGCACCAGGCGTTGCCGCTCCTGGCTCAGGGTTTGGCGATGCTCAATCTCGCGCAACCGCTCATGGCTTTCCGCCAACTCGGCCTCGCGGGTCTGCAGGCGCCGCGCAAGACTCGCATTGACCCGTTCGACTTCGCCTATGGCGCCCACGTAGCGCCTGAACATGATGACCATCATAATCACAAACAGTCCCACGGTCGCATAGGGCGCCAAATAATATCCTTCGATGTCGAGTTGATACTTTCTATACAGCCAGTCATGAATGCCAAACAACAGCGCCACCAACATCCAGCTCGCCAATAGCCGTGCCTCGTGTGAGCGGCTGCGCCAGGAATCCCAGCAGTTCATCGCGATCATGGCGATCGCAGAGGCAATCGGGAGTATGAACATCAGACTGAACGGCACGATATTCTGCGACGTAGAAGACCAGGGCAACGTTAACAGGGTCATGACCATGGCGAACCCGATCAGCCCGCGATTAAGCCACGGGCGTTTTTTCTGGTGCAACAAAGCCATAAAAAATTGCAATGCTACGATTTGCCACATCACCGCATTGAAGGAGATATAGGCAAACCATTGGTCTGAGATGAGCAGTTTTTCCAGCCCGGTAAAGTAGTACCAGCGGCGGAGTGCGGCTAACATTGCAATGGCGAAAAGAAGAAAATACAGTGGCTCGCGCCGACGGACTAACCATACCGCCAAGGCAAAAAATCCGACTGCTAAAAAAGCCGCGCTGCACATGAACGCCAATTGATTTTCGAGCCAATCGCGCACCGTATAGCGCGAGTACAGGGCATCGGTGTCGCCGACATAGAGTGATGAAATTGCGCCCCCCGCACTGGGCAGGCTGTCCATGCGAATCAGGATCACCTTGGGCGGGGCTGCATCGGCTGTCTGATTCAGGGGAATCAACAGCGCAGGATTTTTGATGGCGTTCCACGCCGGTGTGCCGATGGACCGGTACAGAAGATGACCGTCGCCATACACGGCGAGTTGACCGGCGGTTCGCCAGTGCACCAGATAAAGGTGAGCACTCTTGTTTGGCTGCAGGAGTCCCTCCAGCGACATCCGGTACCAAGTGGTCATCATGGCCGGATGGTCACTTATCTCGGTAACGGGGATTAGCGCAGGCACCAGCGACCCCGCAAAATGGTGCGGCAGATCAACATGTGTCCACGATCCAGTCAGGGTTCCCGCATCTATCATTGAACTTGGCGGACTGAACGAGTTGACATTCGTTACCAGCATTTCCGCAGAGATAATGTGGGAGACCGACCTGGCTTCCTCCCAATCGTCAGCCCATGCGGCGCAGCAAACGCCCAGCAGGCAGGCCGCCAGCAGCGCGCTACTGCGCCAGTATTCCTTGATTACGTGCTTCATAAATTGCTTCGGTTTTGGAATTGACTTCCAGTTTGGCATAGATGCGGCGCACATAGGTTAAAACAGTGTGGCTCGACACATTCATTAATACAGCTATTTCATCCGAAGTAAAACCCTTGGTAATGTGTTCCAGTACTTCCTGCTCGCGTGCGGATAGCATTGCGCGGTTTTTGGTGGTAGGCAATTTGACAGGAAGCGCTTTTTCAGCTTTATCTTCATGCCGAAATCTAAGCAAAATTTGCCGCGCAATAAGCGGACTAATCGGACTACCCCCGCCGTGCAAATTGCGAATTTCTTCGATCATGTTTTTCGGCGCACTGTCTTTGAGCAGATAACCTGTGGCACCCGCCTCGAGCGATTGCATCACATGCGCTTCATCGCCGAAAGTAGTGCTGACCATGATGTTGCATTCCGGCCACTTGGCATGCGCCGCGCGAATAACATCAATACCCGAACCATCCGGTAAGCCCAGATCAACCAGCAGTACATCGGCTTGCTGTTCGTTCAATAGTTGCAATCCCAGTTGGCGCGTTCCCGCCACGGAGATCAGCAGCATATCGGGAGCCGTCTGTATCGCTGTCATCAATGCGTTTTGAAAATTGACATCATCTTCGACCAGTACAACGCGAATTTGAGAAGTATTTGTTGGAGGGTGCATCACTTAAGCCTTTTACTAAATCCAAGCGAAATTCGTGGATATCCTGATCCTCATACTGCCACATATCCCCAAAAGACTTGTCACTAGTTTTGGGGACATACAAATGTCAGGTGAAGAATTAGTATGGGGCTGGAATGTTTTATTCAACTCACCGCATGGCTTTGCTTAACGGAACCCCATTACCTATATGAATAATATTTCTCGCGTGCTACGGGTTGGAATAACCGTGCTTGGCCTAACGGCGATTCTTTTCTCGTCAACTTTAAGCTGGGCTAAACCCCAAGAGAAATCTTTCGAGGAGATGATCAAAAAGTATTCTTTGGTCCCTCCCGGCAAGCCCGAATCTGAAATGCTGGCCAAAGCGGGCAACGCGGTCAATTTCATCAGAAAAATGGAATTAACCAAAGCAAGTAAGGCGATTAACGAGGCATTACAGCTAGATACACGCAACACCTATTTGCATTTTTTAAACGGATTTATTTATCACTTGCAGGCGCGCCAAGGTGATTCGCAAAAAAACGAAATGGCCATAGAAG